>JBMFIC010000005.1:0-92042 GCA_049976505.1 Nitrososphaeria archaeon | reverse complement strand
AAGCTGCTGCTACGCCAACAAAGTAAAGTCCTGAAAGCATCAAACCTATTGTTATTTCGATTATACCGCCGGTTGTACCAGGCGAAATAATCCAGGCAATTATGAACGCCCCCATGACTCCCCACCTCCATCCGCTCTTCCAGCTCTTTGCAGAAACTGTCCCCATATAAGTAAGAACAACCATGGCCATCGGGTACTCAAAGGCTATGCCCGTGGCCATCATGAGAGATATTACTGTGTTTATGAAAGCCCTTATGCTTAACGTTGGCATTATCCCAAGGATCTTCGCGTTCAGGAGCACAAACCTCAGCATAAAAGGGACAATTATAAAATATGCAAAGGAAGCACCTGCCACAAAGAGCGCTGCCGCTGGAAGCACGACCAGCTTTATCACCTTCTTTTCATGCTTGTAGAGGCCAGGTGCGACAAAGGCCCACATCTCATAGATGGCTACTGGCACAGCAATAAAAAGGGAAAGAAAAAAAGAAACGTATAAGGAAGCGAACAGAGTGTCAAAAGTGTTCACGTTTATCAGGATTATGCCCTTTGGCAGCTCGTTGTATATGAATGCTTTTATGACATAATCTGATATGCTTGAATAAATGCTGGGATAAGGAACGGGTATCGTGAAACCTGCATAACTTATCATCTTTACACCGAACGCAAAAGATACAAAGAAAACAAGCGCCAGGACAACCAGTATGGTCCTGAGCCTCCTAAGAAGCTCTGTTATGTGGGAAACTAATGGCCTTTCGCTGTATTCCTGCTCAGTTTTCTCCATTTTCTTTCTTTAACCTTTTTATTTCTTCCTGGAGCTCTCTGACCTGCCTTTCCAGCTCCTGAACCCTTATATCCTGATTGCTCGTATAACCTTTAAAGCTCCTGTCAAAATTGCTGTTATCAGTAAAAGAATAATTAACGTCTATGTCCCCAAGCTCTTTTTTTAACTCCTTTCTGAACTCTTCTTCTGACCTCCTCAGTTCTCCCCACCACTTACCGACTTTTCTGAAAGTGTCAGAAAGATCTTCTTCTCCTCCTAACAGCAATATAACTACAAAAACAAGTATGAGGGTGTCGGTAAGGCTTCCGAGCATTTCAGCTCGTTGTTTTATCTTCTTTCTTCAGATCCTCTAGCTGTTTCTGCAGTTCTGCTATCTGCTTCTGAAGCTCCTCAATCTTCTGCTCCTTAGATTGACCCGTATTTGTTTGAATCATCTGCTTTAGCTCCATTTCTGCTTCCAGTTCCCCTCTCTTGAACTCGCCTTTAGCCCTTCCCAGTGATCTGAATATTTCGGGTATCTTATTCACCCCAGCAAAAAGAACTATCGCTACAACTATTACGATTATTAAATCTGTGGCACTGTCTATCACACATTCTCACCTTACTCAGAATTCTGTATAAAGCGTTAATAAACGTTACTAGCGAATCCTTTATAAAGCGTTAAAACGTTTAAGAAGCAATCCCTTTATAATACGTTTGTATGCAGTGGACGGGCTTTGACAATTTTTTGAACGTTAAATCGCGTTTTTCCGATAAACGTATAAACGATTCCTATCATAATAAACCATGCCTCTGATAAAGTATGAAGCCGTTGAAAACATAATAGAAGGTTTAAAGCTTCAATCCATTAAAACAAAAAAAGTTGATGTTTTGAGTTCTCTGAACATGATCGTAGCAGAGGATGTTTTAAGCCAGAACGATATACCAGAGCACGACATAGCGGCACAGGATGGCTTTGCTGTAAACGTGTACGAAGGTCAAAGCTATGAGATAGTCAACGATGCAACTGAGCTAAAGAAAGGTCAGGCCTCATACGTCATGACAGGAATGAAAGTTCCAGAAGGCGCAAATTCGATAGTGAGAATAGAAGAAGCAAAAGTAATTGACAACAGACTTTACCCTGCAAGGGAACCAAAGCTCTGGAAAGATATAGAGAAGGCCGGAGAAGACATAAAAAAGGGAGAAATTCTGCTTAAGAAGGGGAGCTTTGTGTGTCCTTATCACATACCTCTTTTTATAGCCTCTGGCGTCAATTCTGTAGAAGTTTTTGAACCATGTGTAGCGATTATTTCTATCGGGGACGAGCTCGTGCCGTATAATTATGATGAAGGGGTACGGGATTCAATTGCCCCAATGATCATGAGTCTCCTCCCTTTTGCTGAAAAAAGATATCAGTTAATAAAAGACGATCTTGAAAAGATCAAACAGACAATCCTGGACGCCTCAAAAGACTGCGATCTTATATTTACAATAGGTGGGTCTTCTGTAGGTAAGAAAGACTATACAAAAAGAGCTATATCTGAAGTCGGCGAGCTTCTTTATGAAGGCGTACAGACTAACGTAATAAAGAGAGGAGGTTTAGGTATCGTTAACGGAAAGCCTGTTATGGCGCTTCCCGGGAGGGTTGTTTCTGCTGCCGCAGTTTTTAATGCTGAAGGGCTTCATATAATCTCGAGGATGATCGGTTCAGAGCTAAGGAAATACGTGGAAGTAGAGCTTGGGGAAGATATTGAAGTCAAGCACAGCATGAACTCAACATTTCTTTTCAAAATTTCCGGTAACATGGCTTATCCCTTAAGGTGGGGCACAGGGTTGTACAGTGAGCTGGCAAAGGCAGACGCTTTCGGTTATCTTGAAAGAAACAAAGAATATAAAAAAGGTGATAGGATAACTGTACAGCTTTTATGGAAAGGAACTTCCTGCACAGCTTAAGACAATTTCATATGTTTACAACTTTGTTTAACGGAAATAAACTACAAGCCAGGAAGAACCTTGTATAACCAGCATAATAAAGGCTATAGAAGGAACTAAAAGCACAGCTGAAGTCACTTTTGAAATCTCAGGATAAAAATACAGGATATAAGCACAGCAACAGTAATAAATTGAAAAATAACGTTTACCGCTTATCAAATACAGACCGAAAAAGTTGAAAAAGAGCACGCTTGAAAAGCTTGAACTCTACGGCACAGTTAGAATAAAAATGAACGAAAAGCCTTTGCTGCTTTAAGTTTTAACAAAAAATAAAATATCTTTTTTATCTATGAGAACGAACCGTTTAGCAAGCCTCTAAAGAGCTTTGGTCTAAGAATAAAAACTTAACAACGCTGGGAAATATTACTGAAAAGCTAAACAGAATAGGATTATCGATTTCTGATCAGAAAGGACTGATTATAAAGCTGGGTGCAGGATCATACGACTTGTAAAAACATGGGTCAACGCAAAGAAGCTTGCAGAGTTTATCTGACTTGTATTTTTAAGCTCATTGCTGTTTTTGACCTACAGACCTTTGAAGCTTTTCAAGCAGAGCGCTAAAGTCTTCCTTCGTGTTAACGTTAAAAAAGCTTTCAAGCTCGCTGTCAATATCCCTTAAGCTTTCTGCATCTACAAACAATGGATCCGGCAATCTTCTTGCAAGTTCCTTTAAAGATCTTACGAAATCAGCCTTTTGTTTTTTTACGGCTTCACGGCTGTAAACCGCACAAAGAACTTCAAGCGTCCCATCTTTAAGTACAGGAATTGCCGCCGAGTGACCTTGGGCCATGAAATATAGCTTCTCGATTATTTTTGGGTTTATAAGCGGCATGTCAACAGCGACGGCAGCGAAGTAAGGTTTAGTGGCGCTTAACGCGGCCGTTATTAATCCGCCGACAGGGCTCATCGTATAGTAATAATCATTAAGTATTTTTGCTGACGCAGGAAGCAGGTTTTTGAACTCTTCAGCGCTTTTATTGCCTATTATAACCATGATATCGTCTGAAAGTGGCGAAAGTTTGTCATAAATAAGCTTTATTAACGGAACGCCGTTTACTCTTAAAAAGGCTTTTTCCGTTCCAATTCTTGAGCCTTTACCACCTGCCAGTATAGCTATCGAAAGTTCAAGCATTGTTATAATATATAATATAATACATTAATGTTTAAAAACAATTCTAAAATATACATTTTTTATACTTAAACTCGTTCCTTGAGAAACTTGTACAGCCTTTCGGCTTCATCAGGCATAAAAATCACCGGTATGCCGTTTACCTCTTTCAAGCCCTTTATGTTATAGCTAACTATCAAGTCAGGCTTTCCAAAGTTCTTTATGAACGCCTCTATCTGCTTTTGTTCTGAAACACAGAGTATTCTTATCATTGAGCCAGATGGTTTCACTTCTTTAAAACCTTCTATAACTAAATAATCTGTTTGGCCTTCAAACATCCTCATTAAATCTTCATAAGAGATGCTTTTTGTTTCAATCCTTTTTATGGTTATTATTTCGCTTTCTGTTACAGCCATAACTAAGGAAGCTCCTGCTTTTAGATGTCTCCATGTATCCTTTCCTTTTTTATCCAGAGAAAAATCGTTCGAATGTATGTGCTTGACAGTTCCTACTTTCTTGCCTTCTTCAGCGAGTTTTTTTACAATAAATTCTACGGTTCTTGTTTTCCCAGTGCCGCTTTCTCCTACTATGTTTATGGCTCTGATTCCTTCCATTGAGCTCAACGATTTTTTAAAGTAAGGTAGCTTTTACACTTATCGTATCATTGTTTTGAAAAAATCTTATGAAAATCAAAAATCCTAGCAGGACAGCATGGGAAACAGGGGCGTCGTCGGGCCAGGTGAGCTTCAGTGGGTGACCGCCGGTAGCGGGATCTTCCATCAGGAGATGCCGGGACAGGTTGGGCGAAGCGATGGCGCGCATATACTGAGAAGCAGGGGAGCCGTGAAGGGCTTTCAGCTCTGGATCAACCTGCCGTCTCGCATGAAGATGATAAACCCTGTTTACAGGTCCATACGCTCCAGGAGCGTTCCCGTGGTGGAGATCGATGGAGGAATCCTGACCTCCTCCCCGCCCTGAAGGGCGAGGCTTGTCGTTCTTTTGACATGAACACCGAGGATGAGCTCGAGGCCGCGTTCAGGGAGCTCAGGGAGAGAACGTTCGTGAAGAGCAGGGAGCCCGAGTTCCTGGACTTTGAGGAAGCTCGTCCTGCTACTTCATAACGGGCCCATGGCGCTCAGAAGTCGAAGTAAAGCTTGAACTCGTATGGGTGCGGCCTGGCCTCCACTTCCCTGAACTCCTTTGTCTTTATCTCGATGTACCTTTCGAGCAGGGCGTCGCTGAAGAACGGCTTCAGGTACTGGCTGTCTGACTTCAGCTCCTCAAGGGCCTCCATGAGGCTTCCCGGCAGCCTCCTCACTCCCAGCTCCACGAGCTCCCTCTCCTCCAGCTCGTACAGGTTCCTGTCGACCGGCATCCCTGGCTCCACCTTCCTCCTTATTCCGTCCAGCCCTGCAAGAAGCACCGCCGAGAGGGCAAGGTAGGGGTTGCAGCTTGGGTCCGGGGTCCTGAACTCGACCCTCTTCTCCTCCGGCCTTCCCCTTCTGTAAATGGGTATCCTTACGTTAGCGCTCCTGTTCCCCCTGCTCCACGCTATGAAGGTTGGGGCCTCGTATCCCGGCACGAGCCTCTTGTAGCTGTTTGTGGACGGCGCAACTATGGCCGCGAGCGACCTGCTGTGCTCAAGAAGCCCTCCCACGAAGTACCTGCCAGTCTGGCTGAGCTCCGCGTACTCGTCAGCTGGATCGTAGAAGAGGTTCCTCTTTGCGATGTATCCGCTTCCCTCCCAGAGGCTAACGTGGACGTGCATGCCGCTCCCGTTCTCCCCGAAGACTGGCTTTGGCATGAACGTTGCGTACTTGCCCATCGACCTTGCAACGTTGGTGGCCACGTACTTGAGCGTGACTATTCCATCGGCAGCGCCTATCAGGGTGTCCTTCTCGAAGTTTATCTCAACCTGGCCCAGTGGGGCAACCTCGTGGTGATGTATTATGGGAACGTATCCGAACGAGAGAAGGTGCTCCGAGACCCTGCTCCTGAAATCCGATAGCGTGTCCACCGGGGCCTCCGGGTAGTACCCCTCCTTCTCCCTCATCTTCAGGGGGCTCTCCGAGCTTGGGGACTCAGCCGAGATCACCTCGTAGTACTGCATGCTTCCCGAGCTTGCGCTGAACTTCACGTAATCGAAGACGAAGAACTCGACCTCGGGGCCGAAGAACGCGGTAAGCCCCTGCTCGCTCAGGTGTTCCTGAACCATTTCCGCCACGTGCCTTGTGTCTGTCTCGAGCCTCCTCGAGCCCATCCTGTAGAGAACCCCGCCGATCATCCTGGCCTCCTCCGGCTTCCACGGTATAACTGCATAGGTAGATGGATCTGGCAGGAATACGAGGTCCGAGTCGTCTATAGACGTGAAGCCTACTATGCTGCTGCCGTCTATCTTCGGGAAGCCCTCCCTCAGGGAGCTCTCGCTTATCTCGTACGATGGAACTGTAAAGTGCTGCAGCTTGCCCCTCACGTCAACGAACTGCATGTTCACGAACTTGACAGTCCTGAGCGAGGAGAGCACGTCCTGAACTGAAATGGTCCTGGGCCTCTTGGCTCCGTTCTCTACGACGTACGGCATTACTCCCTACTTAAATATAAACCACTTATAAGCTTTAACCAAGTAGTTTGAACCTGATTTTTAAAATATCATATTTTATTAACTTAAGTTCACTTTTTTACGACTATCTCTAAACTCTGTTTAAGGACGTTCAGCGCCTCCTCCGGCCTGCCCTCGATTACCTTCAAGTACCTGACGTTCGGGTCCAGGTTCACGCTCAGCCTAGGCACGGCCAGGAAGTACATCATGTCTATCCTCACGTCGTAGGCCTTGACGAGGTCCTTCATCAGCTCCCTCACGTCCACCGCCTCCTCGTCCCTGAAAACGTCTATGGCGTACCTCTTCCCGTTCAGCTCGAAGTAGAAGTCGAAGACGTGCAGGACGCCGCTGACCCCCCTGACCTCTGCGCACCTCCTGTGCTCAACTCCAGCGCCCTCGAGGACCTCGGCTATCCTCTCAAGATAGTCGTCCGGGGCTACCGGCTCCACAGACCCGAGGGACGTGAGCGCTGAGCCTGAGAGGCTGTACACGCTCCCGCACGTCCTGCACATGAACGAGAGGGCCTCGATGGCGCTTCCCGTCAGGCCGCAGGAGCTGCACCTGAATGTCTCCCCCGAGAAGACCACGAAGGGCGAGCCGCACCTCGGGCAGCTTATCCTCACGACCGGGTCAGGGGATCCGCATGAGGGGCACTTCAGTGTTGAGTAGGTCGGCTTCAGCCTGAGCTTTCCCTCGTTTATTCCGGTCTCTATGCTCTCCGAGATCTCCTTCGGATCCCTGTCGAGCTTCCTGGCCACTGCAGGGGAGTACCTGCCGTAGATGTTGTGCGGGAAGAGCTCAACCGATCCCAGGGAAGATATTATGGAGAGCACGTGCCTGTACGTGCAGCTGTACATGACAGTCATCTGGAGCCCTCCATTTAAATCCTTGCTGTGAAATCATCGGGCCATTAATGGCCTCAGAGTGCAAGGATCGTGCAAAAGGGCGCCGGATTGAACGGATCGTTCAGCGCTGAATGTTTCCAATACCATTATATAAAAAGGCATGCAGATAGAGCAGGGATGTCCTCCAGCTCTGCCTTCGACCTCCTTAGCGAGCCCATAAGGAGCCTTGCAAGGGCCAGGGGACTCCTTGCGCCCTCAGAGATCCAGGAGAGGGCGATTCCAGTTATACTGAGAGGGGAGAGCGCCCTCCTGATATCCCCAACGGGCTCCGGAAAGACCGAGGCGGCCATGCTGCCTATATTCGATCTCATGCTCAGGGAGGAGAGGAAGGGGATATCCACGCTCTACATAACCCCCCTGAGGGCCCTTAACAGGGACCTCCTTGACAGGCTCAGCTGGTGGGCCCAGAAGCTGGACCTCAGGATGGCTGTGAGGCACGGGGACACGGAGAAGGCTGAGAGGAGGCAGCAGGTCCTCGCTCCCCCGAACCTTCTTATAACGACGCCAGAGACGCTTCAGATAATCCTGGTTGCAAGGAGGCTCAGGGAGCTCCTCAGAGGCGTGAGGCACGTGGTGATAGACGAGGTGCACGAGCTGGCCAACGACAAAAGGGGGACGCAGCTGGTGGTTAGCCTGAGGAGGCTCGAGAGGCTTGCGCAGAGGCCCCTGCAGATAGTTGGCCTCTCGGCCACGATAGGAAACGCTGAGGAGGTCGCGAGGTTCCTGGTTGGCAGGGGAAGGGAAATAAGGGTAGTTTCGGCCTTTCCGAGGAAGGCCTTCTCCTTCAAGATAATATACCACAGGGCGAAGGAGGAGGTGGATAGCCCCCTCCTTCCCGACCTGTACGTGAGGCTTCAGGAGCTCCTGAAGGAGGTAAGGGGCAAGAAGGCCCTGATATTCACCAACACCAGGAGCGAGGCCGAGTCCCTCGCCAGCAAGATAAGGATAGTTGACCCAGGCTATCCGGTCGCAATACATCACGGCAGCCTTTCCGCTGAGAGCAGGAGCAGCGCGGAGCTCGGGATAAAGCACGGGAACGTTTCAGGGGTCATATGCACGTCCAGCCTTGAGCTCGGGATCGACATAGGGGACCTGGACCTAATAGTCCAGTACAACTCGCCCAGGCAGGCATCGAAGCTCATACAGAGGACCGGAAGGAGCGGGCACAGCCTTCAGAAGGTCAGCAGGGGGGTGATAATAGTTCAGGACTCGGACGATGCCCTTGAAGCTGCCGTGCTGGCAAGGATGGGCTCCGAGGGAACCGTTGAGCCGATAATAATACCAGAGAAGCCCTACGACGTCATGATGCAGCAGATAGCTGGAATGATCATGGAGAGCCTTGTGATGAAGGTTGACGAGATTTACGGGATACTCAGGGAGACATATCCATACAGGGGCCTCTCCTACGATGAGCTGAACAGGCTGATAGATTACATGGCGAACAGGAAGCCGCCGCTCGTCAGGTACAGGGAGGGGGCTGTGATGAAGCCCTCGAGGTCAGGGCCCCTCTACGAGTACTACTTCTCGAACCTTAGCATGATACCCGAGGAGGTCAACTACGTCGTGATAGATGAGGAGAGGGACGAGCCCGTTGGCCTCCTGGACGAGAGCTTCGTCTCCGAGTACGGGGAGATAGGAACCAAGTTCATACTGGCGGGAAGCGCGTGGATAATAACGAACATAGTCGAGAACAGGGTTTACGTCAGAGGCGCGTCAGATCCCATCGGAGCTGTGCCAAGCTGGATAGGCGAGGAGATACCCGTGGTGAAGGAGGTCGCCCAGGAGGTGGGGAGGATAAGGGGGGAGCTCGCGGAGATAGTGAAAAGCAGAGGCGTCGATGAGGCTGTTAAGTACCTTGTTGAGAGGTTCCCGATGGACGAGGAGAGCGCGATGAACGCCGTGAACGAGATAGCGCTGCAGGTCAGGAGGGGGCTCCCTGTGCCCTCTGACAGGGTAGTTACCATAGAGTCCCACAACCCCTACATAATAATACACACCCACCTCGGCCTCCTCGAGAACAGGACCCTGGCAAGGATGCTCTCCTACCTGATAGGCATAGAGACCGCTAGGATGGTGAAGGTGAAGAACGACCCGTACAGGATCATCCTTGAGGCTCCAAACGTGGATGCATCAGCGGCTGAGAGGATTTTCATGTCCCTCAAGGACTACGATCTCGAGGACCTTGCAAGGAAGTCGTGCGAGGGCACTGGGCTGTTCAGGAGGAGGCTTATACAGGCCGCGAGGAAGATGGGGGTTATAGAGCCCCACGTCATGATAACGCTCTCGGACGCCAAGGTCCTGGCCGAGACGCTCAAGGGGACCCCCGTTTACGAGGAGGCCTTCAGGACCATGCTCGAGCAGGACCTGAACTGGAGGGCGGTGCAGGAGCTCATAACTTCTATCCTCAGGGGCGAGAGGAGGCTCGTGAACCTTGGGGAGCTGGACGAGCCGACGCCTCTGGCCCTCATAGGCCTCGAGGAGCTTGCGAGACAGGGTGAGGTCGTCGATCCTGCAAGGCTGAAGAGGCTGATCATAGAGGGGGGAAGGGCAAGGAGCCTTGGGTGCGTCAAGACAGCATACTGCCTGAGCTGCGGGGCCATCTATGCCGTGCAGCCATACTACATGGGCGATCCGCCGAGGTGCGAGCAGTGCGGCTCCACAAGGATAGCGCTTTTGGAGGAGCCCGAGGACGTCGTGAGCGAGAGGGTTTCAAGGGACAGCTCTTACGTCAGGGAGGCAGAGAGGATAGCGGAGTTCGTCGAGAGGCACGGGAGAAGGGGAGCAATAGCTCTCTGCTTCAACGTTCCCAGGAGCACTGCGGAGGAGATACTTAAGGTTCAGGACGAGGATCAGTTCTTCTACATGCTCATGGAGGCCGAGAGGAAGAGGTCCCTTTCCCTCCTGAAGTTCAGGAAGCGCTAGGGTGCAAGGTGCTTCGAGTCCCTGGGATACAGCACTACCTCCCTGATGTTGCTCCTGTTCGTTATCACCATCATCAGCCTGTCGAGGCCAAGCCCCCACCCAGAGTGCGGGGGCATCCCCCATCTGTAAACCTTTAGATGCTCAGAGAAGCTCTCTGGATCGAGCCCGTTTGCCTTAAGCCTCTCGACAAGCAGCTCATACCTGTGAATCCTCTGCCCTCCTGACGCGAGCTCGAGCCCCCTGTGCATGAGGTCGAAGGACTCGCTGTAAATATCCCCCTTCGGCATTGTGTAGAAGGGCTTCAGGGAGAGGGGCCAGTCAACTATGAAGTAGAACTCCCTTTTCTCCCCGAACCTGTTGAGGGCCTCAGTGCTCAGGTCCTCGCCCAGCTTTGTTCCGGTCTCCCTGCAGACCTCCTCGTAGGTGTACACGGGGAACCTGTAGTCTGGCACGTTTACGTTTACCCCATCCTTCCTGAGCTCCGAGTAAATGTGCTTGATCAGCCTCTCAAGCACGTCCATCACCTCCTCCTTGCTCAGCATTGCGGCCTCCACGTCAACGCTGGTGAACTCGTTGAGGTGCTTCACCGTGTTTGACTTCTCGGCCCTGAAGTAGTGGGCTATCTCGAAGACCCTGCCCAGGGCAAGGGTCAGCTCCTCCTTGTAGAGCTGGGGGCTCTGGGCAAGGTAGGCAACCCTGCCGAAGTAGTCAACCCTGAAGAGCTCAGCCCCTCCTTCTGAGGCGGTAGCTATTATCTTGGGCGTGTCGACCTCCATGAACCCCTCCTGATGCAGGAAGTCCCTGATTGCTCTGAGCACCCTGGCCCTTATCTGGAATATCCGCCTCTCCTCGGCGTTCCTGAGGTCAAGGGGCCTGTTGTTTATCCTCGTCATGAGCTCGCTCTCGACCTTTGACGCCGGATCCAGGGGGAGTATCTGATCTGCCTCGTTCAGGACCTCTATGCTCTCGACCTGGACTTCATAGGGGTTTATCCTTGATACGCTCCTGGTCACCTTCCCTCTTATGAGCACGTAGCTCTGCCTTGGTATCTCCGATGCCCTCCTTGCCAGGTCTCCCTTGACGACTGCCTGGTAGTAGCCGTAGGGATCGCCCATTACTATGAATGTCAGCTTTCCGAGTACCCTTACGTCGTGAACCCAGCCGTGAAGCTCTATCGTTTCTCCTTCGTGCTCAGCTAACTCTCGCGACTGAGCTCTTCTTGGGACGCCTTGCCCTTTCGAACTCGAACTCAACCTCATCACCCATAACTATCTTGACTATCTCCTTAACCCTGTTTAGGTCAACCGGCAGGTTCGAGGTCTCCTGCCCGGCTATTATGGCCTTTATGTGCCTAGTGCCGTCCGGCAGCCAGACTATGTTGACCGTGAGGAGCCTTATCGGATACAGGAGGCTCTCGAGGAACTGCCTAGGGTCTGATGAGTGCTCGGTTACCCAGACGTTTCCCAGGGCCTCCCTGAGCCTGTTCATTATCTGCTTGTTCGTGAGCACAAGCCTTGCCTCACCCTGGTTGAAGACAAGGACGTAGTCGTCACCGACCCTGTAGGCCCTCTTGAGGGTCAGCTTGTCAAGGGCCGGGACCTGTGAGGCTATCTTGGCGAGCACAAAAGAGGCCTTGACGTCGGCCTCGGTGATCTCCCCATTGTTCAGCCTCTCCTCGCACTTCGGACATAACACACCTACCTTTGCATCGAAAGTGCAAATTGGAAATCTCAAATATCGTTCAAAATGATTTAATAGGGAGGGTTTTTAAACGTATTCTTTTTTTAGCGCTGGCTTTTGCAAATTTCATATTATGACCATGCAGAGCCTTAAGCCATCTTTCTGACCTCCTTCCCTTCCGAAGGGCGAGGTTTGGCGATCGAATGTGAGCGCTCTGCTATGGCCATGTAGAATGCGCTGAACACGCAGGACAGCCAGCTCCTTTCTGGATTCTTTATCCTCGATGCATAGCTGTTGCTGATTGATTATGCCGGCCTGACCTCCTCCCCGTCCTGAAGGACGAGGGCTTCCTCAGGGCGGATCACGGGTTTGTGGTTTGCCGCCTTCATCTTCATCGCTTCACGGTTGGTAGTCACCCGCTCCGCTCGTCCAGCGGTAGACCACGGGCTGGGCCTTCAGCCCATTACCCTTATCCCTCGCTGGGAGCTGCCCTCCGATCCCAGATCCTGGGGACTCGGGGATATGCAGAGCCCTTATCGGGCATCCCCTTACGGGGACACGCTTTATTATGCTTTAACGTTCTGAATTTAAATTTTTACCCCGCCCCTAGAAGGGGCGAGGCTTGTCGTTCTTTTTGTAATCGGCACGGTTGGGCGTTTCAAGCCCTTATAGGTAGACTACGAACATACATATATCGCCTATGAGTTCCAAAAAGGCAACGGGGTTTCAAGCCCTTATAGGTAGACTACGAACTATAGCAAAATATGAAAGATAATAATCGCTCAGGTTTGTTTCAAGCCCTTATAGGTAGACTACGAACTCCGTTGGATGTTTCAGTTGCTACTATCAAATTGTAGTTTCAAGCCCTTATAGGTAGACTACGAACTCGCTTGGCCAGGGGGATCAGAGCAGCATATAATGGGTTTCAAGCCCTTATAGGTAGACTACGAACCAACATCACCTCCAGCAATCCGTTGTGGAGCTACATGTTTCAAGCCCTTATAGGTAGACTACGAACTTTCATTCCCGCGGTGCTGTTCCCCTCGTATATTTGTTTCAAGCCCTTATAGGTAGACTACGAACTCCCCGTGAGCCTGATGGTCTCGGCCAGCTCATGAGCAAGTTTCAAGCCCTTATAGGTAGACTACGAACTGCTTTTGTTCTCGCCCTATTTAAGCTTTTGAGCCCATTCCGGGCCTCTTTTCCGGGAGGGCGGCGGTCGACCTCCATCAGAGAGGTGCTGAGCGTGGGTCGACCGGAAAACTTCATGAACCACGGGGGGCAAAAACAGATCGCTCCTAGGGCCAGAAGCGGGGGGTCGACCGGAACGCTTCATGATGCGCGCCTGAGCCTCAGTGGCTCAGGCGCTGCAGTAGCTTCATGGCTTGCTGAAGCGCCAATTATCATATTATATTAAATTATGGCCTTCAGGGCCGAAAGCTTCCTCTCAGCGCTCCATCCGCTCGGGAAGTAGGGATAAACAGCTATCACGTCCACCCCGTTCCTAGAGAACAGCTCGACGGCGCTGTATATAAGATCCCTTCCGGGGTTCATGGCTATGACCCCCTTGGCCTGAAGATGCAACAGGGCCTCCTCCCTCCTTCCGTAGAGCATGGCCAGCTCGTCCTGTATACCCTCCTTCCTGAAGAGGGCTGCGTACTGCGGGAGCTCGCTGTACCTCAGCAGCTCGGCCGCCGCCATCGCGCGGGCCTCGGTGTCAGAGTCCGCGATGAACACCTTGTAGTATGACACGACCAGCTTCCCCGGCGCCCTGTAGACCTCCGAGATCCTCCTGGCGTTGTCGAACGTTGAGAAGTTCAGGATTATCCCGTCGCTGACGTCCCTGAACCTCCTTGCAAGCCCCTCCCTTAGCGATGCAACCAGAACCCTGACGCCGGCCTCCTCCCTGACGGCCCTCACGTTCTGCTCCATTTCATCTATCATCTGCTTCAGGTTTCCCTCCACGGATCCCAGTCCAACTCCCAGAAAGAATCTGCCGCCGCTGAGCTCAGATATCGTCTTTATCCTCCTTATGAGCGGCCCGAGCTGGTGCTCGTTTATCCTGATGACGCCAGGGCCTGCCGCTGCTCTTCTGTTTTTCAGCAGTATCGCGAGGGAAAGCTCTATTGGGTCGGTGCTCTGCAGGACGTCAGGTATAAAATAGTAATCAGCATCGATCTCCTCCGATATCCTCAGGATCTCGGATGAAGCGAGCACCCCAGGCCTCAGAGCCAGCCCTATCATACTATCCTTATGCTCGGCGCGTGAAGCCTGTTGTTTATGGCGACGTTTAGAAGAAGCGGGGTTAGGGACTCAAGGTACCTTGACACGTAGAGCCTTCCAGCATAGTATGGCCTCAGGCCCTCTATGCTCGAGATGACCTCAGCGGCCTTGTCGTAGGTAGCCCTGTCGTCAGCTGCGATCAGCACGTCGTAGTCCAGCCTCTGCCCAAGGTCCGATAGCTTTACGGCAGGAACCGTGTGGAAAGCCGATGCCACCTGTGCCCCCTTCATCGACTTTGCTATCAGCTCCGCAGCTGAGAGCTCGCCGTCCTGGTCCCTGTAGATGACGTACTCAAATCCCCTCTTGGTCTTCGTCATGGGCACGACAGGCGATATAACCAGCTTGCCCTCGTAGCCCCTGAGCGATGGAAGGAACTGGGGAAGAACCTCGTGAGGCACGCTCACTATTATCACCGATGACTGATCGATGGCCTCCTGGTTCGTCGCCCCGCTTATCCTGAGCTCGAGCCCGTGCTTTCTTCCCTCCTCAAGGTACTCGGATGCAAGCCTCTGGGCCTTCTCCCTCTCCCTTGATCCAACTACGACATCGTTCTTTAGGGAGAGCCGGAGCGCGAGGCCCTTTCCAAGGTCACCAGTTCCGCCGAGGATTGCTATTTTCATTTGCTAAATACTGCTCGTGAGCGTATTTAAGCTTAATCCTGCTCCTCCTCGGCGTATATCATGCTTATGATCATGGGGATGTTATCCCTGGGGCATATGCCCGACTGCTTGAGGACGTAGTCCCCCTCCCTGAACTCCCTCTTAACCTTGTACCCGCACCTTGGGCACTCCTCCACCGCGTAGTACTTTACTACAGGCTGCTTCCTTATCACTGCGCAACACCCAGCGTGTTCCCCACCCCGATCACTATCGCGGATCCTCCCTCGGGGACGTACCTGTTTATGATTTCAAGGACGACCTGCCTTGCCCTCCTCGCAGACTCCGCTATGTCCCTTGTCATCACGGCTATTGCCTCGAATAGCGACTCCTTTATTATGACTGCGTGGAGCGGGATCCTCCTCTCGGTGGCTATCCTCTCTATGTTGAACTTCTCAACCCCCAGCCCTCCGATGGCCGCTCCTATGCCCACGGCAACCTCGCCAGACTGCTCCCCCTCGAGCTTCAGGGCAGCGTCTATCATTATTATCAGGGATGCGTCCTTGTAGGGGCCGTCCAGCAGCGTCCTGAGCGCATCATCAGGATGCCCGACGTTGGCCATGGGTCCCTTGGCCTTTATCACTGCAACCCTCCTGCCGTTTATCATAGCCTCCCCGTAGACCGTCTCCTCGTCGAGCTCCACCTTCGGGACCTCCCTTATCATCTCCGCAACAACCATGGGGCCTATTGCATCGCCAAGCGGCAGAGACTTCTCGAGGGCGCTCATCGCGTTGAGATACGCGTCTGCCTGCTTCACTATGCTGGGCAACAGCATCTGGAGCGACTGGAGGAGGTAAACGTTGTCGGGGAACTTCCTCCCTATAAGGTAGAAGTGCCTTATAACCTTGTATATGTAGTCAAGGGCCGCTGCTATCTCAAGCATGTTGGCAGCCGCTGTCCTCTCTATCTCGTTTGCGTTCTTCATGACCTCCCTTATCCTGGACCTTATGGTCTGGTCCTGGGTCCTGAGTATGTGCTCGAGCTTCTTTACTATGCCCACCGGGTCCATGTTGACCGGGAATATCGTCTGCATCCCTATCATCCCCTCCACGACCTTCTGCCCGTCCCCCGATACTCCCTTCCTCTGAAGGTAGGACATAAGGTTGGACCTTGACTGATCCGCGTCGTACTTTAGCCTCATCAGGTACCTGTTGATGTCCCCCAGCATGGCGTGCCCCTGAAGGGTCTGCCAGTATATCATCAGGAGGATGTACGGGACCCAGATTATCAGTATGTATATTATAAGCTGAACGGGATTGCTTGGGTAGGGGCCGAACAGGAGGTTCAGGAGGTTCACGTTCAAATCCTCAGCTACGCCACCTTTCTGATGTTGTACCTCTTGACCTCCTCGGGACCGTAGAAGCCGTATGTTCCGTTGCTCCACTTGACCTTTATGTATATCTTCCCCTGGATCTCCACGAAGTTCACTACGGTTCCCTCAACGCTAAGATCTGTCTTCACCTTATCGTTTATGTTGAACATGTTAAGCAGGGTTCTATTCATACACCATTACTACTTTTAGGAACGATTTTAAAGTTTTGCCCAAAAGCCTCCATGATTCGCATGTTTAGTAAAGGTTAAAATGCTCCCCGCTGTGAGATTCTGTCATGGACTATACGTGTCCAGAGTGCGGCGGGCCTCTGTTCTACGAGACTTCGACAAAGATGTACATATGCAGGAAGTGCGGCCTGTATGTGAACAGGCAGCAGCTCATGGATCTGATTGAGAGGAAGAAGCCAAAGGCAAAGCAGGACCCCAAGAGGGAGTACCTCAGCTGGTGGCTGAGCGGGAAGTCCTGACCCCCTTTATCGTCTCCGCTATGCTCCTGATCAGCTCCTCCTTCTTCATCTTCTTCTCAACCTGGAAGTAGTAGGAGGGCTTCCAGTGCAGCTTCGGATACCTCGCCTGATGGACCTCGTACTTGAGCCCGAGCCTTCTCAGGGCGTCCTCTATGGCCTCGGGCCTAGGACCTGAGAGGGCCAGGGATCTGCTGACCCTCCTTCCCCTTCTCCTGCTCAGGTTCGCGTCGAAGTACTCGAGCCAGATTATCTGCCTGTCCCTCTCCTTCAAGCTGAGCCCTCGAGCCTCCTGAGCAGCTTTATCCTCCTGATTATGTTCGGATGAGTTGAGAGGAGCTCCATGATCCTGTCGGTGAACGTCATCTTTCTGTTTGCCACGTACTCGAGGGCCTCCTCGCCTGAAAGCGACCTGAGGTCGTCAACGTTGAGGGATGCGGGGTCTATGATGAACAGGGCCCTCGTAGTTGATGCGGCCCTGGCCTCCTTTGGCTTCCTGTGGGATATTATGTAGGAGTATATGTAAAGCTTTGCCAGGGCGCTGCTAAGCTTCCTCGCGCCGCCGTCAACCACCTGCGTGGCATGTATGTCCGCGAAGGTCTCCCTGCTCCTGCTGAAGGCGAGAACAAGGAGGTTGAGCACAATGTAGCCTATGAAAGATACGAACCCTATGAGCGCGAGCAAGCCGGCGGCGTTGTTCCTCTCCTCGAAGAAGGAGCTTATCATGAACGTGTAAGCTATGTAGTAGAGGATTGCGGGAAGCATTGAGACGAAGAGCATGACCTGGACGTCCCTGTGCCTTATGTGCCCCAGCTCGTGGCCAAGAACTGCCTCAATCTCATCGGGGCTGAGTATCCTGAGGAGGCCCCTGGTCACCGCCACCCTGTTCCCCGTGAGCGGGGAGCCGTAGGCGAACGCGTTGGGGATGTCTATCTCGGCAACCATGAGCTTCGGCTCCTTTATCCCCGCCCTCTGCGATATCCTGCTTATCATGGCCCTGACGTCATCGAGCTCCCCGGGCCTCGCCTCCCTCACCCTGTAGATGTAGTCTATGAGCTTCGGGCCATAGAGCCACTCTACCACGTTTATTACCGCCACTATGCCAGCGATGAGGTAAACGTTAAAGACGCCCACAAGGGCAAGCACAAAGCTCACTATTAGCGCCGTGACTCCGATTATTATCAGCAGGGTGAGGTACATCGAGAGCCTGAACTTCAGGAGCTCGAGGTTCATGACATGTTTCACATCTGCAGGTTATTTAAGCGTTACTTGTATGTCGAAGTGAGCTGATGCACAGCTGGCTGGCAAAGCGGGCCAGAGCAGCGCGTTCAGGGCGAGAAAAGAAGCTTATTCTGAGGCGTTTTATAGTGAGCGCTTTCCCTCTGGGCATGCCAGATAAGCCCTATCTTCCTCGAGTTCGCGGATCCCTGAGCCGAGGGGATCTCCCGGTGATGTATGGGGCTGACTTGCTGAAGCCCGGCAGTGCTCCACCTCTGAGCTGGCTAAGCTGACAACCATCAAAATCCACGAAGCGATGATGATGGCTGAAAACACAGACACGCGATCCGCGCTGAGCCCTAGCCAGCTGCGTCGGCTGAGGGTCTGGGCAAGGCCTCTGGAGCAAAGCCCTGTGGCTATCTCGGGTTCAACGCTAAGGAGGTCTACGAGCTCAAAAAATAGATCGGCTTCAAACGCGCGTCCTTGCGGGCTGTGATCCAGGCCTTTGTTATCACTGTTCGACTTTGAACTTGTACCCGTAGTATATGATCCCGCTTTCGCCGTCCTGTGTCCACTTCCTTATCGTCATCCTGACCCTTGCTCCTATCTTGATCTCCTCCTCAACCGGATCCGCGATCTGTCCCAGCACCGTCACGCCGTTGTCAAGCCTCACCAGGGCAAGGTATATTGGCGCGTAATCCTTGAAGTCGACCGGCGGCTCGGTGAGCTTCGTGTAGGAGACTATCGTGCCAGTCCTCGGCATCTCCACCTCATCGAGCTCCGTGGACCCGCACTTCCTGCAGACCCTTACCGGTGGATAGTACTCGGCTCCGCACTTCCTGCACCTGCTTCCTATAAGCCTCGTGTAGAGCTTTCTGTTCCTCCAGTAGGCTATCGGTATCATCTACATCACCCTCCTTAGCACGTGGACGACCGAAGTGGTGTCTATGCCCCCGACGTTCTGGGTGACCCCAACCTTTGCGCCCTGTACCTGGTTCTTTCCCGCCTGTCCCGTGAGCTGGAGGTACGCCTCAACGACCTGGTAGACCCCTGTGCCTCCGGTCGGATGGCCCCTGGCCTTAAGCCCTCCGAAGGTCAGGATCGGCAGGTCCCCGTCGAAGCTGTACTTGCCCTTCGAGGCGTCTATTCCTGCCTTTCCCTCCTCGGAGTAGCCCATGGCCTCAAGGCTCAGGGCGCTTACGATGGGAAACGCGTCGTGTATCTCGAGGAAGTCAACCGATGCGGGATCAACCCCTGACCTCTCGATTGCCCTCCTGAAGGCCGCGGCAGTTGCATCGAACCTCAGCGGGTTCTCCCTCTGGGAGATCATGAGCTCGTTCGTCGCGACCTCGGATGCAGCTATTTCAACCTCGCTCGGCCTAGAGCTGAGCACAACAGCGGCTGCCCCGTCGCTCGATGGGGCGCTTGAGAGCAGCCTTATAGGCTCAGCTATGTACGGGGACCTCTTGATCTCCTCAAGGGAGAAGGCCCTCCTGAACTGGGCGTGCGGCGCGGTAACAGCGTTCCTGTGAGCTATCATCGGGAAGTAGTCCAGGTACTCCTCCTCGACCCCGTACCTGTTCATGTACATCCTCATGAGGAGCGCGTTCAGCGATATGAACGATGCCCCCACCACCTGTGTGAAGTCAGCGCTCTCCGCCATCGCAAGGGCCTTGGTTATCACCGACGTGTCCACGTCCTTCATCTTCTCAACCCCAACCACGAGAACGTTCTCGTACTCCCCGGACTTAACCGACACGTACCCCTCGTGTACCGCCATGCCCCCTGAGCCGCATGCGGCCTCCACCTTAAGCGCCTCCACTCCCTTCATCCCCAGCGAGCTGGCAAGAAGCGCTCCCAGGTGCTCCTGGTGGTTCACGTAGCCGGAGAGCATGTTGCCGACTATGATCCTGTCTATCCTGCCGCTGAAACCCTTCAGAGCTGAAAGCGCCGCATCGACCATCAGGTCAGCAAGGGACCTGTTCCAGTGCTCCCCAACCGGCACGTACCCAACCGAGTGGATGTAGACCTCTGTCATTTACATCACCTGATTATCTTTCCCCTCCACTTGGAGTAGGTGGCGTAGTCTATTTCAATGTAGCTCTTCAGCCTCTCCCTGAGAGGCCTGTAGTCGTCATCGTCAGGCCTTCCCGTGACCTCTATTACGAAGGAGTCGCTTCCGGCCCCGCTTCCGAAGCTTGCCAGAAGTATCCTGTCACCCGGCTTTGCAACGTCCAGAACCGCGTTCAGGGCAACCAGCGTGTTCGCCGAGTACGTGTTTCCTATCTCGTCGTTCAGAAGCCCGGGCCTTAGCTGCTCGTCCGTGAAGCCGAGCCTCTTCCCCACCTCAACCGGGAACTTGGGGTTTGGCTGATGGAATATCGCGTACCTGAAGTCCGACGGCTTGTAACCTGTTTCCTCAAGGAGCAGCTTGACGCTCGACATTATGTGCGCGAAGTACGCCGGCTCCCCGGTGAACCTTCCCAGGTGCATCGGGTAGTGCTCCCTCGGCCTGCGCCAGAAGTCTGGCGTGTCGGTTACGTAGCTCACCGAGTTCGTTATTTTAGCTATCTCCTTTCCGTTAGGCCTTCCGAGCACCACCGCTCCCGCGCCGCTTCCAGCAGTGTACTCAAGGTCGTCAGCTGGCCTTCCCTGTGCTGTGTCGGAGCCTATGGCGAGGCCGTACTCTATAACCCCTGAGGTTATCATGCCGCTTATCATCTGCATGGCCTCCGTTCCTCCCTTGCAGGCGAACTCCAGGTCGACCCCCAGTATCCTGTTGTACCCCAGCATATCGCTCAGCACAGATCCCATGGGCTTTACCGCGTATGGCTTCGACTCCGATCCAACGAGGATAGCCTGGACCGGCGGGTTTCCGGCCATCCTAAGCGCCATCTGTGCCGCCTCGTAGGCCATGGTGAGCGCGTCCTCGTCGTAGGACGCAACCGCCTTCATCCTGTTTGGACCCGATCCCTCTCCCTGCCAGATCCTGGCTATTTCCTCGGTTCTGATCCTGAACCTTGGAACGTAGGAGCCGTAGCCGAGTATAGCTGAGTTAAGTCGCATACAGTTCTCAGCTTATTATGTATTTATAAAGTTGAGCCCGCGCGGAAGAGCGGTTAGACTAAAGTCTAACCCCAGTGGCGTAGTGAATGTAGAACAGGACCCTGTCGTGGCGGGCAAGGGACGCCCTTATGCCCAGGGATGATGGGATCATGTAGTCGTAGACGAAGTCATCCCCAAGGTGTATCACGTCGGACGGCTGAACCCCCTCGCTCCTTATTACATCCATCCAGAACCTCTCGTCCTTTCTAGGATATCCCATGTCGACCGAGGAGTAGACCTCATCGAAGAAGATGTCCTCGAGGGAGAAGCTCAGGACCTCCTTCGATACGTTGGTTGACAGTATCACCCTGTAGAGTTCCCTGAGCTTCCTGACCTGCTCAGGAACCCTGACCTTTATCTCGCCGCATCTTCTCAGGAACTCATCGTAGGAGAGCCCGAACCTCCTTATCCAGTAGCTCGGCAGGTACCAGCTCAGGCTCGAGGGGCCAACGCTCCTGTAGCTGCTGATGACCTCTCTCATGGCCTCCTCAAGGCCTATCCCTTTGCTCTCGGCGTACATGCGGGGAATAACCTCGTACCACATCCTGTCGTAGACCCCGCAGTCGCTCAGGGTCCCACACAGGTCAAGGGATACAACTGGCCTACTGCTTTTCATCGTAGAGCACCTTAAGCTCCTCCAGCGTCACCGGCTCCCCCCTCTCCAGCTTCTTCCTGATTGCCTCCTTCATCTCCTTCCTGTTGGCCCTCTCGAACTTCAGGTTTATGCTGTATCCCCTCTCCTTCTCCATCTCCTTGTACCTCCTCAGCTTCTCAAGTATTATCTGCTTCTGCAGCTCGCTCCTGACCCTCTCCCTCTCCTGAATCAGCGGCTCTATCTGCTCGTGGAGCTCCCTCTGCCTCCTCCTTATCTCATCTAGCCTGGACCTTATCTGCCTGTCCTGGTCCTGGAGCCTCTTTGCTGACGTGAGGACTCCGAGCCTCCTCTCGACCTCCTTTATCCTCTCGTATATCCTCCTCTCCTCGTCCGGCCTTAGGACCCTTGTCTGCACCTGGTCCTCGAGGCTCCTCAGCGTCTCCTGGAGGTCCCTTATCTCCTCATCGCTTACCCTTATCCTCGGGACCTTCAGCTGCGAGAGCTCGTAGAGGAGCTGCTCCTTCTCGACCTTCAGGGCCTTGGCCTCCTGAAGAAGAGGCCCGAGCTTTTCCCGGATCTCCCTGAGCCTGTTCCTGAGCTCATCGATGGTCTGCTTTGTCGACATGCCCTTTCAGCTCTTGCCCTACAACTTTGCCGATTTCCCCAGTTTTAAACTTACCTCCCGCGTCGGGCGTCAGGTACCCCCTCCTTATGGAGCTCACTATGGCGCTCTCAAGCGCCTCCCTGGCGTCCCTCGCCCTCCCATCGCTCCTGGTGAGCCAGAGGTGCTCAAGGGCCATGACCAGGACGTTTAGCATCGAGTAGGGGTTTGCTATGCCCCTGCCGGCTATATCGGGCGCAGAGCCGTGAACGGGCTCGAAGAGGCTGTTTCTCTCCCCTATGTTTGCCGAGGCCGCGAACCCAAGGCCTCCGGCTATCTGCGCCGCCTCATCGCTGAGTATGTCCCCGTAGACGTTTGGCGTCAGGATCACGTCGAAGTCCTGGGGGTTCCTGATCAGCGCCATGCTCATGGCATCCACGTACTTCTCATCAACGACGAGATCGTAGCCGCTCAGCTCCCTCCTCGCAACGTCCCTGAACAGACCATCGGTGACCCTCATGACGTTCGCCTTGTGAACTATGGTCACCTTCCTCCTCCTGCTCATGGCATATGAAGCCGCAACCCTTGCTATCCTCCTGGTTGCGTGCTCAGTTATTATCTTGAGGGCCACCGCTGCCCCGTCAACCGTGAACTCTATCCCCCTGTAGAGGTCCTCGGTGTTCTCCCTAACGATCACGACGTCTATGGGCCTCACGTATGGGACACCCTCGTAGCTTCTTGCAGGCCTTATGTTTGCGTACAGGTCAAGCCTCTGCCTTATGTAGACTACCGTTTCGAACGCCGTCTCGCCTACGGGGCCCTTTATCGCAAGGTCAGCCGTCCTTATACCATCGATGGTCTCCTGGGGAAGCGCCGTTCCGAGCCTTCTCTTTGCCTCGTCGCCCATCTCGTAGAACCTTATGTCCCAGGATATGCCGTAGAGGTCGCCTATCAGCTGCAGGATCTCCACCGCTACGTCGGAGATCTCCGGCCCTATCCCGTCCCCTTTCATCCATGCAACCCTGTAGACCATTACGACGATTCCCTCTTCAGAAGGAGCTTGTTTATCCCGTCGATCATTGCCTCAACGCTGGTCATGACTATGTCAGGCCCGGTGGCGGTTGCAGATGCTATGTGTCCCTCCTCGTCCTCCACCTTTATGCTGACCTGGGCGAGCGAGTCTGATCCTCCTGTTATCGCGTCCAGGCTGTACTCCAGGAGGTTCACCTTCAGCACCCCCTCCAGAGCCTTCTGGATGGCCTTTAGAGATGCGTCAACTGGCCCTATTCCAGTGCTGGCGTACTCGAAGGTCCTATCCCTGAACTCGATCCTTATCGACGTGGTCGGGGATATGTTCATCCCCGTAACGGAGACTATTCCCTTGAGGTCCACGTACTTCTTTGGCGAGCTCCCGGTGACCGACATGGCTATCGCGTAGAGGTCTGCGTCGGTAACCTGCTTGCCCATGTCCCCTATAGCCTTCACCCTCTTCACGATCTCCTTCAGCTGCTCCTCGGTAACGGCTATCCCCATCTCCTTCAGCTGGGCAGCTATCCCGTGGCTCCCGGCCAGCTTCCCGGCCATGAACCATCTCCTCCTTCCCACCATCTCAGGGCTTATCGGCTCATACGTCTGGGGGTTGCTAAGTATTCCGTGGGTGTGTATGCCGCTCTCGTGGCCGAAAGCGTTCTCCCCCACAATGGGCTTGTTCCTGGCGATCCTCACCCCCGTGAGCTTCTCGACCAGCTTGGAGGTCTCGTAGATCTTCCTGAACTCTATTCCGGTCTCTATCCCGTACAGGACCTTCAGGGCTACCGCTATCTCCTCTATGCTTGCGTTTCCTGCCCTCTCCCCTATGCCGTTCACTGTCCCGTGGAACTGGTCAGCTCCTGCCTGCACGGCGGCGAGCGTGTTCGCAGTTGCGAGTCCAAGGTCGTTGTGGAGATGAACGCTTACTGTCCTGTCGGGTATCTCCCTCTTCACGCTCGAGACGAGGTCCCTTATGAGCTCGGGGGAGGCTATTCCTACCGTGTCGGCTATGTCAAGAACCTGTGCGCCGCTCTCGGCCGCTGTGAGGAAGGCCCTCAGGAGGAAGCTCTTCTCGCTCCTGGTAGCGTCCTCGGCTGAGTACTCTATCTCAACATCCCTGTTCCTCTCCCTCACGTAGGCTATGTTCTCCCTGATTATCTGAAGGACCTCCTCCCTTGACTTCTTGAGCTTGTACTGCAGGTGTATGTCGGAGGTTGCTATGAAGACGTGTATCCTCCTTATGCCCGTCGAGAGGGCGGCGTCTATGTCTGCCCTGTTCAGCCTCGCGAGGGCCGCGACCTTTGCCCTCAGGCCTGCCGACGCGATCCTTGAGACAGCTACCCTCTCGCCCTCACTTGCTGCCGGAAATCCGGCCTCTATCACGTCAACCCCCAGCGCGTCCACCGCCCTTGCTATCTCAAGCTTGTCGTCAGGGCTCAGGCTGACGCCGGGGGTCTGCTCCCCATCTCTGAGCGTCGTATCGAAGACGTATACCCTTCTGCTCATTTCTCCAGCCCGGCCATCCTCCTTATGAACTTTCCAACCCTCTCGATCTCCCAGCCCTCCACTTCCTTCATGAGCTCCTGGAGCCTTCTCCTGCTCTCCTCTGGGTTTCCGGTCCACTCCTGGGCAAAGCTCCCGTTCCTTATGTCCTCCAGGAGCCTCTTCATCCTCTCCTTGACGCTTTCGTCTATGACCACCGGGCCCCTGGTTATTCCGCCGTACTTGGCAGTGTCGCTCACTGCCCTCAGCATCCCCGTTATGCCAGAGCTGTACACGAGATCCACTATGAGCTTCATCTCGTGAAGGACCTCGAAGTACGCCAGCTCCGGTGGATATCCGTTCTCAACTAGGACGTCGAAGCCGTTCTTTATCAGATACATGAGCCCTCCCACGAGAACCGCCTGCTCCCCGAACAGGTCCTCCTCTGTTTCATCGGCAAAGGTGGTCTCTATGACCCCAACCCTCGTTGAGCCGAGGCCCTTCGCGTAGGCAAGCGCCGTTTCCCTTGCTTTTCCAGTGTAGTTCTGGTGAACCGCGACCAGCGAGGGAACCCCGAAGCCCTGGGTGAACGCCTCCCTGAGCTTTGGCCCCGGAGACTTGGGCGCCACCATTACGACGTCAACGTACTGGGGTGGCCTGATCAGCCCGTACCTTATGCTGTAGCCGTGGGCGAACAGAAGGGCCTTTCCCTCCCTGAGGGCTGGCGCTATCTGCCTTTCATAGACCTCCCTGTGCTCCGTGTCTGGTATGAGGAGGGCTATCAGGTCCCCCTCCCTGGCCGCTTCATCTATCCTCCTGGGCCTGAAGCCATCGGCCCTCGCAGCCTCCCAGGACCTCCCGTTCTCCCTTACGCCTACCACCACGTTTACCCCTGAGTCCCTCAGGTTCAGGGCATGGGCCCTGCCCTGGCTCCCGTACCCGATCACCGCTACAGTCCTTCCGCTGAGCGCCTTCAGGTCAGCGTCCGAATCGTAGTATATCTTTACCATCCTCTTTCACCACAGCGGTAATTCCCGTCCTTGATATATGTGTTATTCTGAACCTCGAGAGCTCGCTTACCAGCTCTTCTACTTTCGAAGGCTCCCCGGCGTACTTGACTATGATTATTCCGTTCCTCAGGACCTCCGCCCCGTACTTGGCTGCTATCGCCTCGAGCTCCTCGCTCCACTCGGCGACCTTGGCCACGACGAGCTCCTGAACGTAGCAGGCGTCCCTGGGGGCCTCAACCACCTCGTACACGTCTATGAGCTTCCTTACCATCCTCGCGAAGCTGTCGGCCTCCTCGTCGTCGGCGTTTATGGTTATTATTATCTGGGCCTCGTCGGGGCTAAGGGTCTTCCCCACCGTCACGCTCTCTATGTTGAAGCTCCTCCTTCTGAACACGTTCGTTATCCTGAAGAGAACTCCTGGCTTGTTGGCCGCTGTTATGAAGAAGACCCTCTCCCTCCTCATACTATCATCTCCTTCAGGCTCTTCCCAGCTGGCACGAACGGGAACACGTTCTCCTCAGGAGATATGGGCACGTCTATCACGTAGGTAACCTCGCTCCTTATTGCCTCCTTGAAGTGCTTCTCGAAGTCCTCAACGCCGTTCACCCTGACGCCCTCTGCCCCGTAGGCCTTGGCCAGCTCGGGGAAGCTCGGCGACTCCCCCAGCCAGGCAGCTATGTACCTGTTGTTGTACACAAGCCTCTGCCACTGGGCTATCATTCCAAGGGCCGAGTTGTTCAGTATCACCACGACCACTGGTATCCCCTCCTTCACGCTCGTCGCAAGGCTGTTGGACGTCATCAGGAAGCTGCCGTCGCCTGCTATGTCCACTACCGTGCTGTCAAACCTTGCTACCTTTGCGCCTATGGCTGCCGGGAACCCGAAGCCCATGGTTCCAAGGCCTCCGCTGGTTATGAAGGTCCTTGGCCTGAGGGCCTTGTAGAAGAGCTCTGCCCAGGCCTGGGCCTGTCCGACCTCGGTCGTTACTATGTCCTCAGGCCTGAGGTACTCCCTTATCTTCTTGATTATGTAGGGGCTCCTTACGTTCTCCCCGAACACCCTGTCCTCGTAGTAGTCCTTGAGCTCCTTCACCCTCCTGTACCACGGCGTGTCCTTCTTGTAGGGCATCATCTTCCTGATCTCCTGCACGAGCATGAGCATCGACTCCTTCAGGTCTCCGATTATCGGGAACTCGTTCGGTATGTTCTTCCTTGCCTCGGTGGGGTCTATGTCGAAGTGAAGTATCAGCCTCTCCTTCGAGAACTCGCCGACGTCCATGGTGGTCCTGTCGGAGAACCTGACCCCTACCCCTATTATCAGGTCGCTCTCCATGATCAGCGTGTTTGCGTGGTACGTGCCGTGCATGCCTATCGGCCCCACTGCGAGGAAGTGGTTCTCAGGAACAGCCCCCTTGCCCATGAGCGTCGTGGCTATGGGTATCATCAGCATCTCGGCAAGCTCGAGGACCTGCGGCCCAACGTTTGACTTGACGGCCCCTCCTCCGAGCAGGAATATGGGCTTCTGGGCCTGCAGTATCAGCTTTGCTGCCTCCCTAACGCTCTCCGGGTTGGGCCTCACGTACGGCTCGTACCCCTTTATCCTGACCTCCTGGGGGAACTCCATCTCGGCCGACTCGGTCTGGACGTCCTTTGGAAGGTCAATGAGGACCGGGCCCTGCCTGCCGGTGCTGGCGAGGTAGAAGGCAGCCCTCACGGTGTAAGGTATCTCAGATGCCGAGAGCGGCTGAAATGCGTACTTGACCACGGGCGAGTAGATGCCCACCGTGTCTATCTCCTGAAAAGCGTCCTTCCCTATGTAAGCCCTCGCGACCTGTCCGGTTATCGCGACAACCGGCGAAGAGTCGAGGTACGCGGTGGCCACCCCGGTCAGGAGGTTCGTTGCCCCTGGCCCCGAGGTGGCTGTGCATACCCCGACCCTACCTGACGCCCTCGCGTATCCATCGGCCATGTGCGCCGCCGACTGCTCGTGCCTCGCCAGGATGTGCCTTATCTTTGAGTCCTTAAGAGCGTCATAAAATGGCAGGGTGGCCCCTCCGGGTATCCCGAATATAACCTCAACGTTCTCCCTCTCAAGGGCCCTCACAAGGGCCTGAGCTCCTGTTAAGTACTCGCCCATTTGCAGACATATACGGAGCTGTTTTTATAAATCTTAGGTTTTAAATTAATTATAACAAATTAATTTCAAAGAAAACTCTTTCGTTAAAATCCGGAATTTAATGAAAAATGTGCGCATTTTAACCCCTTTAATTATAAAGTTTATTCAATTTTCTGGCCTTATTTTTCAATAAAATCCAAAAATACGTAAATCGTAAGAAATTCTCCAAATTTTTTATAAAAAAATTAATAAAAATGCAACATCTCACAGGTTTTCGAAAAACGCCCCGATGTCGGCCGATCTTGAGAGGGGAACCGCGTATATCCCTGGCGCGGGACCTGCGATCCCCTCGACCCTCCTTATGTAGGACCTGAGCCCCTCCCTGATGTCACCACCCTGCAGGATCTCCGGCGGCACTCTGAACCCCATCTCCCTTAGCCTCAGGTAGTCCTCGGCCCTGTCCGAGACAGCCACAGAGATGTACAGCTCCCTTCCCCCAAGGCCCTCCGCCAGCGATAGGTAACTCTCGTCAGGAAAAAGCTGGGTCACGAAGAACGCAACCCCGGCCCTGATCCTCGACTCCAGGGTTCTTTCGCTGAGCACCGAGCCCACCATGAACCTTGAGACCGCGTAGCCAAGGATCTCGCTGACCTTCGTGCACTTCTGGGGACCCTGAACCAGCAGGACCCTCCTTGCTCCCTTGAGCCTGAGGCACTGAAGCCTAGACTTGTTGGCAGCCATGCTCCTGTGGCCCACTGACTGCACAGGTATGATCTCGGCGCCCTGAAGAGCGTCTCTGAGCTCCTCATAGTAGGCGCAGAGGTCCAGCGTTGCCTTTCCCAGGGGTAGGTCTGGAACGAAAACGCCGTCTATTGCTTCCGTCCAGCCCCTTACAGACTCGATAACCTTGGAATAATTCGAGTAAAAGATCTCCGGCAGCTCAAGAAATATCCTCAATTCAGTACAGAGATACCCTGCCCTCTATGATCCTTCTCCAGAGCTTCGGGGCCTCCTGCAGCTGCTCCTTTGCAACGCTCTCAGCATAGCTGCTGAGCGCTTCCTGGCTCAGGTCCGTGTTCGCCTCGACGTAAACTGCCTGGGGCTCCGTTATCGGGGCCCCTATCTGGCTCAGCATGTAGACGTTCGCGCTTTTTATGTGCTTGTTTTCCTCAACAAGCTTCTTCGCTATGTCCATCGCGAGTATCGAATAGAGCTTGCCCGTGTGGCTTACTGGGTTCTTTCCAGCAGTCGCCTCAAGGCTCATGGGCCTGAAGGGCGTGATCAGCCCGTTCGCCCTGTTTCCCCTGCCGACCTGCCCGTCGTCCCCGCTCTCAGCGCTCGTTCCCGTTACGGTAAGGTAGTATATGCCCTTCTCCGGCTTGTCGGCCCCGTTTATCACCAGCTCAACTTTCTTCTTCGTTATTTCCGAGGCTATCTCGTACAGCCTGTCAGTGAGCCTTTTCTTTACCTCGACGTACTCCTTCTCGCTCTTTATCAGCTTGGATATCATCGCCACCGCTATGGTCAGCCTTATCTGGTCCTCGTTCCTCACGGCCATGACCTTCACGTCCTCGCCGGTCTCCGGGAACTCCCTCTTTCCCTTCTCCGAGTTAAGGTACTTCTCAACCTCCAGGACCAGCTGCTCGGTCTCCGTGTATGGGTAGAAGCCAACCCCGAAGCTCGTGTCGTTGGCCAGCGGGATGTCGTTTCCAGCCTCGAAGTTCTTGACGAGGTCCACGCTCCCCTGCTTTATCCTGTAGTCCACTATTATGTGGGTGTCCGGATCCAGGTACCTGAAGTTCTCCCTTATGTAGGACTTCGCGGCCTCAACCGCCAGCCTTCCTATAGGCACGAGCTCGTCCTTATCTATCCTTCCAGTTGCCCTGCCAACCAGCATTATGTATATGGGCTCCAGGACCTCCCCTCCTCCGAACCACGCCCTCGACTGTCCGCCGACCAGGATGGCCTTGTCAACGTTGTGGTGAAGTATTCTGCCAGTCCTCTCAAGGTAGTACCTGCTGAGCGAGACGCTCAGCTTCTCGCTAACACCGTCGCATATGGTGTCTGGATGTCCCTTGCCCTTCCTCTCTACAAATTCCGCTGAGGGTTCATAGCCTGGTGCCTTTTTGGCATGTATGATCATCTTAAGCTCTAAGTATGTCAGAACGGGTTATTATACCTATCACTTTTCCCTTCCTTGACACGAGAACGGCGTTGTAGAAGGTGAGTATTGAAATGACTATGTTTATCGGCGTGGACTCGTCAACTATGGGGTACGGCGGATCCATGACGCTCTCTATGGTGGCGTCCTGGACCTTCCTTATGTCCCTCTCCTTCAGCACCCTCTGTATCAGCGATGACTCTGTCACCATGCCAACTACGCTCCCCTCCTCGTTCAGCACCGGTAGCTGGCTGATTGAGTGCTCCTGCATGAGCTTTATGGCCTGCGAAACCCTGTCCCCTACCCTCACGTACTTGAGGTCTGTCGTCATTACCTCGCCCGCAGCCTTAACTGCCGATGATCTGACGCTTTCGAGCGCCCTGAATATCCTCTGGACCTTGCTGTAGCTAGGGTCTATGGTTCCCCTCTCTATCTTCGCTATGTAGGACTGGCTGAGCCCGGAGAGCTTTGCCAGGGCCCTCTGGGAGAGCCCGAGGGCCTTCCTGAGCTTCTTTATGTCCGAGAGCTCATACATGTTCATAGAAAATCCTCGAGGCTATTATCAGCGAATCCCAAACAGGAGCGAACGGAGGGGCGTACGGAACGCCCGAGAAGAACATGCGGTCAACCGTTATCTGGTTCTCTATCGCAAGCGAAAGGTAGGCCAGCCTCCCCCAGACGTTCTTCCCGACTATCTGCGCTCCAACCGGTACCTTTCTCTGCCTGTCGAAGACGACTTTCATGAATATGCTGTCCTGCGGGGGGTAGTAGCTCGCCCTCGCGTTGTGCTTTATCTTCACCGGATATGGATCGATGCCGTGCTTCCTCGCCTCTTCCTCTGTCAGCCCGACGGTGCCGATCTCAAGGTCGTAGAACTTGGTTATCGAGGCCCCTGCGCTTCCCGGGAAGGTAAGCTTCATCCCTCCCACGTTTGATCCCGCTACGTATCCCTCCTTGTTGGCCTCTGGGGCAAACGGAGCGTATCTCTTCCTCCCCTTGACGACAAGGTCGTTGACCTCTACGTTGTCGCCTGCGGCGTAGACCCTTTCATCGCTGGTCCTCATGTGCTCGTCGACCCATATCGCCCCGGTCTCGCCTATCTTCAGCCCCATCTGTCTCGCGAGGTCTGTGTTAGGCCTGACCCCTATTCCAACCACCGCAGCGTCGAAGAGCATCTGGTCCTTCTCTCCTATTATCCTGACCTTGTCGCCGCTGTTCTCCAGGTCCACGACCCTGAAGCCCTCGATCACCCTTATCCCCCTCCTCTCCATCTCCCCCCTTATCATCGCCGAGTAGTCCGGATCCAGGTTTGGCATTATCCTCTTCATCTCCAGCACGGTGACCTTCTTGTTCTGCTTCGAGAGGGCCTCGGCCATCTCAACCCCAACGTAGCCTCCCCCGATCACGGCGACCTCGTCCATCCTGCTGAGGTCAGCCCTGATCCTGTCCCCGTCCTCGAGGTGCCTCGGCGCGTACACGTGGCTAACCTCCAGCCACTTGCTGTTTGGCACGAACGAAGCGGCTCCGGTTGCCAGTATAAGGTAGTCGTACTTCTCCGTCCTCTCTCCCCCATCCCCTACGTATGTCACCTCTGCAGCTCCCCTGTCAACCCTTGTAACCCTCGTCCTAACGTAGACGTCTATCCTCCTCTCCTTCCTGAAGAACTCCGGCGTGTACGTGACTAGCGCGTTTATGTCGCCCACAAGGCCCTCCACGTAGTAAGGTATCCCGCAGGGAGCGTAGGATACGTAGGAGGACTCCTCAAAGACCTTGATGCTTGAGTCTGGGAGAAGCTTCCTGACCCTTGAGGCGGCGCTCATTCCAGCCGCGCCGCCACCTACCACGATAACGTTCATATGCTCAACTATAGCAGCGCAGCGATAATAAACGTTATTATGCTATGCTGGGGCCTGGACGGCCCCCATGGACCTCGGCCTGTAGTTCATGGCGAACAGCGAGACAAGCCCGGTGAGCACGGAGAAGATGAGGCCAGTCATGAATATCATGCTGAAGGCCGGCGGCCCTGCGAGCTGTGCCGTTATCAGCGGCGAGAGGGCGTAAACGACGTAGTACTTGTAGTCCGACATGTAGGTGGCCGCGAGTACTGGCCCGAGGGACGACCCGAGGAACCTGACCATAGTGTTGAACCCGAGCCCAACGGCCACGTTCTCTGGAGGCATCGATACCGCTATCATGTTGACTATAGGGATGAGCACGCTCACGACGCCTATCCCTGTTATGAACGAGTCTAGTACAAGCTGGGCAGGCGTGAGCCTGAACAGGCTGAAAAGGATGAACCCCACGGAGGCAACGGCGCTCCCGTATATGAGGACTGGCTTTGGCCCGAGCCCGCTGGTTGCAAACCCGGCAAGCGGCGCTATGACTATCATGGCCAGCGTCGCGGGGAAGAGGGTGAATGCAGCGTCTATGACGCTGAGGCCGAGGCCGTAGGGCTGTGGCTCCTCAGCATAGTATATAACCCCAAGAAAGAGCGAGAACATGGCAACCCCTGAGAGGAATCCTGCCACGTTCGCAACCATGACGTTCCTCCTTCTCAGGAGGCCAAGGGGCACCAGCGGGTTTGACGCGCGCATGGAGTACAGGAAGTAGCCAGCCATGAGGGCCGTCCCCGATGTCAGAGCTGCCAGCTGAAGCGGCGAGGTCCATCCCTTGTAGGGCGTCTCGGTCAGGTAGATTAGAAAGAGCGCGGTCCCAAGGGAGAGTATGAGGGTGCTCATGTAGTCTATCCTCTCGCGGCTGATAGGCCTGTCCCTCTCAAGGACGAAGTACGCAAGGATCAGGAGGAGGGCAGAAAGCGCTGAGCCTATGTGGAACATGGCCCTCCATCCCAGGTACTCCTCTATGTAAGCCCCGGCTATCATGCCAACTGTCATGCCTATTGCCACCATCGCGCTGATTATTCCCTGCGCCGTTGCCACCATCCTCTTGGGAAAGACGTCCGTTATTATTGCCAGGCTGAGGGGGAAGAGCGAAAAACCGAACCCCTGCACGGCCCTGACAGCTATGAGGAAGTATATGCTGGGCGAGAAGCCCGCAAGGAAAACCGAGATGGTGTAGAGCGAGAGCGACGCTATGTAGAGGAGCTTCTTCCCGTGGACGTCGCCAAGCTTCCCGAAGAGAGGGGCCACCGCGGCCCCGACCACAAGGTATGCGGATACAACCCAGGCAGCCTCCTCGTTCGTTGCAGAGAGAGCTGACTCTATCTTCGGAAGCGATGGGATCACCATCGCCTCAACGTACATCGTGAGCATGGTTACGCTTGCAAGGATCGCCAGGATCAGGTATGGGCTTCTTCTCATTTCACCTTCTTCTGAGCCCAATGGCAGCCATCGCCAGAAGCACCGCTATGACCGCTGCCGCGGTGACGTACAGGATGCCGCTGGAGCCGTCGAACAGCCCCGAAGGCCTTATGCTTACCCTGACGAACACCACCTGGTGCATCTGCTGCATCGTTGGAGGCTGATACCACGTTATGAGGAACGGGATCTCGTAGACCCCTGGCCTAAGGCCAGATGCCACGCTGATTACGTACGTCACGTTCTCCGAGCCCCCTGGCCTTACGCTGCCGAGCGTGTAGTTGACCGATTCTGCAGCTATCAGCGGGTTCTCGCTCGAGGGGGCGTATGGGGTGAAAATGGTGCTGAAGAGCATGGTCGCTGAGGCGAACTTGGCCTCTGCTGAGCCCACGTTCGTTACAGTGAAGGTGATAGGCACGCCGCTCGATCCAGGGGATAGGCTCTGGGGCGTAACTGCGCTGACGTTGAAGTAGGCGGCGGGCATTACCTCAACCGGCACGGCGAAGGAGCTGGTGCCTGCCCCGCACCTGACCCTTATCAGCACAGTGGTGTTGAAGGGCTGTGGAACTCCCGCCTGGTAGCTGATTGAGAACGGGAACGTGAGGTTGATCACATCTCCCGGAGGAAGGTAAGCTATGTAGTATGATGAGCCGGCCCTCAGGGGGCTGAGGGGCCAGGAGAACTCCGCTGAGACGTTCAGGCCCTGGGCAGTCACGTTGCCGCTGTTGGTGAGGAACACCGTGAGCGCTCCGGCCGTGTCCCCCGCGTATATAGCTGGAGGCCTCGTGATGAAGCCGCTGAGGCTTATCCTGGGCGCCCCTAGCACGGCCACCCTAAAGCTCACGACCTCGGATCCCCTTAGCATGACCTCACCGACGCCCGGCACCTGCGCTGGAAGGCTGTAGGTCACGTTGACGCTCTGCTCATAGAGCCCATCGGTGGCGTTGGGGCTCACGCTGAAGTAGCCAAACAGGGTTATCTGCTGCCCCGGCTGAAGCTCGGGTATCAGCGCCGATATGTTTCCCTCGCCCCTCACTGCCTGAAGCGGGTAGCCTGGAGAATACGTTACGTTGACCCCGTATATGCTCGTGGGGCCAAGGTAGATTATCTGAAGCACGAGAGGCAGCCCCGATGCTCCGGGGTATGCAAGGATCGGGTGCTGCTGGGAGCCCCAGTAAGCGTATACCTGGAACACGGGCTGCGGCTGCGCGATCGCCGGAGCCGCAGCTGTGCCTCCAAGCGCGAACATGACGGCAAGCAGAAGGGCGGCTGATGACCTCATGGCCTTAGATATATCAAACCTCGTATTAAAGCGTTCGCGATGTCCTGAGATGCTCAAGCTCGCAGCGCCTGCAGCCCAAGATGATCATAATATTAATATATTAAGCCATATAAAAACAAAAAATATGTCCGCTTCTAGGGCTGAGGATGAAAAGAAGATAGAGCAGGTTCTACAGCAGCTAACGCCGTTGCTGACAAACAAGGGAATACCGAGAAACCTCAGGAACATGCTGAAGGAGACGCTGGACCAGCTTCAGGACAAGACAATAAGCCCGGCAATAAGGGCAGCGAACACGATAAGCGTTCTTGAGGAGATCTCGCAGGACCCGAACATACCATCGCACATAAGGGTCCTCATATGGAACATGATGTCCCTTCTGGAGACCATTAAGGAGACGGCCTAGGCCTGCCGCTTTAGCTTTTATACCGGAGGAGGCTAGATCTAGGTATGGTGCTGGTTAAGGTATCAAGAATTACCGGCATGACAGATCCGGTTACAGGGACGCCGGGGAGGCTCATCGAGTTCACGGAGTACTCATCGGTGAGCTTCCCTGGAGATGAAAGCATGAGGGCCTTCATAGCTCAGCTTCAGTCCATATTCCCGGTTCAGAGCATAAGGGACCTGTGGCCCCCAAAGCTGGTGCTCTTCCTCAGGGAAAACGAGTACCTTCAGCTTGGGCTTCAGCTGGAGGTCAACGACGTCTACGAGGTCACCTTTGAGAGGGGAACGATAACGTTCAGGAGGGCAACCGCAGAGAGATAGAAATGCAGAGCGCCGAGGAGTTCCTGAGAAGCGAGTGCGACGGGTGCTTCGCCGAGATATTCGGAGATGCGCGTTCGGGCAAGGAGGTCATAGCGACATCCCTTGCTGTTGAAAGGGCCTCGTCCGGCGAGGTTGTCCTTTACGTCGACAGCAGGAGGGCCTTCAGGCCAGAGCTGCTCATTGAGCGCTACGGGGTAAGGGTCGATGTGATGGGCAGGATAGACGTGCTTAGCGCCTCTGATCCGTACTTCCTCTTTGAGAAGCTCTCAAGGATGCTCTCGGTGAAGAGGTACAGGACGGTCGTGTGGGACGGCATGTCCCTCCCGTTCTTCGAGCTGCAGGTAGCGCACGAGCTTTCCATGATCTCGAGGATGCTGTCGCTCTACTCGCTGAAGGGGAACACGGTGCTTGTAACCAACCCAATAGTCAGCATGAAGGGCAAGCCCCTCGGTTACATGTACACCGATCCATACGTCCATCTGAGGATTAGGGCCGAGAGGATTTCTGAGGACTCCGGCAGGCTTTATGCTGCTGGGTGGAGCGCGAGGTTCTACATAAGGGGGATAAACGTCTTCATAGAGAAGGAGACTACAGGGGCTCCTCAAGAAGGAGCTCCCTGAGAGCGCTTGTCGCGTAGCTTCCCCTGTAGAGCACGAACCTCACCACCGCCTGATCCTCTCCAGCAATCGAATATGAGACCTTATGGGACATGATCCTTGCCGGCCTTATGCCACCTTCCTGGCTGACCTCCTTCATCTCATCCACGTAGAAGTGCCTGAACTTTATTCCCTCCTGCCTGGCCACCTCTATCAGCGCCCTCGAGTAGGCATCGCCCTTGTTCCTGAAGCCGTATCCAGGCAGGTACGCTATCTCGACCTTCCCCCTGAAGAAGTCCTCGCTCACCTCCGCGCTCCTTACTGGCCCTCTTATCTCCCCAGATATCACCTTGGAGAGCTCGAGGTTGAACAGGTACGACTGGTACGCCTGAACGTAGAACCTCCTGAGCCAGAGGGGCGTCCCCTTTAGCCCATCGTATCCCTCCTTTCTGAGCAGCTCGTCAGCAGCGCTGAAGTCCCTCCTTACTATCGCCTGTCCTATAAGGTGGTTTGACCTGGCGAACCTCTGGGGCCCGTAGAAGTTTGGGGCCCGCCATCCGCTCAGCAGCTCGCTCCACGCCCTGAAGGCTTCCTCCCTGCAATCGCAGTCCCTTATGGTTATCCTGAAGGCGTTGCCAAGCAGGTCCTTCCTCGTGAGCAGCCTCCTCGTCCTTCCCACTATCCTGATCCTTAGCCCCGGCACCTCAGGCAGCCTAACCCTGACCCTCTTGAATGAGATGAAGAAGTAGGCGAGGGCCTCCTTGTCCTTTATCCCGAGGAAGTTAGCCTCCCTCCCGAAGGCCTGAACCAGGGCCTTGTGCTCCAGCCCCCTCTTCTCCGCCGCCGCCAGGATGTGCCTCCCGCCGTCTATCTCGATTCCCTTCCTGAGGACCTCGGCAACCACGAAGTCCTCCGGCACGCTCTTTATCCTGCCCCTTATCCTCAGATCGTTCAGGGGCCCCGCGGTTACCCCGGGTATCATAGAAGCCTTAGGCTCCCGGTTACCTGATCAACAAGGCTCTCGGGACCCGGGCCTATCGCAGCGCAGGTCCTGGTTCCCGGAGGGACCTCCGTAAGCCCCATGTCCTCAACGACGTAGGTTACAAGTCCTAGCTGCTGCGCCCTTGAGACGAGGCCGAGCATCTCCTCCTCAGACCCGACCCTGAGGGCTATCTTGGCGGCCCCCTGGTCCAGCCAGATCTGAAGCGCTTCAGGACATCGCCTCATGCAGATGAGGACCGCTCCAACCGCAGCGTGGGCCCCCTGGGCAACTGCCTTCCCCCTGCTCATCTTGATGTCGGTCCTCACGAGTATGGACATCTTATAGCGCTCCAACTACCTCCCCGAACCTCTCTATGGCCCTGGTGAAGCAGGCCATGGGAGCCTGAACTATCCCGAATCCAACCGTTCCTACTCCCGGAAGCCTGTGAGCAACTCCTGTGTTTATGTACGGAGCGATGCTGGTGTCCAGCACGAGGCGCAGGTCTATTCCCCTCGGAATCCCGTCAAAGTTCATGTAGGGTATCGGGAAGCTCTTGTCCCTTATCATGGTTATCTCGTACATGAGCTTGGTTATCCTGACCGCCTCGCTGACTGAAGATCCAACTACCTGGGCCACCGCAGGCGAAGCCGCAGAGGCGAAGGCCCCAAAGCCGTTCGTCTCCATTATAGCGCTGTCCCCAATGTCCGGGTTGGCGTCGCCCTCCCTGAAGCCAGGGAAGAACAGGGTCTTCGGAACCGGCGCAGGGGCCGTGAACCACTCCTTCCCAAGGCCCGAGACCTTTATCCCGAAGTCCGTCCCGTTCCTTGACATCACCGTAACCAGGGTGCTGTTCCTTATGTTGGATGCCGCGTCCATCATCACCTTCCCGGCCGCCATTGCCAGGTTCAGGAAGAATAGCTGGTTCTTGGCTATGAACTCGTAGGCCTTCAAGACCTCGCTCCTGCTGAGCCCCCTGCCCTCCATGTAAGGCCCGATCTCGCCCAGGAACAGAAGGGTGCTGGCGTTGTTTCTCGTGTGCAGCTCGTCCCCCATCTGCAGGGCCTGCGACATTATAGGCCTCAGAGGCACGGGCCCATGAGCATCAACTGCCTCCTTCAGGAGCGGATAGAGGACGTCCCTCATCCACCTCAGCCTCTGTATGACCTCCTGCGAGTATGCCCCGTACCTCAGGACCTTCCCAACGCCCTCGTTGAAGTTCGTGTAGGCGTAGTTGCTGCCGGCCGCGTTCTTTACCACGAAAACCGGCATGTTAGGCGATATGACGCCGGCCATGGGCCCTACAGCTGACATGTCGTGGTTTGGAACGAACCTTATCTCGCCCCTCTCAGCAAGCTCCGTGGCCTCTCCCTCGTCGTTCGCCAGCCCCTCGTATATCGCCGCCCCTATTACGGCCCCCTTCAGCGGCCCCGACATCCTTGACCACTCGATCGGCGGGCCAGCGTGCCCCAGAGTGCTTCCGCTGAGCTCCGGCATCACGTCCTTAGCGAGCTTTACGTCAACCAGCACCGGATCGGCCCTGGTGAACGCCTCGACGGCCTTCCTGTTAGCCTCCTCGACCTCCTCGGTTTCAAGGGCCTCGAGGACCCTGAGCAGCCTTGGAACTCCGCCTCCCGGAGGCCTCCAGTCCACCTTAACAGCCCTTGCTCCCTGGCTAACCAGGTCCTGGTAGAAGCTCTCCAGACCCACGCTGAGCACCTTTATCCTCCTGTCCAGAACCTCCGACATCTCCTTCACCCCCTTGCTATCTGAAACGCGACCTCGGCCGCCCTGGTGCTCGATGGGTAAACCAGCACCCCCAGGTTTCTCAGCTGCATTACCTGTGACTCCAGGCCCTGAGGGTCCTTCCTTGTCCCTATCACCGAGGCCACGAAGGCAAGCCTGTCGTTGATCTCCCTTGCCTTCCTTATCGCCTCCGATATTTCGCCAGCTGGGTTCATGTTAGACCCGTAGCCCAGGACTATGTCGAAGAGGATCACAGCAACCTCCCTGTCCTCCGCCTCCCTGAGCAGCCTCTCCTTCCTGAACCTGAAGTCTATCATCGGGTGGGGAACCCCTCTAACGAACTCCTCGGCTCCCATGTCTATCATCGTGTCCTTTATCGACCTTTCGAAGCCGCCTATCTCGAGGGACTTCTCGAGCGGCGAGTTGGAGTACACCTTTATGCCCTTCTTCCTCATTATGTGCTGGGCCTCATAGCATATGGTCCCGCCAGAGAAGAGGCCCCTTATGTACGTCTGCTCAGGCCTCAGCATCTCCTTTGCCCTCCTCACCTCCTCGTCGGGCGTCCATGAAGGCAGGCTGAAGCCCCTGCCCCTCTCGAGCTCGTACGACATCCTTGCGGCTTCCTCGAGCGTTGAGGCGAATGAGATCTGCCCGTCCCCATGGCCTCCCTCGTACCCTATGAAGTTCAGGACTGCCGGCTTTCCGCCCCTCCCTATCTCCTCAACTGCCTCCTTCACGATCCTCTCTGAGGGGGGCTTGGATACAACAGTTATGACCTTCGTTCTGGAGTGAGATGACAGGAGCCTTATCCCAGATTTGAGCGTTATGCCTCCTATGTAGTCCTTCACGTCGTTCGAGCCCGTTCCTATTGCAGCGGTTATCCCTGAGCCCGCGTGATCGAGGAGGGAGCTGACGACCTGTATGCCTGTGCCAGCAGCTCCAACTATGCCGACCGGCCCCTCGCTGACGACGTTGAAGAACCCAAGGCCAGTGCCTCCTATTATGGCCGTTCCGGCGTCGGGGCCCATGACGAGCAGCCCCTTCCTGTTTGCGAGCTCCTTAAGTGCCTTCTCCTTTTCAACGGGGACGTTGCTGCTGAAGACCATTACGTGCTTTCCCAGCAGGAGAGCCCTCATGGCCTCTCTGTAGGCGTATTCGCCGGGCGTCGATATGAGCACAAGGTCTATGTCGGGCTCAAAGGAAACGGCGCTCCTTATGCTGAGGTAGCTCTGCTCCTCCTTCTTCTCCTCCTTTGCCGTTTCGTAGACCATGCTCCTTGCCCTTTCGAGGGCCTTCCTCAGGGCCTCCTCGTCGTCCCCTTCAACGACTATCACCAGGTCGTTTGGGCCGGCGCTGGCAGCCTCCTCTGTAAAAAGACCAGCCTCCTTCATCAGGTCCTTGTTGGCATCCGTTCCCATCATCACGGCAGCCCTTCTCACGCCGTCGAGCTTCTCCACCGCATCGTTTATTCTCATGAGAAAGACGGAGTCCCTGTACTCGTTCCTCATAACAAGGGTGAGCTTCGGCATTATAGTTATATGATCTGTTACAGATCGCATAAATACTTTTCAGGCCATCTCCGTGCTTCGCCTTGATAAGCGCGCCATTTGACGGGATGCTCTCCTGCTGCTCCTATGACCTCCTCCCCGCCCTGAAAAGGCGAGGCTTTAGCTAATTGTAAACGCTCCGAAGCCCATATATAAATACGCTTAAAAGAGGAAAAGTCAAATGCTGTTTAGATGTCACGCATGCTGTTCGATGATCTAAGATCTGGAAGGGGACTTCAGGTGGCGCTCGACCTGCTCGACCTTGACCTAGCCCTAAGAATAGCCGAGGCGGCGGATCGCCTTGGGGCAAGGGTCATCGAGGTAGGAACCCCCATGATAAAGAGGCACGGGGCCGGGGCGATCAGGGCCATCAGGAGCGCAGCAGGGAGATCATACGTGCTGGCCGACATGAAGGCAGCCGACGTTGGAGATCTCGAGGTGAAGATAGCGGCCGAGGCAGGGGCCGATATGGTAACCGTTCTGGGATGTTCTTCAGACGAAACCGTTGAGAGCGCCCTCAGGGCCTCCGAGAGCTATGGGGTCCTTCTTGTAGTGGATCTAGTAAACGTTGAGGACCCGATCAGAAGGTATGGCAGGCTCAGGCAGCTCGGGGCGAGGGCGTTCTCCTTTCACGTTCCAATAGACGTTCAGAGGAGGGCCGGGCTCGGGGCCGAGTCCCTGGTGGATCGGATAAGGTCCTTGGGGGGAGATGCGATCATCTCGGTTGCGGGGGGCCTGAACCCAGAGAGGATAAGGGCTTTCAGCAGCACTGGCGTGAACCTGTTTGTTGTGGGAGGCTACATAACCGGCTCGCCCGAGTACGAGAGGAGGATATCGGAGGTCCTCAGCGCCATCCAGGAGCTCTGAGATAATGGCCGGGCCTCGGGCTTCAAGGAGGTCCATATGCCTTAGGCCCTTCAGGGGCAGGCTTGTTTATGCCGGGAGCAGGGCCCTTGACTACGCGTCTGAACGTGGCGCCCTCTTCATAATTCCCGCCGGGGCACCAATGGAGCCCTCTGCCGTTTCGGTTGAGGGGTTTGAGGATCTCTTAAGGATCAGGCCCCCTGAGGCCGTCTTCGACGGGAGCAGGCTCATGCTGCCAGGCCTTCCTCCTCTTGACCTCGAGGGCTCTGAGATATTCACGACCAGGGACGTGTACGTTAGGACGCCATCCGATCTGGTCATGGAGGAGCTCAGGGCCTTTCTTGAGAGCAGGTACAGCTGCGAAATCTATCCTGCCCATGCACGGGAGGTCTGCAGGAAGCTTCTTGAGCTGGATCTCTCAGAAGCGGATCCGTCCGAGCTTTCCGGGCTTGTTGGGCTCGGAATAGGCATGACCCCTTCTGGCGACGACTTCCTCGTTGGCGTGCTAGCAGCCCTGAAGGGCACCGACCTGTTCAGGGATCTTTCAGGCGTAGCGCTTTCATCTGCAGGAAGGACCAACGCCGTGAGCGCAGAGTTCCTCAGGTGTGCGGCTTCCGGGGAGCTCTCGGAGGACTTTTCGGAGCTCATAAGAAGGATCAACAGCTCATCGCCGCTGTCGGATGTGCTGGAAAGGATTGCAGGGAGGGGACACACGTCAGGGCTTGAGGCCATCCTCGGCCTTCACAGGGGCCTGCAGCTCAGGCTCAGGCGTGTAAACGCATAGAAAACGCTCAAAGAGCTTTTATTTACACGAGCCACATAAGTGTCATGCTTGACGACGAGGCGCTCAGGGGCCTTATAAAGGAGAGAAAGGACGTTCAGCTTTCCGATCTTCAGTACGAGGAGAGGATAGCTGTTCAGCTCATCAGGTGGGGAGCTGAGAAGGGAATGAAGGTCAGGGAGGTGAAGGAGCTCTATCAGAGGGTCTCATACTCCCCATTTGACGAGGAGGTGGACAGGAGGGTTCTTGAGATACTCGAAAGGGCTGAGAGAATTGAAAGTGAAGGTTAGGCTTTTCGCAAGGTTCAGGGAGCTTGCCGGAAGCGACACGGTCTACGTTGAGGCCAGCAGCTCCGATGAAATTGCTGAAAGGCTCTCAGAGCTGCTGGGGGTTGACAGGTCGGAGATCAACCTGCTCATAGACGGCAGGAGGCCCGGGGAGCAGGAGCTCAGGGAGGGCTCCGATGTTATTGCCTTCCCGCCTACTGCTGGGGGCTAGCTGCCCCCTTTAACTTCTCCTTCAGCTCCTCCTCGTTGAAGAGCCTGTAGAAGCTCTCCGTGACCTCGTACATTCTCTTTCCTTCCCTTTCAACCCTTCTTATCAGGCCCATCCTCTCAAGTGCCTTCAGCTGCGAGTACACCACGATCCCCCTCTTAGATGCAAGGTCCTTTGCCTCAACAGGCCCATAGAACGCGATGTACGAGAGCGTCTTCGCCAGAGACCTCGAGAGGAAAGGCCTTCCGCTGAACTTCCTTGCGGGGCCAGCCAGCTCAGGCCTGATCCTTATCATGAAGCTGTCGCCAAGCTCAAGAAGCTCAAGCGCTGACCCGCATGATTCGTACGAGCTCCTGATCTCCCTTATGGCCTCCAGGAGCTCGGACTTCCTTATCCTCAGGACCCTCATCAGCTCCTCGGAGGAGACAGGCCTTCCAGATGAAAGGAGGGCGGCCTCGACCCTCCTTCTCACGTCATCCCTTCTCTTCTCAGAGCTCATAACTCTGGGATAAGTTATAAATAAAGAGGATATAAAAGGTTGCATAAAAACGGGGAAGCTGCAAGTTGAGCGGGGAGGCTCATCAGCTGATAACCGCGGATGCGCTGCTCAGGGAGATAACGCTGAAGTTCGGAGCCCAGCTCAAGAGGACCTTCTGGATCAGCACGTCCATGGTCGTTAGGGCCGACGCGGTTGTCAGGAGCGTGGCCTTCTGCCTTACCCCCTCAGTTCCAGCTCTGAGAAGGAGGGCGATAAAGTTCCTAGGCTACCACTGCATAGCCCTCGATCCGGCGGGCATAAGGGCCTCCCTCGCAGAGAGGTACGTTGAGCTCGTTGAGACCCTTGGCCCGCTTCCCAGGAGGATTTCCGAGATCCTCCCAAGGTCATCCATCGAGAGGCTCAGCTACGAGGAGGAGGTCCTAGTGCTGGAGGCAGCAAGGCAGACCTCCAGGATACCTACCAGCAGGCTACAGGCTGAGCTTCTGGGGACGGCGGAGAGGGTCTTTCCTGGGATCTCCAGGAGGCAGGCGGCGATGGACAAGCTGGTCCTGACAGACCTTGGGTACTTCATGGGCTCCCCTGGACGCGGGGCCATAGACTACGCCCAGGCCGCTGACAGGCTGTGCGCCATGAGGGAGATCATGCGGGAGCTCTTCGGCCCCGAGGGTCCGGTAACGGTCTCGAACCTGTTCACCCTCACCGCTCCCAACTTCATAAAGAACCTCCTGGTCCTGGGTGGACCACGAGTTAGCCCCGGAATACTCTCGATAGAGAGCTACGAGGAGTTCGTCGAGAACGTCCAGCTCTTCTCGGAGGAGATGGGAAGGTGTGGGATCTACCTTGACCTGGAGGAGACAAAAAAGGAGATATGCTCATGGAGAAACAGGAACCTAATACAGAAAAAATACGGCTGGATAAATAATATATGCGCTCAGCTTGTTTCCTCTGACTGATTACTGCTTTGAGCCCTCGGAGCTAAGCCCGAGCCCCGTTACGTCTGGTAGCGTCTGCTTCATCCTTGCCTCAGCTACAGCAGATGCCTGCGCCAGTATGCTCTCCGCCTCGTCGCTGGCTGGCTCGAAGCTTATTCCGGAGCCGTACATGTTTCCAGCATCCACCAGTATGTTGTTCAGCAGGTTTGATATCTCGCCCAGCTCGTCCTCTGCGGCCGGCATCACGCCGCTGACGCCCTTCCTTATGCTGGAGAGCACCTTCATTGCAGGGTCAAGAACAGCGACCACGTCTCCGATCTCAGTTGCCGTTGATAGCCTCGTTGATATCTGCTCGAGAGCCAGCTTCGCCTGGGTTATCATCTTGTACATCTTCCTGATCTCTGCCAGCTCGGTTGCGTAGATGTTCGCCCTTTCATTGTCGTGCTTCTGAAGGTACATGACGACCCTGTCGAAGTACTTCTGATCCTTGTCCCTCAGCTTTGCCGCGGTGGCGTCAAGCTTGGATATCTGAACCTGAATGAGCCTTATGGCCTGCTCTAGCTTCCTTCTTAGGGGCTCGTCTGGCCTTACTGCAGCCTTTATCTTATCGGTTATTCCCTCGTCCTTCCTTTCCTCCCATCTCTTCTGAAACTCGCTCATTTACCCTCTAAGTTGCTGACAGATCTATTTTGGATGCTGTCACCGGGGCCCCCTGTAACCCGGGTTTCTGGTCTCGCCGGTGACAGAAAGCATAAATATGGTGAAGCGGCCGATGGCCCCCGGGATCTCCATGAGCTCATGGCTTGCGACGGTCAACCTTTTTAAGGCCAGACGCGCACTACTTTTGCAGGTTGAAGGTCGTAGTTCTCGGAAGCAGCGGCTCGGCCCAGAGCAGGAACAGGGCCTGCTCATCCTATCTAATAGACTCGAGGATCGTTCTGGACGCTGGACCTGGATCCTTCGGGAACCTTCTCAGGTACGGGGCCAATCCACTCAGGATAACTCACGTCCTGATAACGCACATGCACGGGGACCACTTCTTCGACCTTGGAAGCCTTGTCTGGGGGATGTCGTACCTGGGGAGAACGGATCCCCTGAACGTAGTGGGGCCTCCGGGAATAGAGAGGGCTCTCAGAGGGATGCTCGAGTTCGCTAACACGCCCAGGACCTTCATGAGGTTTGACCTGAAGTTCACTGAGATCGAGCCGGGAGAGTCCCTTGAGCTCGAGGGATACGGAAAGGTCAGGACGGCGCCCGGAAAGCACAGCGTTGCCGACGTTGCCTACAGGATAGGCGGCCTATGCTACACCGGCGACACGGCCCCTTCCGATCAGATAGCGAAGCTCTGCAGGGGGGCAGAGCTTCTGATACACGAGGCCACGGGGCTTTCCGAGAACGAGGAGTACCTAAACTCCGTAGGCCACAGCTCCGCAAGGCAGGCCGCCGAGATCGCCGTCAAGTCCTGGACCAGGAGGCTCCTGCTTACCCACATACCACCTGCCCTCTCGGATAAGACGGGCAGGCTGAGGAGCGAGGCGAGGAAGGTCTTCAGGGAGTCCTACGTTGCTAGGGACCTCATGGAGATAGATAAGGTTTGAGCCTTCAGAGGATAAGGGAATGGGTTGAGCGGTGCAGAGCATGCGACCTCTGGAGACAGGCAACCAGGGCAGTTCCCGGAGAGGGCCCTGAAGATTCGCCGGTGATGGTGGTTGGGGAGGCGCCGGGGAGAGAGGAGGACGCCCAGGGCAGGCCCTTCGTGGGAAGGGCCGGGAGGCTCCTGAGAGGGATCCTGGAAAGCTACGGCCTGAGGCGCGTCTACATAACCAACGTGGTAAAGCACAGGCCCCCCGGCAACAGGAGGCCAAGCAGGAAGGAGGTAGATGCCTGCTCGGGCTTCCTCCTAGAGGAGATAGAGGTCATCAGGCCCAGGATCATCATAGCCCTTGGGGCAACTGCGTCAAAGTTCTTCACTGGGAAGGAGAGGGTTGGAGAGCTATCCGGCAGGGTCCATGAATACAGGGGCTCTAGGCTCATCGTTACATATCATCCTGCCGCCGTGCTCAGAAACCCGAGGCTCAGAAAGGACCTCGAGGCCTCGATAGCGATGGCATCACGGCTTCTGGCCACGGAGCAGGAAGGAGGCTCATGACCTGAGGGATTTCAGGAACCTCTCATATGTGCTCCTCACGTAGATCAGGAGCCCCTCATCAAGGGGGATGTTCCTTCTCTCCATGTACCTGCCAAGCTGCTCTATAAGCCTGTCAAGGTTCATCCGTCGATCGTAGAACATGAAGGGCTCGACGTCCGAGCTCACCGTCCCGCCTGCGTACGAGAAGGCCCCTATCATCTTTCCCGACATTATGGACGTGTTTATGGAGGTCCTTGCGAAGTCACCTATAAATGCCCCCACCTTTATCTCCCCCGTGTCAACCAGTGCTTTTCCCATCATCACCCTAACGGTCCCGTAGGTGTTCTTCAGGTTGCTCGTGGTAGTTCCCGCTCCCAGGTTCGCGTGAATGCCCACGTAGCTGTCTCCCACGAACCCGAAGTGGGCCTTGTGCGCGTAGTCATCGATGACGCTCCTCTCGACCTCCCCCGAGACCCTGCACCACCTTCCCACGTATGACCCGGAGATCTGCGCGTTGTACACCCTGGAGCCCTGCGATATGAACGCGGGGCCTTTTATCACAGTGAAGTCTTCAACCACCGCCCCCCTCTCTATTATCACAGGTCCATCCCTCTCCACTATTGAGACGAACCGCCCGATCTCCCCTTCTATCCTGCTACTGTCGAATGGCGGATCCCTCAGCGACTTTGTCAGCTCCCATGGGCCTCTTATGAGGTAGGTCCCCCTTGCCTCCCTCCTCTCAGTCCTCTCCGGTGGTCCTCGGGACACCACCAGATGTCCCCGCTCCCAGAGGGATTCCCCGTCCCTAACTTCATCCACTGCCTCCCTTACCATCTCGGGTCGGACCATCGAGCTCACGAGAAGATCGTAATCTGATGGCTGCCTGAGGCCGAAGTAGAAGAACCTCTCGGGGGCAACAAAGCCCTCGGGCTCGCCCAGAGCCTCCCTGAGCCAGTCCGAGATCCTCCTGTACCTGTAGACCAGCATGGAGGAGGGCCGGGTGAGGGAGAAGGGCGTGAGCCCATCGGGATAGTCCTCCTCCAGGATGGCGTACCTCAGCTTCATAGTATCTCCCCGAATTCCCCGGCGAAGCGTTCAGCCGCATCCCTGAAGCTCTCCATGTTGCCCACGTCTATAAAGGACTCAACGGGGTAGGTCCCGACCCTCTCGCCAGCGCTTATTGCGTTCTGTATCGCCCAGTTCATCCCGTACTTCTCCTCCCTTATGTACCTGAGGAACTCGGGCTCGAAGATGAAGGCGCCAGCCGCGACCCTGTGCTTTATCTCAGGCTTCTCTATCCATCTCTTAACTGCTCCATCCTCCTCCTCTATGATGCCGTACTTCAGCCTTGAGCTGACCTCCGCCACCATGATCGTGGCGATGTTTCCCCTTCTCCTGTGCTCCGCAACGGCGCTGGATATGTCGGCCCTGATTATCGAGTCGGTGTAGGTCACGAAGAACGTCTCCCGCTCAGAGCCCGCAGCCCATCTGAGCTGACCTGCGGTTCCGAGGGGTCTGTCAGAGCTCACTATGATGACCTTCCTTCCCCGGTATGAGTCCCCGAGGACTGTTCTAAAGGCCCACTCCCTTCCGCTGGTCACTACCACGTAGCTCTCGAACTCGTAGCCAGAGAGCCACTCCAGTATGTGCTCTATGACGGTCCTGTTGCCCAGGGTGAGGAGCGGCTTTGGAAGGACCAGGCTGAGCGGATAAAGCCTGGTCCCGAGGCCTCCTGCCAGCAGATAGGCCTTCATAACCTATTTGACAATCTATCTGTTAAAAGCTTTTAATCAGGCCCTCTTTATCCTCCATGGAGCAAGGCATCTATTATCTGGGCTCTCCCCTCTCCTGATCCCTATGTTTCCCGGGCTCCTGCACCTGACCTCGTAGAAGCTCTCGCTGAGGCTCTTGCCCCTGACCTTCAGGAACTTTATGGCTATGACTGCCTCTCTCCTTTCATATGCCTGAAAGAGCTCAAGAAAGTCAAAGAGCCTCTCTATCTCCCTCTGGGGAACCCTTATCCTTTCTCCCCTTGAGGCCTTCGCCTCAATCGCAACTATCCTTTTCTCCGCGTTGTTGATCGCGAGCACGTCGGGAAGGTGAACCGATGGGCTCCCCAGCCTTACGGCGTTCCATCCCATTCTCCTGAACGTCTTCACTATCTTGTCCTCCCAGTCGTAGCCCCTCTTCCTGTTACTCATGGCTCAGGGAGACCCTTCTCCTTATTGCCTCCTGCGTCCTCATGGCAAACGGGTTCACGTTTCGCAGGATCGATAGGAAAACCGTGTACACGTCGAACATGTAGAGCCTGTGTATCAGATCCTCCTCTCCGCCTATGCTTATCTCCCTGACCCTGTGGCCAAGGCCCTGCAGGGCCTCGGAGATGGCCCTGATCCTCTCCGTTGTTATCTCATCCTCGGACTCGGACCTCACTATAAGGACCGGCATGTTGTAGTACATCTCCCAGGCGGTAATTCCGTCATGGGCGACCTCCATTATGTTTTCATAAACGGAGTGAAGCTTGGCGTTCTCGCTCAGAAGGTACCTGAGCCTGAGCGCGAGAGGCTCAGCGTAGTTCGTGTAGTAGACCCCAACGAGGAACGAGTCCCTGGAGAACTCGGCAAGGCTCCTTGCCTCGTTGCCTATCCTCTCGATCCTCCCCCTGAGATCGCTGAAGTACCTTCGGACTCTCTCCGTCGCGCTCTCTTCAAGAATCGAATCGAGAAGGGGAAGGAGGCCCGAGAGTATGTATGGGAAGCCCAGCCTGGTCGTATCCGCCTTCTTTATCTTTACATGCTTCACGCCCTCCCTCTTGCACAGATCCTCAAGGGCTCCTCCCCCGGTCACAGCGTAGACGCTCATCCCCTGGCTCGCTCCCTTCTTCACGCACTCCAGCGCTTCAACTGTTTCCCCCGAGTGGCTCACGACAACCAGCGTCCTTCCCCTGTGAGCCTCCCCGGGCATCTCGCCGGGTCTGAGGGCAATTATCCTGTTCCTGCCGTAGATCATGGATGCAACCAGGATGGGTATGAGCGATGAGCCGTATCCGCAGCCGTAAACGACATCGCTTTTTGCGGCCTCAAAGCCCAAGCTTACAGGCTCGAACATGTCGGGCCAGCTTTCGTAAACCTCAAGCATGTCCTCTGCCGTCTTCATGTTAATCATTTTACAGCCTACGACTTTTAACCTTTGCAGGAGCTTATATCAGGGTATCCCTGCGGTGTTCCCCACTCCAACGACCAGGACCACGTCGCCCTCCCTTGTCTTCTCCTCTATTAGCGCCTTGACCCTTTCCACGGTCTCCAGAGCTGCCCTTCTCACCCTGTCGTTCATCTCGGTAATCGCCTCCTTGAGGGACATCTTGACTATGAACGCGTGCAGGGGTATGCCATGTTTAGCTGCAACTTCCTCTATCTCGAACCTGTCCGTTCCGGGACCGCCCATGGCAACGCCTATGCCCTCAACGGTCTCTCCGGTCTCCTCGCCCTCGAGCTTCAGCCCAGCGTCAACGGTTATTATGAGCGATGGGGTAAAGTTTTCGACAACCTTCCTAACTGCCCTGCCAGGCCTGCCAACGGTTGAGCCCGGCCCCTTTGCCTTGAGTATGAGGACCTTTCTTCCCTTGTACTCCACCTCCGCCATCTCCGTCTCCTCCTCTATCTCCGAGAACGGAGCCCCGGCCGCCAGATGATATGCGACAAGGGGCCCGAGCCCATCCCCTATCGTCTGTCCCTTCAGGGCTGAGTCTATGCTGCTGTGATAGGCCTCTGCCGCCTCTATTATGAACGGGAGCTGGACCTGCAGCATTATGAGCGAGTAGAAGTCGTGGTAGTTCTTTGCCGAAAGGTACTGGTGCCTCACGAACTTGTATATATCGTTAAGGGCCAGCACGCTCTCCGCGACAGCCGCCATGTTCTGAACCTTCACGACGTCGTCGGTTCCTAAAAGGGCCTTGATCCTGCTCTTGAACATCCCGTCGTAGGTCTTTATCAGGTGATCGAGCTTCTGGACTATCCCGTGAGGGTCGAGGTCGGTTGGGGAGATCAGAAAGGAGTTCTCGAGGAAGCTTATCTCCTCCTTCGCCTTCTCCTCGCTGACGCCGAGCTTCTTCAGCTCCGAAATAAGGCGATCGTGGGCCTCCCTGTACATGCTCTCGAGCCTGTTCACGTGCTTCCCCAGGGACCTCATGCTGAGCTCGAGCTGTATCCTCTGCCCGTAGAGGATGAACGCGACGATCAGGATTATCCATATTAGGTTGAGGATGTAGACGATGTCGCTCACTATGCTATTAGCCATATACAGTGTTGAAGCTAAGGGGCGATTAAATAAACGTTTCTAAAGATGGTACAGCCCTGCTTGCCTCAGAAGGTGCTTGCCGCTATGTACCTGCCGAACTTCTCGTCTATCATCTGGTGGTCGAGCTTCTCGTATGTCTCAGTCGTTCCCACGTCTATCCAGAAGGCCTTCGTGACGTAGGCGCCGACCTTTCCCTCCCTGACAAGGGCCGATATGAAGTCCCCCATTATGTCGAGCTCCCCCTTCAGGTCAGAGAACCTCCTTATGGCGCTCTGCTTCATAACAAGGATCCCGATGGTCGGGTTTATGCCTATTTCGGGCTTCTCCTTGAAGGAGACAACCCTTCCATCCCTCAGCTCTGCAACGCCTACAGGAAGCCTGTAGTGATCAGAGACAGCAAGAGTCGCCTCGTATCCCATTTCCCTGTGAAGCCTCAGCAGCTCCCCGGCGTCCATCTCCGTCAGGATGTCCGAGTAGTATATCAGGACGTCATCGTATCCGTCGAACTTCCCGGCCCTCAGCGCGTTTATGAGCGCTCCTCCGTTTCCCCTGTACTCCTCGGTGTCGTATGAGTAGTCTATCCTGACACCGAAGTTTGATCCATCCCTGAAGTAGTTAACTATCTGCTCCGCCTTGTAACCAACGAGCATCGTCATCTCCCTGATGCCGTGGTACGCGAGATACCTCACTATGTACTCCAGTATGGGCTTCTGGGAGGTCCCTATGGGCAGCATGGTCTTCTGAAAGTAGTAGGTGAGCGGCCGCAGACGGGATCCAGTTCCGCCACAGAGGAGGGCCGCCTTAACGCTCATGGGTAAAATAATTCCTAATATAATTTATAATCTTTAGCGCTAAGCGTCTATCTTCTCGAGCTTCTCCAGTATCGAGTTGACCTTCCTGTACAGCTCATCTATGTCCTCATCCTCGCCCTCCTGCTGCATCTCCGCCTTCCTCTCCTCCCTTGAGGCCCTGCCCTGTATCTCCTTCCTGAGCTCCTCGATCCTCCTGTCTATTGCCTGTATCTTCTCGTTTATGGTCCTGACCAGCTCCTCCCTGAGCTCGATAAGATCCTGAAGCTCGGCTGCGCTTGAAAGCTCGTACATCTCCCTGTTTATCTCCCTGAGCTCGTTCTTGTACTTCTGGATCAGCGTTTCCCTTATCTCAGGGTCCAGCTCCTGCATGCTGTAGACCTTGAGGAGCGCGTCCGAGACTATCTCCTTCTGGAGCCGGAGGTAGCTCAGCCTCCTCTTCGCGTCCTCAGGACCCGCCTGCCCTGAGACTTTCCTGCCGAAGAGCCTGATCTTCACATTAATAATGCTCAATCTCGCTGATTTAAACGTTTAATAGGAGGCATCATGGAGAAGGAGCGTGAACGCTGAGTTTGAGATAGGGAGATGGATACTCTCTCACCGCGCTGAGCACGACCTATCTCAGAGCGGCATGATCGGCGAGGTCGACCTGTCTGATCACTTCAGGTCATGCGGCCTCTCCGAGGAACGGGAGCTGAGGGAGCTGATAGCCGAGATCAGCGGAGAGGAGCCCGAAAGGGTCGTGGTTACCCACGGTGCAACCGAGGCAATGAACTACGTCCTCGCGGCGCTCAGGAGGCTTGGGATCTACGAGTTCGCTCACACCATCCCCGAGTACGAGCTCATTTTCAAGGCGCCGGCCCTCTATGGCATGAAAAGGGGAGAAGGTGGAGCTTTCATAGCGAGCAACCCAAACAACCCAACCGGGACCCTCGTGGACCCTCCGGAGGGCTTCAGGTACTGCGTGATCGACGAGACCTTCATGCAGTTCGTGATGGATCTCGATGAAGTTAGATACGGCTGCGACGCCTTCAGGATAAACACCATGACCAAGTTCTACGGGGGAGACGAGATAAGGGTGGGATGGGTGATAGCGCCCGACAGGAGCACTGCCAGGATGATGGAGGACATGAGGGGCATACTCTTCGATCCTGTCTCGAGGCACAGCATGTGCATAGCAGGGAGAGTCCTGCAGAACAACGAGAAGATAAAGGCTGCGGTTAGGGAGAAGCAGAGGCGCAGGCTCTCAGCGCTTCTCAGCAGCATGGGAGAGCTGAAGTTCTACATGAACAGGGCCCCCCTGCCAGGGACCGTTGCCTTTGTTGACTACTCGTCCTACACTAACCTCGATGACCTGCAGGTCGCCGAATGGGCCTACAGCAGGAAGTCGGTCAGCGTGGTTCCTGGGCGGCTCTTCGGAGCCACAGGCCCCTACTTCAGGATCACGTACACGAGACCAGGGTTCGAGGACTCCCTGAGGCTGCTGATAGAGGCCCTGGAGGAGCTCAGATCGCGGCCCTTATGATCTTCTGCACCTCAACCTTGTCCTTGAGCCTGCTCTCGGAGAGCTCATCGCACACCACGAGGACCTCCTCCTTCGCGAGCTGGAAGTTCAGGACGTAGCTCTCGATCTTCTCCATGCTTATGCTTTCTGTCCTCGCGAATGATTCGTTCAGCTTCTGCCTGAACCTCTCCCTGTAGTACTCTGACTCCCCCAGTATCTCGTTCGCGTCGGCATCCCACACGAGGTATATCGACGCCCTTGCCGGCTTTATCGTGAGCTCCTTAACCCTCTCCTTTATCCTCTCTGAGACGAAGCTCATGAAGTCGTCGACGGACTTCAGGTAAACCCTTGAGAGGCTCGTGAGGGTCGAGTTCTTTCCGAAGCTGTTCGGCACGAGCGAGATGGCGTATGAGCCCTTAACGTAGTATGATATGAAGGTGTCCGAGCCCCTCCTCAGCCAGACCTTTCTCACCTTCTCCCCGAACGAGTCCATGGCATCTATCAGGTACTTCTCCTCCGCGCTCTCCATGTCGGACCCCTGGGCCATCCACTGCTCCCTCTTTCCATCGTAGATGCTCGCGAGCGCCCCAGGGCTTCCCACGGGAAAGTAGTGATATCCGAAGTCCTTTCCGGCCTTGAACCCGCTTATCGTCTCGAGGACCTCGATCATCTGGTAGTTCCTTCCCTTCTCAACCGGAAGCACGTTCACCACGTGCTGACCCCTCCTCAGGTTTGCGGCTATGAACTTGAGGTGAAACGTGACGTTGGACCAGTCGGAGAAGGGCCTCTGCTTTGGCCCGAAGAATATCAGGGTGGCGCCTCCCAGGGCCGATGCCCCGGGAACTATGTCTGACAGGTCCTCGCTCCTCATGAGCTGGCTGAGCTTTCTGTTGTAGCTGTTTGCAAGCCTTGTGTTCTCATCTATGATAAGGTACTCGTCGGCCTTTACCAAACCGTTAACTAGGGTTATCCCTTCAGTTGACAGCCCGTAAAGAACAGCCCTGTGAGCTTTCACTAAAAGTATCTAGAAAACTTGACATTATTTAACGTTTAACATCCGGTCTGGACGATCTGACATATAAGCTTAAAACGGAGCTGGGGGTCAGAGCCCGAAGCGAATTATAAGGTAGGCCTCCAGGAGCGCCGACAGATACAGAAGGACCAGCGACAGGGCCAGGAAGATGAAGGCCCTGACTAGGCTCCTGTTTCTCTCATCGGGAAGGCTCAAGGAGCTCAGGGCCCTGAACAGGTAGAGCCCACCTATGAGCGAAAGGACGTACGAGCTGAACTCGGTGAACGTGTCAGGCGCAATTATCACGGCTAGAGGTCCCACGAACCAGTACGGATTGTTGGAGAACATCTCCGTGAAGGTGAGGCCCCAGACCACGGAGCTCGTGTTCACTATCGCCATTGCCAAAACGAATGGACCGACAAAGGGCACGAAGCTCACGGCGTCTATCCTGACGTTGTTGCTGAAGATCGCTCCGGCCATCGAGAACACGCTCCTGTACTCGGTCCTTATCGAGACTATGGTCTGGTTGGCCTGGCTGACTGCCTGGGGAAGCATCTTGGCCATGTAGTATCCAGGCATGGCCCCTATGAAGATTATCATCGAGTAGAAGAAGATTATCGAGCCAAGATAGACCTTCCATGACCTGAAGGACGGGTTCGCGTAGACCGAAAAGGCGAAGAGGAGCGATATGAGCACGGAGAAGGCGTACCAGTATATCTGGGATAGAGGGGTGACGTAGAAGAACATGAGCCCTATCCAGAACAGCAGGAACGATATGAGCGCCACGACGGGGACGAAGAAGTAGGGCTTCTCAATGTTGATTATGCGGCTCAGCAGCGAATCCCTCTTGCTCTCCATTCAGAATTTTTTTTCTCCTCTGAGTGTTTAAACGTTGCCTATAATTTTGGCCTTGCCTCCTGAACCGCTGCCTTTTCCTTCTTCTTAAGTATCATAGAGGCCAGCTTCCCCTCGAAGTCCCCCAGTATGTACGCGTAGCTCAGCTTGGCCTCCTCCTTGTCGGCCATAACCTTTGCCCTCCTTGATGGCTCGCCCGTCATCGCCAGAAAGAGGTCAGCTTGGAGAAGTATCCTCCAGATCTGGAGCATCCTCTGATCCCCCAGCCATCTGACGTATGAGAGGAGCGAGCAGGCCTTGCTCAGCAGCATCGTCTGTGCCTTCTCCCTCTCCCAGAGCGGGGTTGGCGATCCGTATGAAAGATCGTAGAGGTATGGCCTTCCAGGCGCGTAGAGCGTTCCGCTGGCAGGCAGCTTTGAAGGAGGCACCTCCTTCAGATCTAGGCCCCCCCTGTAGATGTAATTCCCAAGCACTTCAGCAAACGCTTCCCCTTTCTGCGCCACCTCCTCAGCGCTAACGTAGATTAACCCTTCTACGTCCTTTCCGAGCCTGTCGAACTGCCCATCGGCAAGGGCCAGCGACGCCTCCCTGTTCCTGATGACTATCCTCAGGTCGTTCGACGAGTTTGTGTAGAGGTATCTGTGACTGGTGAACCCATCAACCTCCTCCGTGATCACGTACTCCGCTCCTGCCGCCTTTGCCCCCTTCTCGACCCATTCGTTGTAGATGAGATAAGGCATGACGGCCACGGGGGCCCTCTGGAGCCCGTACTTTGCCGTGAGCTCAGAAACCAGCTTGACCTGCTCCCCAATCTCCTCTCCTGAGCTCTCGCAGAGGGGGTACAGACCACCGTAGAACGTGCTGGGTATGATCTTCACCTTGCCAGTCGACGAGGCGGCGTAGATCTTCTTGAAGAGCTCCTGATCGTACTTGTAGGCCATCTCGAGGAAAACCCCAGTTACGGCCATGTATACCGGCAGGTTAAGCTTGGCCGCCGTCAGAGCCGCGTTGGCGAGAGGCCTGTAGACGTTCCTGTCGTAGTACTCGAACATCTCCTTGACAAGCCTGTTGTCGAAGTACCTCTCGACGATGTTGAGATCGTTGATTATCCTTACAAACCTCTCATTAATGAAGAGCCTATTAATGGGTAAAGATGGATCAAAGCTGATAACAAATGAAGACTCCATCCTAATGAGGATCTTTGTAAAGTGCTCTTAAAAGAATAATAGTCAAAGTTACTTTACCACAACCAACAACTTTATTGAGCACCATTTGACTACAGAAGAGGCCGCTGCGTCATTTAGCTCCATGGCCCTCTGCGTTTTTGTTATAACGTTTATATGTTAAAATCATTTAAAAGGCTCATGGTTAAGCTGGAATACGAGGACACCTTTGTCAAGGTCGCAGCGATGATAGGCGACGAGGATTACATAAAGGTTGCAAGGGCCATCCTGAACAACCCTGACGCAACGGACGAGGAGATCGCCAGCGCAACCGGGCTGAAGATAAACAAGGTCAGGAAGGTCCTCTACGACCTGTACGAAAGGGGGCTGATAGCAGGAATAAGGGATAAGGATCCAAAGAAGGGCTGGCTCATATACCGGTGGAGAATACAGAGGGATCAGATAGACGTGTTCCTCAGGAGGACCAGGGAGGTCATACTGAAGAAGCTTACAAGCAGGCTCGAGTACGAGAAGTCCCACGCCTTCTACTGGTGCGGGACCCCGACCTGCAAGAAGTACACGTTTGAGGAGGCCATCGAGCACTTCTTCGTTTGTCCTGAGTGCGGAAACCCGCTCAGGGAAACGGACAACTCGGAGTTCATAAAGGCCCTCGAGTGGAAGATAGACCAGATAAAAGAGGAGGAAAAAAGAAACGAGGAAAAAATGAAGGAGCTTCAGAAGTTAACCCAGTGACGAGTATACTGTAGTTCCCTTCTTCTCCTCGACTAGCTCGGTCAGGTCGAACAGGTGCCCGATCGTTGCTGCCTCTCCGCCTGCCTCAACGAACCTTATCGCCGCGAGCACCTTTGGGCCCATGCTGCCCTCCTTGAAGTGTCCCTCAGCGTAGTACTTCTTCATCTCCTCGACGGTTACCCTCTCAAGCCTCTTCTGGTTCGGAGTTCCCCAGTTCAGGTAGGCTCCGTCCACGTCAGTTGCTATTATGAACCTGCTTGCGCCTACCAGCGTTGCAAGCCTCTGTCCGGCCAGGTCCTTGTCGATCACGGCCTCGACTCCGTAGGCCACTCCGTCCTTCTCGATTATCGGTATTCCTCCGCCGCCGCTTGCAATCACCACGAACCCTGCATCTACCAGCGTCTTTATGGCGTACCTCTCAGCTATGAGCTTTGGATCAGGAGATGGAACTACCCTCCTCCAGCCCCTTCCTGCGTCCTCCTTGAAGACCCAGTCGGGGAACTGCTTCCTGAGCTCGTCAACCTCCTCCTTCTTGTAGAAGGGGCCAACCGGCTTGGTCGGGTTCTTGAAAGCTGGGTCGTTCTCGTCCACGATGGTCCTGGTAACGATCGTGACCACGTACTTGTCGATCTTCCTGGCCTTGAGCTCGTTCCTGAGAGACTGCTGGATCATGTAGCCTATGAAGCCCTGTGTCTCGGCTCCAGCGACGTCCATCGGAAACGCCGGAACGCCGTAGAGCTTCTGTCCTGCGTCGTGCCTGAGCAGCTGGGCTCCCACCTGGGGGCCGTTTCCGTGGGTTATTACTACCTTATAGCCCCTCTCTATGAGGTCAGCTATCTTCTTTGCTGTCACCTTCGTGTTCTCGTACTGTTCCTGGAAAGTTCCCTTCTGACCCCTCTGTAGCAGAGCGTTTCCACCAAGTGCTATAACAATCAGATTCTTCTCTGGCATAGCTCTTCGCTTAACCCTTAATCGTGATAAATATTAATTTTTCCTTTTAAGTTGCCAGAGGCACAGAGGCCGCGTTTAAGCTTTTTCCCGACGCCTCAGAGGCTTGAAAGTGAACGGCACAGCAAGGGCTATGATGATATAATTATGATTGATGCGCGTTCCTCGACTCGTACTCCTTCTTAAGCGTCTTCGCAAGCCTTCTTCCCTCCTTCGTGAGCTGGTAATACACTCCGTGGGGCTTCACGTCCCTGTTTCTCTGCTTGAACTTGAGCCAGGGCTTTATGGAAGAGGTCGGAAGCCACTTGAGCGATCCTGTGTACCTCTCCAGAAGCCCCATCTCCTCGAGCCTTCTGCAGGCCCTTTCCATTTCGTCCTCATCGTACTTTGGGACCCAGCCGCTCGTCCCCATGAGCCTCCTGGCCAGGAGCCATGGGCGTCCGGGCCGTACTTGTATATGTGAACCAGTATCATCTTCTCCAGCTCGCTGAGCTCCCTGTTAGGCTCACTTCCAGCTTTCAAGGTACTCCTTTTGCTCGGGGGTCAGCTCCTCGAGCTTTATCCCGTTTATCCTCAGGAAAGTCTCCACGACCTTCCTGTCAACCTCCTCTGGCACGTTGTAGACTCTGTTCTCGAGCCTCCCCCTGTTCTCAACCAGGTAAAGGACTCCCATTAGCTGCAGCGAGAACGAGAGGTCCATTATCTCTATCGGATGCCCGTCCGCTGCCCCGAGGTTAACGAGCCTTCCCTCAGCGAGAAGGTAAACCTTCCTGCCGTTTTGCAGCTGGTAGGCCGTCACGTTTGGTCTGACCTCTCCAAGGGACCTTGCGTTCCTCCTCAGCCACTCGACGTCCACCTCAACGTCAAAGTGCCCTGCGTTGCTGAGGAAGGCCCCATCCTTCATCTTCAGGAAATGTCTGCCAGTTATGACCCTGACGTCGCCCGTGCAGGTTACAAATATGTCCCCGTACTCAGCCGCCTCATCCATGTTCGTGACCCTGTAGCCGTCGAAGTAGGCCTCAAGCGCCTTGAACGGATCAACCTCCACGACGGTGACGCGGGCGCCCAGTCCTCTCAGCCTCTCAGCCACGCCCTTTCCCACCCATCCGTATCCGACAACGACGGCCTCCTTGCCGCCTATCATCGAGTTCGTCGCCCTCATTATTCCATCGACAACGCTCTGCCCGCTCCCGAACCTGTTGTCGTAGAGGTACTTGCCCTTTGCATCGTTGACCGCGATGGCGGGAAACTTCAGCCTGCCCTCCCTTTCAAGGGCCCTGAGCCTCCTCACGCCAGTCGTCGTCTCCTCGGAAACCCCGAACACGCCTGCATACCTGCCCGAGCTTATGGCCATGAGCGAAAGATCTGCCCCGTCGTCCACTATCACGTTGGGCTCGAGCTCCAGTATCCTCCGGTGGTTAAGCTCGTACTCATCGGGCGTTTCTCCCCTCCAGGCGTACACGTGATCCACGTAGTCGGTTAGGGCGGCCGCCACGTCATCCTGCGCGGTTATTGGGTTGCTGCTGGTGATGCTGACCTCTGCCCCCAGCTTCTTGAGAGATATTGCGAGGTAGGCCGTCTTTGCCTCAAGGTGCAGGCTTATTCCAACCCTTATGCCCCTGAGGGGCTGCGAGCTCAGCCTCTCGCTCACCAGCTCGTTCAGGACCTTCATCCTGTCTGCGACCCAGTTTATCTTCTTGTGCCCCAGATCCTTCAGCTCCGGATGCTTTACGTCGTGCTGCATGTAGCTATGTTGATCGCTTGGAAATTAAAGGTTTCCGGGCCCTGGCCGTCCAGCTCAGGGACATGGGCCTGCTGCTTTACTCCTGCTTCGTCAGCATATCCAGGACCTGTCCCACTTCCTCGCTTTTTACTATCTTTGCCCCGTAGATCCTTCTGAAGTACTCCTCCCAGTTCCTGTCAATGTAGGCAGCCACGGCGTCCCTGACGACGTATATCCTGTAGCCCCTGAAGAACGCGTCAGCTGCCGTGTGCCTCACGCAGATGTCGGCGTCAAGGCCTATGAGAAAGACCGTGTCTATCCCGTTTGTCCTCAGGAAGTAGTCCAGGGGCGTTTCGAAAAAGCCTGAGTACGTGTGCTTCTCAATCACCGGCTCCCCCTCGAGGGGCCTGAGCTCCTCGATTATCTCAGAGTCCTTCGTCCCGTGCATAGCATGAGGCCCCCAGAGGGCAAGCTCGAAGTCCTCCTCCCTGTGCGAGTCCTTTACGAAGAAGACCCTGAGACCCCTCCTCCTGAACTCCTCCAGCGTCCTCCTGGCCGGGCCAACCGTGCTTTTTGCCTCAGGGGTCGAGAGCCTCCCGTTGACGAACTCGTTCAGCATGTCAACAACTATAAGGGCCGGCCTGGTCATCAGCCTGTTATAACTGCTGATCAGTATAAATGGGTTTCTCAGTTTGCTGCTAGAGCAGCTCCTTCCTGTAGTGATATATCTGAAGCCTGCTCTTCAGCTCGACAAGATCCCTTATTACCGCCCCGGCCGTTTCCCTTCCTCCTGCCCCCCTTCCTATAAGGTAGACCTTGCCCAGCTCCTCCACGCTGAACTCGACTGCGTTGTAAGTGCCCTCAACGTTGAGCGGGTCGCCCAGGGGTATCTGCTCGAGGGACACGCGCGGCTCAGGATGCGACCTCGCTATGAGCTTCACGGTGTGCCCCCTTTCAGGCTCAGGTATCTCCCTGTCGAGGCCGCTTATCTTCACGTCCCTCAGCGTGTACCTGTTCTCAAATATGTGGTTCATCAGTATTACGAGCTTGGCGGCGCTGTCCGTGCCGTTCAGGTCGAGCGAGGGGTCGGCCTCGGCTATGCCCATCCTCCTGGCCTCAGCAACGGCCTCCTCCAGGCTCATGCCGTCCTTCATAATCCTGGTAAGGACGTAGTTCGATGTGCCGTTAAGTATACCCCTGAAGGAGGTTATCCTGTTCCCCCTCAGCGCCCTCTCCACAAACGATATGAAAGGCGTGCCCCCTCCAACCGTCCCGCTGTAGAGCACCACAAGGCCCCTAGACCTGGCCTCGTCGAGTATGGCCGGCATGTAGAGGGCCATTGGCCCCTTGTTGGTCGTTATGACGTTTGATCCGTTCCTCAGGGCCTCCATTATGTAGGAGTAGGCAGGCTCAGCGTCCATGAAGTTGGCCGGCGTGCACTCCACGGCCACGTCTATGGAGCACCTCCTGATGGCCTCGTAGACGTCGATTACCCTGTACGCTGATGATAGCTTCTGTCCACTCGACTTCACCTTTACGGCCTCTGAGGGATCCAGCCCCTCCTCCCTGCAGGCGCAGCCGGAGCTGTCACATATGAAGACAACCTGGGGCACAAGCCCGTACCTGGTCTTCAGCTCCCAGTACTTCTCCATGACCAGCTTATGAAAGGCCATGCCGACCGAGCCATATCCTATTACCCCTATCCTCAACCGAGTATCACCGCTCTCAGGGCCTTCAGGCTGGCCTCCACCACCACTTCATCGCTCTGCAGCCTCATCAGGGAGTCAGGGTCCTTCAGGCCGTTGCCTGTGACCACAGCCACTGCGCTCTCATCTCTTCCAACTATCCCCCTCTCAACGGCCCTGGCAAGCCCTGCAACCGACGCGGCGCTGGCCGGCTCCACGAATATGCCCTCCATCGATGCAAGCTTCCTCTGGTAGGTCGTAATATCCTCGTCGGATACGGCAAGCATGACCCCGTTCGACTCCCTTACGGCCCTGAGCGCCCTCCTCCAGCTGGCTGGGCTGCCTATCTTTATCGCTGTGGCAACAGTCTGCGGGTTGGGCTCGGGCTCAATCCTGTCTGAGCCCGAGATGAACGCCCTGTAGATCGGCGATGCACCCTCGGCCTGAACGCCGGCGAGCCTGGGCATCCTGTCTATCATCCCCATGGCCCTGAGCTCCTTTAACCCCTTCCAGAGGGCCGTTATGTTTCCGGCGTTCCCCACGGGTATGAATATCCAGTCAGGAACCCCATACTCCTCGACTATCTCGTAGGCAAGCGTCTTCTGGCCCTCGATCCTGAACGGGTTCACCGAGTTCAGGAGGTAGGTTTCGCTGGTCTCAGCCGCTAGCTGCCTCACCAGTTTCAGCGCGTAGTCGAAGTTCCCCCTGATCCTCACGATTTTAGCGCCGGCTGCCCTGGCCTGTGCGAGCTTGCCGAGCGCCACCGATTCATGGGGAACAACCACGTAGGCCCTCAGACCGGCCCTCGCAGCGTACGCTGAGAGGCTTGCTGCCGTGTTTCCCGTGGATGCGCAGATCACCGACCTCGCATTTATCTCGAGGGCCCTCGTTACCCCAACGGTCATCCCCCTGTCCTTGAAGCTTCCTGAGGGGTTGAGCCCCTCGTTCTTGATCCTCAGGTCCCTTATTCCAAGCTCCCTGACCAGCCTGACGCTCCTCTGCAGCGGGGTGCCTCCTTCGTTCATCGTTACGGCCCTTTCATGGCTTACAGGCAGCACGTCCCTGTACCTCCACACCCCCCTTCCCTCAAACTTCGCTGAGCTGAGCTCCTTCTCGTCGTACACTATCGTGAGCGGGTCCCCGCACCTGGGGCAGAAGTACAGGTTCTTATCTAGGCTCTCCTCGAACCCGCAGTTCTCACACCTGTACCTCGGCAACGCCATACTCTAACGCGATCGGCTATTTTAAAACGTTATTACGGGCGTACGAGGCGCTTCAAGGGCCCTAAGCTTTTAGTACCTCTCCATGAGAAGCAGGAGCTCCTCCGCTTTCCTCTTTATCCTCTCGTCAACCCTTACAACCACCAGCCCCTCGTCCGGCTGGCCGTACAGCACGTATGAGCCCAGCGGCGCGTACATGATCGCGGGAAGGCCAAGTAGGTCCTCCTCCCCATCCACCTTAATCCTGACCCTCTCCCTGCTCCTGACGGCGTCCCTTATGCACTCGATGGCCTCGTCGCTTATCGTTCCAGGGGGGTTGGATACCCTGCAGACCCTCTCTGCTGCGCTCGCCGTGTCCGCCCGCTCCGACCTCTTCTCCTTGAGGTCCACTATCTCTATCCTCGGCTTTCCGCCGGCTGTTATGAAGTTCTCCGTGGTCCTGTCCCCAACGGTTATCACGAACCCCTCTTCCAGGAGCCTGGACCTTATGTAATCTATCTCCCTTCCTTTCTCCACCAGCTCCCCGAGGGGCCTCTTGAGGGCTGCCCTCGCTGCCTCCGTTAGCCTATACAACGTTAATCGCGTACCTGCCTGGAACCTTTACGCCTAAAGCCTTTGCTATCTCAGAGTTCTCAACGTCGAGAATTATTACCTGCCCTGACCAGTTCATCGTGAGGTCCTTCGACCCGCAGACCGGGCACACGCTCTCCCTGGTTATGTACCTGCAGTTCCTGCACGCCTTCTCCTGCGGCATCTACTTCACCCCTGCTGCTGCGCGGCTATCTTCTTAATTTCCTCCTCTATCCATTCGAGGGCGCCCAGCATCGGCTGCCTGCAGGTTATGCCTATCTTTGCCATGCTCATTCCGGTCCCTATGCTCACAGCGATTATCTTTGCCCTCACCCTGCTCCCGACCTTGAGCTGCCTCTTCGTGTTCTGCCCAGTTATGACTCCGCCTTTCAGGTCAACCGTGACGTAGTCGTCCATCACCTGGCTTATGTGCAGCAGGGCGTCAGCTGGTCCTATCTTGACGAAGGCCCCAAAGTCGGTGATCTCCACGACCTCCCCCTCTATGATCTCCCCGACCTCGGGGTAGAACGAGAGAACGTCGAACTGGACGCGGTGGTACTTGCCGCCGTCCCCGTGTATTATCTTCCCTATTTTATCCGCCTTCGCGCTCAGAACCTTGATGAGGAAGCCGTACTCCTTGGTCACCGTGCTCTCGTACTTCTCCTTCAGCTGCTTCAGCGCGATTTCGTTAACGTCCTTATCGAAATCTGATGGCGGTATACGAACAACATCCTCGAGCGTCAGTATCTGAAACAAATAATTCACCTCTCAAGAATTGTTTTTCGTTATGATTTAAACTTTTTCTTAGAAGAGGCCCCGATCCGCGGGCTTCCGAGCTGTAAGGGCCCGATGGCAGATGCTGAAGAGCTGACCAGCTAAATATAAATTTCAGGCGTATTCAACCATATTACATGCGTAGCGGGATCAGAGCAGTGATCTTTGGCGTGGGAAACGTCGCCAGGTACCTCGTGAAGGGGATATACGAGGGGGTCGAGCCCTGGCACAGGGTAGTTGGGGGCTACTCGCTGAACGACATCAGGATCGTTGGGGCCTTTGACGTCGACTCGAGCAAGGTCGGAAGAACGCTCAGGGAGATCTATGGGGCTGGACCCGAGGTCCAGGTCCTGCCCTCGGTTTATTATCCAGATGAGGTAAGCAGGGAGGTTATTGGAAGGATTGAGCTAGTTAAAGCGAGCGAGGACGAGCTCAGGAGGAGCCTCTCCTCAATGGATGCGGACGTCGTCCTCAACCTCATAAACTCCGGGCAGCAGAGGGCCAGCGAGCTCTTCGCGAGGGCCTCCGCCGAGCTCGGGTACAGCTTTATCAACGCGACCCCCTCGCCCATAGTTCAGAGGAGGGAGCTTGTAGAGCTCTTCGAGAGAAAAGGGGCCATAGCGGCGGGGGACGACCTTCAGAGCCAGCTCGGAGGGACCTGGCTTCACAGGATACTGATGCACGCATTCAGGCAGTTCGGAAGCTCATGGGTTAAATCATACCAGCTTGACGTCGGGGGATCGTTTGAGACCCTCAACACAATGGATGAGAGGATAAGGGAGGAGAAGAGGAGGATAAAGAGCTCCGCCATAAGGAAGGAGGACGAGGCCTCTGAGGTTGTAACAGGTACCACCGACTACGTGCCCTTCCTGGAGGACTACAGGGTCAGCTACTTCTACGTTGAGGTCCTCGGGCCCTTCAACGAGAAGTTCTACATAGACGCGGAGTACAGGACGAGGGACGGGCCCAACGCCTACAACGTGCTTGTTGACGTGATCAGGGCCGTGCAGTATGAAAGGAAAAAAGGAAGATCTGGAACAGTCAGGGAGATCAACAGCTTTGGCTTCAAGAGCAACGCCGGCTCTATAAATTTGTTAAAAATACTGGAGGATTTTGAGAAAAATTATGTGGGCTAAATCTCATACGAAAAGTTTTTATTTTACAATTTTTAATATGAAGTTTGAAAGGAAATGAGCCAGAAGTACTCGAAGGGACAGACCTGGGGAGCTCTTAAGAAGGCATGGAAGGCGTACAAGATAGCTAAGTCAAAGGGCGAAAAGGACAAGATGCTTGAATACGCCAAGAGGATAAGGACTCTGCAGGAGGAGCTTGGCCTGGAGAAGTCCAAGTTCCCTGAGCTGGGTTTAACTTAAAGTTAAAAGGAGCTAAACGGTTAAAAATGTCGTTTTTTATTATTTTTTGATCCCGTAGCTCAGCTTGGACAGAGCGCCGGCCCTCTAAGCCGGAGGTCGCGGGTTCGAATCCCGCCGGGATCGCTTTACCTGATCAGTGACGGGTAGAAGTACCTCTTTCCCTTCTCCTTCTTCCTCTCGTCCCACTCGCTGAGTATCCTGACCGCCTCGTTCGCAACCCTGACCATGGTCTCGACGCCTGCGTTCGGGACGAACTCGCCAGTCTCCCTGTTTGCGATCGCCGCAAATATCGCGCCTGCCCTCACCCTGTATATCGAGGCCAGCGTGAAGAGAGTTGATGACTCCATCTCCATGTTCACTATGTTGAGCCTCTTGAGCATGTCCACCACCTTCTGGGAGTACTCGTTGGTGAAGCCGTTGAACCCGGGCCTTCCCTGTCCCAGGTAGAAGCTGTCCGTTGAGTACGTGAGCCCAACCCAGTACCTGGCTCCAAGCTCCTCCGCCGCCTCTATCAGAGCGAGGACCACCTCGTAGTTGGCAACCGCAGGATACGCAAGGGGAGCGTAGGCCCTGGTTGCGTCATCGGCCCTGTACGCCCCTATCGATATTATCAGGTCCCCTATGCCTATGTCCTTCCAGAGGGCCCCTGTCGTTCCGGTCCTTATGAGGGTGTCAGCTCCGACCCTCAGGAGCTCCTCGACAGCTATGGCTATAGCCCCGGATCCTATGCCTGTTGAGGTGCACGCCAGCTCAACCCCTTGTACGTTCCCTTGTAGGTGAGGTACTCCCTCTCCTGCGCAACCATCTGGCTGCTGTCCCAGCTCCTCGCGAAGACCTTGACCCTGTCCGGATCTCCCGGGAGGAAGACGAACCTCGGGATGTCGCCCTTTTTTATTCTTATATGGTACAGCGCCTCTCCCACCTTAGGCTCCTCAGCCCTCTTAAGGCCGTTCATGCTGAGATTAAAAGCGGCTCCTTCCTTTAAGATTTGCCTTCCTGCGAGCTCCTGTTCATGGGTATGAAAATCTCAAGGCTCTCGCTTATGTCTATCCTGCCCTCGCTTATCAGGAAGAGCACCGCAAGAAAGTACCTGACGACCTCAAGTGCGCTCCTTCCCGAGAGCAGATCGTAAAGCGACCTCCTCCCCTCGCGCTCCAGCATCGCTATTACCTCGTCCTCGTACTTCTTTATCGCCTCAAGGACCGAGAGCTCGTCCACCAGCGGCACCTCGGAGGGCTCAATGGACTTTGGCATCGCCAGCTGGCTCCTCACCAGCTCGCTTACAAGCTCCCTGAAGGCCTCAACGAGCTCTTTGAGGTCCGTTGATGGAACCTCGATCATGACGTAGGGCCTGAGATCTAGCCTTGCCTCCTCCTGAGCCCTGTGCCTGGCCTCGTGCCTTGGCTCGTAGAGTATCCTCTTTGCCTTGAGCTCATATATGAGGCTCGAGGTTGAGAGGGCTATCCCGCTCAGCCTGAAGTCCACAAGCTTCATGCTCTCGAGGTACTTCCTGAAGAGCTCCAGGAGGATGTACACCTTGAGCTCCCAGGGGTTGAGCCTTCTCACGAGCTCCGGGTTCAGAAGCACCTTTATGTCTAAGCCCTTCTCAGGAGTGGCCGACAACCCTGCTCATCTCCAGCGGGACCACGTAGCTCGATCCGTTCTTCTCGTAAACCCCAAACACCCTGTCGGCCTTCGAGATCATCGTATCCTTGAGCGATACAAGTATGACCTGGGAGCTGGCGGACCACTTCCTGAGGAACTCGCCTAGCCTCTCGGCCCTGTCTGCGTCGAGGTTTGCGTCTATTTCATCGAATATGTAGAACTTCGCGGGGTAGTACTTCTGTATGGCCATCAGGAAGGAGACCGAGAGCACGGCCTTCTCCCCTCCGCTCAGGGACGCCGACTCCCTTGGCTGCTTGTCCCCGAACCTGCCTATCAGGAATACGCCCCCGCTGAACGGGTTCTCGGGGCTCTCAAGCTCAAGCCATGCGTCCCCATCCACTATCTGCGAGAAGATCTCCCTCAGCCCGTCGTTGATCGCCGAGAAGGCCTTCATGAAGGCGTCCTTCTTCTGCTTCTCTATGTCCTCGATGAACCTGACTATGGCGTCCCTGTCCCTCTCGAGCTCGTTCCTTCTGCTTGAGACTTCCTTGTAGGATCGGTAGTACTCTGAGTAGTCCCTCTCGGCCATCCTGTTCACCCTGGCCTCAAGCTCTGCCCTCTCCCTCTCAAGCCCTCTCATCACCTCCTCATAGCCTCCAAGAAGCTCGTAGGGCTCAACCTTCATGCCCTCGACCTGTTCCCTGATCTCCCTCTCCTGCTCCTCAAGCCTCTCTGCCTCGATCCTCAGCTTCTCGATCCTCCTGTTGTTCTCCCTTATCTCCCTGAGAAGCGCGTCCTTCTTCCTGCTGAGCTCCTCCCTGGACTCCTGGGCCCTTGACGCGAGCTCAACGTTCTCCTTCATTGAGTCAGCCTGCTCCTGCAGCGATGCCCTCTCTTTCTCAATCTCCTCCCTTCTCTCCCTGAGGGATGAGATCTCGGAGCTCAGCGAGCCTATCCTCCTCTCTAGCTCGGTCCTGCTGCTGATAGCAACCGAGATCCTGTCGTCGATCCCCTTCAGGGAGCTCTCGAGCTCGGCTATCTCAACCCTCAGTCTGTCAGCCCTTGACGAGAGCTCGGCGATCTTCCTTCTCACCTCCATAAGCTCCCTCTCCAGCTCCTCAGCGCTCTCCCCCTGCCTGGATACGGACTGAAGCCTCTCCTTTATCTGCGAGATCCTCCGGTCTATGCCCTTGAGCGCCCTCTCGTACCTCTCCATCTCTGAGATCCTTTCGTTCAGCCTCTGCCTCAGCTCGCTGAGCTCCATTCTGTACCCGGAGAGCGCGCTCTCCTCCTCCTGAAGGAGCCTCTCGAGCTCCTCGATCTGCTCCCTGCTCAGCCTGCTCCCAGCTGCCTCGGCGGCGCTCTGCCTTAGCTCCAGGATCTCGCCCGATATCCTCGATATCTCCTCAATCCTCCTGTTTATCAGGTCAAGGAGCCTGTCGACGCCGCTCCTGACCCTTGATATCTTCTCAAGGTACTCCCTAAGGGACGTCTGGGTCGATCCTATCTGGCCGATCTCATAGATCCCCCTGCTCAGCACCGTTCCGTCCTTCAGGACGACGGCCTCGCAGCATTCATCTTCCTCATAGCATATTTTTCCAAAGATGGCGGCTATAACGTTCCTCATCTCCTCCGGGTACTCCATGAGGCCTGCAACGGACCTCTCGCAGGGCCTTTCAGGCCTTACCTCATTGATGAAGACTGCCCTTCTCCTTGAGGAGCTTTTCAGGAACCTGAGGGCAGCTGAGCTTGCCTCCTGGAAGACCAGCGGGTCCTTGACGTACTCGATCGCAGCGCTCACCATCCTCTCATATCCCTGCCTGGGCCTGATAAGGTCGCTTAGCCTGCCAAGGTATCCCTCAACCGCCCCCTCCTCCAGTATCTCGTTCAAAACGTCCCCCGTGGCGTGGCTTCGGAGTATCCTCTGAGCCACGCTGTACCCCATGGCCCTGAGGAGCACTTCGTTGGCCTCCATGATCTCCCTGAGGATCTCCTGCCTCCTCCTTCTCAGCTCCTCCAGCCTCTCGGCGTACCTTGAAACATCCGTGCTTTCCCTGCTCCCCAGGGCCTCGAGCCTCCTCTTTATCTCCTCGTGCCTTGCGGCTATTCCCTCAAGGGCCTCCAGCTTCCTCCTCTCGCTGGAGACGGCATCCCTTATGAAGTCCAGCGCTTCCTCGATCCTAAGTCTAGCGTTTGTCAGCCTTTCAAGCGCTCCTGACAGCCTCTGGATGAGGCGCCCTCTCTCGTCCTCCGCCCTGCGAACTTCCTCGATCCTCTTCTCTATAAGCGACTCCCTCTCCCTGAGCTCTGATATCTCGCTCTCCAGCCCCTGGAGCTCAGCCCTCCTGGAGCTCAGGCTCTGCTCGATGCTCCTCCTCTGGACCGTGAGGTTCTCTGCTATGCGCTCCACGTTCGATAGCGCCTCCTTCGCCTTCTGGAGCTCAGCGCCGTCCTCCTCGAGCCTTGAATCTAACAGCCTGAGCTCAGAGGCCAGGGACTGAAGCCTTGCCATGATCTCCGCGTACCTGTTGTACACCTCCCGGGCCCTCTCCCCTCCCTCAAAGAGCCTCAGCACGTCGTCCAGCTCCCTGGAGAGCTCCTCTCCCCTTCGCTGGGCCTCATCTATAGAGCGGGCCAGCTCAGACCTCCTGCCCTCCAGCTCATCAAGCCTTCTGAGGAGGATGGCCTTTCTGTACTTCATGAGCTCCTGATCTATCTGGCGAAGCCTCAGCAGCTCGTTCATCTCCTTCTCCAGCTTCACCATGATCTCCCTCTTTTCGTCCATCTTGGCGAAGGTCACGGCCAGCTGCTCGTCGGCGCTCCTGAGCCTCTGAAGGGCCTCCTCCTTCTTTTCATCATACACCCTGATCCCTATGATCTCCTGAAGGAGCTCCATCCTCTCGTTGGGCGACATCTCGGCTACGGCGTTCAGGGACCCCTGGGGCACGATGTTCAGTCCGTCGGCTGATATACCAGCAGCTGCAAGGAAATCCTCCACGGCAGACCTTGTGGTCCTCCTGCCGTTCAGGTAGTACCTCTGGGTCCCATCCTCGAGGAGCTCCCTTGTTATGGTCACCTTGTCGGAGCTCACGGGCAGGACCCCGTCCTCGTTGGAGAGCGTTATGCTTACCCTTGCCATCCTAATCCTAGAGCCCTCGCTTATGAGCCTGCTCATCCTGCTCTCTCTCAGGGCCTTTGGGCTGTTGGAGCCCAGCGCAAACCTTATAGCGTCAACTATGTTCGACTTTCCGCTTCCGTTTCTGCCAGTTATCGCGTTCAGGCCCTCGGAGAACTCGAGGACGGTCCTTTCCCTGAACGACTTGAAGCCCCTTATCTCAAGCCTTAGTATGTGAACCACGTTGATCTTAGGTTTGAGCTTTCATTAAAGCTTATTTACCAAAAAACTAGTATAATACCAAAAAATTTTTAAAAGATCCGGCCAACGAAAGAACGTGAACAGAAAGGAGCTGGCGCTCACGTCCATACTCTCAGCTGCTGCGGCTGTTCTTGAGATACTGCCGCTCAGGGTACCTTTCCCGCTGCTTTCCTACCTGACCTTTGACTTCGCCGAGATACCGGTTTTCTTCCTCCTCTTCTACGCCGGCCCTGCATCCGCAGCTATCAGCTCGTTCGCCCTGTTCATAGCGCTCATGGGGCTGGGCAGCTTCGTCCCCATAGGCCCCCTCTTCAAGCTCATAGCGCTGCTCTCCGCGATATGCGGTGCGTGGCCCCTTGCAAGGAGGTCGCCCATAGCCTCCGCCGTGACCTCAGCTGCCCTGAGGACGCTGATCATGACCGCGGCCAACTACGCCCTCATAGAGCTGCTCATGCCGGGCTTTCTCGCGTACGCCCCCCGCTTCTTCGGCCTCTCTCCCCTGAGCTCCGTTCTCCTCCTCACCGCGGCCTTCAACGTCATCCAGAACTCCTATTCGTTCGCCATAGGATATCTCCTCTATTCAAGGATAAGGAAGGCAAGGCTCTAGCTCAGACCCTGAGGTCCATCTCCGCGGCCCTTAGCCAGCTGTTGCTCGCAAGCCTCTTCAGCATCGCCTTCTTCTCCTCGGATCCAACCTCGAGGGACTCTATGACCTCCCTCAGGTAGCTTATGGTGCTCTCGTAAAGGGCCCTGTCAACCGGATAAGGCACCCCGTCCTTCCCCCCGTGGGCAAAGGAGTAGACCGCTGGATCCTTATATGCAGGCTCAGCACCGTATATCACCGCCGCGGTGAGCGCGAGGGCCCTGACGGCCTTTGCCCCAACGCCCCTTGTAAGGAGAAGCTCCTCGTAGCTTGTCGGGTTTATCCTGTCCATCAGCTTCAGGAGCCTCTTGTCGAAGTACCTTTCAAGGCGAAGGCTCTTGACCCCGTACACGTAAGCGTCGAGGCCCCTTCCAGATGAGAGGAGCTCCAGCGTGGCCTTCCTGTTCTCCCTTGAGCCGTCGGTTGCTAGGTTCATCACGTGCATGTTGGGGTCCAGTGCTGCAACCCCGCTGTTAGGGTCGCTCAGCATGTCCTTGCTCCTGTCGCCCAGTATGTGGTACCTTCTTGCGTATCCCTTCTCCCCGTTAAGGCCCTGCTGAACCACTGCCCACTTCCCGTCCTCAGAAAGGATGAACCAGTGCTGGTAGATCGAGTAGCCGTCCTGGATGGCAACCCCGTTTACCTTGGCCGAGAGCCTGCTGTACTTCACGTAGATCTCCCCGTCCAGGCTGAGGTCATCGCTGATCCTTCTTATCTCATCGGGAGTGCTCTCTGCAGCCCCCTTTCCCCCTGCAACCTTGACCCCAACCTCAAGCTTCGAGAGGGACTCCTTGAGGGCGGCCATGGTAACGGTAGTCAGGCCGCTGCTGTGCCAGTCGAAGCCCAGAACCGAGCCGAAGGCCTGAAACCAGAACGGATCGGAGAGCCTTCTCAGGAGCTCCTCCCTGCCCTTATCCTCAACTATGAGATAAGCTATCTGCCCCGACAGCTCCACCATCTTTCGGTAGAGCCACTCGGGGGCCCTTCCCCAGTGCAGAGGCAGATCAGCGGTGCCCTTTATCATCTTTAAGCGGAGTGGCCCTTCCGGGTCTTCCCCTACAGTTCTTCTTCTTCATCATGAAGATTTAAGCCTTTTTCCGGTTCATCGTGTGAAACCGTTTATACTCCTGGAGCGCATATAAAGCACGTGAAAGGTCCCAGGAGCCTGCTCTGGGCTGGCATCATCGCTTCGATCTACATATGGGTGATCCTCCTGATATGCTATCACTTCAACCCCGGGTTCGTCCTGACGAGGGATGCGCTCAGCCAGTTCGGCGCGCCGAGCTCGAGGTATCCATTCATCTACAACCTCCTCGGAATGGTTGCGACAGGCGTGATGCTCATGCTGTTCTCCGTGTCCCTTATATCGCTCTCCGTGAACAGGCTTGAAGTTGTCGGATCGTCGTTCCTCCTCGTGGCGTCGATGTTCCTGATGCTCATAGGGATCTATCACGAGGGCACCGAGCCGCACGTCTTCGTATCAACGTACTTCTTTTACCAGACAGACCTCTCGATCGTCGTGTTCGGAGCTGGATCCATGCTCCATGACAGAGCCGAGGGGATGGCCTCCCTTCTGATAGGGCTCGTGGCGCCGGCCGTCGCGCTCCTGATAAAGTGGCCATCCAGCGCAACGCTGGAGATATTCGGAATAGCCTGCATAGAGCTCTGGGCCATCATAACCGTCCAGAGGGTCAGAAGGTGGCAGGATGACGGCTGATGGAGAACATCCTAATAATTTTATATAAAAGGAGCTGGCCAGATCTAGATAAGGTTGAAGTTACAGTTCCTGAGCAAGAGGGACTCAAGGGAGCTTTCAAGGCTCATCATGGAGAGGCTCGGCTTCGAGTTCACGCCCGAGAAGAAGCTTGAGGTCGACGAAAAGACCTCCGTGCTCATTGGAGACGGCTTCTTCGTGCTTCAGGAGGACCTCGTTTTTCCGTTCATACTTGACAGGAGGACCGCGCAGCTGCCTGAGGTGGAGGTTGACGCAGGGGCAGTGCCTCACGTTCTCAACGGCGCCTCGATCATGAGGCCCGGGATCGTGAAGGTTGAGGAGGGCGTGAAGAGGGGCAGCGTTGTGAGGGTGACTAATGGGGGAAGGATCCTGTGCGTAGGGCTTTCAATGTACGACAGGGAGGAGCTCCTGAGCGCCTCAAAGGGGGTCGTTGTTAAGAACCTTCACAGAAGAAACGACAGGATATGGAAGGCGGTTTCCGAGTACGTATCTACGGCAAGAAGGCAATCCCCCTGAGGATCACGACCAGAATGTATACGACCGCGAAACCCAGTATGAATGCAAGGGCCCAGCTCAGTATGACCCACCTGAGGTAGTCCGATCTGAAAACCCTGGGCTTAGACGAAAGCCCCACCCCTATCAGGCCCCCCAGGGTAACCGTGGTGAGCGAGGCAGGGAGCCCCAGGTACGTCAGGAACAGGAGGACCGTTGTCCCCCCTATTACCGCGCTTATGATCCCAAGCGGCCCCACCACTATGAGGTCCTCCCCAACGGCCTTAGACATCCTTGCAGCCCTCAGGGCCCCTAGGGCGGCAAAGACGGCTAGCAGGCCGATCTCAAGGTATCCGAGCGAGTACGCTCCCGCTATGAATCCCACGTTGTTCGCCCCAAGCACGAAGGAGGTGTAAAATATCGTGGCTATAGCTGAAACCCTTATTATCAGGCTCATCGTCGCTATGTTGACCCTGAACAGGAGCCTCCTGAGGCCCTTGTAGAGAATCGAGGTGAACGCTATGGTTATGAACGGGGAAACCACCCACCAGAAGAAAAGCCAGATCACGCTCTCCGATATGTGCCTCACTCCCTGCAGCACGAGTATCGCCAGCCATCCTCCGACAAGGGACTGGGTTATGCTGAGCGGAAGGTCAGCTGCCGTGAACACGTAAAAGAGGAATATCTGGACCACCAGAAGCAACGCCCCGCTGAACCCTCCGAGGACCCCGAGCGTTCTGGCGTACCTGGCGGTGTAGGCTCCCTGGATTAAGGTCCCCAGAAAGAGCCCGAGCCCCACGGTAACGGCTGCAAGCCTGTAGTTGAAGCCGGCTCCGCCAGCAAGCCCGCCCTCAAATACGGCCCCGTTGTTCAGCCCGAAGAGGTATATCAGAAGCGAAAGGAGCACGAGGTCTGCCAAGTAGTAGGCGATCATTTGTATCCCTTCGCTATCAGCCTTATAATTATGTCCGAGCTGTCCTCGGCGGAATCGGCTATGTTGTCCATCAGGTTTATGGCTTCCCTGAGCGTTATGACGTCCAGTATGTCAAGCTCCTTCGAGCAGTTGTGAAGCTCTATGAGTATCTTGTCCTTTATGAAGTCGGCCTTCTCCTCAGCCGCCTCGACGTCCTTTATCTTGGACAGGATGTCCTTTGGCGGAGAAGTCCTGAGCATCGAGAGCACCGTTCCCAGGGCCTCAACGGTCCTGATGAGGGCCTTTATGTAGTCCCTGAAGAGCGTCCTGGTGAAGAGGAAGTCTATGGCCTTAGGGGACACGTTGTACTCGTTCAGCATCTTCGCCACGTCCTTGGAGTAGTCAGCGATGTAGTCCATCTTCTCTATCAGATCGAGGAAGTCATCCCTTATATATGAGAAGAAGCTCCCCGACGCTATCCTCTCCGCAAGCCTCTCGTGAACCTCGTCCGCCTCGGTCTCCGTCCTGTCTATCTTTTCGTAGATATCCTGGTGCTCCCTGTGCTCGCCAAGGACGATCAGGAACTCCTGAAAGAGCATGAGCGTCTCGTGGAGCTTATCATAATACGCCCTTATGCTGTCGAGCAGCTCCTTCTCCCCGCTCCTGAAGATAGAGAATATAGAGCCCACCCTGTAACACCAAGCTATTCAAAAATTGAGTGCGTTATATTAACCTTTTTTGGTCAGCTTCAGTAGATCATCAGTCCCTTCTCCTCGAGCATCTCGTGGAGCTTCTCCACGGCCCTGTAGACTTCCTCCTCCTTCTTTGCCCCTGTGCAGACCAGCTTCCCGCTTGCGAAGAGCAGTATAACGGTCTTGGGATCGTCCATCCTGTAGATGAGCCCGGGGAACTGCTCGGGCTCATACATCGTGTGCTCGAGGACCTGGGCTGCCTGCTCCAGGTTTATCTTTCCACCCAGTGAGGCCGAGGCCACTATGTTCTGGACCTCGATTATGGGCTCGTTCTTTATGTCGATTCCTGCCTTCCTCAGCTTCTGAACAACAGTCTCAACGGCCTTCCTTGCCTGTGCCTCGCTCTTGGCACCGGTGCAGACCATCTTTCCCGAGCTGAATATGAGCGTCGCTGTCTTGGGGGACTTCAGCCTGAAGACCAGGCCCGGGAACTGCTCTGGATGGTACTCAACGTCCGGAAACAGCTTTGTTATCGCTATAAGATCTATGGACTGATTTACGGAGGCCGAAGTCACAACGTTCTCGATGCTTATGGACGCTATAGTTTTAGGCAATTCAAAATATATTTAAATTACCTATTTAAATACTTTAAAACAATTTTTAAGCCCATCAAAAATTTGTGATGGGCCGGGCCGGATTCGAACCGGCGACCTTTCGGTTATCAGCCGAACGCTCTAACCAGGCTGAGCTACCGGCCCATCAGGTCGCTAACTGTTGTCCAGAGGCTCCTCCTCTTAAAGCTTGCGTCAGTTTGTTCTGGACCTCCTGCAGCGACTGCCTCACCTTCTCCTCCTGCTTGCTTAGCACCGTCCTCCTGGTGTTGGCCAGCTCCTTCCTCTCCTGGAGCTCCTTAATGAGATCCTGCTTGTTGCTCCTCACCATGATGCTGCCGGCAACCTTGTAGACCTCCACGTCGTCCTGGTGCTTCTGCAGCTCCTCGATGGCCCTGTCGAGCTCAGCGATTTCAAGGTCTATCTGCTGTTTCTGCGCAAGTATGGCCTGAAGGGTCTGCTGAAGCTGATCGTACCTTGCAAGCTCCTCCTGAAGCCACGCAGGAACGTTTTCGCTCATTCTACTCTAAGCTATTGACTGACGCATTTATAACTCTAAGGGTTGAATTGAGAAAGGCCCTTGCGTCCCCAACGTCTTCGAAGCTCGACTCTATAACCAGCTCGGAGCCCACGATCCTCGACTCATCAACGGCCCTGCGAAGGGCCTCCAGAACCCTTTTCTCCCCCCTGACCCTTATGCTTACCCTGACCTTGCTACTCCTGGACGAGGTCGTAGGCATCTCCTGCTACCTTGTAGCCGCACTTCTCGCAGATCCAGACCCCTATAATCATCCTTCTGAACTTCGTGGACCCGCACCTGGGGCACGCCCTCCTCTTCTTCAGCCTGTTCCAGGCCGCAAGGTAGCGCCTCCTGAGGGTAAGACCGTATTTAGCTCCTAGATCCGGCATCCTGCACCACCCTCTCCAATACCTTCCTCATCTCCTCAGATTTAGACTTTGCTAAATCTACTATGGAGAACACCTCGTCGACCGGGATCCCTCCGCTTCCGCCCTTCTGCATAGCGCATATGTTCCCGCTTCTGTCGTAGACCACAGTGAGCCTTGCGTCCATTATGCTCTCCTCCTCCCAGGTGGGATCAACAACTATGTAGTTCTCGATCTTGGCAAACGTCGTTGAAACGGCAAGGTCCTGAACTGGCAGCCCGGTCTTCTCGGCTGCCCTTGTAAGCGAGCCGTCCTGAAGGACGTAGGGGTAGAACCTTGTGGTAAGCAGCGCCGTGACCGCGGCGTACGATGCCGCGTCGAAGAGGTTCCCGTCCATGCCCACCACGCTTATGTCCACGTAGACCACGTGCACGTGCTTCCCGGGCTCAACCACAAGCTTCGTGAAGTCTATCATCTTGCTCTCCCTTATGCCCCTGTCAACAACCCTTGCAAGCTCTATCGCGTCCTCGTCAGGAGGGCCTGGCTCCTGGTACTCGCTCGCTGTGGGAAGTATCTCGGCGTTGACTATGAGTATGCCCTCGTTAGGCGTGTCGGGGAAAGGGGAGCCCAGCCCTATCTTGACCCCTGCAACCACCTGCGTCTCCCCCAGCTTCACGTAGGCCGATCCCTCGGCCTTCTCTATTATGTTCGGGGTTATGGTTAGGGGCCTGTAGTCAAGGAGCCCCCTTCCGTCGACCCTCTTTCCCTGGGCCAGGGATTTGAGTATCTGCTCCCTCCTTATGGCGCTGACCAGCAGGTTCTTCCTGGGCATCATTTGCTTCCCTCACCTGCCTGGGAGTACTTCCTCTGAAGCGCCTCCTTCTGTATCTCCTTTATCTTCTTGGCTGCCTCCATGGCCATCGTTATCCCTGCCTTGAACTCCTCCACCGTCATCTTGCCGTCCATCTGCAGCAGGGTTATCTTGTTCTCGTTAAGCATGAATGCAACCGGCATGTCTGCCTCCCCCTCCTTGTCCTCTATGTCGTTCAGGTCCAGCACGAGGGTTCCGTTTACCTTGCCCACCGCAACCGCCTGAACGAGATCCCTCATGGGTATCCCGGCATCAGCTAGCGCAACTGAGGCAGCTGTTATGCTCGCGCTCCTGCTCCCTCCGTCGCTCTGGAGAACCTCTATAAACACGTCTATTATCGTCTTAGGGAAGTTCTCGAGAAGCAGCGCAGGCTCAAGGGCATCCCTTATGACCTTTGATATCTCTATCTCCCTCCTTGAGGGCTGGGGGTTCTTTCTCTCTTCCGTTGAGAACGGGGACATGTGGTACCTGCACCTGAGCGTTGCGCGCTCTATGTTTATCCCGTACCTGTGAGAGTCCCTGGGCCCATATATTGCAACTATTATCTTGTTCTTTCCGTGCTCTATGTACGATGAGCCGGCGGCGTTCTTGATTATGCCCACATCTATCCTCAGGGGCCTCAGATCGGTTGGCCCTCTTCCGTCGGTCCTCCTCCCGTTAACTATTAGCTGAGGTTCCGCTGACATCCTCCTTCAACACCTTCACAACCTCATCATATAAGCCTGATATGTTATAGCTGGACTCTATCTTGTCCAGTGCTCTTTTAACCATTTCTATCTTCTTCAGATCGCCCTTGACGACGACGACGCCGTTAACGCCAACCCTCAGATCAGCGCCCGTCATCTCCCTTATCTTGCTGAATATCCTGCTCCTCACGTTGAAGAGGTACCTGGTCTTCGCCGGCGATATGGTGAAGATTGCGTCGCCCTCAATCTTCCACTTCTGCTCTGGCTGAAGCACGACGTCCCTTCCCCTCTCTATCCTCTGCACCCTGGCGGCCACCACGTCTCCCATGTTGACCTTCTTGCTCAGGTCAAGCTTTGAGGGATCTATCCTCCTCCTGAAGAACGCGTTGGCCATTATGTACCCGTTCACGTAGGAGTTTATGTCAAGGGTTACGGCGAGCGGCTGGACGTCGCTCACCACACCGATGATCCTGTCCCCTATCTTCGGGAGGTAGGGTCCGGTCAGCCTTATGACCCTGAGCCTTCCCCCTACTGCCTCAACAGCCCCCACGAAGATGGAGTAGTACTCTTCGCCCTTCTTTATCACGTTAGACCACGTTCTGTAGGATCCCTTCCCTGCAACGTCCCCGGGCAGAACTATCCTACTCAACTAGCTTTACCAGCCCTTCCCCATGAGTTATGGACGCGATCCTGTCGAGGAAAGCGGCCTGAGTTGCTATCGGGATCACTATGAGCCCTGAAAGGCTCCCGTCGCTCTCCCAGCTCTCCTGCTTGACCTCCCCGAACTCCTTGAGCACCTTTATTACCTGGTAGACGTACTTGGCCGGGATCCTGAAGCTCAGAGTGACGCTTCCAGTCTTGAGCGCTATGTAGGGCCTTATCTTCTCAACAACAAGCTTCGCCTGCTCCTCCGCTGACTTCACCGGATCTATTGAAACCCCGGCCATCTCCATGGCCTTCTCGATCCTTATGGCCGGATGAGGCAGGTTCGTCTTCGGATCAACGTAGCTCTTTGAAATTATCGCGACTATCTGCTTCTTCTTGTCCTCTATCAGCTTGCGCCTCTGCTCGGTTGTGAGCGGGAGCTCCCCCTTCTCCAGGATCTCCTTCTCTATCTCCCTTATGTTGTCCGTGCCGAAGGCCTTCTTCAGCTTGTCCCTGGGAGCCCTCTGGCCCTTCGATGAATCCGTGAAGACCTCGTCTATAACGAGGACCTTGTCCAGGTCCTTTATCTTGTTCTGCCTGTAATCGAAGGCGGCATCTGCGTAGACCACTATCTCGAACTTCTCGGAGCCCTTCACGTATTTGATTACCACCGTCTTACTTGACATTTTGCTTTCCTTCGAACTCCTTGGCTAAGCTTGAAAGCCTTGAGGCTATCTCCTCCCTGCTCAGCGTCTTCATGACCCTGTCCTTTCTCTCTATGTAGGCCACCTTGACGTTTATGGGATCAACCTTGCCCTCGTTGACCCTGAGTATGCACCTGAGCGCAAGGTCGATCGCGTCGCCAAGGGAGAGGTCCTCCCTGTAGTTCTGCTCGAGGTACTCGTTTGCCACGTCGCTTCCGCCTCCTATGGCGACCGCGCTGTACTCAAGGTAGGTCCCGCTTGGATCTGTTATGAAAAGGGAAGCCCCGTCCTTGTTTATCCCCGCGATTATCAGGGAGACCCCGAACGGCCTGACCCCTGCGTACTGCGTGTACTGCTGGGCCAGGTCCCCAAGCTCCTTCGCGACGGTCTCCACCTCAACCTCCTCGTCGTAAATCAGCCTGTTGTTCTGGGCAAGGGTTCTAGCGGCATCAACCAGAACCCTGGCGTCGGGGGTGAAGCCGGCAGCCGCGATCATTATGTGATCGTCAACCTGAAATATCTTCTGGCTGAACTGCGGGTTCTGAAGCTTTCTAACCCTCTCCTCAACCGCAATAACAACCCCCTCCTTTACCTTGATCCCGATAGCGATCGTCCCCCTCCTAACGGTCTCAACCGCGTACTCCACCTGATACAGCCTTCCATCTGGTGAGAATATCGTCAGCGCTCTGTCGTATCCTGCTGATGGTGCAAACATCAAAACCACCTAACTATATAATCATTCGAGGGCTTTTTAAAATTTATTACATAAGTTGAAAGCTTCACCTTTTACGGCGGAGATGAAAGCGGCAAAAACTTAAATATGTGCCCGGCGTTTATTAGCTCAGCAGCTCCCGCTAAGGGGAGTAACCCTCGAGACCTCGGGAACACTCGCCCTTCGGGGCGGGGAAGAGGTCAAATAAGTTATCAAACATAGTCACGTTGGCTTGAGCTTCACAGGCTGCTCGCAGCAAAGGCCAAGAAGGCTCAGGGGGCTCCAGCTGAGGCTCTCGGACCTCTGGAGGATCCTCCTCTCCCTGGTCCTCGGAAGGCCCTCCAACTTCTCAAGGGTCGAGGGGGATCTCTTTGCATCGGGGATACCCTATGGAAGGAGGGCGTCCGAGTGGCTCAGGAGGAAGGGGATCAGGACCGTTGTGAACCTCACTGAAAGGAGGCTTGGACACGAGGGCATCGAGGAGATATGGATTCCCATGAAAAACGGCCATCCGCAGCCCCCTGAGAGGATCCACGAGGCCGTCCTGGCTGTAAGCGAATCGCTTAAGAGGGGAAGGACGCTGGTGCACTGCTCGGCAGGACTGGGGAGAACCGGGATGGTCCTCTCCTGCTACCTGATATACTCCGCGGGGCTGAGCTCAGACGAGGCGCTGAGAAGGATAAGGAGCCTCAGGAGGGGATCCGTATCCGACAGGGTCCAGGAGGAATGCGTAAGAGCGTACGAGGCCTGGCTGAGGCAGGGGGCCAGGGATGAACGGCTTAAATAACGTTCAGGCTTAAAAATAGCTGTTGAGCGAGGGAACCAGCCTTTCGGTTATGATGGTGGAGCCCAAGTACGCCATAAACATAGGCTACGTGGCCAGGACCATGAAGAACTTCGGCGTTCACGAGCTGATAATAACGGGGATCGACAGGATACCTGAGGGGGCCTTCAGGTTCGCCTCCCACGCGGGGGACGTGCTGGAGAACGCGAAGCTCATGAGCTTCGAGGAGGCCCTGAAGCTCTTCGACTACAGGATAGCCACGTCGGCCCTTGCCAGCAAGGACTGGAGGACCGTCATAAGGAGGGCAAGGTACCCTGAGGAGTCCTTCAGGTACGCCCTGAGGCACAGAAAGGTGCTCCTGATCCTCGGAAGGGACACCACCGGCCTCACGAACGAGGAGATAGCAAAATGCGACGACCTGATAAGGATACCAACTAGCGAGGAGTACCCCGCAATGAACATCTCCCACAGCCTCGCGGTTCTTCTCTACGTGTGGAGGACAATGCAGAGCAGGATCAGGGTCAGGAAGGTCAGGGTAAAGAGGGAGGAGGTGGACGCGCTCCTCGGGTATATAGATGCAATAGCTAAGAGCGTTGGGCTGGAGGAGCACAGGAAGTTCAGGGTTCTCAAGCTCTACAGGGACATAGCCCTTAACAGGCTCGATGATGAAAGGGACATGCTAACGCTTCTCGGCTTCTTCAGGGACATAGTGAACAGGCTTTCGGGATCTAGAGGCTTATCGTAGGTATCTCAACGTAAAGGATGTTGTTGCCCCTTATTATAACGTCCCCGTAGGAGGCTATCATCTTTCCGTTCTCGTCGAACTCCTCCGCGTTCTGCAGGTATATGTTCATGTAGTTGTCAACCTTGAGAAGCATACCCCTGTAGCTCATGCCGTTCTTCAGCTTGACCACCACTACCCTTTCTCTGAGGCTGAGAAGCTCGTCCATGGGCCTCTTGCCGGTGCTCAGTTCAGATGGTCTTCCTTCCTGGATCAATCGCTCATGTGATAAGCGCATCAAAATAAAAACCTTTCTCTACATGCTGGCTCCCGCCCCATTCGCGTTTTCAGCTTTGCCTGGCTCGGAGCGCCAAGCTTTTATTGACGCTTTTTTCATTATAGCTATGATTTCAGAGGACTACAAGAGGATAGGGGAGGACAGGGTCACAGCGATAGGGCTCGGCACTTGGGGCATTGGGGGCAAGACCTCACCCGATCACTCGAGGGACAGCGAGTGGATTGAGGCCATAAGGTACGCTGTTGACAGCGGGATCAGGCTCATCGATACGGCTGAGTTCTACGGGCAGGGGCACTCGGAGGAGCTCGTCGGGCAGGCGATAAAGAACTACGGCAGGGATGAGGTCTTCATAATAACCAAGGTCTGGTACACGCACCTGGAGAGGGATCAGGTCCTGTACGCGGCCCAGAGGTCCCTTGAAAGGCTAGGCGTTACCTACATCGACCTTTACCTGATACACTGGCCCAACGAGAGGGTTCCCCTCAGGGAAACCCTCTCGGCCATGCAGCAGCTCATAGACGATGGAAAGATAAGGTACGCAGGGGTAAGCAACTTCGACCTTCAGCTTCTGATCAGGGCGAGGGAGGAAATGCCAAGGAGCGAAATAGTGGCTGATGAGGTGAGGTACAGCCTCAGCTACAGGGAGCCGGAGAAGGAGCTCCTGCCCTACTGCGAGAGGGAGAAGATAGCTCTCATAGCCTACACGCCCATAGACAAGGGGACGCTTGCCGGGGACCAGTTCCTATCTAAAATAGGGAGCAGGTACGGGAAGACCGCGGTGCAGGTTGCCCTGAACTGGCTGATCTACAGGGAGCCTGTTATAGCGATACCAAAGGCCGAGAGGAAGGAGCACATCAGGGAGAACGCGGGGGCCATGGGCTGGAGGCTCAGCGAGGAGGACTACAGGCTCATATCCTCCCACTACAGATAAAGGGATGAACGGTTAAAAATAAATATGCGCCTGCTAAAATGATCTACAATGAGCACCAAGAAGAAGAGGACAGTTATGCCGCTCTCCAGCGCTGGGCTTATCTCGTTCTACAACACCGATGAGCCCGGGATTAAGGTTACCCCTGAGCTTATCCTAGCTTTCACAATCGGGTTCGTGGTAGTCTCGGTTGCGCTGCTTGTGCTGAAGCCAGTGTAAGGAGTTGCAGAGGATCAACCAGAACGTCTCGACCATAGTCAAGCTAGTCTTCAGCCTTCCCTCTAACAGGCTAATTCTGCCTGCGTTTCACATGGCTATCTTCGTCCTGACTCAGGCCGTTCTCGTTCTCAGGTTCCACGGGGATCCCCATCTAATAGCCGTGAGCCTGATTGGGGTCCTGGTCTACCTCTTTGCTGTAAGGTACTACGCAGGCAGGAGGGTTTCTTTCGCGACCATAAGGAGGGTCTCGGCGACGCACTCCTTCTTTCTCCTTGTGACCTTCTTCATCACCGCTCTATTCGTGGCCCTCGGAAGGCCTATGCAGGGATACATAAGCGCCCTCTCGGCCGACTTCAGCCTTTCGTACGTGATCCTGAGGGGCGAGTTTCTCGAGAGGAGGGCCGAGCCGCTCCTCGGCCTCCTGGTCTACTTCTTCTTTCTCCTGCTCCCAGTATACAGGGCTATTCTGAGGTCCCTCAGCGTCGTTGAGCTTTACTTCTGGGCCGCCGCATTCGCCATAACGGCACTCTTCTTCTACGCCGTCGACAGGTTCACCAGGAGGGTCGTTGGAGTAAAGCTCTCTAACCTGATGCAGAGGGTCCTTGACGCGTGGATCGTTGAATACGCCGACGGGTTTGAGGAGCTCATGGAGAGCTTCTCCTCCAGGGTAAGGGCCAGAACCTACTGCCTCAGCTTTGAGGACGAAAGAGGCGAAAGGACGTGCATTGTGGTGCCTCCGGTCCATCCGGGTCCCTTCAGGAGCGCTGGAAGCGCGAACATAACTGAGGTTCTCTGCGACTTTTTCAGATCGAGGGGATACGCGAACGTCGTGGTCCTTCACTCCCCATCCAACCACGACATGAACCTTCCCTCAAGAAGATCCGTTCAGGAGTACCTCAGGCAGCTCGACTCCCCTCCGGCCGTCAGGAGGGCGAGCCTCTTCACGGTCTTCTCGAAGGAGAACCAGTTCTTTCAGCTCCTCGGGGTCTCATCCGATGCGTTCGACTTCGTTATAGTGAACCCGAGGACCCCCATGGATGACTTTCCCATGGGCTTTATGCAGAGGTACTACGAGGTCAACTCGAGGAGGGACAGGCCCCTGATACTGGTGGACGCGCACAACAAGCTATCCACGTTCGTCAACAGCGTCCCCTTCGAGAGCGTTCTTCATGAGAGCTTTCCCGAGCCAGCAAGCAGCTCCCTCTACCTGGGCTTCAGGAGCCTCCTGTGTAGCGGCATGAACGAGATAGGCGCTTGCGGGGCTCAGCTCATAAGGATATCGGACGGCAGGTCTGAGCTGAGGCTGGTCAGCGTCGACTCAAACAACTCAACTCCCCAGGCCTCAGAGATCGTCTACAGGGAGACCGGGTACCTGCTGGTGACTACGGACACCCACGTGATAAAGACGATCACAAACAAAAAGGGGTACTGGGCCTTCGGTGAGCTGACCGATCCCTATCTTCTGGTAAAAAGAATAAGGGAGGCCGGGGATGACCTGAGGCCCGCAAAGGCTGAGCTACTGGAGTGGGACAATGAAATAAACGTCCTCGGGAAGGATGGGCTGGACAAGCTGAGGGCCTCCATGGCCTTCTCGATCAGCAGGTTCAGGTACTACGGCATCGCGCTGCTGGCTCTTTTCATAGCAGCCCTGATCTACTAGGCGGAGGCGCAGGCGCTCCATCCGCATATAGGGCAGGTCGCGCATCCCTCCTTGAATACCAGCTTTGATCCGCAGACGGGGCAAGTTTCCTGCTCGGCTGTTCCTGAGGCAGCTGCCACCAGGGCTACCTGCACCTTTGGCTTAGGCCTCTCCTCCTTTGCCTTTTCCTGCTCCTTTGCCTCCGGGGCCTTCAGGACCTGCACCTGAAGGGACTTGTCACGGTAGACGGTCAGGTCCTTTATTCCGAGGTCGTGGGCCATCAGTATGAGCTGTCTCACCTCCTCCGGCGTTATGTAAGATGGCATGTTCACTGTCTTTGATATCGAGCTGTCAACCCACTTCTGGAACGCTGCCTGGGCCTTTATGTGGTCCTCGGGCGATATCTCAAGCGCCGTCACGAAGACCCTCTTTATGTCCTCAGGTATGTAGTTGATCCCTGTCAGCTTTCCTCCTCTGGATATAACGTCCCTCAGGAGCTCGGCGTCCAGTATGCCAAGCTTCGTCATGACCTTCTCGAACACTGGGTCCATGTACTGGAAGCTCCCTATCGTCACGTCCTTCTCGTAAACCAGGGCAAACACTGGCTCTATTCCGCTGCTCGCTCCGGCAATCATAGATATGCTTCCCGTGGGCGCTATAACTGTCGTGTAGGCGTTCCTTATGCCCTTCCTCTTTATCTCCTCCGCAAGGGCCTCCCAATCGAAGTGCCAGGAGCTCCTGTCGTAGAAGCCCGAGAAGGGCAGCTCCCCTTTTGCATACCTGCTCTGCGGGAAGAGCGGGAACGGGCCTCTCTCCTCCGCCAGCCTTACTGACTCAACCTTGGAGTAGTAGTTTATGAACTCCATGAGCCTCTCCATGAACTTCCTCCCCTCTTCGCTGTCGTAGGGAAGCCTGAGCTCGAACAAAAGGTCGGCGACCCCCATCACCCCAAGCCCAACCTTCCTGGTCTTCTTCGTCATCTCCTCTATGGATTTGAGCGGGTACTTGTTGATCTCGATCACGTTGTCCAGGAATCTGGTTGCAAGCATCACGGTTTCCTTGAGTCCGTCCCAGTCGTACTCTATCTCTCCGTTGTCCTTCTCCTTCACGAATGCCCAGACGTTCACGCTCCCGAGGTTGCAGGATTCGTTGGGATAGAGGAGGACCTCGCCGCACGGGTTCGTGGCAACTATTGGCCCAAGAGCCTCGAGAAGCGGGTTGTACCTGTTCACGTTGTCATAGAATATGACTCCCGGCTCAGCGCTCTCCCAGGCCTGATATGCTATGAGGTCTAGAACCTGAAGCGGGTCGACCTCCCCAACGACCTTGTTGTTCCTTGGGTTTATCAGCGGGTACTTCTTGCCCTGGTTAAGCGCCTCCCAGAAGTCCGGGAATATGAGGACCGAGATGTTGAAGTTCCTCAGCGCCTGGTTCCCCTTCTTGGCCGTGATGAACTTTAGTATATCCGGGTGGTTTATGTTGAGGATGCCCATGTTGGCCCCGCGCCTGACGCCTCCCTGCTTTATTATCTCCGTCATGAAGTCGAAGAGCTTCATGAAGCTTATCGGGCCGCTCGCTATGCCGCCCGTTGACTTGACGACGTCTCCCTCTGGCCTGAGCTTGCTGAAGTTATACCCGACTCCCCCTCCAGCCTGGAATATCAGGGCTGCCTGCTTCAGCGTGTCCATTATGCTCTCAAGGGAGTCCTCTATGTCCAGGACAAAGCACGCTGAGCCCATGCCATAGTGGGATCCGAAGTTGATCAGCGCAGGGGTGTTGGGCAGGAACCTCTTTGAAACCATGAGATCATAGAACTTGTCTATCATCTCCTCAACGTTCCTGAACTCACCTGCGTTGAGCATCCTCACAAGGTCGCTCCACTTCACCTTTATGTGGCCCTGCTCGTTGAGCTTGTCGTAAAGCTCCTTCAGGGCCCTCTTGTGGAAAACGTTCAGCTCGTACTTCCCTATGACGATCTTCTCGTTCTCGTCAAGCTGCTCGCTGGGCTGCGGCTGCACAGGGTCCTTCGAGTAGACCCTGGGATCGTAGAGTATCTCAGGGAGCCCAACGTGCACAGCAACCCTGGTGAAAAGCTGCTTTGGCGTCTCTGCGATCTTGCCGTTCTCATCCTTCTTAAGGTATCTGCTGGCCAGGACCCTTAGCGCGTTGAGGTCGAACACCTTGTCAACCTCATCTATGACGTCCTTTCCGAGTATCTTCTTCTTTTCCTCCCTTATCTCGGCCCTCTTCTGTCTGTAGAGTATGTACGCCTTCGCTATCTTGTACTGGTTCTTCTCAACGAGCTTCTTCTCAACTATGTCCTGGATCTCCTCAACGTGGGGCGTTCTGCCCTTCTGCTCCAGCTCCTGGACAACCGCGTCCGCTACCTCCTCCGCGATCCTCCTGTCGAAGATCCCAACGGCCTTCTCGGCCTTCCACACGGCCTCAACTATCTTGTTCCTGTCAAACTTTACAACCCTCCCATCCCTCTTTATCACGTACTCTATCATGCCAGCTGATTATTCGGTAGAAGAAGAAATATATATTGTTGTAAAATTTTGTTGACCTGTTTTTAATAAGTAAACGCTCTTATTTTATAAAAAGTTTTAGACCAGCTCATGGAAGCGGGTTCCCGAACTGGTTGAGGTATGATATCTCGCTGAGTGGCTTCCTCGACTTCCTCCCCCTTAGCTTTCTTGCGGGCCTCCCGAAGGGAACCACGGTCAGCAGGTATAGGTCTGATGGCGCCCTGAGAAGCTCAGCTATCTTCTCCCTTTCAAGGCCATGAACCCATACCGATCCGAGCCCAAGGGCCCAACCTGCTATCATCATGTTCTGAACCGCCCTCGTGCCGTCTATTATATGGAATGGGTTATCCTTCTCAACGAATACCGCAACCGCGAACGCGGCCTTGGATATGTAGGGGCCAGTGGTTGCAAGGGCCCCAACCTTCTTCAGGAGATCCCTGTCGTTTATCAGGACGAACCTCCACGGCTGCCTGTTGTAGGCGCTTCCTGCCATCCTTCCAGCCTCGAGAACCTTCTTCTGAACTTCGTATGGAACCTCCTCGGGCGCGAACTCCCTGACCTCCATCTTGGTTAAAACTGCCTCTATGGCGTCCATGTTGCTCTTTAATAAAATATTATGATATAAGCTTAGTTGGCCTTTTTCAGATGAACTTCCCGTACTCGTTGTGGACCTCCCTGAACCCGTTCTTAAGGTAGAACGACGTCGCTATAACGTTCTTCGAGGGGAACCTGGCGATCAGGAGCTTGATGCCGAGCTTCTTCAGCTCCTGCTCCGCGTACGCTATAAGCTCCCTTCCAACCCCGGATCTCCTCTTTGACGGCATTACGTAGAACTCGTCTATTTGAGCTACTATCTGCGGCACGTAGAACTTCCTGTCCACAAGCCTTATCTTTACGGCGCCGACCAGCTCCCCGCTTTCCTCATATACGAATATGAAAGTGTTCTTGTCCCCGAGCGAGTCCTTTACCATCTTCTCAACCTTCGGGTAAAGGTCGTCGACGACCTGAAGCATTGGGTCGAACTCGGAGTTCAGCTGGTACATCTTCGTGAACATTAATGCTAGGCTCTGAACGTCAGACTCGTTGGCCCTCCTTATCGTCATAGCGTAATTCACGCATGAAGATTATTTAAGCCTTTTAAGGCGCTTTTTGGCGTTCAAATAATTATAGATAATTATCATAATAAAAATTTATATTCTTTTGTTTTTACATAAGTAATTCTTAAAAGGATAAATACCAGCTCAAGCGCATGAGCCAGGATCACGTGTTAAGTAAGTTCGATGAGCTCAGGCTAACTTGGAGGCATATCAGGATATCCATGGTGGCAGGAATGGGCTTCTTTACTGACGCATATGACCTCTTCAGCATAAGCGTTGTCCTCTACATACTCACGGTCTATCCTGAGAGCGGCTTTCCTCTGCATCTCAAGCTCCTCGGAATGCCCCTCTCAGTTTACCTGGCAACATCGGCCATATTCTTCGCGATAATAGGGCAACTTCTCTTCGGCTACATCTCGGACAGGCTAGGAAGGAAGAAGATCTACGGCCTCGAGGCCGCTCTTCTGAGCGTTGGGGCGCTCCTTTCGGCCTTGGCCCCAAACATATACTGGCTTATCGCGTCCAGGGCCCTCCTTGGAATAGGGATAGGTGGCGATTATCCGGTGTCCTCAGTTATTGCCTCTGAATACGGCAACGCAAAGGACAGGGGGAAGATGATAGCCCTAGTGTTCTCGAACCAGGGCCTGGGAATACTGAGCGTGGTTGCTGCGGGGATAATATCCTCGTACCTCCTTCCTCCATCCCTCGCCTGGAGGGCCGTTCTTGGTCTCGGCGCCATACCCGGAGCGGCGGTCATATACGCAAGAAGGAGGATGCCCGAGACGCCAAGATACTCATATCACGTGAAGGGGAACGCTGAGGAGCTTGAGAGGGCTGCTAGATACATGGGAATAAGCTACGTTCCTGAGGGGAGCATAAGGGCCTCTGGGACCAGGAGATACTCGACGGCCTCGTTCATCAGGCAGTACTGGAAGGCGCTTCTGGTGACCACGTCAACCTGGTTCCTAATGGACATTGCCCTTTACGGAACCGGAGTTTATTCGACCTTCATTACGAGCTCAATCCTGCCAAGGCTTTCTGCGGAGAGCCTCAGGCTGGCCATATTTCTAGGCGGTCTACCCTATCTGGTAGGTCTTCCTGGGTATTTCTCAGCGGTCGCCCTGATCGACAGGCTGGGAAGAAAATCGCTGCAAACGCTTGGATTTACGCTGATGGCGGCGATTTACGCGGTAACTGCAGCAACGCTTAGCCTTGTGACCTATGCACCGGTTGCCTTTTCCCTCTTCGCGCTATCGTTCTACGCAATAAACCTTGGACCGAACACAACCACCTTCGTGATACCCGCCGAGATATACCCAACCGAGAGGAGGTCAACAGGCCACGGGATATCTGCCGCTGCGGGCAAGCTCGGAGCGGCGATATCAACCCTTCTGATGCCAGCATGGAAAGCGCAGCTCGGGCTTCCTCTGATATTCGCAGGACTTGCAGCAATAAGCGTTGCTGGAGCGGCAATAACAATGGCCCTGCCGGAGCCCAGGGGCGTGCCGCTTGAAGTCATATCGGAGCGGGTTGCTTCAGCATCTGGCCCTAGAAGCTCAGCAGCTCAAGGCTGACCGAGTAGTCTATGACGTTCTCGGCAATGTCCGAGGTGTACTCTGCAATTCTTTCATAGTGCTCCGATATCATCTTGTACTTTGGCTTCACGCTCCCGGCCATTGACCTTATTTTGAGCGTGGCCTCTATGATCCCGTTGGCCTTAACCCTGTCCTTCGAAAGTATCGCCTCGTACACCTCGCTGAAAATCCTCAACGTGGATTCGTACAGGGGCCTTATCTCCCTTATCCCCTCCTCATCAAGCCCCTCGGAGGCAGAAAGCGCTATGTCCTCGGCGTGGTCCGCTATCCTCTCTATGCTCTTCATGACGCTCCTCGAGATCAGCACCTGGACCTGTCTCTCAAGGCCGAACTCCTTCATAAGGCCCTTGTTGTACAGGGCCCTGTTCAGCACCCTGAGGCCGTAGAAGTAGAACCTGTCAACCTCCCTGTCGGAGCTAACTACCGAGAGCCTTGCGTCTTCGTCTCCGGAAACGAGGGCTGAATATGAATCGTTTATCATGCTCAGGGCTATGCTGTGCATCCTCCTGATCAGACCCTCCAGGGTCATCGAGGGCCAGGTCACTATCTCCTGAAAGGTTATGCTCTCCAGGGACTCCTCCACAACCTCAATCCCTATCATGAGGCTCTTCACAAGGTCCTTGAGGACCTCCTTCAGGGATGAGGGCATCTTCCTCTCGGCTGAAACCACCCTTATGGTTGTAGCCCCGAGCAGGTATGCGGATATAAGCTCCCTCTGGACGAGGGTCTGCCCCTCGTTCCCCGTAATCCTTATGGTGTGCTCGGGGCCCTCCCTTTCTGGCTGCTTCTGAGAAGGGTAGATCGAGATCCTTGAGCCCTCAAGCTCCATGACCAGGGCGTCCGATTTCTGAAGCCCAAGCTCCTCCACCCACTCCTTCGGAAGGACGACAGCGTATGAGGCGTTCCCTATCCTCTGTATCCTTCTTATTATTTTGCTCATGCCATAATTATTTTCTCCGTATAATATTAATTTATGACCAGATCCTGAACTCGGTCTCAGAAATGATCCTCCTGTATGATCTGACCAGCTCCCTGACGTCCTCGGTCTCTATGATCCCATAGGCGTATGGATCGATTATTATTCCCGAAGCGCCGCGCTTTATCACGTGCTTCAGCTCGTCCTCCTTAAGCTCGCTCTGGGCCCTGAAGAAAACAGGCTTCGTGAGGTTTGACGCGAGTAGCTCCAGCACTGCCATGTCCACCAAGTTGAATGCCGAGTCGAACCTGCTCTGAACGCTGGGGTTGTAGATGAAGCCCTCGACGGATGGAAGGTGGCCAAGCACCCGGTAGTACTCGAGGGGGAGGCCCTGCTGCACAACCACCATCAGGGGCTTCTTCGAGTTCAGAAGAAATATCGGCGCGTTCGAGGGGAAGGCGACCAGAAAGTCCACGTCGAGATCCTTTATCATGTCCCACTCCTCCCTGTTTATAGACCTCACGTCCCCAAGCATGAGGCCCTTTTTGATCGACACGCTCCTGGCGATCTGCTTTATGTTCTCCAGCTCATCGCTGACGGATCCTATGACGTAGCTCTGCTTCTGGAGGAGTACCTGGGCCAGGACAGCGTCGGCTCCGGCCTCCTGGGAGGCTATGGCCATTTCAGCGTCGTTCTTATAAACCTCAACTATAAGCGAGAACAGGGACCTGAACATCTTCTATCTTTCTCCTTCAGGTTATTTTATTCTAAAAAGTAAATTTAAATTTATGCACTTCTGCAAAATCTTTTAACTTATGAGCGTATGCTTCGAGCCCATCGGGTACGTGAGGACGGATCTCACCGACGAGGAGGTCAGAAGGGCCGAAAGGCCCTTCACGTCATATATCATAATATATGACAAGTACGTTGACGGGCTGAGCGGCCTGGATGGCTACTCACACATAATAGTGATTTCATATCTTCACAAGCTTAGGGACTATGAGAAGGACGTCCTCAGAGTGAGGCCTAGAAGGCTGGTGAGGTACGGGCTGAAGTACGAGGAGCTTCCTGAGGTTGGCGTGTTCGCAATCGACTCACCGGCCAGACCCAATCCAATAGGCCTCAGCATCGCCAGGGTGTTAAGGATCGATGGCAGCGTGATAACTGTAACAGGCCTTGACCTATTCAGCGGGACGCCAGTTCTCGACATAAAGCCTTACTCATACGAGAGGGTCGTCAAGGACTTCAGCGTTCCCTCCTGGTACCAGGACCTCATCAAGAGGGCTGGTCTTGAATTCGTCTAGCAAGATCGTCTTGACCATAATAAAAAGGTATCGAAGGCTACAAAAGCAAAAAGCTTCGCCGTTCACGGCGGAGATGAAAGCAGCAAGAACTTAGATGCATGCCTGGTATTTGATGGCTCAGTAGCTCCCGCTAAAGGGGAGTAACCCCCGAGACCTCGGGAATCCTCGTCATTCATGGCGTGGAGGAGGTCAGCAGCTAATGGAGCTATACCCGCAGGCAAGGGCATACAGGCCCGGCATAGAGTACCTGCCCCACCCATCGTTCCCAACTGACCTCCTCCCCGCCCTGAAGGGCGAGGGTTCCCGAGGTCTCGGGGGTTACTCCCCTTTAGCGGGAGCTACTCCGCTGTGAAACACCAGGTATGAAAGAGGCTTTGCTATGCTCCTGGCCATCAAGTTCGTTGCCTTCTTCAGTATGTTCAGCGCGCCGTTGAGATCTGAGTGCAGCTTATGACCGAGAGGACACTTCACAATCCCTCTTGGACTTCTGATCACTTCAGCATCGTGGTATGCACAGATCTTTGATGTGCTGTGCTCAATCACCTCATGCACTTTAATGCCATATTCCTGAGCCTCAAGCTCAACTGCATTCATAAGCTCGCGGTATGACCATAAGTTCTCAGTGAGCTTGTTTCCCTTATCCTGAGCGATTTCATATGGATAGCCCAGATAGATCTCTGAAACGTCAAGAGACCAGAGCTTCTTAATTAAATGTGATGCCAAAGTCCTGTACAGGTGAGCTATTCTTCGGCTCAGCTTTCCCTCGAGCCTCCTCCTCTCAAGCCTGAGCTCCTCTGCCCATTCGCTCAGCTT
>JBMFIC010000004.1:0-102983 GCA_049976505.1 Nitrososphaeria archaeon | reverse complement strand
GTTTGGGCTAAAAATAAATGAGCTAATACCCAAGCTGGTTAAAGAGCACAAAGAAATACACGAAATGGCACTGAAAAACGGCGACCTTTATGAATCGAAAGCGATGCCGATCCACATACCAATCAGCTCGAGCTGGTACACGCCATAAGGGACTTGCTTTATATGATGTAATATGATGTAAATGGATGATGTTACAGAAAATCTTATAGAATAAAAGAAATACTCCTGACTCGTAAATTCTGTAAAGAAACACAGCGTGGATAAAGACATGGTTGCGCTTTCTCCGAAATAGATAAAACGCTTGATGCGCTTGAAGCCATATCAGCGAAGAAGGTTGCGTACAGTCTAGAGCAGTACATTGGAGAGGACAGACACCTGACGACCAGGAAGCATATGCAGAACAGAAATCACGAAGTTGATAAGGAACGATGCTGGAAAAGCTCAAGGGCTCTTACAATTCAATAAGGGACGTCAAGGACATGGCTAAAGCCCACGCAAATTTTTCTGGGAAGCGAATGGTAAGGTTGAAAAGCTCTTCGGGTCTATGCAGGTCAAGCTTCACATGTTTGGGTCAACAGGAGAATACGTAGAATGGTACGACACAGAGAGGCCTCACATTTTACTTGACTGGAACAGGCTAAACGCCTGAACAGGCATTTTACAGGAGGTGGGACAAGGAAAGAAAGCTTATATCAAAACTATCATATTTTGATGGTGATCGATGACAGATATAAACATGAAACAAAGCGTTAATAATTTAAGGCAAAACGAGGCTGCTTCGGCACTATCAATAAGCGTTCCGTCAAGGTCAAACACCGCTACTGAAATCATAGCGTAATCAAACTATCTTAAGTTTTAAAGTGTGCTGAACAACCTTTTGCAGATCAAGCCAGCAATAATGAAGATCCCAGGGCGCAACGCAGCACACACTATGATCGATCCAGCAATTAAAGAAATCATCATAAAGATCATGTCCTTTTTAGTAACAGTAAAACGATAAAGCAGGGTTGGCTTATCAGACATGCCATACCCTCTCACAGTCATTGCGTCAGCCAGTTCCTCGCTCCTATTTATCGCAATCATCATTGGCGCCAGAGCCTTGACCAGCTTTATAGGATTTTTAAAATTCAATTCAACACCGTGTGACGCTAGGGAATGAACTATCTCCTGCAAATCCATCAGCATTATAGGAATAAATCTAACTGTCATCGCAAATACAAACGTTGCAGACCGTGGCAGGTGCACCAACCTGCCCATGACTTCGAGCTCCTCCATGGATACTACTGCACTGATTAACGATATTGAGGCCATTACATCGATAAATTTTAACATTGAGACAAAGGCTGCTTCTAACCCGTCTGCAAGCAGTGCCAGCACGAACAGCATTGTTGAAAATATGAATGCTGATCGCATTATTATTTCCCTATGCATTGTCTTTGCAATGGCTGCAAACGTCATCACAGATGCAAATGTAATCAGCGTACCAGGCACGTTATTTACAATTACTGATGCTAACGCTGCAATTACAGGAAAATTGGCCTCACAAAGGGGTTCCTTTTATGGATAATGCTGTTGACCGGCCTATGTATGAATGTCTCATATATGCCACTTATTATAAAGCTCATAGAGCTTCATCTCCCGCGGACTCCGCGTTCGCTCAATCGGCTTCGAATGGTTCTGCTATATCTTCAGTTCGGCCCTCTATGACCTGTATGATCCTAGCTTGAGTAAATTGTTTTACAAATTCTGTGTCGTGAGTTGCTATTATGATTGCCTTTCCGGAGTTAACCAAGGATGACAGCAAGCGTGCCATATTCAGTTTATTTGCCGGGTCCTGCCCCACGGTTGGTTCATCAAGGGCAAGAACCGGCGGATTCCATGCCAGAACTGATGCTATGCACACCCTTTTCTTTTCGCCCCAGCTTAGTGTAAATGGCGCCCTGTTCAGCAAGTGATATATATTAAGATCCCTTGCCACAGCAGTGGCCTTTAACCTTGAATTTTCAACCCCAATTTTTTGTCCCTATCTCTATTTTATCGATTATCCTTTCGGTAAAAAGCTGATGGTCAGGTTTCTGTAGCACCGCTCCAACCCTTTTTGACAGCTCAGCAATACTTGCCTTTCTTGTGTCTATACCACATACCCGAACCGCTCCCTTGCTTGGCCTGTACACACCGTTGAGCAGGCGCAGCAGCGTTGACTTGCCGCTCCCGTTCGGTCCAACAAGAAAAACAAGCTCTCCCGGCATGACCTTGAAGCTCACATCTTTAATTACGTAATTTCCATCTGAAAACCTGTACCAAACGTGCTCGAATTCTACAGCGGGTTCTCTTTTACTTTCAGATATCGAATCGTCAACTAGAACCTGTATTTCCTTAAATTTCTGAAAGTGTTTTATTGCCCCCTCGACATCTCCATGATAGACTGCTTTGCCTCCATCCAGTATAAGCGCACTGTCAGCAATTTCCCACCGCAGCTCAACCCTGTGTTCCACTATGATGCTGAAATCCCATACCTTTTGCTGAGCTCCCTGATTATTTTGAGCATCTTTCTTGCAGCCCACGGATCTAGGAAGCCGGTTGGCTCATCCACTATAAGTATTTTTGGCCTTAGAACAATTGCGCCAGCCAGCGCAACTCTCTGCTTTTGACCATCGCTAAGCTCGAGCGTTGACTTCCATTCTAGGTCAGAAATTTTGAGCGCCGAAAGGGCCCATTCAACCCTCCTTTCCATCTCCTCCCGTCCAAATCCAAAGTTCTCTAGGGAAAACGCAACATCTTCTCTCACCAAAGTGGAAACTATCTAATTATCAGGGTTCTGCGAAACATAGCCCACGTATTTAATTATTTCGTCCATAGTCATTTCTGCTATGGTCCTGCCATCCACGGAAATACTTCCTCTGTATTCCCCTCCATAAACGTGCGGTATCAACCCCACTATGGCTTTCATAAGTGTAGATTTACCAGACCCGCTCGAACCTGCAATCAGCAGCACCTCACTCCTTTTACCCTCAAAGTTTATTCCCTTAAGCACCCAGTCTGCAGCACCAGGGTATCTGTACCAGAAATCCTCTACCTGGATAACGCTATCATTCATTGTGCGTTGAATGGGCCCCCTAAATTAAACCCCAAAGAGGAAGCGTATTTTTTAATGCTGCTGATCCTTTCGATCCTTTTTGCGGCGTCAATGAGCACCGCCATTACGACGTTTCCTCCTCCTGCCATGAGCGTCAAAGGCAAAAGGTTTTCTCCTCCCCCGAAAGCAAGGCCTATGTCAGCATGGGGAAATAAGAAGCGGGTTATGGACAAGCCTTCAGGGAATCCCATACAGATGCCGGCGCCCTCCCTTCCCATGGAGTGCCCTTTATAGGTGTAAATGTGGAAATTGAAATGCTGGTAAGGTTCTTAAACTGTTTGTGAAAATAAATCGATTCAATAAGGTCACGAGAGTCACCAAACCCATTCATTACTATCGACTTTAATTCCAGCCCTTCTTCTAGTATAGCTTTCATGCAGTCAATCCTCATGTCTAGGTTATCTCCAGGTTTTGCTTCACTGAAAGCGACCCTATTGATAATCTCAAGTGAACAAACTATGCGAAATACCCATTTCGATTTCAGCCACCTCATTGTATCTCTTGATAAGGAGGGGCCTACCGATATCTCGAGAGGCAGGTCCGTTACCTCCCTTACCGCCATTACAGCTTTTTTAATAAGTTCGTCAAAACCCAAGAGGTTAGTGCCGCCAACCAGATGAATAAATTCAACACCCATCTTTTTATATTGTCAACTTCCTGCTACAACTTTTCCGGTGATAATAACTCTCTTTCCTGCTTTATCTTATAGTCTCTGCTGGAAGCTGAACAGTACGCACACGGCGGGTTCAACACGCAGGGCGTTATCATGCCAAGGTGCGCAGCTAAAATCAGCTCTCTGCCCAGGTTTTTATCCCTCAGTTCAGAAGCAGCTGAGAACAGGGATAACCAGCGCTCAGGCGAAACCGTAGAAAGGTAAAGGCTTACTGAATCTTCTAAGCTGGCCTTTCCTTCCAGATGTTTTTAAGCAATTCTTCGTAGTTCATTTACCAGCACCTCAGCTGAACCACCTTTCATAGGCCTTTGTGGCTACAAAAGCTCCAAACATTCCCAACACAAATCGCACAGGACCGTTGAACACCATATATAGGATCAGGAGCGCCAGAGTGGCCACATGGTGAAGCACCGCAACTGGCAGAAAAATTAGAAGCCTTACCGTTACGCCTATCCCTCTTCCGAGCATCAAAAAGCCTCCTGTCAGAGACAGGTAAATTTTTCCACAATTTCCCTTTAATAAATGCCCGATTATGACTGTTGCTTCTGCACCCACAGTGGCCCCAATTCATTCAAATATTACTGGAGGAAATCCTGACATGAATAGCATGAGAATTCCGGTAACTAGCGTTGTTATTCCTATGGCACCGATCTTTCGCACGTAAATGTACGTTATGGCGGCCATAAAAGCAACTGGAAAGGCAACTATTGGTCTTTCTGCGCCAGGAATAAAAGTGATTCTGCCTGCAAAGTACTGAAGCGCAAACCGCATGGCAGAAAACACAGCAATAACTGAAAGGTCTCGTGCAGTAAAGTAACGTTTTTTATAACTTTGCATGACAAACAGTCATGCTGGGAACTATTTAAACATTACTGTTTATAATTTAATTATATTAAACATATATGTTTAATACAAAAAATAGCAAAAATAGCCGTCATATAAATTAATCGGTAATCACAATACATCCGCAGGTGTAAAAATTCGCTCTTTTAGATGGACCTAAACGGACCTCATCGGCCTGAACGTTTAAGTGAACTAATAATGTACAAACCGATGGGTCCAGAAGGAGTTTAGTAAGGAAGTTGTATGAGCTCTCCTCAAGCTCTTGAGAGAAGGGTCTGGCATAAAGGTTGGAAAGAATTCGAAGCACATGCCTGATAACACAGTTAAACTGCTTACGTACATATCGTTGAACAGAGGTGTGGGGAGAGGGTCGGTTATCGGGAGAAAGGCCTGAGATCAGGACCAACGGCTTTCCGCCTGGCCGGACTGAATGCCCGGCTCTACCTCGCCCTCTCAACCACCGCCTGAACCACTGATATCCCCCTGTGCTTGACGGCCTCGCTCAGGGCCTCCTCAATCTGCTCAGGCCTCTCTATAAGCCTGTAGTACCCTCCGAACGCCCTCACCGTGGCGCCTATGTCGTACCTCCTGAAATCGGCCCCGGGAAATGTCCTCCTTGCCCTTGCTGCCCCGTTGGGAAAGACTGATTCCACCGCCTCCGCGCTTGCCATCCAGCCGCCGTTGTCGAATATTACGACCGTGACATCGGTTCCGTATGTCCTGGCAGCGTAGTAGAACGCCTCCGGAACCCCGAATATGAACGCCCCATCGCCAACTGCGGCCACGCTTCTCTTTCCAGCAGCAAGGGAGAAGCCGAAGGCCGCCCCCAGGGCCCAGCCCAGGTGACCGAAGCCAGGATCAGAGAAGTACATTCCCCAGTCCAGGCCGGTGTACTCGGGGGCCAGAGGATATTCGTTGATCACCGGAAGCCCCAGCCTCCCAACGTAGTAGGAGAGGAGTCTCGGGTGTATCCTTCTCCTTTTCTTCATGGACTCAACCTCCTCCATCTTTCTCCTCTCCTGCTCAGCGTGCATCTCCCTGACCCTGGCCTTCAGCTCCCCCTTCTCCCTTACATTCAGCCTGTCGAAGAGCTCGGAAACCGATGACTGAACGCACAGGTCGCACCCGAACCCCATGTAGGGTATGTACGAGTACAGTGGGTCAACGTCGACCCTCATGAGCCTCCCCCTGAACTCGGTCCTCCTTGGTATGAAAGGCACCTCGCACTCAACAGCTATTAGGAGGTCGGCCTGTTTCAGGTCGAGCCAGTCGAGCGCCATCTCGCCCCTGTAGTTCACGAACTCTCCGTAGTAGTTGAGAACTGGGATCCCGACCCTGTCCGCGAAGCTCTTAAGGCTCTGGTACCAGCTCCTCCTCCTTCCAGCCCTCCAGGTGACTATGACCGGGCTCTCGCTCTCCTCTATGGCTTTCTGGGCCCTGGACAGTGCCTCCGACGTGGGCCCGGGCTCGAACGCGTCCGAGACCGGATATCTCTCCTCCCTGACCTCCTGAACGCTCACCTCTCGCGGAATCATGAGGTACACCGGACCCCTCGGCTCGCTCATGGCGAACTGGTAGGCCCTGGCCATGGCGTCGGGAAGCTGGGAGGCATCCCTTATCTCGAGGTCCAGCTTGACCCACTGCCTCACTATTCCTCCCTGATCCCTTGCCTCCTGGGTCCAGTGAATCCTCAGGTCCCTGCTCGCCGTGCTTCCCCTCTCGGTGTATGGGCTCCTACCCGCGATCACGAAGAGAGGCAGCCTCATTGAGTAGGCATCTGCTATGATCCCGAGGGCGTTCATTGTGCCCGGGATAGTGTGAACTGCAACGGCCCCGGTCCTGCCGGCAAGGGCGTATCCGACAGCTGCCGAGGCAGCGGTTATCTCGTGCGGAACGACGACGAACTCCGGAAGGTCACCGCCGCGTGCCTTCTCCTCTATGAAGGCTGCGTAGTCCGTGCCGGATACGATGAAGAGCCTGTCGGCGCCTATCCTCCTGAGGTAGGTGAGCACGTACCTAGCTCCAGAAACCCCGGCCATCTTCTAATAGAGCTCCGAACGCCCTTATTAACCTTTCATGATCGCATCTCCCGCTCTATCCTCGATATCCTGCGCTGAGCCAGAGCGGTCTGGAATATCAGGGATATCGACGCTATCCCAACCGTCATGGCGACTATGAGCCTCGTGTAGTCGGTCCCGGAGGATATGATCTCTGGCAGGTTAAGGGCAAGGACCAGGGGGATGGCGCCCCTGATCCCGCTGAGAACTACCAGCGGGTAGTCGTACCTCTGCCTGAAGAGCCTCAGGGTCCTCACAAGGGCCACCCTAGATATGAAGACTATGATAAATGAGACTGCGATCACCGCGCCGTATCCTATTATCAGGTACGGGTTGAAGACAAGGCCCATCGATATGAAGAGGAGCGAGGTCACTATGTAGTCAAGGACGGACCAGAAGGCGTTTATCTCGCCCCTCTCGTCTCCCAGCCCCCTCGATACGACCACCCCCGTTATGATCTCAGATATTATGCCTGAGCCTCCTGCCGCCTGGCTTATTAGGAAGGATATGTAGGAAGCTGAAAGCAGGAGGGCTATCCTCGACTCCATGCTCTGCAGGTAGGGCATGATCCTCCTAGCGAAGTAACCCATAAGGTATCCTATGACCGGCGAGAGGAGGAAGACGGCCCCGATTATCCTGAGGTAGCTCAGGAACGTGGTGCTGAGCCTGATCGAGAGGAGAATGGAGAAGAGGGAGACCGCGGTCGCATCGTTCAGAAGAGCCTCGCCCTCAACGAGCGAAGCGGTCATGCTCACGCCCCTTGCCCTCTTGAGCGCCACTATGACTCCAACCGGATCCGTCGGGGATATTATCGTGGCGAAGATCAGGGAGTAGAACCAGGGCATCCCAAGCAGCAGGTGCACTAGGAGCGAAATCAGAACGACGGAGATCAGGACGCCTATGGTCGCCAGGTAGACTATGGGCCAGAGGTTGTCGGCGAAGAGGTTGAGGTCGAGGTCTAGGGTTGCCTTGAAGATTATAGGGGGCAGGATTATGCCGAAGAAGACCTGGGTTGAGAGGAGGCTCGTGAGGGCCGCGGCCTGGGGAAACAGGCCGAGCCTTATGTTGAGAAAGGTTATGAATATTCCCAGGAGGAGAAGCGATGTAGTGTATGAAACCCCGAGCCTCTGTGAAAGCATGCTCATCAGTACCCCTATCAGGATGAACGTCAGCATTATCTCGTAGTTGAAGGGCCCCAGGATCATTCATCCATTCTACGCGTGTCCTTTTAAAAAACCTTAGGTTTAACCTTTTGGAGCTGACCTCATCTCGCCCTGAAGGGCGAGGAAGCTCTACGCGTAAAACATTTATGAAAGTTTTTCAAACTTTACTCTCATGGCGATGGCCGGTCAACTTGAATTCGGTGGGGCGCCTGAGCCGACCCCTCAGGCCATACCGGCCGTCGCCGAAAAACAGATTGTTGAGGTAAGGCCCAGCAATAAAAGGACCAACAGGGTGCGCCTGCTGCCGAGAGGAAGCGCTGAAAGAAAGCTAAAAAAGCTAGGAGACTTATTCGCGAAAGCATTTAACGAGCTGAACTACATGAGAAGGCGGCAGCTCTTCTCAGGACAGAGGATAGACTTCGAGGGCACGGCTAAGGCCGTTTATGAGAAATACAAGAGCATCATTGGTTCGGCCAGCGTCCAACAGCTGATCAACAGGAACACCGAGGCATGGCTCTCATTCTTCAGCCTGCTCAAGGCGAAGAAGGAGGGAAGGCTTCCTAGCTGGTTCCGAGTTAAGCCACCCGGCTACATGAAAGAGAACAAAAGGAGAAGGCTCCTGCTCGTGATCAGGAACGACGGCTACGCCGTTGACGAGAAGAACAGAATAATCATTCTCAGGCATTTCAAGCTCAGGATCCCGTTTGCAGGAAGGCTGCAGTGGTACGGAAAGCAGGGCAGGCTTGAGATCTACTATGATGAAACAAAGCAGGCTTGGTACGCATCGATACCCGTGGAGGTTGGCGTAGAAGCGAAAAGGAATGTTGTAAAAGGGGAAAGAAAGGAGGTCCAGAGGGAGAAGCCTAAAGGAAATAAGAGAGCCTCGATCGACCTAGGGATAAACGTGCTCGCCTCGGTCATTGTTTCTGATGGGACGTGGCTTTTATACAAGGGCTCAAGAGCAAAGGAGGACTTCTTCTACATGCAGAGAAGGATTTCAGAGATTAGATCGCTTGAGGACAGAGCAAGAAATCTTAAGCTGAGCGAATGGGCAGAGGAGCTCAGGCTTGAGAGGAGGAGGCTTGAGGGAAGGCTGAGCCGAAGAATAGCTCACCTGTACAGGACCTTGGCATCTCATCTAATTGAAAAGCTCTGGGAGCTCGGAGTTTCAGCGCTGTACATCGGCTATCCATATGAAATCGCTCAGGATAAGGGAAACAAGCTCACTGAGAACTTATGGTCATACCGCGAGCTGATGGACGCGATCGAGCTTGAGGCTCAGGAGTACGGAATGAAAGTATACGAGGTGATTGAGCACAACACCTCAAGGCTCTGCGCGTATCACGGCGTCGAAGTGATCAGAAGTCCAAGAGGAGTAATCAGGTGCCCTCTTGGGCATAAGCTTCACTCTGATCTCAACGGCGCTCTGAACATACTCAGGAAAGCAGCTGGTCTGTTAGTCCAGAGCGCTGCAAAGCCTCTTTCGTACATCGTCATGCACAGCGGAGTAGCTCCCGTTAAAGGGGAGTAACCCTCGAGACCTCGGGAACCCTCGCTCTTCAGGGCGGGGAGGAGGTCAGACGGTGTACGTTGTCAGGGATGGAGTTGTCGGATGGCTTGGCATGGCCCTAGACGAAAGGCCATCAGCGCAGGGCTGACTCAGGCTGATTTTTATAAAAATAGGGGGCTTAGAGTGCGCATAAAGCCTCGCCATTCAGGGCGGAGAAAAGGTCAGTATGCGCTAGGTTCGAAATTAAAACTGCCAGGTTCAGCGCCCTTAAAACATGGGAGGAACGCTTTAATATAACCTCGCAATATGGCTTGCGAGGGGAGAAGTGGTGGAGGGCGATCTACTTTATATACGTCCTGAAGACAGGAGGCTCCGTCCTTACTGACCCCGATCAGATAAACAAGACCGTCTCCACGATCAAAAGGATCGTCTCCGAGGGAAAAAGCGTTGTCGTGGTCGTATCGGCTCTCAAGGGAGAGACCAACAGGCTCGACGAGATAGCCACAAAGCTGAACATTACCGACAAAGCCGACAGGGCAGAGATAATATCCATGGGAGAGAGGGTAAGCGCCAGAATCATGGTCGCGGCGCTGAGAGCAAACGGCATAGAAGCCGTCCTTGTGGATCCCCAGTCGGACCTCTGGCCAGTACACAGCTTTGGCGACTACCTCAACGCGGACGTCGACATGGAGAAAACGAGAAAGGACGTGCAGGAGAAGATAATGCCACTGCTGAAGGAGGGAAAGGTGCCTGTGGTATGCGGGTTCATCGGAGTGAACGAGGAGGGCAAAATACAGACGCTCGGAAGGGGAGGCAGCGACACCACGGCGGTTGTGCTTGGCAACGCCCTTGGAGCCAGAGAGGTTGTCCTTTTTAAGGACGTTGGCCTGGCCTACTCCGGGGATCCCAAGAAGGCCCAGAACGCAAGGCCTATAGACGAGCTGGACATGGATGAAGCGCTCGCGCTTTCCGCAGGGGGATCGGGGCTGATCCACTACAAGGCCTTCAAGTACCTGAACACCGTCCTCAGGATAACAAGCCTTGACGAGGGCCTTTCTAGCGGCACCATAGTGAACCCGACCAACGGCATCGGAACTTATCTCTCGGCAAGGGACGTCAGCATGATAACCATAATCCCATCGGATGAGAGCTCCGAGGTGATATGGAAGGCAAGCAGCATACTCAGCTCGATTGGCTCCCAGATCTACGGAATGGTGCTCGGATCTAAGGCGCTTCTGCTTTACGTTTCAGACAGGCCTGAGCTTTACCAGAAGGTACACGACGGCCTTGTCAGGGATGGCGCGGCAAAGGCCATAAGCGTTATGTCCTCCCTTGCCGAGATAACGGTGAAGTCGTTTGACCTGGAGGGAACCCCGGGCTACCTGAGCAGGGTAGTCTCCCCGCTGGCTGAGAGGGGAATAAACATCTATGGGGTAACCACGGCCACAAGTACGATAAAGGTATACGTCAGCGCAAAGGATGCCGATGAGGCATTAAACCTTATAAGCAAAAACCTGGAGGTGAAGGAGTCATGAAGGAGACTCTGGAGGTTGGAATACTTGGTGCGACGGGAATGGTTGGGGCAGAGTACGTCAGGATGCTCGCCAGCCATCCCTGGTTCAAGATAAAGTACGTCATAGGAAAGAAGTCGGCAGGAAAGAAGTTCAGGGAGGCCAAGGCTGGGGAGTGGGTGACGTCCTACGAGCCTCCACGTGAGATACAGGAGATGACTGTGCTCGAGGCCGATCCAGAGCATCAGCAGGCAGACCTGTTCTTCAGCTGCCTCCCGACTGAGGCCGCAAGGGAGCTGGAGCCCCTGTACGCGAAGTACTTCCCAACGATGAGCGACGCATCAGCATACAGGATGGAGCCTGACGTGCCCCTTCTGATACCCGAGATAAACCCGGAGCAGTGGGTGCTCATAAAGGAGCAGAAGAAGAGGGGCTGGAACGGGTTCCTGACTACGGGGCCCAACTGCACGTCCATAGGTCTGAACGTCACCCTCAAGCCCCTTCACGATGAGTTCAGGATAAAGAAGGTTGTGGTCGCCACGATGCAGGCTGTGAGCGGTGCAGGGTTCCCAGGAGTTGCCAGCATGAGCATATTGGACAACGTGATACCCTACATAAAGGACGAGGAGGAGAAGGTCTTCATTGAAACCCAGAAGATACTTGGTAAGGTCGTCGGAAACCGCGTGGAGTTCGCCAACATAGATGTGGCTGCCATGTGCCACAGGGTGCCCACGATAGATGGACACATGGAGAGCGTCTACATAGAGACCGAGAAGAGGATAACCCCGGAGGATGCGGCGGAGGTGCTAAGGAACTTCAGGGGACTTCCGCAGGAGCTGAAGCTTCCCACGGCCCCTGAGCAGCCGATCATAGTCAGGGAGGAGCCCGACAGGCCACAGACGAGGCTTGACAGGTACGCGGGATCGGTACCTGGTATGAGCGTAGTTGTGGGAAGAATTAGGAAGGGGCTTGACGATCACTCCCTCAGGTACACTCTGCTGTCGCACAACACGATAAGGGGAGCCGCAGGAAACACGATCCTGACCGCCGAGCTCTTCCTGAAGGAGGGCTGGCTGTATGACTACAGGTAAGGCAAGAAGGCTATCTAGGATAATGGAGAGCGGAAAAATACTGTGCGTCCCCATGGACCATGGGGTGAGCGATGGTCCGATCAGGGGTCTGGAGGACATAAACGCGATCGTCAGGAAGGTGGACGAGGGAGGCGCAACCTCTGTAATACTACACAAGGGCTCAATAAAGGCGCTGAAGTACGAGCCAAGGCTCGGGATCATAATGCACGCCTCGGCGAGCACCAGCTACGGCCAGACCCCGTACCACAAGGTTCTGGTCTCAAGCGTTGAGGAGGCCGTTCTTCTTGGAGCCGATGCCATATCGCTTCACATTAACGTGGGAGCCAACATGGAAAACGACATGTTAATGAAACTAGGAAGAGTTGCTGACGAGGCTGACAGATGGGGGATGCCTCTCATCGCGATGATGTACGTCAGAGGGGAGAACGTGAAGAACCAGTACGACCCCGAGCTAATAAAGAGGGCCGTCAGGCTTGGCGGGGAGCTGGGGGCCGACATAGTTAAAGCTCCTTACACAGGAAGCGTGGATACGTTCAGGGAGGTCGTCAGGGGCTCCCTCGTTCCCGTTGCGATAGCTGGTGGGCCAAAGCTCGAGAACGTCAGGGACGTGCTTCAGATGGCAAGGGACGCGCTTGAGGCTGGGGCGATAGGGGTAACGTTCGGCAGGAACGTCTTTCAGGACAGGAAGCCCGAGGCGGTTGTGAGGGCCCTGAGAAAGATTATATTTGAAAAAGCGGAAGTTGATGAAGCGGTAAGGATTTACGATGAAGAAAGTAATAGTTAAGCTTCCCGAGGACAGGAAGAAGGCCGAGGAGATAAGGGCGCTTCTTTCTCAGTACGGCGTGGACAGCTTCATTTCCTCTCTTGGCGAGCTCGGGGTTGAGCGCGTTACGGTGAAGTCGCAGAAGGACGTGGAGAGCCTCAAGGAGGTGGCCTCAAGGGCCAAGGGGATCCTAGTGGAGACCGAGAGCTGGAGGATAATCCCCCTTGAGAACATCATAGCTGAGCTATCGGGCCAGAGCGAAATATACGTGGAGGCGCTGAACCCAAGCGACGCGGTTGCCCTCAGGGGCGTGCTCGAGAAGGGAGTCGACTACGTAATAATATCCCCGAAGAGCGTCGACGAGGCCGCATCATACGCTGATGCTCTTGGGCTGGGGCACAGGAGGGTGGAGCTCATGCCCGTGAAGGTCAAGGAGGTGAGGCTTGTCGGTGAGGGCTCAAGGGTCTGCGTCGACACCATAGAGATGCTGGGCTCCGGCGAGGGCATGCTGGTGGGATCGTTTTCAAACTTCCTCTTCCTGGTGCATGCCGAGGTGTTTGGCTCTCCGTTCACTTCGCCAAGACCGTTCAGGGTCAACGCGGGGGCCGTTCACAGCTACATCCTGGTTGACGGGGACAGGACGAAGTACCTTTCAGAGATAAGGTCAGGCGACAGGGTTCTCGTGTCCGACTACAGGGGCAGCGCTAGGGTGACGTTCGTGGGGAGGAACAAGCTCGAGAGGAGGCCCATGGTCCTGATCGTTGCTGAGCACGAGGGCCTCATAGGGACCGTTGTTCTGCAGTACGCCGAGACAGTTGCTCTCGTAACCCCCGAGGGGAAGCCGCTTGCAGTAACGGAAATAAAGGGGGGAGATAATGTATTAGCCATGGTGACGAGGCCATCTGGCAGGCACTTTGGCCTCAGAGTTGAAGAGGAGATAAGGGAGAGCTGATGTAAAATGGTAAGGGTCGTTGTATCCTTAATGGGCAACACACTGGAGGAAATGTACAAGAAGGTCAGCAGGACCGACGAGAGGAGCATCCTGGAGCTGAGGCTCGACTCGGTTAAGAGCCTTAACCCAAAGGACGTTCCATCTTACTTCGGATCGCTAATGGACAGGTGCATAATCACCTACAGGAGCCCATCGGAGGGGGGAATGAGCAAGGACTACAGGCTCACAAACGTGATCCAGCTCGTGGAGCTTATGAAGGACATGAAGCCGTACCTCTTCGACATCGAGGCGGAGACCCTGAAGAAGATATCAGGGACCGCCGACGTGAGCGGTCTCAACCTGATAATATCATCGCACTTTATATTCACCAAGGCAACGCCCCAGGACCTTACGTCGTTCATTTCAGAGAACAGGGACAAGGCAAAGTACCTAAAGGTGGTCAACAGCCCCAGCACCATGTCCGAGGCTCTCATGGTCCTCTCGCTCTACTCGAGCGTTGAGAAGGGCAAGCTCATAGCCTTCTCCGTGGGCGACAAATGGAGCTTCACGAGGTACCTCTCCGTGGTCCTCGGCGCCCCCCTGATGTACTCCCATCTGAAGAACGAAAGGGTAGTGGAGGGGATGCCCGAGGAAAGCGAAGCGTATGAGTTCGCCGAGTTTCTGAAGAATTGGCCCTCTTTGGCGTAGTCGGCTTCCCCCTCAGGCACTCCCTTTCATACAGAATAAACAGCGCGGTACTGAGGGATTTTGGGGATCTTTACGTGCCTTTTGAGGTCCCTCCTGAAAGGTTTCACAGGGCAGTAGATGGGCTTCTGGCGCTGGTCGATGGCTTCAACGTAACGATACCCTACAAGGTGGTCGTCATGCTTCATCTTAGCAGGATATCTGAGGATGCGAGAAGTATAGGAGCCGTCAACGTTGTCAGGACGGAGGGTGGAAAAGGAGTTGGGTACAACACGGACTACCTGGCGATAGTGAACCTAATGAAGGGCCTCAGATGCGACAGGGCCCTGATCTTCGGGGCCGGCGGGGCGGCTAGGGCCTCAGCATACGCAATGGTAAAGCTTGGGTGCAGCGAGATCCTGATCTACAACAGGACCCAGAGCAGGGCCATCTCCCTCAGTAACCAGATAGAGCGATGGGGGGCGCGCTCAAGGGTGGTTACAGCCCCCGAGGACGCCGACGTCTTCATAAACGCGACTCCTCTGGGCATGTACGAGGACGACGCCGAGCTCATAAGGTTCTACAGAGGAGCAAGGTTCAGGACCGTCCTGGACCTGGCGTACAGGCTTGAGGGAACGAGCCTATCAAGGATAGCTGGAAGCAGCTACATATCTGGCATAGACGTCCTGATAGAGCAGGCTGCCCTTTCAATAGAGATATGGAAGGGGTTTAAAGTTGAGAGGGAGAGAATGAGGTCGGCGCTTTATGAGGGTCAGAGCTAGGGTCTGGGGAGGAATAGGCTTCCTGAACGCCCTCATAAGCGGCTATGGCTCTGCCATGGCAGTCAGGCTGCCCCTGACGGTGGAGCTGGAGCGCTCGAAAGACTGGGACTGCGACGAAGTGGCTAAGGAGATCATAAGGGATGTTGGCCTTGAGGGCAGGTACTCGGTTAAGGTCAGATCCGAGGTTCCTGTCGGAGTGGGCCTAAAGAGCTCAAGCGCCTACACGTCGGCAATCGCCCTTGCCGCGCTCAGGCTTAAGGGGGAGGAGGACCCATTCAGGGCCGTCAGGATCTCAGCCAAGGTTAGCAGGGCCCTCGGTCTGTCGTACACTGGGGCCTACGACGACGCTTATGCCTCAGTTCTCGGAGGAATAGTGCTCACCGACAACTCAAATGGAAGGCTGATCAGCAGGATCTCTGCCCCCGAGAGCTGGAAGGTGACCATTGGGTACTACGAGGGCTCGAGAAAGAGGGTCGAAAGGGAAAAGCTTGAGGCGTTCAGGGAACTGGGGCTTCTGGCAAAGTCCATGTTCGAGAGCGGGAGGCTGATGCTTGCCAGCCTCACCAACTCGCTAATAGTGGCAGCGGCAAACGGCTACAGCGCGGATCCGTTTCTAAGGTTCTCCGAGGAGGGGCTCATATCGGGAATATCCGGGAACGGCCCGGCCTACTTCGTCATCTACGAGGATGGGGCAAGGACGTTCGAGGGCATGAAGAACCTCACCACATCTCCCGCAAACCAGCCCTACGAGGTGACCGTTCTCTGAGGTCGTTCATCATCCTTAGGTCCCGGCTTGCCGACAGGCTGGTGGCATCGCCTCCTGTGAGCAAGAGCTACGCACAGAGGGCCCTGATAGCCGCGTCGCTGGCCCGAGGGGACAGCACGGTGAGGTACTGGGAGCCCCTGCCAGAGGACGTGCTCGTCATGATAAGGGCCCTCAGGAGGATGGGCATTGAAGTGTCGCGGGGACACGTTAAGGGCTCAGAGCCGAAGGTGCCGGACGGAGTGATAGACGTGAGGGGCTCAGGCACGAGCCTGAGGCTCCTTACCTCATACGCCACCATTGCTGAGGACGGATACACTGTTATATCTGGCAGCGCTGGGCTGCTCAGGAGGCCTGTTGGACCCCTCGTAAGGGCCATAAACGATCTCGGAGGATGGGCTCTGGCGGCCAGGGGAAATCTTCCCCCTGTAATAGTTAAGGGCGAAAGGATGAAGGGTGGAAGGACCAGGATAGAGGAGGCGGAGTCCTCGCAGTACGTCAGCTCCCTCCTGCTTGTATCACCATACAACAGGTCCACAACGACAATAACCTGGAAAAACAGGGTCTCGGAGCACTACGTCAGGATGACCGTTTACGTCATGAGGGCCTTTGGGGTTGAAGTCCAAGAGGGCGGTGACGAGTTTGTTGTTGAACCATCATCGTACAGGCCCGCATCATTCGAGGTTCCGGCTGATGCCTCGTCGGCCTCGTTCTTCGTGATCATGGGCCTGCTTAGCGGTAGGGACGTTCACGTTCACGGGTTGAGGAGGGAGCCCCTGCAGGCCGATCTTGAGGAGATTCTCAGAATGCTGGAAGGGCTTGGCGTGAGGGCCGTGTTTGATGGCTCCGGTATGAGCGTCTCCGGAACGATCTCGGCTAAATCGCTGAGCGTTAACCTGAGAAACTCCCCCGATCTCTTTCCCCCAGTATCGGCTTTGGGCTGCAGGATCCCAGTTCTCATAAGCGGGATTGAGCACGTGAGGCTGAAGGAGAGCGACAGGATAGCGGCCATGAGCGCGGAGCTTGCAAAGCTCGGCTGCAGGACTAGGTATGAGGGCGGGAGCTTTGAGGTTATGCCGCCGTCCAGGCTGGAGAAAAGGGCAAAGCTCAGCGGCTGGAACGACCACAGGGTCGTTATGGCGCTTTCTGCCCTCTGCGCATCTCTCGGCGTCGAGTGCGAGATATCCGGCTATGAGGCCGTGAAGAAGTCCTACCCAACGTTTTTTACCGACCTCGTCAGAAACGGGGCAGAGGTGAGGGTCGTTGAGCGATAACGCGCTTGGAAGGTCTCTGGTGATGGTTAGCTTCGGGGAGAGCCATGGCCCCGCAGTTGGCGTGCTGATAGAGGGCATACCTCCAGGCACTCCTATAGATGAAAGCAGGATAAACCAGTGGCTTGAGAGGAGGAGGCCCAGCGCATCTGTTGCCTCAACTAAGAGGAAGGAGGAGGATAAGGTGGAGATAATATCCGGGGTCTACAGGGGGAGGGCCACTGGCGCTCCGCTGGTTGCCATAGTCAGGAACAGGGGGGCGGCTGATGAGTTCTATCAGTTTGCTGAGGAGGGATGGGTGAGGCCGGGCCACGCCGACTACCCTGCGTACGTTAAGTACAGGGGCTTCAACGATCCGCGCGGAGGCGGAAGATTCTCCGCGAGGATCACCGTGGGCTTCGTTATAGCGGGAGCTGTAGCCGAGGAGATCCTGAGGCCCCTTAACGTGGAGGTCGTGGGCTACACGAAGAGCATAGGAACAGTGGAGTGTCCAGATCTCGATCTTGATAGCGCAAGGAGGAGATATGAGTTCGAGACAAGGTGCCCTTCCCCACAGCACGATTCAATGATGAGGGATGAAATAGAGAGGGCGAGGAAGGAGGGCGACAGCCTAGGCGGGACCGTCAGGATCATCACAGGAAGGCTTCCGGTCGGACTCGGTCAGCCGGTCTTCTCGTCTATTGACTCGGAGCTCTCAAAGGCCTACTTCTCAATCCCCGCGGTTAAGGGCGTTGAGTTCGGGCTCGGCTTCAGGGCCTCCAGAGTGAGGGGCTCGGAGAACAACGACCAGTACGTGATAAGGGAGGGCAGGATAGAGACCCTTACTAACAACGCCGGCGGAGTGCTCGGCGGAATGACGAACGGGATGCCGCTGATCGCCACTATAGCGTTCAAGCCGGTTTCCTCAATATACAGACCCCAGAGGACCGTTAACGTGAAGGAGATGCGCGAGGGAACCCTACAGCTCAGGGGGATGCACGATGCATGCGTAGTTCCGAGGGCAGTCCCGATAGCTGAGGCCCTAACGTACTTCGTTCTTGCCGACATGGCTCTGAGAGGGGGCTTCATAAATGAGCGATGAGCTCCAGAGGGAAAGGGAAAGGGCGCTGGATCTCCTGAGGAAGGCAGTCCAGATAATGAGGGAGAGAAGGGATGTATCGAAAAGGATAGCAAACATAAAGAGGAGCTCAGGCCTGGGGCTGGAGGACTACGAGAGGGAGCTCGAGATGCTCAGCGTGCTGAGGCCTTCCAGGGAGGAACACGCGCTCATAAACCTGCTGCTTCTGGACTCTCTCAGGGCACAGGGGCTTGAGCTGAGGGGCGGGGACTTCAGTATAGAGAGAATCAGATGCAGAACGTCCGTGAAGCTTATGGAGGTTGAGCGCATCAGGGATCGTCTCGGCGTTGATCATGCATTTGTCCTGGGGAGCAGAAAGCAGGTGTTCATCGCATGGCTTCACTCTCTGAGGAGCAGGGCCATAGCGCTGATTGAGCCAATAGGGAGATCCTGGGACATGATAGCCTGGAGCCTGCTAATGAGGCCCTACAGGCTTTCCCAGGAGGGCTACGATGGAAGGCTTCCAGCTTTTGCCCAGAGCCCAAACAGGTTCGGTGTTCTTCTCAGGACGCTCAGCCCGCCAGGGCCCTCATCGCTGGTGGACGTGACCTATTCCTCGGACAAATCGCCCAGGGGAGAAGCAATTTTCATGTACTCGCCAGCCTGTCTGGCAGGAACAGCCAGTGAAGTATCGATAGTTTACTCAAACAACAGGGAGGAGCTGATGAGGCTGGTTCGTGCCTACGAGATCATCTTCGGTCCACCCGACAGGAGAGCGCCCGTTTCTGATGAAGGATGGCTGAGATCAGAGTCCGAGAGGAGGGCAGCTCAATTAAGGGGATCGCTCATTAACAACTGGGAGGACGGCCCCTTTGTCGCCGTCAGAAGAAGGGTTCACGGGGGAGCAGATGCGAGCCTTTTTGGAAACTACAGCGGTGCTTACGTAGTCAACCTCCTGCGCTGATCGACTAAAAGTCCACCCCTATCTTGGCCAGATATCCCTGATCGTAGATGTGCTTTACTTTTACCATGTGGGTAGCTATGTCAGCCATCTCGAGGATCTTCTCAGAGGCCGTACACCCTGTTAACACGACGTTTACGTTTTCTTTTCTTGAGTTTACAGCCCTTACAACTGAGTCCTCATCGAGCAGCCCAAGGCTGACAGCGCAGTTTATTTCATCAAGCACAACGACGTAGTGAAGGCCCTCCTTCATTATCCTCTCCGCGAATTCAAGTGTTTCCCTTGCCCTTCTTCTGTGCTCCTCAATGTCCTTCCTGTCGCCCATGATTCCGACGAATCCAGAGCCACCGGTGTACACCAGAACCTCAGGCTGCTTGGACAGGAACTTGGTCTCCCCGCTCACGGAGCTCTTGATGAACTGTATGTATGCGGCCCTGTACCCGTGTCCGACAGCCCTCAATATCATGCCCAGAGCTGCCGTTGTCTTTCCCTTCCCATCCCCATAGTAGACTATGACCAGGCCTCGCCTAAGAGGCTTCATTACATAGGCTTTGCGCAGGCGTAATATAATTAGTTTTGGCCTCAAGCTGAGCTCAAGGGGGCGGATTTTATTACGGGGTTTAAAAATTCATAAAGATGAAGATCGCTAGGGGCGTTCGCTGCTGAGATGCGCAAATTATCATATTATATTAATTATACTCTCAGTGGCGCAGGATGAAACATTAGCAAAATATTTAATCAATATGCGCGCTAAATTTTTAAAATTGGATTTTCATTTAAAAATAGCCTTTACATTTTAACCAGCAAAAAATAAAAATCGATGTTAGCAATATATAACAAGTAGGTTGAAAGGTTTGGCTATAGGTTCTAAAAGATTTACAACGTTCTTCAGGCTACTTGGATTTGTAGGCCAGGAGGTGGAGAGCAGGGAGCAGCTGACAAGGAAGCTGGAGGAGGCCCGCAACAGGTACGCGATAGTCGTGGTCGACAGATCGATCGCGTTTGGCCTTGAGAGGTACATAGACGAGCTTTCGATGGAGTGGGAGGCACCAATCATGCTTCTGGATCCGCCGTATGAGGTCAAGGAAACGGCGGAGGCCGTTGAGAGGGAAATAACGAGGGTCATGAAGGTGTTCTGAATTGGAGAGCATAAAGGCTGTAATCGAAAAGGAAAAGTCCCAGGCCCTGAGCCTCCTGGAATCAGCGCTGGCTGAGTCCATAAGGATAGTTGAGGAGGAGATGAGGGCCGCCGAGGAGGAGGGCAGAAGGATAGAGGATGATGCGAAGAGGTCCATAGACAAGGAGAGAACGGTCAGAACGTCCCAGAGGGAGCTTGACGGCAAGAGGCTCCTGAGCGTAAGGGAGGACGATCTGCTGGAGAAGCTAATATCCGAGGCGTACGAAGAGCTGGTCAGGAGCGACGAGTATCCTAGAATAATAAGGGGCCTGCTGACAGGAGCCCTGAGGTCTCTTGGCGGCTCCGCCGAGGTCTACGCTGGCAGGCTGGACGTCGAGCTCATCAGGGGCCTTCAGGGTGAGGTCGGGTTCAGGATGAAGGGGCAGGCGGATTTCGGCAGGGGCTTTATGGTGGTCTCTGGAGAGGAGACCGTTGTGTACGACATCGACAAGATGGTCCTGGACATGAAGAAGGAAATCAAGAGGGTGATAATAGGCGAGGTGAGGAAGAGTTGGGCGTGAAGGGCAGGATAACCGAGGTCAGGGGAACGGTAGTCAAGGCCACGGGCGTCTCGGGAATTCAGATGAACGAAATGGCCAGGGTAGGGGAGCTAGGGCTTATAGGGGAGGTCGTTAGGGTAGAGGGCGATAACGCCTACATACAGGTGTACGAGTTCACCACTGGCCTGAGGCCAGGTGAGCCTGTTGAGGGTCTTGGCTCGCCGCTCTCAGTGGTCCTGGGCCCAGGGATAATCGGAAACATATACGATGGCCTACAGAGGCCGCTAAGCAGCATCGAGGGGTACACGATAACTCGCGGATACACGGCTGATCCAGTTGACATGAACAGGAAATGGCACTTCGTCCCCATGGCAAAGCCTGGCATCAGGGTGAGCGGTGGGGAGAAGCTGGGCTACGTTGAGGAAACTGAGCTGATAAGGCACTACGTGCTTGTTCCTCCTGACGTATCGGGTGTCCTGAGCGACGTGGCTCCTGAAGGAGACTACAGGCCGACCGATCCGATAGCTGAGGTTCAGAATGGTGCTAAGAGGCAGCTGACAATGATCCAGAGGTGGCCCGTGAGGGTGCCCAGGCCGTTCAGAAGGAGGTTCCCTGCGACGGAGCCCCTGATAACCGGACAGAGGATCATAGATTCGTTCTTTCCGCTTGCAAAGGGAGGCTCAGCGGCGGTTCCGGGAGGCTTTGGGACCGGGAAGACTGTCCTGCTACACCAGATAGCATCATGGGCAAACTCGAGGGTGGTGATATACGTTGGATGTGGTGAGAGGGGCAACGAGATGGTCGAGCTTCTCAAGACCTTCCCAAAGCTGAACGATCCCATCAGCGGGAAGCCCATAATGCAGAAGTCCATAATGATCGCAAACACCAGCAACATGCCAGTTGCGGCAAGGGAGGCCAGCATATACGTTGGGGTTACCCTGGCCGAGTACTACAGGGACATGGGATACGACGCCCTGATGCTTGCTGACTCAACTAGCAGGTGGGCTGAGGCGCTGAGGGAGATCAGCGGCAGGCTGGAGGAGATACCTGCCGAGGAGGGCTATCCGAGCTACCTTGCTTCAAGAATAGCGGCCTTCTACGAGAGGGCCGGGTACGTTGAGACCCTTGCCGGCGACCCAGGAAGCGTTTCGATAATAGGCGCCGTGTCGCCGCCAGGAGGGGACTTCACGGAGCCCGTTACAACCCACACGCTGAGGTACGTCAAGGCGTTCTGGCTTCTTGATCCGAACCTCGCTTACTCAAGGCATTATCCCGCCGTCAACTGGATCTCAAGCTACTCTTCCTACGCCGACATGCTGCTTAGCTGGTGGTCCAGCAAGGTTTCCCAGGAGTTTCCCGAGCTCAGGAGAAGGGCGCTTGACATACTCTTCAAGGAGGAGGGGCTGAGGAATATAGTGAGGCTCCTCGGCCCGGACGTCCTGCCCGAGGACGAGAAGCTCCTACTGCAGATAGCCGGGATGCTCAGGGAGGGCTTCCTCAAGCAGAGCGCTTACCATGAGGTTGACAGGTACAGCTCTCCGGAGATACAGTACTATCTCCTGAAGCTCATACTGGCCTTCTACGACAGGGCTATGGAGAAGCTCAGACAGGGAAAGACCACGGACGAGATAATATCAAGCCAGCTTTACCTCGACGTGGTCAGGGCCAGGTTCAACGTGAAGAGCCGTGATGATTTCGAGGATCTTATGAAGAAGGTGATGGAGTTTTGAGCGGCAGCATAACATTTAGCAGCGTTCAGAGCATCAGGGGCTCGCTCATGGTGATAAGGACGAACGGGAAGCTGGGGTACGAGGAGCTGGTCGAGATAGAGCTCGAGAACGGAGAGAGGAGGCTGGGCAGGTCCCTCCTGGTCAGCGAGGAGATAGCCGTTGTGGAGGTCTTCGAGGGGACGCAGGGGATCTCGCCCAAGGGCGTCAAGGTCAGGTTCCTCGGAAGGCCCCTTGAGCTCTCAGTTTCTACGGAGCTGCTGGGAAGGGTCTTCGACGGGCTCGGCAGGCCCATAGACGGCATGCCGGAGCCTGTTGGCGTCGCTGAGCTCGACATAAACGGCAAGATACTCAACCCATACAAGAGGGAGTACCCTGACGAGTTCATCCAGACCGGCATCTCCGTAATAGACGGGATGCTCAGCATGGTCAGGGGGCAGAAGCTGCCCATATTCTCGGGCTCCGGCCTCCCCCACGACATGCTGGCTGCCCAGATAGCAAGGCAGGCAACCATAGCAAGGGGCGAGGAGTTCGCTGTCGTGTTTGCCGCAATAGGCGTCCCGGCGGACACGGCAATGTTCTTCAGGAAGGAGCTGGAGGAGTCCGGTGCTCTCAAGAGAAGCGTCCTCTTCCTCAACCTCGCGGAGGATCCAGCAGTTGAGAGGATAGTGACGCCAAGGGTGGCCCTCACCGCCGCCGAGTATCTGGCCTTTGAGGAGGGATACCACGTGCTCGCAATACTCACGGACATGACCAACTATGGTGAAGCGCTGAGGGAGATCAGCATGATGAGGGAGGAGGTCCCGAGCAGAAGGGGATATCCTGGGTACCTCTACACAGACCTTGCAACTATATTCGAGAGGTCGGGAAGAGTGGTGGGAAGAAAGGGAAGCCTCACGCAGCTTCCAATACTCTCCATGCCGGCGGACGACATAACCCATCCAATACCCGACCTTACCGCGTACATCACCGAGGGACAGATAGTTCTCAGCAAGGAGCTGTACCACAAGGGGATCTATCCGCCGGTCAACGTGCTCATGAGCCTGAGCAGGCTTATGAAGGACGGCGTAGGCGAGGGAAAGACTAGGGCCGACCACAAGGAGCTCAGCGATCAGCTTTACAACTCCTACTCAAAGGCGATGGACGTCAGGTCCCTCGCTGAGATAGTTGGAGAGGAGGGAATTCCCGAGTCTTCTAAGAAGTACCTGGAGTTCGCCGACGCCTTTGAGAGAAGGTTCATGAACCAGGACCCGTACGAAAACAGGGACATAGAGACGACTCTAAACCTAGCGTGGGAGGTCCTGTCAATACTGCCCGAGAGGGAGTGGACGAACATAACGGAGAAGAGCAGGAGGGTGTACGAGAGTGTCGTTCAGAAACGTAATATCAAAGTCTGAGCTTCTAAGGAGAAAGAGGGAGCTTCAGGCAACGAAAGACGTGGACAAGATACTATCAACCAAAAAGGACGTTATAATTCAGAGGATATCCGAGGTGGGTCCGCAGGTTACGAGGTCGGTTTCAAAGATGCTCGATGACCTTGGCGAGGCCTACTACGCCTTCTCCCTCGTTGCGCTTGAGTACAGCGAGCCCGAGCTGGAACACATCTCGAGGCTTATGGAGGGGACGCTTGAGCTCGACCTGAAAAGCGAAAGATACATGGACGTCCATTACTGGGTTCCTGTCAAGGTAAGCCAGAGGACCTCGACTCCTAACTCATGGGCGCTCATGGAGCTCTTTGAGAAGGGCTCAGAGCTCGTGTCGAGCCTCATCGAGGCCTCCTGGCAGAAGTCATTCGTGCTTAAGCTCATAAAGGACCTTAGGGACACTGACAGGCTTATAAACGCTCTGGAGAAGGTCGTCATCCCCGAGTCTGAGGAAAGGATAAGAACGATTTCGCTCATACTTGAGGAGAGGGACAGGGAGGAGCTGAACAGGATAAAGAAGGTCAGGGATAAGCTGGTGAGGGCGAGTGGAAGAGTTTGAGAGAATAGAGGAGGAAATAAAGAGGAAGCACGAGGAGATGAAGAAGTCCCTGAGCGATGAGTACGAAAAGCTGAAGGATGATCTCATAAAAAAGCTTAAAGCGGGGGGAGACAAATAATGGGTGAGAGAGGTTGATGCTGCCACTGCTTCTGCTCGCGTTTCAGTCAATATCCTTCAGCACGCTAGGAGCCGGAATAGCCTTCGGTCTGGCAGCGTTCGGCGCTGGCATAGCAATAGGTGGAGCGGGAGCCGCCGCCACCGCCGCGGTGGCCGAGCACCCGGAGAGACCGGAGGTAAGATCATTCTCTCTGATCATGGTTGCGCTGGGAGAGGCGATAGCAATCTACGGAATAGTGATAGCGATCCTGATCCTAAGCCACACCTAAAAACTTGGCCAGCTCGACCCTTATTTTTCTGTAGATTTCATCATGTAGCTCGTCATACCACTCCTCCGTATAGCTTATCTCCCTCAGCCTATCCAGGAGGCTAAGGCTCCTCTCTGCGTGCACCCTCAGGTCAACGTCCTTCCACTCCCTGCCATCGAAGAGCCTCACCTGCCTCTCTGACCAGTCACCCGGCTGATCCATCCCCGGGTAATAGCATCCGAGCATCCCTCTGATGACCTCCTCGGGCGCCGTTGCGGCAAGCCTCACCTTTGTCCCATCCTTCTGATACCTGGACTCGTCAAGCCCGTAAAGAGGCATGTCATATCCGTTGTCAGCTAGGGCCGTGACGTTCTCGAGGGCGTAGTAGACGCCCTCGGCGTTCCTCTCGTTTAGATACCTCTCGAGGACGTCTATAGCTTTCCCAGATATGAAGCCGTAGAAGATAACCTTCCTTATCCTGCAGCCCGACTGGGCGCACTTCCTGAACAGGCTGTCGAGCACAAACAGTGAAGTGTTGCCGGTGGCCTCTGTGTCGGGCTTGAGGACCACGTAATCCCCCGGGGGCAGCACCTTCGGCTCGTCGTACGTCATCACGAGCTCCCTCTGGGTGTGCATCCTGAAAGAGACGTACCTGTAGAGCGGCCTTGCCCAGGAGCTCACGAAGCTAACGCCCTTTTCCCTCAGAGCATCATAGACCCTGTAACCCAAAGAAGCCCTAAGGACGTGCTGCATCAGTATCCTTTCGCTGAGGACCCCCTCCTTTTCGAGAAACTCAACGAACTTCCTCGCGAGCGAGAGGTTGAGCTCCTCAAACCTGCTTCCGAAGACGTTCGGGTAGCACGCGATCTCCCTTCCCTCCTCAGCGTCAAGGACGAAGACGTTCCTCGACATCATGTAGACGTCCATGCCGCTCAGGCTCGAATAGCGAGAGAAGGAGGTGTAAAAACGAAAGCTTCTGAAGACCTTTTCCTCGAGCTCCTTTAAACCCATCACAATTAGCGAGACTTTTTCAGTATAAAACCTTTTGCACGTGAAAGGCTTTTTACGTCGACAGGCTAACTATGGTTCATGGAGGAGGTGGACGTGCTCTTCAGGAGCGCAACGTGCATTACCATGGTAGACTCAAGGCCTTTCTGCAGAGGTCAGGTTGCGATAAAGGACGGGAAGATATACGCAATGGGCAGCGACCTCAGGTACGACGCCAAGGAGGTCTTCGACGAGGATCTTATACTGCTGCCCGGCCTTGTTGATGCCCACACCCACGCCTTCCAGATACTCCTGAGGGGCATCGTGGATAATGTCTACAACGTTCATCCCCTCTGGCTCAGGCTCCTCATACCCTTCGAGATGTCTCTCACCGAGAAGGAGGCTGCTCTGAGCGCGAAGCTGACGGTGCTGAACATGATAAAGAACGGCGTGGTGATGTTCCTCGACGCCGGAGGCCCAAGGCCCGACCTCCTTGCCGAGGCGGCGCTCTCAGCGGGGATAAAGGGGGCAGTGACGTACTCAACCTCCGATAAGGTGGAGGGATACGTTCACGATGAAAAGGATGGGGTAAGGCTGGCCGAGAGGTACAGGGGAAGGGTCAGGGGGTGGCTCTCCATCAGACAGATAATGATCTCAAGCGAGAGGCTGATAAGGGCTGTATTTGAGGCGTCAAGGGAAAAGGGGATTCCGGTGACCATGCACATATCCGAGGAGCACTCGGAAATAGAGCACGCGATGGAGAGATGGGGTGTCAGGCCCGTCGAATATCTCAAAATAATGAAGTACTTGACGAGGGACCTAGTGCTTGCCCACGCCGCGTTTCTCAGCGACTCAGAAGTTGATCACATAGCATCCGGAGGCTCCAGCGTGGTGCACTGCCCAGCAGTCAACTACGCCTACATGAACTTCGCGAAGATACCTCAGATGATCAGAAGGGGAATAAACGTCGCCATTGGAAGCGACGGAGGAGCAAACTCGTCCCTTGATCTACTTGCGGAGCTCAGGGCCGCTTACTCGGCGCTCAATGGATACCATGCGACGCCATATCACTACTACTCTGAGGTTGGGCTCTATGACCTCATGAAGATGGCCACAGTGAACGGCTTCAGGGCGCTCAGGGAGGAGGGATCGGGAAGGATAGCCGTGGGCTACAACGCGGACATAATAGCGATCAGGCCCGGCCCATCAGTATTGCCCCTGCATGATCCGGTGTCCCTGCCATTCTATGCCTCTGGCAGGGACGTGGCACACGTGCTAGTTGACGGAAGGGTCATCATGAAGGACAGGGAGGTCCTGACCATGAACGAGAGGGAGATCCTGAAGGAGGTGATGGGCGTCGAGGACGAGGTGGAGAGGAAGGTAAGGGAGCTCGTCTCCAAGGCCAGGAGCGGAGCGCAAACGTTAAACGCTTAGAGCGATTAGTATGGGCATGAGCCTGTTCGAGGGGGTGTTCAGGGATTCGCAGGGACTTTCATATCACATAAAGGCCAGGGAGGGCTCGCTCAGCCCCTACTCGATTAACGCAGGAAGCCCGGAGAGGATCGAGGGGGCGTCCTCACTGCTCAGAAACGTCGAGGTGGTCAGCAGGAACAGGGGGCTTTACGTATACAAAGGCAAGTACTACAGCACCCCGGTAACCCTGTTCTGCACTGGCATGGGCCCTGGCTCAGCTGAAATAGCGTACACCGAGTACCTCGCAAACGTGAACTACAGCATCTCGAAGAGGGTCTTCAGCATAAGGGTAGGGACAGCAGGCAGCTGGTCAAGCGCTGTAAGGCCCGGCGACTACGTAGCTGAGACGGGCATCGTGAGAAACGAGGGCGCCTCATCCAAGATAGCGCCGCTGGAGTGGCCTGCAAGGTCCGACATTATGGCCCTTCTGTATATCGCCGAGGCGGTTGGCAGGCTGAGGATGGAGGACAGGGTTTGGTTTGGTCCGGGCATAACCAAGGACACTCTCTATGCGGATGAGGATCCCGAGAGGAGGTCATCAATACCATGGGTCATAGAGGCCAGAGGAAGATCCTACGAGGACATGGGAGCCTTGGCCACCTCAATGGAGTCCTCAGTAATGGCCCTGCTCAGCGAGCTGTACTCGAGGAGGCTCAGGGGCTCGGGGGTCAGGATCTCATTTGGCAGCATCCTTCTTATCGTATCCCCATACTACGGCGAGGAGAAGCAGATAGAGTTCAAGGTCACCGAGGAGGATGAGATCAGGGGGGTAAGGATGGCTCTTGAAGCGCTCAGAACGGCGGCCATGTCAGGATCAGAGGGCTTTGTCCTGAGGCATGCCCACAGGGTTCTTATGAAGAGGCTCACGTACTAGGGAAGCTTAAAGTTTATAATAGAACCGTTAAGAAATAATATCGTGCAATTACATGAGGAGAGCCTAAAGGCTGTGTTTGACGCATCATGCCCGAACTGCGGTGGGCCCATAGAGACGGAGAGGCTAAGAAGGGGGCTCGTCTGCAGGAAGTGTCTCCCTAAGGATGGGGAATATACGTACGAAAGCATGCTGGAGGAGATGCACAGGCTTGGGACGCTCAACCTACTTAAGGACGAGTATGAGGTGATAAAGGAGCTTAAGAGCTTCTCCGAGTTCTTCAGGAAATGCGTGGGGGCCAGGATATCGGGGGCCCAGAGGCTCTGGGCAATAAGGCTCTTCAGGAGGGAGAACTTCGCTATAACCTCGCCTCCCGGGGCTGGAAAGACGACGTTCGGGCTTGTCGTATCGCTTTACATGCTCAGGAAGGGCATGAAATCCCTCATAATAGTCCCCACGAGGACACTGGCGGCGCAGTCAGCCCAGAGGATCATCGAATATGCCAGGAGGGTAGGGCTGGAGCCAAAGGTCTACACCTACGGATCCAGGGACGTTGGGCTGGCGGAGGCGGACGTGGCGATAATAACTTCCAAGTATCTCTTTATGCACTTCGATGAGGTATCTTCCGTGGACTTCAGGTTCGTCTTCGTTGACGACGTCGACGCTGCCCTCAAGTCGAACAAGAGCATCAGGCTGGTCCTCAGGCTCGCTGGGTTCACCGATGAGGAGATCGAAAGGGCTCGCGAGACCATAGCGACGGAGAGGAGGATAGACCTCGAGAAGGTCTACGAGCTTAGGAGGAGGGCCATGAAGAGGATAATGATATTCTCCTCGGGAACCATAACCAGGTCAAGCCCTCTGTTCCTGGTGCTGATGGGCTTCAGGCCCGGCGCCCCTGGCTCCTATCCGAGAAACGTCGTGGACCTCTACGAGGAGATGCCCAAGGACGTGGTCCAGGAGATCAAGAGGAAGGTGAGCGAGCTCGGCGATGGGGGCCTCATATTTGTCACCACGGATCTCGGGAGCGAGTACGCCGAGGAGCTGAGCGCGAGGCTAAACGAGGCCGGCATCAGGAGCGCCGTTGTCAGCGGGAGGAACGTAAGGGTCCTGGACGAGTTCAGGAATGGTAAGTACTCCGTGCTGATAGGCGTTGCAACCCACTACGGAACCCTCGTAAGGGGAATAGACATCCCCGAGAAGATCAGGTACGCCATATTCGTGGGGATACCAAGGTTCAGGTTCAGGATTGGGGAGAAGATGCATCCAGTTCTCATGACCAGAATCCTAACGGCCTACGCCCTTTACGTGAACAGGCCCGACGTTAACAGGCTTGCCTCGATAATAAGAAGAAAGATAACTAGGCTGAGCCCCGCTGCCCTACAGGTCCTCGCAAAGAAGGTCAGGGAGGGCGAGATAGAGGACCAGTACATAATGTCAGCTTACAACGTCGTGAACGAGGCCCTGAAGGACACGGTCTTCCTCCAGAAGCTGAGCACGAGCATTGGTGCTGTGGTGAAGGACAACAGCATACTCGTTCCAGACATGATAACATACATACAGGCCAGCGGAAGGACCTCAAGGATGAGGTCCTGGGGCAACACACTCGGGCTCAGCATCCTCTTCGTTGACGACGACAACCTCTTCGCGATATTCAGGAAGCTCACATCAATAACCTTCGGGATAGAGTGGAGGAGGCCCGAGGAGGTCGACATAAAGGAGATACTTAGGAGGATAGACAGCGACAGAAAGGAGGTAGTCATCGAGGAACAGGCCGGAACCTCTGAGCAGACCTCCAAGTTCTCATCCATGCTCCTCATAGTGGAGTCGCCGCACAAGGCAAAGACGATAGCCAACTTCTTCTCGAGGCCAGCGATAACGATAAGGGAGGGCATCGTAGTCTTTGAAACGGTAGTCAGCGGAAACCTCCTGAACATAGCGTACACTGCGGGACACATAATGGACCTTACCCTCGACAGGATAGGCTACCATGGAGTTGAAATAGTCAGGGACGGGAGGAGGCAGTACATACCCCATTACGCCAGCATAAAGGTCTGCGAGAACAACCACCAGGTCACCACCGCAGGAGACGTCTGCCCTGTCTGTGGCGCAAAGTTCGTGAGGGACAAGACTTCCCTGATAAGATCCATAGAGAAGCTGGCCTACGCCGTTGACCTCGTGATGATAGGAACCGACCCTGATACAGAGGGCGAGAAGATATCCTGGGACATCTACAACGTTCTCCGTCCGTTCAACTCCAACATAAAGAGGGTTGAATTTCACGAGGTCACGAAGCCAGCGCTCCTGAAGGCGATTAGCGAGCCAAGGGCAATAAACGAGAACCTGGTCAAGGCTCAGGTGGTGAGGAGGCTGGACGACAGGTGGCTGGGCTTTGAGCTCTCTAGCAGGCTTCAGAACGAGTTCTGGAAGAAGTACTGCGAGGAGAACCTGAAGCATGGCTGCGACAGGCCAAACAGGAACCTCAGCGCCGGAAGGGTACAGACGCCGGTGCTCGGCTGGATAATACAGAGGTACGATCAGTACAGGGACAGGAGCAACCTCGTGAAGGCCTACTCTTCAAGGATAAATGGGATGTCGATCAGGTTCCATCCCTCAGGGGAGGTGAAGTTTGCCATCGGCGACGAGGTCCTCGTGAAGGTCGTGAGCTCCGAAATCGTTGAGGACAGGATAAACCCGCCTCCCCCGTACACCATGAGCGAGATCCTGAGGGACGCTGCCAACATCCTTAAGATGTCGACGAGCGAGATAGCCGGAACGCTTCAGGACCTCTTCGAGGCAGGCCTCATAACCTATCCGAGAACGGACAGCACAAGGGTCTCCGACGCGGGCCTGGCTGTGGCTAAGAGCTACATAACCCAGATACTGGGCCTCGATGAGAGCTACTTCTATCCCAGGAAGTGGGGAGAGGGAGGGGCCCATGAAGCGATAAGGCCTACGAAGCCACTTTCTTCACAGGATCTCAAGAACTACATCCAGCAGGGCCTCATCTACACCCCGATAGCTCTGGCCTGGAGGCACTACGCTGTCTACGATCTGATATTCAGGAGGTTCATAGCAAGCCAGATGCCACCTGCCGTTGTGGTTAAGCAGGTCATAAAGCTATCCGCCGAGAAGGACGGAAAGGACGTGGAGGTTGAGCCTAACCCGCTTGAGATCCCGCTCAGGTACGTCAAGGACGGATTTGCCCGTGTGTCTCCTCCGTTCAGGGAGCTCCACGAGGAGCTGAAGGCGAGCCAGTTCACCGTCAGGATCGAGAACTTCTACGAGTACAGGAGGGTCGAGCTCTACTCTGAGGGCGACCTGGTGGATGAAATGAAGAGAAAGGGAATAGGAAGGCCCAGCACATACTCGACCATAGTTAAGACCATAATAACCAGGAAGTACGTGATCCTCATCAGCGAAAGGAAGAAGATCGTACCGACCAAGCTCGGGATCAACGTCTACAGGTACCTGAGAGACAACTTTGGGGACCTCGTTGGGGAGGAGCTCACCTCCCAGCTCGAGAGCAAAATGGACGACGTGGAGAGTGGAAAGACCAGCTACCTCGCCGTTCTCGACGAGATAGTTGACGAGATAGCCGAGAAGCTTAAGGTAACCGTCCCTGAGATCATGGAGCGATCATGAGGATCAGGCGTGGATCTTCAAACAATAGGATATCCTTATACCTGCAGAAACGTATATAATTATCGGGATATTAAAGTAGTATTGGCAGTATGATGAAATTGAACCCGCCCTGAGCCATGCAATGAAGAAGGCTGGCTTCTGACAGAGGACGGGTTTCGCCCACTTCAGGGCGGGGAGGAGTTCAGAAAAGGACGGCCAGAGCGTACAGCACGTAAAGCAGAACAGAGGAGTAAAGGGTCACCCTTATCCGTGTCCTGTGCTCAAGGAGCACAAGGGCGCCCTGCAGGCCGCTGACGGCGATCCCGAGGAGCAGGGCCTTGGGTAAGGAGGGCGATGAGATGAGCAGGACCGCTCCAGGATAGAGGGACATCTCGATCGGCAGCTCGGAGAAGAGGGACGCAAGCCTCTCCTTCTTTTCCCTCCTTCTGAGCACGAAGGGTGCCAGTATTTCAGGCAGAGCGCTCATAAGCGGTATTATGAAGTACGAGACCAGGGCTGGCTGAACGCTCAGCACCTCAGACATGTAGATTATCCCCATGACCACGCCGCTTGCGCTCGCGACAACGAGAATGGCTCCAGCCACAGAAAGCGCTAAGGTCCAGCGCTGGGGCGAATAGGTCTTTTTCCTGAACTCCCTGAAGACCAGGATCTCGTAGACTGCAAATGCTACAAAGAGGGAGCAGGCGGCCAGCCTCACAAAGACGGATATCAGCAGCAGGATGTCCATTATGAGGAAGCTGTAGAGGGCGGTCTCTAGCCCGGAATCCCCCGTGATGCTTTCGCCCCGGTATAGCTTGAAGAGCATTACCCCTATGGTCAGGACTGCGAATGGCTCGCCGAGGGCCGTTCCAAGGGAGACCTCTGGCCCCGACCTCCCTGTAGCGATCCCAAGGGCCACAACTGCAAGCTCCGGAAATGACGTGAGGAACGGAAAAATAAAGTACAGCAGCGGGCTCAGCTCCTCCAGCTCGAAAGAAACGTCTATGCCGTACGATATAAGAAAGGATCCTGTTATGAACGCCAGAGCGCTGAGCGCGTAATAAAGAGCCTGCAACATCCTGACCCCACGCTGATCATTAATATTATTTTTTCCTTTATTAAAGTGAGGTTAATGAGCTGCAGATATATAGCATTTCTGTGATTGAGTGATGAGAAAATGATAGTCAGGGTTGAGGATGGCACCATAAGCATCACCGATGGGGTTAGGGTTCTCGTCGTTGACAGGCTTGGAAGGATCCTGATATACAGCAACGGGAGAAAAACCTACAGGAGGTCCCTCCTGAACGTGTTCGTTGAGGTAGGCTACAGGGACTCAGTAAGGATTGCCCGGAGGCTGAGCGAGGATGAGGCAAGGATAGTTGTTGATGAGGCCTACTCGTTTCTCAGGAGGGCTGAGAGAGAGCTCAGACCCTACATGGACAACATCGAGTCCCTGGGCTGGGAGTTCCTAGTGAGCGACTCGGCAAAGCTCATGTCGATTTACAGCGGCCCAGTGCCAATAGTCCCGCCTGATCAGTACTTTCCGATATACGTACAGGTGACCGTTGGGTGTGCCTGGAACAGGTGCACCTTCTGCCACCTCTACAGGGATATGGCGTACAGGGTTCTTGAGCCCGAGGAGCTTTATGCCCAGATAAAAGGGCTTGTCGAGTACTTCGGGCCCACCATAAGGTCAAGGAGGAGCATCTTTCTTGGCGACGCAAACGCGCTCCTTGTTGAGCAGGACAGAATTAGGAGCTACATGAGGATTATAAGGGAATCGTTCAACCTTCCGATGTACTCCTTCATAGATGGCTTCATTACGCCAAGGAGGCTTCGGGTCGAGGATCTCAGGGAGCTCAGGAATCTTGGACTAACGAAGGTTTACTTCGGGATCGAAAGCGGCAACGAGGATGTGCTCAGGATCCTCAACAAGCCCATGAGTACGGAAAAGGCGCTGTCGTTCATATCGGAGGTCAAGAAGGCGGGGATAAACGTTGGGCTGATATTTCTTGCTGGCGCTGGGGGAAGAAAATACTGGGAACAGCACGTCAGGGATTCGGCAAGGTTCGTTTCGCGCCTTGAGCTTGAGAGGCTTGATACGGTTTTCATATCACCGCTACATGAATACCCCGATCTCCCCTATTACTCAATGCTCACCGAGCTCGGGAAACTGAGCGAGGAGGACAAGTGGAAACAGTTTCAGGAAATGAAGAGAGCTATCGAGGAGACTTACCTGAGGTATAGGGGGATCCAGCTTCAGGCGCCCGTTGTTCTTTACGACATAGTGGAGTCTGTGTACTGAATTAAACAGTTTAAAAACCTCGGCCGCATACCCTTCATATGATCCAGAGGATCGTGATGCCCCTCAGGGACAACAGCGGCATGAGCTCCAGGGTCACAGGTCACCCTGGAAGGGCCCCGTACTTCGGGGTCGTTGAGCTAGAAGGCGACCAAGTCGTTTCGTTCAAAATCGTTCAGAACCCATACGCATCAGAGCACGATGAGCATCAAGAGCACCATGATGGACACATGCACGGAGGCTTCTTCGCCTTTCTTGTATCCCTCAGGCCAACGGCCGTTATAACATATACAATCGGGCCGGGAGCATTCTACAGGCTGAAGGACATGGGCATCAGGATTTACAGGCCAAAGGGACACACGGTTGAGGAGAACATAAGGGCATTCCTATCTTCTGAACTTGAGGAGCTTGCCCAGCCGGTTGAGTGAAGTCTTTAAAGATGCAGTATGCTAGGCAGTATGAATATTGCAAATATCAGGTTGAAGAACACTATAAGCGTTATCGTGGTGTAGAGCCAGTCCTTCTCCTTCATGAACTGGGCTATTCCGAGCACTACCCTGACTATGGGGGTCGCTATCAGCACTACTAGCCCAAGTAACATTATGGATACAGGGTTCATCGTCTGAACCCCAGTTATTATAGCTCTGGCATTGAAGTACGAGCTGTTTACAAGCGATGCGGTGCTGGCTATCTGGCTTACGGTGTACTGTCCGGACCTTCCGTTTATCACGAGGAGCGCTAGGCCAAGAAGAAGAAGGGCTGCGCTCAGGATAACTCCTCCCCTCAGCGCATATGCTATTGCGTCGTTAAAATCCATAGCCAAGACCTCTTAATATCATCTGAATTCCGAGGAATATCAGGATGGCAGAGAAGACGTACCTGATGCTCCTGTTAGTTATCCTGACAAGGATCCGCGTCCCTATTATTGCTCCTATCAGGACCCCTATTGCGGTTCCTGCAGCTATGAAGGGCTGTATGTATCCGAAGATCCAGTATATCGAGCTTCCAGTTGCGGCAGTTATTCCTATCATGAAGTTGCTAGTCGTGGTTGAAACCTTCATTGGCAAGTTCATTGCCCAGTCCATCCCGAGCACCTTAAGCGCTCCGGAGCCTATGCCAAGGAGGCCAGATATGAATCCGGCGAAGAACATTATTGTCTCTCCGAGCCACCACCTAACTCCGTAGTAGTTAACCTCCTTGCCAAGAACAACGTCGTAGTAGCTTCCGTAGAGCTTGAAGAGCTTTGTGCTCCAGTCAGGCTTCATCTCCTTAGGAAGCTCGTACTTGGCCCTCGTAAGCTGAATGTAAACCTGCGAAAGAAGCATCAGCCCGAATATTATGTACACTATATACTGCCAGTGATGCGAATATATGTACGCTACCGTCAGGGCTCCTACAATGGAGCCACTCGTAGTAGCGATCTCCAATCCCATGCCTATCTTCACGTTTGTTATCCTGTCCTTAATGTAGGCGCTCGCAGCCCCGCTTGAGGTAGCTATTGTCGATATCAGGCTTGCCCCAGTTGCATAAGCTATCGGCATCCTAAGATAAAGCGTGTATATGGGAACCAGGAAGGTGCCACCCCCAAGCCCTACAAGGGCCCCAAGGATCCCAGAGATCATGCTGGCTATCACGAGAATGAGGAAATATATCAGGGGCTGGATCACAAGGTGGTTAACTTAAGGGGAATTTTAAGCTTTACTCAGGCAAAGGTTAATATCGTAAAGATCGGCTGAATGCTCTGGCACTTATTGGGGTTCATGAAACGCTCCGGTCGACCCCCGCTTCTGGCCCTAGGAGCGATCTGTTTTTGCCCCCGTGGTTCATGAAGTTTTCCGGTCGACCCACGCTCAGCATCTCTCTGATAAAGGTCGACCGCCGCCCTCCCGGAAAAGAGGCCCGGAATGGGCTCAAAAGCTTAAATAGGGCGAGAACAAAAGCAGTTTGTAGTCTACCTATAAGGGCTTGAAACAGTGTTTGCATGCAAGGCGTCAGGACGCATTAAGGCTTTATAAGTATATTTTGCGTTTGTAGTCTACCTATAAGGGCTTGAAACACCTGCAAAGCACGGCAACTTAATGAAGCAACCGCGCTCATTAAGCTCACTGTTGTTTCGATCCGCATGCAGAAAAAAGCGTGGCGTTTTCGAGGCTTTGCCCATTATATGTGGGCGATGAGCTTGCGTGTGATTTTCCTTTCGTACGAAAAATAGAACCTATTCGTAGAGAACCATTTAGAGTCAAAAACTTAATGCAAAAACAAGAAAACTTTGTTGTTAATCCTTTTTCATAAGAGATTCCGTAAGTGAGGTCTGGGTGGTTTAATGCAAATCCACTATTTGAACCCATGTGCCTTAGAGGTCGGAGAACCTGTCGAATGTTATGAATTAAAAAGAGTCCAGATAAGCTCTGCTTTGCAAGACCTGAAAATCAGAAGATCCTACGCTGTCTTACTGCCTGATCCAACCCTTTCGAGAACCCTGACAGGGCTGATCGGGAGCTCATACACAGATACTCCAATCGCGTCCTTGAGAGCGCTAGCTATTGATGGTGCTACGGGCACAAGACCTATCTCCCCTACTCCCTTGGCCCCTAATGGCCCAAGGGGCTCGTAGGAGTCAACGAACCTGACCTTAATTTCCGGCACGTCCTTCGACGACGGAACGATATACGTCGTGTAGTTTATGTTCTGGGGCATGCCCTTCTCGTACTTGAGCTCCTCGTACAGAGCGAATCCCAGGCCCATTATCGCAGCGCCCTCGACCTGCGTCTCCGCTATGTTCGGGTTTATTATCCTTCCGGCGTCGACGTAGTGCTCCATCTTCAGGACCTTTACCTGGCCGGTCAGCAGGTCAACCCCTATCTTGGTTATCGCCACGTCGTACGTGTAGAAGAACCTCGGGGCCTCCTTCATGCCCTCTATCTTTCTCTCAACCTCGGGCGGGTGGTACGTGTGCTCTATCCTCAGCTTCCTGCCTGAGCTCACTATCCCGACAGCATCGAAAAGGCTGAAGTTGCCTGAGGGCGTTTCAAATGTGCCGCTCCTGTAAATCACCTCCGAGACGTCCGTTCCCAGCCTCTGGGCAAGCATGTTCCTGACCCTCTCCACGAGAACGTCACACGCCTGGACCAGGGCCATTCCGCTCGTCACCGTGCTCCTCGATGCGTTCGAAGATCCGGAGTCCGGGCTGACGTCCGTGTCCGCGTTGTATACCCTCACAGAAGAAAGGGGGATTCCCAGCTTCAGCGATACGAGCTGTGCGTTTCCAGTGATTATGCCCTGACCGTAGTCAACGTTCGAGAAGTACACTCCTACGTAGCCCTCCGGGTCTACCTCAAGGGCCACGTTGACCGGTGGCTCGTCGCTCCCGTAGGCAATTCCCTTCATCCCAAGCGCAACCCCTATGCCCTCCCTGTAGAACCTCTCCGCCCTCTTCTCCTCCCTCAGCAGCTCAGACTCCTTCGCCATCTCAAGGGCCCTCCTGACCCCATCAAGCCCCCTGGCCTTCGTTCCGAAGGGCGTCAGCTCCCCATCCCTCAGCAGGTTCTTCAGCCTCAGCTCGATGGGATCTATGCCAAGCTCGGAGGATATCTCGTCGAGCATGCTCTCCATGGCGAAGGCCCCCTGTGGGGCCCCGAATCCCCTGAACGCTGATGAAACTCCGTTGTTGGTATAGACAAGGAACCCCTCGGCGTCTACAGCCCTGAACCGGTACGGGCCGTTCGAGACCTCCATAGCCGTTCCTAGGACGTTCGGGCCCCATATCATGTACCCGCCAGTGTCCAGATAAACCCTTGATATGTTGTACGTGAGGGTGCCATCCTTCATGACTCCAGTCTCAAGCTCTATCTTCGAGGCATGCCTGTGGACCGCGGCTATGCCCGACTCCTCCCTGCTGTACATGATTCTCACCGGCCTTCCTGCGTAGTAAGCGAGCAGGGCCAGGAAGGCTGGGAACGGCGACTCCTCCTTTCCTCCGAAGCTGCCACCAGTTGGATAGCTCACCACCCTAACCCTCTCCGCCGGTATTGACAGGGCCCTCGCTATGACGTTTCTGTCCGCGTGGGGGTTCTGTCCGTTGGAGAAAACGTTTATCCTTCCTTTCTCATCTACGTAGGCATACCCGCTCTCGGGCTCAAGGTACATGTGCTTCTGGAACTGGGTCCTGTAGGTCCTGCTGAAGACCAGGTCTGTCTGCTTCTTCACCTCATCAACGTTCCCCCTGCTCACGTGAAAGTGAACGGCTACGTTTCCCTTCTCGTGGACCAGAACCCTGCCCTCAAGCGCCTCCTCTATGGATCCAACCGCGGGGAGTTCATCGCACCTCAGGTTAAGCTCCTCCTTGGCCCTCAGCGCAGCCTCCATGCTATCCGCCGCTATGAGCGCTATCGCCTCTCCAAAGTAGTTTGCCTTGTTCTGGGCAAGTATCGGTGCATCGTCATATGGGCCATACCTGTTAACTCCCGGTATCTCCTTCCATGTAACCACGGCGTGTACTCCTGGCACCCTCCTCGCCCTCTCCACGTCCATCCCCCTGATAAGGCAGTGAGGGTACGGGCTCCTCACCACGTAGCCGAGGAGCATGCCCTCCAGCCTGACATCTCCAAAGAACTTGAGAACCCCCGTCACCTTTTCCCTCGAATCGAGCCTAGGAACGCTCCTTAGAACGAGCTCCTGGTAGCTCAAAGGTAAAAATCAAATTGAACGCTCACATATTTAAAATTTTTTGAAGCCGAGCCAAACGGTCGAAGCTTCGATCAGGAATCCTGACGCCCCAGGATCAGAAAGAATGAATAAAGAAATAAAAAATTGCAGAATGCTTCAGGAGCTCTCCTTGGTTCCTCCGGAGAATATCAGCTTCGTGTCGTCCGCTATGTATCCCCTCAGGAGCCCTCCCTTGAGCTCCGGCTGGTACTTCGGTATTATCCAGAACTTCATCAGTATCATGTAGATTATGCCTGCTATCAGTATTGCCGAGATCCAGGCGTTCTGGAAGACCCAGGCCTGTCCCGGATAAAGCTGGGATGCTGAAGTGGGCAGATAGGTGTTTGGCGGGAACACCAGGACCATCGAGATGACGAAGGCGATGACCGCTGCGGGGTTTATGCCCCTCCAGTACCTGAACCTCCCGTATGTCAGGTAGTTGTCCGGGAGCTCGAACTTGAACCTCCTTATCACAGCGTAGTCGAATATGATAACGCCCTCAACCCCTCCTAGCAGGGCTCCGTACGTAAGCAGCCAGCTCTCGACGTAGCTGAAGGCGCTGAAATAGTATGTCCATGACTGAAGAAGCGCAGCTATAAGTATCACTATAATGACCCCTCTGAACCAGCTTATCTTCTTCGGATACAGGTTGGCAAAGTCGTAGGCAGGCCCAACCGTGTCCGCGTATATGTTGACCACGATAACCCCCAGCATGAGCAGGAACAGCCCAAATACCGCAAGGGCTGGGTTAGTCACCGCGAGGGCGGTGAGCACTATCGGGTCCCATATGGGGAACTTGAACACTGTTATCGATGCCCCGGTAGTCACGAGGCCGAACGCGCCTATGGCGGTCATCAGGAGCGGCATGGGTATCTGTCCGAAGGTCTGAGCGAACTGGCTCTTGGCGAACCTGCTGTAGTCTGGCATGCTCATGGCCATCGTGGCCCAGAAGGCAACGTTTGCGTTTATGAGCCCAATAAGCGCGAACCAGAACGCCGAGCCTGATACCGTGTTAGGAATAGCCAGTATGCCTGTCCAGTTCCAGCTGGCCTCGCTCATTACGTAGAAGAACGTTATGAAGAACCCCACGAACGCTATGAACGGCACGCTCCAGCTCACTATCTGAAGTACCCTTTGCCCGGTCCTTGGTGGGGAAAAGTACAGCAGGATTATCCTAGCTATTATGGTCACGATGAACACGGTCCAGAACAGCCCTGGGTTTATCGTAGATACAAGGAAGGGCAGCAGATATGGCTGCTGCTGGGCCAGGGTGAGCAGCGTGTGAACCTGATGGGTAAGGATTACGTACATGGCCCCGAAGGACTCAGCTATGATCCACGTGTCTATGCCCCACCATCCAGCGCCTATTATCCCCCTGATTATATTCGGTATCCACGCCCCGTAAACTCCCCATCTCGATCTCGTGATGACGGTCTCGGGAATCCCAAACCTGGCACCACCGTGGCTGATTATGATTATCGGGATGAGCACTATCAGGTTTCCAAGGAGCACCGCCATAAGTCCCCAGAACCAGTTCAGCCCAAAGGAGTAGGCTATGGAGACCAATGCCCAGGACTCAACCTCCATGGACATGCCGAACCAGATTGCGAAGTACGTGAGCGTTCCCCAGTTCCTGTACTTCACCGGCGTCGGGTGGAAGTCCTCATTCCAGAGGTAGCTCTCCTCAGGGAAGCCCCTTGTGAGCTCCACGTAGCCCCTGTCCGGGTAGAACTTAGTTATTGCGACCCTGTCTATTTCCTGAGCTAGCTTCCTCTTTTCCTCTGAGGACATTTTATTATATTACCTGTATAATCATATATAAAATTTTTGCTTCCTGGATCTGTATGAAAGTTAAAAATTGCTAATAATTTTAAGAAAAGTCCACCAAAAGCTCATAACAGCTTAAGATATAAATAAATCAATGTAATAAATTGAAAATTATCTCAGTCATCCCCAAGCAGCCCTTCAACCTCCTGCCTATTCGGGATCGATCCAGCCCCTATTCCCCTGAGCTTTAGGGATGCCGCCGCGGAGGCGAAGGCCGCCGCCCTTACAGCGTCCCCGCTCCTCAGATACTCGGCCATGAAAGCACCGTCAAACGTGTCCCCAGCCCCCACGCCTGTTACAACGCTGTCCGCTCTGAACGGCCTTATCCACCTGATCCTGTCATCCGCAATCACCCTCGCTCCCCTCCTTCCGAGCTTTATCACGAGGGCTGCCTTCCTGCAGAAAGTCCAGCTCCTGGACTCGCTCTCGTTCGGAATTATAAAATCCGAGACCTCGCACATCCTCTCTCTCAGCTTTCCTTCTAGCCTCAGTGGTCCGGGGTCAAAGAAAACCCTCACACCTCTCTCCCTCTGCCTGTCTGCAATCTCAGGCAGCTCCGGGTTTGCAAGCAGGGCGTATCCGTTGAAGAACAGCGCCTCATACCTTCCAAGCCCTTCGATCCTCTCTGCCAGCCCCGATATCCTGTTGGGCATGCTTCCCACGAATGAGTGCGTGCCGTCCTTAAAGAGGAGGTTTGCGCAGACAGGGGTGCTGAGGTCCTTCCTCTCAGCTATCCCCTCGATTTTAAGTCCCAGCCGCGATAGCATCGTTTTCAGGATGAATCCAGCTTCATCGGATCCAGTGTCGTCGACGATCAGGGCCTCAGCGCCGGCCCTCTGAGCAGCAATAGCCGTGGTGCACGCGCCGCCTGGGGAGAAAACTGCGCTGCGTGCAACCGTGATCCTTTTCACCCTGACATCGCTCAGCACAAAGTACACGTCCAGAATGCAGTCAGAGACGACTACGATCCTCAACGTCCAAAAATTCGGCCCTTCTCTTTCAAAAGCTTTCCCCTGCTTGCTTTAGCAGGAGTACACGCTGTCCCGGACAGCACTGAGCCTAAAGGTCCCATGAGCTTATGCTTGCTCCTCTGCCTGTCTCAGGACCGTACCTGAACCAGAGTACTGAGCACACCACGCCCACCAGCATGGCGAGCATAGCGAGCGCGAAGTACTCCGTTTCGCTCAGTCCTGCGGCTATGACCAGGACCGGAATTGATCCGCCCAGCGAGATAATCCTGACCGCAGAGGTGTACAGCCCTCTCCTCCTGGTGGGCCAGAACTCGGACTTGAGGGCGTCCTCGCTCAGGAAGAACACGTTGAGTAGAGCTGAGAAGAGCATGAGCAGAATGATGAAGAGGATAAAGTTTTCTGCCCAGATGTCTTGGGTTAGGGCCATTGCGGTGAGCGTGAGAAGCGACAGGATGGAAGACGCAAGAAGCAGCGCCTTCCTGCTCATCCTGTCAGCAACAACGCCTATCAGCCCGCTGACGAACATGGAGATCCCGGCCGCGAATATTATGAGAGCCGTCATGGATGGATAGAAGTACGGCCCGAGCGCAAGGACAACGAGGCTGAGGACAGATGTGTAGGACCACCCTAGAAGCCCTCCTACCGCAATCCTGAAGAGTACGCCGGGAAGCTCGATCCTTTCGTGCTGGGCGCTCAGCGCGCTGATGCCTCCGTAGTACCTTCTGATCTCCCTTTCTGCCTCGTCGGCTCTGCCCTTCCTCTCCAGCCACGCAACGGACTCTGGCATCCTGTTCCTCATTATGGCAAGCAGGGCCGCCGAGATCACAACGGTTGCCCCGAGGACGATCCTCTGATGATCGGGATCAGTGTAGCTCATCAGGGAGAGAAGTGCAGCAAGGGCTCCGCCAAGGTTGGTGAAGTTGAGGGCAAGGAAGAGCATGGCGCTCCTTCTCCTTCTCGGCGCCAGCTCATGCGCAGCAACGAGCACGTTCTGGTACTCTCCCCCCGCAGCGAAAAGAAGAACTGAGAGCGAGGCAAGGATTTCTAGGGGGCCTGCGCTGAGGATCAGAGCTGTTCCTCCTGCAACGTACATCGTCATGGCGAGGTAGAAGGCTCTCTTCCTTCCCAGGGCATCGGAGATGGGGCCCGCGAACGCCCCTCCAAGCAGGATCCACAGAGGAGCCCAGGCTGAGAAGAGGGCCAGCAAGGGGGGACTGAAACTTGCCCAGGTCTCAGCTATGTAAGGTAGCGAGTAGACGTATGCCTCAACAGCAGAGCTCACGCTGAAGGAGATCAGGAGCAGCGCATGCGTTGAGGTCCAGGGCGACTCCTCCGCTATTCTTGACAGGCTCACGGCTATAATTCTGCTTCCCGATAAAAATGTTCTTCAGGGAAAGCTCAGGATCGGGCTGCCGTAACCGAGGTAGATCAGGTAGAACGTGATGGCCAGCATGAGCAGCGTCAGGGATATGGTGGCCAGGTCAAGCCGGGTGAACCTGATCGGGTTAAGGTATGTCCTCTCGGGCATGGCCCTGAACCCTCTTGTATCGGCTGCTATGGCCGTGTTCCTCGCGTTCTTCAGCAGATAGATGAACGATGGCATGACTGAAACAAGAAGAGCGTAAAGGAGGTAGGCTGGCCAGAGCAGCTTTGATCCTCGCGACCCCAGGCCCCTGAGAAACTGGGCCTTAACGGAGAGATCTATTGCATCGAATATCCTCGGGATGGTTCTCATCGCCACCACTATTGCGAAGTTTATCTCGTCCGGAACCCCGAGCTTCCTGAGCGACCTGAGTATTCCTGACGGGGTTGTAGTCATTATCAAAAGGAGGGCTACGACGAAGGGCGCCGTGTACCTGCAGGAGTTCTCAAGGCCTATAATGATCCCCTGAAGCGTAAGTACCCTAACTCCAATTATCCTGAAGTATGGTGGCCACACCCAAAGTACAACCGGCTTTATGTGCTCAAACCTGAAGAAGAAGAGGGGCATCGATGGCGCGTATGTCCATGTTATGCCGATCACCGTAGCAAGCATTATCCAGAACCCGAGCCTGAGCTTGGTCCTCCCGTCCCTGAAGGTTGCGTAGCTTAGGAGGAGGACCACGCTTAGGATGGCGTTTATCTGCCAGAGCGTCGTTGAGGCGGTCACTGATGCCGCTATCAGAAGGAGGAGCTTTGTTGCGGGGTTCATCCTGTAGAACAGCGAGCTATGGGCCTCATACCTCGTGACGTACCTGAGGCCCGTTAGCCCTATTGGGTAGACGAGTATAAGGATCGGGGAGAGGATGGCAGCGAGGACTATCAGCCAGCTGATAAGGTTGTAAGCTAGCCAGTTCATCAACGACAAAAAGTAAATTATCATATTTTTTATATAAACATTTGGCTGTCCGCCAGCTGTTTTTATGTCCAGCCAGGGCTTTCGGGAAAAACAACATGTTTTTATACAGGAGAGCGGAAAGTAGACACGTTGAAAATATCAGAGATAAGGGAGAACAGCAGAAACGTGAGCGTGATAGGCAGGATAACGAAGATTTCCGAGGCAAAGAGCGTTAACACGTCAAGGGGCGAGTCTAGGGTCGCTGAGGCCGTCCTCGAGGACGAATCAGGAAGCATAGTCCTAAACCTCTGGAACGAGCAGATAGACATGGTAAAGGAAGGGGACACGGTGGAGGTAAGGAACGGATACGTCAACACGTACAGAGGGGTAAAGAGGCTCAACGTTGGAAGATACGGCGAGCTGAGGGTTATTAACGAATAGGCGTCGTATCTGCTCTCCAAGGTTTCATGAAATCGTTTTGTTTGACCAACGAACGGCAATCATCGCCCTTCATGGCAGGGAAGAAGTCAGGTTGGCTCGGAGGCGCCGGACTTTGGGCTCCCAAATCAGGATGGTGTGTACAAGGCTCAGCCAGTTCAGGAACAGCGTTGTGATCCTTTGAGTCAGCTCGGACAACTTTAGGAGCTCAGTGGAGCTTCGATTCGGGGTTGAAGTTCGGCATCAGGCCCCCATCTCCCATCTCCGCTATCTCCTCCCGAGTTGGCCTCCACCCTGCCATCAGCCTGGTGAGGTAGACGTCTATTGAGTTGAGCTCCCTGTAGTGTATGCCGCCGGCGGAGATTCCAAATATTATCTTGCCGTTCAAGTAGGCTATCATCGACATCGTCGTCGGCTTCATCGGGAGCCCGTACGATAATATTTCGGCTCCAAGGGATCTTATCGCCTCAGGGGTCCTGTCCGTTGCATCGATAGACATCCCTCCCGTGACTATCACCACATCAGCCCTCTGGAGCATGTAGCCTATGGCCGCCCTGATCCTGTCAGCATCGTCAGGAACTATTACCTTATCAGCTATCTCCCATCCGTACTTCTCGGCCTTGCTCCTGATGACCTCCTCGTACTGGTCCCTCTTCCTTCCCTCGTAGACCTCCGTCCCAGTTATGACGAGCCCTATCCTCTTTACGATGAACCTCCTAAGCGCAACCCCTGCGCTCAGCCTTCCCAGAAGATCGTCCAGGGCCCTTCTCTCAGCGTAAAGCGGGAGGGCGTCAACTACACCAACGAGCTCGCCCTGCCCGACGGCGCTTCCGCTCCTTCTGGTTATCAGCATTGCAAGCCCCGAGAGGTTAACGATTCTCATAACATCCCTGTTTACCTCAACCACGCCGGGGATCCTTGAGTATATCAGCGCGGCTCCCTGCTTCGCCGGCCTGCACTCAAGGGTCTCACCGTCGATGATCCTCTGGCAGATCGTGGCGCTGATCTCCCACTCATAGCACAGGTCCTTGCTTTCTCCCTCCTCCTCAACGTACACGTAGTAGACCCCCGAGCTTTTCAGCCTCTCGACGTCCTCCTCCTCTATGATTTTTCCCCTGCTCAGCAGAACCTGGGCCTTCTCCTTGGTCACTAGCGTTGTGTCGTAGGCGAGCCTCTTTCCGACGGCCTCCTCAGTTCTCACGATTCTGATTGTCATATATTATTATAGGAAATTTGACGTCCTTTATCCTTTATCCGGGTTTTCCGCGTGTTTATCCCGAGACCAAAAAATTTTGATCATACTGCGTTTAAGATTGATGGGCGAAGAGGGCATCGTGGAGCCTCAGGCGGTAAGGGACTATTACATGAGGGACGACGTGAAGAGGGAGATAGTGGAGTACTCGAAGGGCAGATGGGTGGCTCTGGAGGCCCCCTCTGGGGGCGAGAGGCTCTTCATAAGGTACGACAGGGGCGTTCCTCTCTCAATAGGCAGCGAGTCTGATTATATTTCGCTCTTCAACAGGTTCTCCCGCTTCAGCTTCAGGACCATCTACGCCACCGCAAACGTGTACAGAAGACTTGCAGCAGATGGGCTAAGGGACGAGAGCAACGTGTTTAGGGTTACCCCTGTCTTTGACATTGACGCCTCCCTGGAGGACTGGAGGATAACGCTGAAGGCAGCTGAGGAGATAGTCGGGGCGCTCGAAAGGCACGGGGTCATAAAGTCCGTGTACCTGAAGTGGTCAGGCAGGGGCGTGCACGTTCACATCAACGAGAACGCCTTCTCCGAAGAGGTCCTTCAGAGGTATGGCCCTGTCAAAGTTGCAAGGGCCGTCGTCGACCTCATAATATCGGAGGTGAGCGAAAAGGTTGGCCAGCTATCGCGCTCCGCGAAGAACGCTGAGAGGGAGCTGAGGGTTGAGAACAGGATGGACATACAGAGGCTCTTCACGGTGCCCCTCTCCCTTCACCGCTTCCTGAACCTCTCCTGCGTCGTCTTCAAGCCAAACGAGATCAGCTCATTCGACATACAGTGGGCTGATCCTGAGAGCTTTAGGCACAGCCCCTACTGGAGGGAGTTTGAAAGGGGTGAAGCGGATGAGCTCGCAGAGCTTGCGGTGAAGAGCACCCCCTCAGGAACACAGTCCCCTCAGAGTGCAGTAAGGACAAGGCCTCAGAGGGCTGCTGTGGGAGCTGGAAGGTTCCAGGTAATGGGACTGCTTCAGGCTGCCAGGTACTATCTTCTGAAGGGAGACCTGAACAGGGCCAAGTCCTTCGGGCTCAACAGGGCAATATTTTATGCCTGGGCTAAATACTACGGGCCTGCCAGGAAGGGAGGCTCCAGGACACCAGTCTCAGAGCAGGGGAAAGAAGGCCAGAGGAAGGAGGTCTTTGAGAGGGTTGGGAACGAGGAGGCTCCTGTCGATACTTCGACGGGGCTGTTCAGGATAGGCGACAGGGTTCAGACCCCATCGGACTACGACAGGGAGATAGCTATGAAGATAAGCTCCATTGTAAGCTACGACAGGGCCTGGAACGAGGCCCTTGAGTACCTGAGGAAGTTTCCACGCGAGTACCTTGAGGACCAGAGGCTCTTCTTCGAGAGGGTTTACAGGCCTGTTAGGGACACGTTCCTTCAGACGCTCCTGAACGGGGGCATTAAGGAGAAAGAGAGAAAAATTTAAAGCTCTTGCCTTCAACTCTATTATGAGCCCTGGTAGTATAGCGGCCTAGTATGCGGCGCTGTCACCGCCGTGACCCGGGTTCAAATCCCGGCCAGGGCGTATCTTCTGTTGGGTATGGATCCCAATTTTGCATTTAATAATAGGGAGAAAAAGTTGGACATACATAACTATGAAGCCAGGCTTGCGAACACCTACAAGAACCTGGAAAAAGCTGACATTCTGGAAGAGAACAAGCTCGCAATAAAGGAGTTTGCCGAATTGCTCGCCTCGATGGGCCTTAACAAAGGCAGGGTTGCCAAATACATCTACAGCTTAGCCATACTGGCAAGGAGGATAAATAAGCCTTTCAGGGATCTCACTAAGAAGGACGTGGAGGAGTTAATGCTATGGCTTAACGGCTCTCATTACAGTCCGCACACCAAAAGCGACTTTAAGAAGATTCTAAAGCGGTTTATAAAGTGGCTAAAGACGGGTTCCCTGGACAAATCAGTTCCCTTTCCTCCTGAGGTTTCGTGGATTCAGGTCGAGGTCAAGCCCAACGAAAGGAAGAAGATAGAGGTTCTGACAGATGACGAGATCGAGTCGATGATAAAAGCGGCAGGCAACGCAAGGGACAGGGCCCTGATCGCGGTGCTTGCGGAAGGGGGGTTCAGAATAGGCGAAATACTGCCAGCTCGCATAAAGGACGTAACGTTCGATGAAAGGGGGGCAAGGATTGTTGTCACAGGAAAGACAGGGCCGAGGATTGTAAGGCTGATCACCTCAGCCGCAGCGCTGGCGAAATGGATCGAGGAGCATCCAAGATCCAGGGATCCTGATGCGTTCCTATGGCCAAGCCTGAGCCCAAACAGGAAGCACGTCGACAGGCCGCTGAGCTACCAGAAAGCCGCCAGGATCCTCAAGGAGATCGCCAGGAAGGCCGGGGTTCAGAAGCGGATATACCCGCATCTCTTCAGGCACACCGCTGCCACGAGGGACTCAAGGTACCTGAGCGACAGGGAGCTGATCCTGAAGTATGGCTGGGCTGGAGACTCAAGCATGCCCGGAACATATGCACACCTTTCAGGGGCGGACCTGGACGACAAGCTCCTGGCCATCTACGCGGGCAGGCCCGTTGAAACGATCAGGCCGAAGTTCGCGCCGATAATATGCCCGAAGTGCGGGCAGGAGAAAGCTTGCTGAGGGTCTTTAGCAACATAACAAAAAATGTATAAGGTTATATTACAGGTCTAGCGAGAGCAAGATCAAGGGAACAACGCTCGTAGCAATACTGCATGACATAATAGCATGCTACAGATCCCAAAGGTGGACCAGCCTGTTCCTTTAACGCTTACACGCTGAGGAGATACCTAGCTTAAACTATGCCCATTTTTCAGAAAATTGCTAATATAATGACTGCTTACCGGCAATATAAGCAAACGAACCCATTTTCCTGCGCCAATAATCAGTTAAGTTTTGCTATGTTTAACTAATTATTGGATAGTTTTAATGGGAGCGAAAAGTATATAAAACGGTTCATCTTAAATAAAAGCGATGGTAAAAATAATACAATCTACAAATTTAAAAAAAGAACAAAATCCATGGGTATATGAAGAAGGAGAAAAGAGGAAACCAGGTTCTATACATGTAGCTGTTTTCGCTTTATTAATAGGAATAGGTGCAGTTACAGGAGCGTTCGGAAGCATTGCAGTGCCGTTAGGATATGGTGTCTCAGGATTCTGGCCGGGGGTCGCAGTTCAAGCTGTTGGTTCAATATGGTTTGGTTTATGGGGTATATTGGCTGGCGCAATATTTCCTTTTATAAGTAACGCTCTAGCCGGAGCACCGCTATATGTTAGTTTAGCGTATTTTCCTTCAAATTTTGTTCAGGGACTCATTCCTTTTTTGACTTTTAAATACTTGAAAATAGATCCAAGGTTAAACAGTTGGAAAGGGTATGTTGCATATATTTTATCTGCAGTAATTATAAATAACATTTTAGGAGCTACATGGGCAGTAACAGCACTAAATGCGTTGCACTTGATTACAGTTACCTCAGCTCCCTTGTTTTTTAGCGGTTGGGTAATAGGGAATGGTGTTCCAAGTTTGATATTTGGCATAATTGTGCTAAAAGCGCTCTCTAACATGGTTATTAAATCACGCGCATTCTGCAAGGGATGGCTTGCATGAATACGTTATTTTTTTAGTGATTGAAATTGGAGAAAAAAATGATTAAAACATTATTTGGGTATATGCCAGTAAATTCTCCTATCTATAAATTACACCCAATAACAAAAATAGCATTTTTACTTATCGTTAGCGCGTATCCCCTTTTAATTAATACGCCTGGAATTAATGCTTTAGGGTTAATAACCATGATTATTTTATTGAAAATTTCTAAAGTAGAACTCTCAATACTTAAAAACTACAAATACATTATTGTTAGTTTAATTGCTATTGTAGTGGTTGTTTATACTTTCGCAGGCGGTTATGCTCCAACTTATACAATTTTATATCGCATAGGTCCAATAATAATTAGCTATGAAAATGAAGTATTTGCTCTAGTCACTGCTATGAAATTGATTTTTGCTGTGTTTGTGGTTATATTTTTTCTTTCAACGACCAGAGAAAGAGAAGTTGTGCAAGGGCTACGTTTTTTAAAGATACCATACACTATAAGCCTAGTTGCAGGATTGGCATTAAGAGCTATAAGTCTTTCACTAATAGATTTTTTCACTATACAAGAAGCACAGAAGGCTAGGGCTTTTGATCTTTCATCATTGCCCATTATGGAAAAGATAAAGCAGTACGGTTTATATGTGATTCCACTTTTAGCCGTCCTATTAAGAAGAGCAGAAGATGTATCTTTGGCTCTGGATGCAAGAGGTTTTATGTTGTTTAGTAAACAAAAAATTAAAAGAACCGATTATATTTTAAGTCAATATCATGTAGGGCCATTAGACATTTTAGTACTATTAATATTATTTGCATTGTTAAGTATAATATTGTTGGGCGACTATTTGGGATGGTTTACAATTACTAAATCCATAACTAGTTTACTAATATAGTGATAAAGATGAGTGAAATAATTAAATTTGAAAATTTAAGCTGGAGATATTTAGGCACAAAAGAAAAGGCGTTAAATAATATAAATCTTACAATAAACAAAGGCGAATTCGTAGTAATTGCAGGTGCTAATGATTCCGGCAAAACCTCTTTGTTGATGTGTATAAACGGTTTGATTCCTCATACCTTACGAGGAATCATGGAAGGCAAAGTAATTGTAGATGGCATTGATACGCAGAAATCAAGTACACAGGTTCTATCTGAGAAGGTTGGTTATGTTTTTTCAGACCCCGAAAGCCAATTCTTAACAATGACCGTTGAAGAAGAAATAGCATTTTCATTAGAAAACGCAGGACTCCCTATAGATGAAATACGTGATAGGATAAAATGGGCGATGGATGTAGTAAATCTGCCATATGAATATCTGAACAAAGCGCCTTATGAATTAAGCGGAGGTCAAAAACAAAGAGTTGCTATAGCGTCTGTCATAGCAAGGAGACCGCCTATATTGGTTCTTGATGAACCTACAAGCCAACTTGATCCTTTAGGGAAAACGGAAATACTTGATGTTATAAAAAATATTCACGATAATTATAACATGACAGTTATAATCGCCGAACACAGATTTGACAGATTAATGAAGTTGGCTGACAGGATAGTGCTACTTGAAAAAGGAGAAATAATAAAAGCAATGCCGCCTGAAGAATTTTTTAGCGATCCAAAAGAACTAATTAATCATGGAATTTATCCGCCAGAATTTAATATAATTGAAAATTATTTTATACATAGAAACCTACTCAACAGACCTATATCTCTGTCATTGGAGGAGTTTCTTGGAAAATTTAATAACATATTAAGTAAAATAAAAAAGGACGATCTTCCACAAATTAAAGAAAAACCCTCATATAAAGATCCGTCAAAAAAAATGATTCAAATGAAAGAAATTAGATATACCTATCCTGATGGCACACTGGCTTTAAAGGGAATAAATTTAGATATATATAAGGGGGAATTTGTAGCTATTATAGGACAAAATGGCTCAGGAAAAACGACCTTGGCTAAAATAATGGCTGGAATTCTAAAACCAACAGAAGGCCAATTAATTATAGATGGAAAGGATGTTACACGAGCAAAAATAAAAGATGTCGCTTCAAAAGTAGGATACATATTTCAAAATCCTGATCATCAACTCTTTGAACAAACCGTTTTCGATGAAATAGCTTACGGCCCTAAAAATTTAGGAATTAAGGGAGATGAACTCGTTCGAAGAGTAACCAAGGCAATGGAAATAGTTGGATTGCCTGAAAGTTATGCCAATGAAAACCCATTTACTCTAAGCAAAGGGTGGAGACAAAAAGTTGCAATAGCCTCAATATTAGCTATGGAACCAGAAGTTATAATTGTCGATGAGCCGACTACTGGTCAAGATTTTCCACAAGCTGACAAGATCTTAAAATTTTTGAGTTCTCTCAATAAAGCGGGGAAAACAATAATAATAATAACTCATGATATGACATTCGTTGCAAAATATTGTAACAGAGCAGTAGTGTTAAATAACGGAGAGATCTTACTTGATGGCCCAATTGAGTACGTGTTTAATCAAAATGAAAAACTTGAAATAGCTAAGATCAAACCAAATGACACGGCTATAATAGGACAAAGATTAACAAAATTTGGATTGTATATAAACATAAATGACTTTTTAGAGTAAGCAAATGAAAGTAAAGTTTGTTAAATTAAAAATATATTTTTGCAGAATAAATGTTATATTATAATGAATAAGTTGGTTTGTCCTAAAGGTTAGCACTATTTTTGTCAGATAGGTATGATTTAAGGGAAGAATTATCATATGCTTTTCTGGCTGAGCTAAAAGGCTTTGAATAGATCTGGTTAATCATGCACGGTTTGATGCTTTAAATTTTTAATTAGTCTTAGAAGAGATTAGAACCCGTAAAGCTTTCAACCCGGCTAGGGCGTCCTCATCTACGGTTCTGTGTTTGGAGAAAACTCCAGTTTATAATATAACATGAAGGACGGGAAGATGTACACACCGCAGAAAGAAACTTGTGTGGGCATTCGAAAAATCAAGAGCTACGAGAGGATTCCAAAGAAGACAGAGCTCTACTGCTCAAATACTTGGGCAATCTGGAGAGCAGAGATCTGAACACCGGCTGTATCGCGAAGTACGCTACAACGCTTTTCAGCGTCAGACTGTATATGGGCGTGAACTTTAAAGGAGCAAAAACGGAAGACATTGTAAAAACATTGTAAGGTGGATAAACGATTCTGGTTTCCAATCATGAACAGAGTACACCAGAAAGGTGTTTTTAAAGCGCTTTTACATGCAGCTCGGGACAGGGTTGTGGTGTTCCTAAGAAACATGAGATTGTTGTATGTGCTACGAACCTCGACGATACCCTAGATACAGTGATCTGCGTGTTAAAGGTTGCCCAGATAATATACCTATCCAAGACTCTCGGCTTATATAGCACAGTTCCACAGATGTAATTTAAAATGAAAGGGAGACATACAGGCTGAGGAAGGGGATCCGGTGGATGTCTAACATTATCCGCGGGGAGTTCTAAGGAGGAAGGCAGATCCAATAAAGTAGAAAAGTCCCGACAGAAGAAACATTGTCATGAAACCCGTAAAGCCCGAGCCCAGCAGATATATAACAGCTCCATCTACCATTGGGGCCACTGCTGATGATCCGCCTATTGCTAGGTTCGAGTAGGCCATGTATTGGCCCGTTGCTTTGGGTGGAGAGAGGTCGCCAGCGAACGCGGGCATTATACTCGAAAATATTCCCGTTGTGGCGCCAACAGCAGCTGCCCCGAGAAGGAAAAGGTAGAAGGACCTGAGAAAAGGTATCAGAGACATGAAAAAGCCTCCCGCAATCCCTGTGTATATAAGGAGCATCTTTCTTCCAACCCTGTCGGAGAGCTTTCCAAGGCCCACTGCCGCTGTCATCGCCACCAGAAGAACGACGAGCCCTGTTGTCGCAACCCCAAAGGCCGGGTTTTTAAGCACAAGGACATACTTAAAGTAATAAAGCTCGAAGTACATGAGCCCTGATGGCCCGAGGAGAACGAAGAAGGATCCCATGACGAGCCAGAAGAACCCCGGTGACCTCTCCCGTGGCCTGAAGAGCTCCTTCAGCGTCTTCATTAGTCCCTTTCTTTTAGCGCCTGAAGGTATGTCGTGCATCCATATCGTGTACAGGGAAATGGCCGATGGAACAAGAATAAACGGCAGAACGACCAAGCAGGATGCGCTGAGCCTTCCGAGCCCTATAAGAAGGCCAGTTATACCATATCCAAGGGCATTGCCGATGAGCGTGAACAGTCCCAGAAAGCCTCCTGCCTCCCCTCTCTGAGTCCTAGGAAAGAGGTCAGGAAGGAGGGGCTGAAAGGACCCTTGGGCCATGTTTGAGAATATCTGCATTAGCAGGTACTCTAATGCAACAAGAGGTCCGAACGGCGGGAATAGGGCAGCCATAATCATGACGGGGATCAGCCCTGCAATCCCGGCCATTATCAGGGGCCTCCTTCTTCCTATCCTCGTTATCATGCCATCGCTGATTATTCCCGATATTAGGTTCATTAAAACTCCGATCAGAACTCCCCCTGATGCTATGGCGCCTAGGGCAATGCCCCTCAGCTCAGCGCTGAAGGCGTAGAGAACTTGGGTGGGTAGTATCAGAGAGTTGTAGGATATCCAGAGATAGTTAAGCCCCAAGTAGAAAACAGAAAAGCCGAGAATGAACCTTATGGATCTTTTAGTTTGTATCATCAAATGTGTTCACGGGCGCTCAGCTTAGACTGCACTTCCTCTACTTCCTTAACAGCATACGCGGCGTCCTCGGGATCGGCAAGCGAGTCTCTTTTCTCAACTATAGCCTCCACAAAGTCCTTTATCTCTTCAATGATAGACCTTGCTTTCCACCCAACAGGGTCATATTCAACCTCAAGGGTCCTTCCCTCCTCGTCCATAGTGCCATGATAGACCTTCGCAGGCGGGTTGACCAGCTGATCCACAAGCAGGACCCCGTTTCTACCGTAAACCTCAAGTCTCTCTGTCCATGGAAGCTCAGAGGTGTCGGAGAACTGAGAGACGAAGAAGGCCCCATTGCTCAGCTCCCCTATAATCAACGCGTTATCCTCGGCATCCGCCCCTAAGAGGTGCCATGAGAACGCATCCTTTATCTCCTTAATGCCGCCGAAGAACCACCTGAATAAGTAAAACGTGTGAACCCCGGCGTCTAGGACTACGCCTCCGGACTTTGACTTCTGCCTTATCCAGCTGCCTGTATCGGAATATCTAGCAACCTCGCTGCCTGCTATTAGCGTCCTCACGTAGTACACGTTACCGAGCTCCCCGCTCTGAAGGACCCGCAGGCTCTCTTGGTAGGCCTTAACGTACCTCGTGTTCTCAGCAACGAAGAACCTAAGCCCCATGGACTTGGCTGTCCTGATAAGGTCCATCGCCTCCTCGTACTTCATAGCAACAGGCTTTTCTACGATTACGTGCTTTCCAGCCAGAAGCGCCTCCTTTGCAACCTTATGGTGCAGATAGTGGGGCAGCATTATATCAACGGTCTCAACCTCCTCATCCTTGAGCAGCTTTTCATAGTCATCATAGTACTTGGCCCCATAGGGCTCAGCCCTCTCTCTGGCCCTCTCTACGTCAACGTCGCAGAAGGCGACCAACTGGGCTGCCCCGCTCTCTTGATACCCAGCTTCGTGGATCAGAGAAATTTCGCCAAGCCCAATAAGGCCGATCCTAACCTTACCTTCCATCTGATTATTTTAAAAACTAAAAATTACATTTAAACCTTTATTTAAATTCGAAGGTTTTAAGCTACTTGGACACCCAACCGCAGTCGACCAAGAGATCAGTCCCCGTTATGAACGATGCCGCATCGCTTGCTAGAAAGAATATGGCCTCAGCTATCTCTTTCGGGTCTGCCCATCTTCCGAATGCCTGCTCAGCTTCCCTCTCCTTCTTGACCTCCTCAAAGCTCCTTCCCAGCCTCTTTGCCTCAGCCATTATGTCGCTTCTGAGCATTTCTGTATCCACGGATCCAGGGCTCACCGAGTTCACCCTTATCCTGTATGGCGCAAGCTCCCAGGCGAGGGCCCGTGTCAGGGCTATTATGGCACCCTTTGTGGCTCCGTAAAGCGAATGTCTCACCTGTCCCACGTGTCCCGAGACCGATGCCGTGTTCACTATGACTCCCCCGTTCTGCTTCTTCATAATTGGGATGGCATGCTTGATCATGAGAAAGTGCCCTCCAACATTGACCTCGTAAAGCTTCTGAAACTCCTCCCACGTGGTTTCCTCTATAGGCTTGACGAGAACTATCCCGGCCACGTTTATGAGTGCGTCTATCCTGCCGTACTTTCTGTTGACGTAATCTATGGCCTCCTTAACCTGATCCTCCTTTGAGACATCGCACCTCAGGAACTCACAGTCGCTCCTTCCCTTGCAGACGTCGCTGTCCTTTATGTCAAGCCCAATGGTTATGTATCCCCTTTCGTTGAACAGCTCGAGGGTGGCCCTTCCTATCCCCTGCGCGGCCCCTGTGATAACTGCAACCCTCTTCATCTAGAACTCACCCCTTATGATTGCCTTTGCTTCATCTGGTGATGCTACTTTCCTTCCTAAATCCTTTGCTATGTCCCTGATCCAGGCAACTAGCTCGTGAGTAGTTGCGGGCCTGCCGTCTATGAACGGATGGTCCTCGGTCCCAACCCTTACGTGATCACCCTCAAGCACAGCATGAACGAGGATCTCCTTCATCTCATCCCCCATCACGCTCACGCTGAAGACCCCATTAGGAGGCATCATAGACTTCCTGTAGTTGTACTCCTGAACCGTTGCTGGAGTCCAGTTGCCCCCGGGCCAGTTGAAGAAAAGAGTAGCAAAGTACGGCATACTCACCAGGTTTTTTCCAATCAGGTACCTGAGGTTCCAAACGTGTCCGAGGTGCCAGACCTCGAACTCGGGCTTTACTCCATATTTCTCGCTGAGCCTCATATACTCCTCGAGCTCCTCCCTCGTGTGAAGCTTGTGAGTCTGAACGTTCACGAAGGCCTCGTCGTGGTGTCCAAGTATAACAGATATCATGTCAGCTCTGTGGGTAAAGACCTCCATCCTCTTGCTTATGTCGAGGCTTGACATACCGCACTGGACTATGACGCTCATCTCCCTCTTGAGCGTGTCTATGTACTTTCCCCATGCACCCTCCGCATGTACGTGTATTATCGATGCTCCCTCCTTAGCGCTCTGCTTTGCCTCTTCTACGAACTCTTCGAGGCTCCGCGGATACCTGATCTCTGGATGAAGCCAGCTGATATTGGGCGTGGCCGTTATAATAAGAGGTTTCATCATTCAAAGCTTAACTTAGTTGTTCTCTCTTTTAAACTTTTAACGCGGCCGGCGCTGAGGAACACGCATCGAGATAAAAGCACTAGCTCGCAATAAAATGGGCTACAACACTAAATAGGAGGAATGACCTAATTGCTGTGATGAACATTCTTTTTTATGTTGTCATGATCCTCGTGGGCCTAGCCGTCGGAGCGCTTACGGGAATAACTGGGGGAAGCGGAGTAATAGTGGTGGTTCCATTTCTTCTTTACACAGGTCTCGACTTTCCTTCCTCCGTTGGCTCAAGTCTTTTGGTTGACCTAATAACCAGCAGCGCCGTGGTCTCCCAGTACTTCAGGCACGGGAACGTTAACTGGAGGATCGCGATAACCATGGGGACCGGAGCGGTAATAGGGGCGTGGGCCGGCGCTAGAATCTCCGTCTCTCTTCCCCAGAGGCTTCTGATATATGGTTTCTTCGCCTTTTCTTTTATAATGGCGACTGAGTTCCTGATAAGGGCCTTAAAGAACGTCGTAGTAAGGATAAACAGACTCAGGATAAGGGAAAGGTACGCATATATCATAGCCGTAACAGTCAGCCTGGGGATAGGGCTTATAACTGGAACGTTAGGAGCAAGCGGCGGAATGATGTTCCTCATGCTCTCAACGCTCTTGTTCAGTGCCGACGTAAGGCTGATGATAGGCACGGCAACGCTTTCCATGATGCTCTCCGCAACGAGCGGAGCCGTCTCCTATGCGCTGTTTGGCAGGATAGACATTGTTGACTCCACCATCATAGGCCTCGCTTCTCTGATAAGCGGATTTCTCTTTGCATCATACGCTCACAGGCTGTCGCAGAGGACAATTAATGCCTTCCTTTCGGTAGTTTTCCTCCTTATGGGGATCGTCACACTGCTGAAGGTCATCTAGCCTTCAGCGACGATAAATTAAATAGATCGAATTCAAAACAGATCTTATGAGAAGGGTGGAGCCCATCGGGTTTGATGCAAGAAGGGCCGCCGAGCTAATCTCAGGGTCCGGCCTGAGCGGGATCCTCGTTGGGTCCCCAGAGAACGTCTATTACACGACGGGACTCCCAGTTCTGCCCTGCTTTGAGAACCCAATCCTTTACGCGCTCAGGAATCAGCTTCCATATCTGGCCTTTGTTGACGATAATGGAAAGGTGACTCTGTTCACTTGGTTCGGGGTCACCCTAGGCGTTGATTTTTCATCAGAGCTCGTAACATATGCCGATCTGGCAGGTGCGAAGGACGAGATAACCTCCTTCTTTAGAAGGATCAGTGGAAAGGTAGCCGTTGACTATGGAGTTCCCAGCTATGTGCTTGGCATCATGCAGGCTCAGGGATTGCAAATAGAGGATGGGGACAAGCTGATGCTCAGACTGAGGCTCGTAAAGAACGAAATGGAGATCGAACTTCTGAGGAGGAGCGCTGAGATCTCCGAGAAAGTGATCTCCGAGCTCATCAGCTACGCGAGAATAGGTATGAGCAGGGAGGAGCTGATAAGGGAGGCAAAGCTCAGGATACTATCTAACGGAGGCGACTCTATTGATCACATTACTGTCGCTTTTGGGGCTTCGAACCCTGAAATATTGCTCGACGAGCGCCTTCAGCCCGAGCAGCTCGTGACCCTTGACATAGGAAGCGTGTACAGGGGGTACGTATCAGATCTAAGGAAATATTTTTACTCGGGAAAGGAGGTTCCCGAGAAGTACAGCTCGCTCTACGAGAAGTTGCTGGGGATCATCAACAGGCTGGCCGACGACATCAGGCCAGGAGCTTCCTTCTCGGAAATATATGAGAGAGCTGCAAGCTACTATGTCGAGAACGGGCTTGAGCCCCTTTTTGCATCAGCCGGTCACAGCATAGGCCTAGTAACGGAGGAGGCGCACATTTCCCCTACTTCAGACCTGAAGTTCGAGGAGAATATGGTGATAAACATAGAGCTGTATGCCCCTACGGATGATGGCATAATGATAGGCGATGAGGAGACGTACTTGGTCAAGGGCTCAGGAAAGGAAAAAATATCTAAGCTCGAGCCGAAGATCTACACTTTATATTAGCATCACAGAAGTTTCTGAAGCTTGAGCAGGTCCTGCATCTCTCCCTTTACCTTTATCTTTCTAGTGATGTACATCGTAACCGGGTTTGTCTTCTTGTCCATTATTCCAGCTAAAACGTCGGTGGTAGTGGTGATCTGGACTTCGGCACTAGCATCTTGGCCTTTGGTCACCGTCACGTCCCCCCTGTTGAACGCAACAACGTACGATTCACCGGTGTCCGTAAAGGTGAAGAGGACCCTCCTGTTGAAGCTCTCAAACTCCTTCTTCAGCGGCTCCTGTAAAGCCCTCTCTTTTATCCTCATCAAATAGGGCTCTATGTCAATCATCAAATTTAATAAATTTAACATGCTAATAAATTTTTTATTTCATATTTTAATTAAGGTTATATTTGGCAACAGCAATACCAAGACGATAATGTTACCATCGCGCATCTTTAACATGAAAAACGTTCTCCAGTTTAAGCTCTTTGACTAGCCCGCTCTACCAGTCTACAACAGCAGAACCGCTGTACCTCTTTTTCTAGGAATTGATCCGTTTGTTGATACAGCTACAGCATTGCTATAGAAATCCATGTAAGCCTAAGCCTTAATATTTTATTTATTTTTGCATAATTTTCTCTGCTTCGGCAAGATAATTTCTTGCCAGAATGCTGTGGTGCTTATGAACACGGTTCCGTTTACGTTTTCTCCCATTTACAGCGGCTCAGGAGGCACCACTGTGTACTGCATGAACGTCAGCAATCCTCCTCTGCCTGCATTCATGATGTTTGATGCCCTTCATTTACCTATATCGTTATCGTAGCACCAACTCCCCTTAAATTCCTTAGATCATCAGCTGTATCTCCTGGGTTATTTCGAAGTTCCGGTTTGTCGTTGAATTAAGGCGCACCAGCGATGCGAAGTCTGGGGCCTACCCCCATCGTCAGCCATATACCGACGGTGTAATCGGTTTAAGGTATTTCATCCCTAATTCAAATATGTGTGGTGAAAACTCTACGCTATCGGGTTAAAGAACATACCGATAAAAATAAGGTTTCTTAATACTGAATTCCCAATGGACATGCACTACTTTATGCTTAAGATCTGCGAAAAAGATTTACTAACGCTGTTGTCCATATAAAAGACCCGTTTCATTTATGACGCCTTATATCATCCTGTACTCTATGCATAAAAAGCGTGTTGTCTGACCTGAAGGCGTGCTATATTCAAAACGGCCTCATACAGGCTGAGGAAAATGCAAAAATTAAGGACATAGTTAAGCTCATTATGGAAAAGCGGGCAAGAAATGCGCTCGTAAATTACCGCGCTACAGATTATGGGAGACCTTTTGAACATGCGCTCTTCGGCGCGAACAATCTTTCACTGTTTGCAAAAATTCAGATAGCATTCTGAATGCGTCAGTTAATTTTTTGAGGGAGCTCCTAAAAGAACCCGAGGCATGTAACGTAAACTATGACATTTACGAAGTAGCAAAAAGGTTCCTGTTTCAGAAATGTCCTGCGCAATAAATGAGGATAGGCGTTAAATAATAACGCCATTCGACATAGCCATGAAATCTTACATACATATAAAATTGTGGAAAAACAGTCTAAGATCGAATGTTCTTGTAGCGATGCAAGGATCATGTCGTTGGGCCTCATGGTAAAGCTTTTCGCCTACCTTAGCATTAGCATGAAAATAATAGTTGCTTATGTTCATGATGAGCTCGTTCAGCGCGCAAAAAGACTGCAAACGGTAAGACAGTGAGGATATTAAGACCAGTTGTTCCGCATGCTGTTATTATTGCAATGCTAATTGGAAACATAGTATAGGGTTTCGTTATGTGGCTTGGTGCCCGCCTATATCAGCTCTGGTCGATCAACGCCAATGAGCTGGGCCGCTTACGCTGTGCGTTCATGGTACGGGCTTCTACGTGAGCATCTCATCACTGAGCGAAAAAGAAGTCACATGCAAGCTGCAGGAGCCATAGGTTCATGCTGTAGTGGGGTTTAAAATTCCTGTAAATCGCAGAAGAATGTGAGCGAATCGGCAATCACGCTTAAGCTAAGAGCCCATCAGCGTTATAAATGCATTACACGAACGCTTTGGCAAAGGGGAACGATAAACGATTTTATATCCTGAAATTCGTCCCTTTAACGTTTATTTAACGCTAGGTGCCAGAGTTAAAACATGAAATACGACGTCCTTGTGATAGGAGGAGGGGCCACAGGGTCCTTTACCGCGCTCGATCTCGCGCTGAGGGGGCTCAGCGTTGCCCTGATAGAGAGGAACGGCTTTGCCTCCGGCACGTCGGGCAGATACCACGGGATGCTCCACAGCGGCGCCAGGTACGCCGTCAACGATCCTGTTTCAGCTAAGGAGTGCATATCCGAGAACGCGATCCTGTCCAGGATAGCCCCGCACGCCATAGTTGATACGGGCGGTGTTTTCGTAGCCCTCAACGAGGATGAGGTCAGCTATCAGGAGAGGCTTGAGGGCGGCCTCAGAAGCGCAGGAATACCCTTTGAGGAGCTCAGGGTAGAGGACCTGCTGAAGGAGGAGAAGCACCTCAGCAGAAGCGTGAGATCGGCCCTCTGGGTTCCAGACAAGGTGATGCATGCCTACGACCTCATAATTTCAGTCCTCCTGACGGCCCACGCCAATGGGGCTCACGTTATGCCATACAGGGAGGTGACGTCCCTGATAAAGAGCTCATCGGGCGTCGTGGGGGCGAAGGTGCTTAACAGGATTAGGGACAGGACTGAGGAGATATACGCGGACGTGATAGTGAACGCTGCAGGCCCTTGGGCTGGAAGGATAGCCCAGATGGCCGGGGCAGACGTTGAGATAATGCCCACCGCGGGGGTCATGGGCGTCACCCAGTTCCAGCTGGTTAACCATATACTGAACAGGATGAGGCCGCCCAGCGACGGCGACATAATAATCCCCTATTCGCAGAACGTCTCCATAACAGGGACAACGGTCAGCATTGTGGAGGACCCGGACAGCTTCGTTGCCTCTGAGGATGACCTCCAGCTCCTGCTCGACGAGGGTTCCGCCATGGTTCCCAAGCTGAGGGAGCTCGGTTTCAGCAGGTACTACGCCTCAATCAGGCCGCTCCTGAGGTTGAGGGGCGAGGGCGAGAGGGCTGGAAGGGAGGCAACAAGGACCTTCGAGGTCTTCGACCATGAGAAGGAGGGCATACACGGGATTATCACAGTCTCAGGCGGGAAATTCACCACAGCCAGGCTCATGGCCGAGAGGGTCTCAGACATGGTGGCTGAGAAGCTCGGGTCCAGGGGGAGGTCCAGAACAGCGGAGACAATCCTTCTTGGAGCCCGTGTACAGGAGGACGCGGAGAGGATTTCAAGGGCATCAGGCCTTGACTACTGGTTCGTCAGGAGGCTGCTAGAAACGATCGGCAGCGTGGACGAGGAGAGGTTCAGGCCCGCCCTGCAAATGCTTATATTGTACGCTCTTGCAGAGGTGAGATGAGCTTGGACTTTAGCGGAACGATCTCCGTAAGGGCAGGATCCCAAGAGGCCTTTTTAAGGCTCACAGACGTTCAGTGGATATCCGGCTGTCTCCCTACTCTGACCGAGCTCAGGATCATAAGCGAAAGCGAGTTCGAGGCCACATTCAAGGTGGACGTCTCCGAGGCTGCCCGAAAGGTGCACGTGGAGTACCTATCGCAGGTAACCGTAAAGATGAAGTTCAAATTCCTGAAGAAGGAGCCTCAGGAGGTAATCCTCGAGGGCTCCGGAAGAGTGGTTGGGAGCTCCCTTAAGATAAGGATAGAGTTCAAAGTTGCGGATAGTGGTAATGCCTCCGTGATCCCCTGGAGGGCCACAGTGGACGCCGGGCTCCTTCTCAGGTTCTTCGGTGAGGCGCTTATCAGGGAGACGGCTGATCAGATAATTGACAGCGTAATTAGGTGCATTTCATCTAAGCTCTCCTAGCTGCTTTAATGCTCCCCGCTCATGAGCCTTTCAAGATATTCAACCAGAACTCTCACTCTGCTGTGCTCGTAGTCCCTCGTGGCGTAGACGATGGTGGCCTTCCTGCTCTTCACGATGTTCAGCAGCTCTATGATCTTAGGGTTGCTGGAGAGTTCTTCCTCATACCTTTTCCTGAACTCCTCCCATCTCTCTGCCCTGTGTGAGTACCACCTCCTCAGCTCCTCGCTTGGGGCAACTTCCCTCATCCACAAGTCTATCTTCTCCCTCCTCACGCCGCGCGGCCAGAGCCTCTCAACCAGTATCCAGAGGCCATCTCCTTCCTCCTTCTCTTCATAGACCTTCTTGTGAGCTATCATCTGAGCCTTCGAAAGCAATAGGCAAGAGGGGCAACTAATTGTTTTGTAACAGCTCAGCAATAAAATTGAATATCAGCAGGTCGAAACCATGAAGCCTGTCCTCAGATAGCTGTTATGTTGTGTTTTCTGTAAAAATCGCTTACAGTTAGTGAAAGCCTCGCCCTTCATGGCGGGGAGGAGGTCATGTAGCCTCAACCGATTTCGTGAGAAGAACGCTGATGGAGTTCAGGAGCTCAAGAGAAGGCGTACTGCTCATCTTCGATCACCTCGATGAGCTCTTCGAGCTGAGCGATGTTATACACGTGATCTACAAGGGGAGGATAAACGGCACGTTCGTTCCGCCCTACGACAGGATAGAGATAGGAAGGAGCATGATGGGAAGATCGTAACCTATCCTAGGATTTTTGGGTTAACATGTTAACCAATTTTCTTTAATTCAGGATAGGACACAGTTTATTTGCAATGGAGAGGCTGATCACAAGTTTAACGGAAGAGCAGAGGAATAAGGTCTGGAGATCCATCAAGGACAAAACCATTGCGGTCATAGGATACGGAAATCAGGGACGTTCCCAGGCGCTTAACATGCGTGATAGTGGACTGAACGTCATTGTGGGCAACGTAAGGGATCAGTACGCGGAGCAGGCAGAGAAAGACGGCTTCAAGGTGTACTCAATCGGTGAGGCCGCCGCAAAGGCTGATATTCTTTTCATTCTGATACCGGACGAAATACAGCCTGAAGTTTTTGAAAACGAAATCAACAGGAATTTCAAGGAGGGCGGCACAGTGGTCTTTGCGTCAGGCTATAATTACTTCTACGGGCTCGTAAAGGTGCCTGAAAAGGCAAACGTGCTGATGATAGCGCCAAGAATGATAGGTTTTGGCATAAGAGACCTTTATCTGAAGGGCTAGGGGTTCCCAGTTCTTATAGCTGTAGGCATGGACTACGCGCACGATGCTGAGGACCAGCTGCTTGCCCTAACTGATGCGATAGGCGTCTTCAAGCCGAACGGGGTTGCTATCCGGTCAAGCTTCAGGGAGGAAACGCTGGTGGACCTGCTAACTGAGCACACATGGGCAGGCGCTGTATTATTCATGTTCAGGGCCTACTACGAAGTGGCAACAGAGCTAGGAGCCTCGCCAGAGGCTGTCATTCTCGAGCTCTACGCATCAGGAGAGCTTGAGGAAATAGCAAGATCAATGAAGGAGCAAGGCCTCTTCAAGCAGCTCAGAAACCACTCCAGGACTAGCCAGTACGGACAGCTTACAAGGGGACCACAGTTTGCGGACGAGCGCATAAAGGAGCTCATAAGGAAGGAGGCGCTGGACATCCTTAACGGATCCTTTGCTAAGGAGTGGACGCTGGAAAAGCAGGTAGGCTACATACACTTCAACAAGCTCTACGAGCTGGCCCTTGAACATCCTATGGAAAAGGAGGAGGAGAAGCTGTACAGGATTCTGGGGAGGATAAAATGATAGAAATAAAGGGAAACAAAGTAGTGGATCTCACTCATGTAATGTATCATGACATGCCAGGCTGGCCAACACATCCGATCCTCTCAGTTTCTCAGCTCAAGCAGATAAACATAGATGGGTACAACGTGAAGCAGCTGATAATCAACACCCATCATGGCACTCATCTCGATGCGCCGGCACACATGCTAGAGAACGGCAGGACCCTTGACAACATAGAGCTTGATAAACTAATGGGAAACGGGATCGTGATTAATCTAAGTCATAAGAAAGATGGGGAAGCGATAGAAAGAGACGACCTTAGCGTTTTTTCAATCAGGCGTGACGACATCGTAATGCTTTACACGGGCTGGAGCAACTACAGAGGATTCAACGTTAGATACCTTTATAGGTGGCCCTACCTTGGGGTCTCGGGCGCAAATTATCTAGCTGATATAGGCATAAAGCTCGTAGGTATAGATGGCCTGAGCATAGGTGCATGGGGTGGCAGAACTGCAGTTGCGGGGCCAATAGCAAGTTCGGCCAAGGAGGTTCACAAAATACTTCTGGGTAAAAGCATATTGATTCTCGAGGAAGTTGCCAACCTGGATCAGGTGCTTGAAGGCGGGAAGGAGAAAAGGGCATATTTCATAATTCTGCCCCTCAAAATAAAGGACTCAGATGGGGCGCCAGTAAGGGCCATCGCGATTTTGTAGAGCTTCAAAAACAAAATTAAATATTTAAAATTATCTTCTTCAATAATTAATTGTTTACAGCTCTATAAGATCGTAGCTCGCGATGGTGTACAGGTGAGGCCCGTCCTCTTCAACCAGAACCGTGTCCACAAGCTTATAGCTATAGTCTCCAAGGCTGACCCAGGGGTTGGTTGAGATGGCCTGATCTGCCTGGATGGCTTGGCTGTAGCCAGGTACTATGAACGGCGGCTCCACTAGCTCCAGCCCAACTCCCCTGCCGAGCGCGTGCGTTAGCTGAGCGTTGAGCCTGGTTCTGTACTCTTCTGCTACGTCGTTCGCAATTGATGGTATGTTCTTACCGGGCCTCAGCACGTCTATGAGCTTTCTGTTTATTTCAATGAATGCATCATATTTTTCCTTTTTTTCTCTGTCCAGCTTCTCAGTTGTGAACACCCTCGCTATATCAGCATAATATCCGTAGAAGTTGACTGAGATGTTCACGTTCAGCATGCCCTTCACCTCTCTGTTCTTTGGAAAGTAGTGAACGTATTTTAGTCCGTCAGAGGATGTAAGGAGTCCCCATGTTCCAAAGCCCTCCGCTCCCTCTTCACGCATTAGCTTTTCGAGCTCTCCCAGAAGGCCGCCCTCCGTCATACCTTTCCTATAAAGCCTCGGAACTTCAGAAACAGCATGAGTCAGGATTTCAGCCGCCCTTATAATGAGATCCTTCTCATAGCGGTTCTTTTTTCCTCTGGCCTGCAGAATTATATCTGAGGCAGGCTTCATGTTGTAGCTCAGGCTTAACGCCTGGTACAGATAGTTAAGAATGGTTGCATCCTCGAACCCAATCTCCTTTTTGTTTCCAAGGACCTGCTTTATCTTTCCTAGAAGTCCCTCAGAACCGTACCTTTCAACTTCTGCCCACGATCCGTAATCCCTGAGCCTCCTGTACTCATCCTCGCCCGTTAGCACTTTTACCCCGCTATCATCAACTATGGCAGCATACGAATCGCTTGTTGCCCTTATGGAAATTATGAGCTGCAGGCCGCTTACGTACCTGATATTTTCCTCCCTGAAAAGGACAAGGGTGTCAATTCCCCTTTCTTTCAGCAGCTTTATCAGCGAGTTGTATGCCTCCTTTGATGCCTGTATGCTTTCATCAAAATACTTCTGAGCCGTCATCTCCATAACGAAGATCTAACGTTGAAGCTATTAGATCATGTGGTTAACATGTTAACCCAAAAGCAAATAGCTTTTCTCGTCCTTCAGTTTTCTTGAAATGAGCGAAACTCTTTCAGTAGGCTACTTTGCAGCGCATGAGCAATACGGTCCATCAACGCTGCTTGAGCATGTAAAGCTCGCAGAACAATATGGATTTGATGACGTATGGTCCAGCGATCACTTCCACCCATGGGCCCATACGAACGCGCACGGAGGGCAGGCATGGGTCTGGATCGGCGCGGCGCTCGCTTCAACCAAGAGGATAAAGATAGGCACCGGTGTCACACCTCCTGGTTACAGGTATCATCCAGGCCTTATTGCGCAAGCCTGGGCAACGCTCGATGACATGTTTCCAGGAAGGGTATTTCTGACGCTCGCTACGGGCGAGGCCATGAACGAGTCACCTCTAGGATTCCCCTGGCCTCCAATTAACGTGAGGCGTGAAAGGCTTGAGGAGGCCGTAAAAATTATCAAGCTGCTCTGGGAAAAGGACTTCGTAACGTACAAAGGAAAGTACTTCAGCCTTAGCACGGCTAACCTCTACACCAAGCCTAAAAGCAGGATTCCGATCTACATTGCCGCAAACGGCCCCAAGACAGCGTACATAGCGGGGAAGTATGCCGACGGTCTTCTAACTCTTCCGGCGCCGTTCGACTACTACAGGAACACGCTCTTCCCTGCATTTGAAAAGGGTGCAAGGGACGCAGGAAGGGATCCCTCAAAGCTCGAAAAGATTATAGAGATAATAGTATCATACGATGAGGACTTTGACAGAGCTGTAGAGGGCGCAAGATTCTGGGCTGGGGCGCTCGTCCCGTTCTTCTTCAACTATGGTGTCTACGATCCTAGGGTGATCGAAAGCGTCGGCAGAATGATCTCCAAAGAGTACATAGCTCAGGCCTGGATGATAGTCACAGATCCTGAACAGGCTATTAAGAAGACCAAGGAATATCTTGACGCAGGATTTACGCACGTTCAGTATCTCAGCTCAAGTCCAGATGAGGAGAAGTTCATTAAGGTATGGGGACAGAAGGTGATACCTGCGCTGAAGGAGCTTAAGAGGTGAAATTGCGTTGATGGGTGGCTGGATCCCTCCAACGGTTCCTGTAGCGCTGGCGCTGTTAGTCATAAACATGATAGGGTGGGGATCCTGGGCAAACACCATGAAAGGAACTGATGGCTGGAGGTTCGAGTCCTACTACCTTACCTATGCTATAGGCCTGTTCATCTTTGCTCTCCTTTATCAGGTGACGCTGGGTCTTATTCCTAACTCCCTGACTGGCTTGACTTCATTTCAAGCTCTGTCCGAAGCAACCCCTATTCATATATTTTGGGCGTTACTGGCCGGCATAGTTTGGAATGCTGGCAACATACTGCTTGTTGCTGCAATAGCCATGGCAGGATTCAGCCTGGCATTTCCGGTTGGAATAGGGCTCTCTCTGGTAATAGGCGCTGTGCTTTCATATATTGTAAGGCCATACGGTGTTGCATGGCTGGAATTTGGCGGTTTAGCTCTGATAATGCTCGCAATTATTGTGGATGCACTGGCTTACAACATTAAAGGAAAGGCAAGCGGAGAAGTAAGACAGGCTCAGTACATAAGGCGTGGGCTGATACTGAGCATAATATTAGGTATACTCATAGGGGTGTTTGACCCGCTCTTCGCTCTTTCTATAACTGGGGCACATGCAATAGACAGCTACTCGGCAGCTACGTTCCTCACCCTTGGTGCGATGGTTAGCAGCTTCGTCTTTATACCCATCTTTATGAAAAAACCGCTGACGCCTGGTCAGGAGCCAACAAGCCTATCAAACTGGATTAAGGGAAAGGCTTCTTGGCATATGTGGGCTCTGTTAGGTGGCTTTGTATGGAGCACCGCTACTGTTATGAACTTCATTTCATCCCCAGTAGCTGGTGTCACAATTTCTTACATACTTGGCCAAAACGCCACCATGATCTCCGCAATTTGGGGAGTCTTTGTGTGGAAGGAGTTAAAGGGCGCACCCAGGACCGCATGGTATCTGATAGGCCTGATGTTCGTGCTCTTCATAGTAGGAATCATAATGGTGGCTTTGGCGTCGCTCCTCGCGAAATGATCTAATTATCATCGGCCAGTATTTTTTTGAGTAATTTCTCCTCACCCTTTCTTAAGTTCTTCAGCAACGCAGCCTTGCTTATGTTGAATATTTTTGAAAGCTCATCTAGGCTTATCCTTCTTGGCCAATCATAGTAGCCCATTTCATAGGCTTTTAGTATGATCTCCCTTTCTTTGTGCGGAAGGGTCTCCAGCGGGCTTGACGCGGAGGTAAGTTTGGGCGGCTCTATCACGTTTACTGAAAGGTCCTTTATAGTGGCTATCTGCTTTAATCTTTCAAGGATGTAATTTAGCTGCTGTCTGCTGAAAAGCAGTATTTTCCATCTCTCGTTGCCACCGGTTATTATTTCCCTCCAGTAAGGTATTTCAGCTTCATATATAACGCTAGAGATGCTCAGATCGTATTCGGATTCAAAATACACGTAGTAAGGCGTATAAAAAGGGACGTTGCGTTTGTTAAGCTTTATTATGTATTTCACCCTTCTCTTGCTTGGGTAGCTCTTTTCAAAATCGTTAATGAATTCCTTCAACGCCTTCTCGCTATTAGCATAAAATGTTGCAGTTGCCTTAAGCTTGTCCTCGAAAGGATAATAGAGAACGTTATCAATTCTAACGTTAAGACCCTGATAGCTTTCAGATAGAACGCTCCAGCAGGTATCATGATGAAGCTTTAATTTGATTTCATATATGTTCATTATGTGTTAATTTATATTAAGTAACTATTAAACTTTAGATTTTTTTCAAAAATTAACAGCAATGTGACTTATGAATATAAATTGTCAGGCCGCAGTAAAATAGAAGGTTTACTTTTTTGGTAAAAAATGTAACCCTGATAATAAAAGAGCATCCTTTGAAAAATAAGAAGATACAGCACATTTCGTCTCACACCTTTTTCGAACGTCATTTATTTTATTAGCGGGCAGCGAGCTCTGCTCAGGCAGTTTGGTGACTTTTTGAACGTTGATTCTGTAATAATGATCCACAGGGGCGTGATTAGCTGCACGCTTAACTTGTTAATCCATGTAATAGAGCAAAAAAGACATCGCCATAAAAGGTCACAGAGCATGTTGCGTTTTAACCGTAAGGATATAAATAGCACAAAGACGTAAATAGGAGCCATGGACGTTGGCATATTTCTGGCTGCCCTTGGGATCACGCTCCTTGAGCTCACCGAGGCAGCTGCTGTTGGACTGGCTCTTTATGCTGACTCAAGGGACGCCAGGGCATTCCTATACGTTGCGCTTGGCGTCCTCGTCGTGTTCATACCAACCCTGGTCGTTGGAAAGGCCATTTCCCTCCTTCCGGTCTTCTGGGTAAGGGTCATAGCTGCAACCCTGCTGCTCTACTTCGGCGTAAGGCTTGCCAGGAGCGCGAGGCGCTCGGCCCTAAGGGCCATACAGGCCAGGCTTCAGGGCTCAAAGCCACCCGAGGAGCACTACGAGAAGGGCATCATGAGCACAGGCTTCACTGTAGGAGCCGTTGAGGCCTTTGAGGCCGCCATAGTCCTCATAGCGCTCCTTCCCATAAGCTTCGTCTCAACCATAACTGGTGCGGCGGCTGGGATAATAATCGTGATCAAACATACGTGCTCAGGGCCCAGGTCAGGAAGCTCAAGCAGGCATACATGAAGATATTCGTATCGGCGCTCCTCCTTTCATTTTCAACGTTCTGGTACCTGGAGAGCTTCACGAGCGTCAACGACCTGCTCCTTATCCCGTTTTTCATTGTTTGCTCCATCCTGGTCTACCTCTACTCATACAAATACAGGATCAAAGCTGCAGTGGGCGGTCAGCAGAGCAGTGGAGGAGCTCTATAATACGCTGATTGTTTACTGCCCTCTACCTTTCGTACCCCCTGTACAGGTAGTACAGCGTGAGGTCGTACCCCATCTTGGAGAGCGCTGACGTCAGTATTGGAGCCGAGGCGTACCCGAGGTACAGGAACACCCCGGTTATGTAAGGCCCCGGAACAACCCCAAGGCTCCTGAATATGTTGGTTATCGCAACCGCGTAGATCCTCACGTCCTCGCCGAACATGTACGCGATGAACGACTGCCTTGCGGGGACGTCCATCTGTGAAAGGGTCTGCCTGGCGAAGAGGAACGAAAGGGCGAGGCCAAGGGTTGGAGAGAGCGCGAAGAGGATCAGGAAAACGCTCGATGCGAAGTGCGTGAAGACCATGGTCCTCACGTTCCCTATCCTGTCCGATAAGTAGGATGAAACGTAGATCGATACCGAGGAGATCACGTTCGTTGCAGTGAATATCTCCCCCAGGCTCTCTATGTTCAGCCTGAACCTTATCAGGAACCAGTAGGATAGAACGGACTGGGTCATGAAACCCCCGCCAAAGCTGTCCACGAAGAAGAGCGCCGAGAGCCTGAATATGTGCCTCCTTGACTCCCCGCTGGCTGACCCGAGGGCCGGCTTCCTGACTTCTGGCCATCCAAGAGCGAAGTACATGGCCATAAGGAACACGCCGAGGAAAGCATAGAGGGCGAATGAGAAGGAGAAGAAAGTGAAGCCTTTAATCAGAAGCCCAGCGAAGGACGTGAAGAGGGCACCCAGAGCCGTGAACATGAACCCCACGAAGTTGTAAACGCCGTAGGCCCTGTTCCTGGAGCTCTGGTCCGCGAACCTGGTCAGCGCCGATGACTCTATGGACTGAAAGGGCCCGGTCTCCGTCCCAGAGCTTATGTTGCCAATGAACCCGGCCAGAGCTATCATTGGGAGGCTCCTGAACGCATCCAGCATGATCCCAGAGATCACTATTAGGGCGCTGTACATGACCAGTATTGTCCTCTCCCCCAGCAGAGAGCTTATCTTCAGTAAAGCCACGTTCGAGGCAGCGTTCCCCGCCATTATGATCAGGAGGACGAGACCAACGTAGATGGGCCCATATCCTAGGTAGTGCAGGTAGTACGGAATTACCAAACTTATGTAGCTGAACACGAAGGTCCTGAGCGCCTTTACCGCGAGCAGAGCGTAGAGCCTCCGATAAAGCATCCAGCCCTGTTCTTATCGTGGAAGGGATTTAAGCGTTTGCAGGGCGTCAGGCCCTTCTCCGCGAGAGAATCAGGGACAGCAGGAGGCCTGCCGCGAGGGAGATGAAGAAGCTCACGTCAGCCCCTCCCATCATCCTGGAAACAGGCCCAACGTACCCTATCATGCCAGAAGTGGCTGCGCCAAGGTTCATGAATGGAACGGACACCAGGAGGGCAGCCAGGTACGCGATGAGCAGCCTGGATCCAATGCTGTCGTCCTTCAGCCCGGACGCGTGAGCTCCAATCATCACGCCTATCCAGGGTGATATCCAGTAGTCCAGGAAGTAGAGGAAGCCCTCGTAGTATCCTATGAAGTTCAGCCCTCCCGCGACCGAGAGGATGAGTCCTATTGTCGCCCCTATCAGCAGCCCCGTCCATCTTCTCATCCTGCCGAACATGGAGAGCAGGGAAAGCGAGTTGGAGTATATGTTAAGGACGTTAGCCGTAAGGGCCCCCAGGAATATCATAATCACGGAGAGCACCACCGCGCCTTCCCCGTACCTTGACATGAACTGTCCAAGGACCACCGGGAGCCCTGAGTAGTTTCCAGTTGCTGCCCCCATGACCATGCCGACCACCTCCATGAAGGCGGAGGCCAGGGCTCCCCCGAGCGTCACGTAAAGCACAATCCTGGCCCTGCTTGTGTCCTTAGGCAGGTACCTGCTGTAGTCGCTGGCGTATGGAGCCCAGGACATTATGTAGCTGAACGTCGTTGCCAGGGCCACGGCGAAGGCGAAGGGGCTGAACGATCCCGATGAAGGAAGCGCCCTCGTTCCTGAGCTGAGGGCCAGCAGAAGCGCTGCCACGAAGTACGCGCCTAGAACATAGGACAGGATGTACTCGGCCCTGTGTATGGCGTCGTAGCCGTAAACGGCTATAGCAGTCTGCAGGAGCGCCGAGATTGCGATGTAGGCCCAGAGGGGAAGGGCCCCGAAGGCGTACTCCAGCACGTACCCGGATATTATTGCGTTGACTGAAAACCAGCCCAGGGTGCTTATCCACTGGGCAGCAGAGAACGGCAGGTTCCCCCTCGGTCCAAAGAACCTCCGTGATATCATCATCTGGGGGAGCCCGAACTCGGGCCCATACGAAGCAAGCACCCCGACGAGAAGAGCCCCGAGTACGTTCCCTATCGTGAGGGCAGCTGCGATCCAGGCCCACGAGAGGCCAAGGGTGAGGAGAACGGCGCCCAGCGCGAAGTCCGCAACTGTCAGGTTGCTCGAGAGCCAGAGGGTGAGCTGAAATACGGGCTTTCCGTGTCTCCTCTCAGGGGGCACCTCCTCAACCCCGAGGCGCTCCATATCCGAACATATGTTCGGAAAAGTTAATATTTAACTCTTTCGAACGAGTGTTCGGATGAACAAGGACGCCGAGAGGAGGATAATCGAGCTCCTTAAAGATGGAGAGGCCCTGCAGAGCAGCATCCCGAGATCCCTCGGGCTCTCCAGGAGCAGGGTGTCCGAGGTGCTCAGCGAGCTGGAGAGGAGGAACTTGATAGTCAGGAGAAGGATAGGGAGGAACTACGTGGTCTCCCTGAGCTCGGCCGCGAGGCCGGGAAGGAGGATAAGGCTGGGGATTATAAGGTCCTCCGAGTACGGCTACGTGGTTCCCCTGTCTAGGATCCTCAGGGACAGGGGATACGAGCTTGAGATAAGGATATACGAGAACGGGGCCGACGTGATGAGGGAGCTGGCCTCCGGGAGGCTTGAATTCGGCATATCCCCTCTCGTGATGCAGATCTTCATGACATCGCTGAGGTTTCCGATAAGGATCGTAGCGCCGGCCGGCTCGGGTGGAGCCCATCTCTTCGGGAGGAGCTCTATGGAGAGGCTGAGGGCCCTTACCAGCAGGCTGTCAACGATGGAGCTCCTCCTGAGGACCGCGGTGAACCAGTCTATGCTCAGGGAGCCCTCGAGCGTTGAGTACTTCGATGACCCCGCAGATGCAGTCCTGCGGTTCACGTCAGGCAGGGCCGACGTGATAAGCATCTGGGAGCCCTTCGCGACCCAGCTCAGGAGGATGGGCTACTCCGAGCTAGCCGATTACGGATATGAGCACTACTGCTGCTCTCTTTCCGCCCACTCGTCTCTAGATAGTGACTTCGTTGAGGGCTTCGTGAGGCTCTTCCAAAGCAGCATACAGGAGTACGCGAGGAACCCCCAGGCCTACGCCCCTGCATATGCATCGCTCCTCGGCCTTCCGTACTCGATAGTCAGCGACTCGATAAGGAGCTACAGGTACCACTATGAGCTTGACGCGGGGATCATAAGGAGGCAGCTTGAGCTCGCAGGGATAAGGGTACCCAGCCCGAGCTCCATCGAAGAGCTTGTGTCCTAGCCCTCGATGACGTTCAGGGCGCCAAGCTCCTCGTCGGATCCGACCATGGCCTGGCTCTCGGCCTTCAGCCCGTGCTCCCTCAGCAGCCTCAGGATCTGGGAGGCGTACCAGGGGCTCCCTGTTGCGCCTGGCGAGTTGTAGTTCAGCACGAAGACCGCGCTGCCCTTTACGTATATGAGGGGCTCCTGGACGAAGCCCTCCCCGGATATCAGGTTGTGCCTTATGCCCGATATCCCCCTCTCAACAAGGTCTTCCCTGCTTATCCCCTCCGCGAACCTTGAGACCCTTCTCACCATCGAGCTCCTGAACAGGGAAACGCTCCAGTCGGAGACGACGAGCCTCAGCAGCTCTGGGCTCATTAGGAGCCTCAGCTTCGCCGCAAGCTCGCCCTCCCCCGTGCCCAGCAGGTTCCTCAGCATCACTCCCAGGGTTCCAGTATACTCGTATGGCCCGGGGACGAGGAAGGCGTTGGGCCCTATCTCCGTGTGTCCCGTGTGCCTCTTCACTATGTGGGGGTCCAGGAATGGGAAGTCCGAGAACCTTGGCACCGTGTATATGTTCCTCCTGAAGAGCTGGGCCTTGCGCACCGAGAGCCTCCAGTAGTCCCCCCTGAAGTGCAGCTGGGCGTATCCCCTAAGCCCCATCCTCATCGCAAGCGTGAAGCTCTCCGCCCCTGCAGCTACGACCACTGCTCTGGCCCTTAGCTCCCTCTCCCCGCAGATCACCCTGCCGTCCTCAACCCGATCTGCCCGGCACCTGAAGAGCAGGTCGGCCCCCTTCGCCCCGGCCTCCTCTGCCATCCTCTCTGCTATATCCCTGAAGCTCACCACAGCGTCTGTTAGGCTGAGAAACGCCGAGATCCCCTTAACGTGAGGCTCAGCCTCCCTTATCTCCCCATCATAAAGGACGGAGAACTCGCTCTCGTCCATCCCGTTCTCGATCGCGTACCTCCTGTAGTCCTCTATCCTCCTTGCGCCCTCCTCATCGTACGCGACCTCGAGCGTTCCTACCTGGCTCCAGGTGAGCCCTCTCCGCGCGCAGAAGCTCCTGAGAAAATGGTACGACCTCTGGGATGCAAGAGCAGATGCCCTCCTCCTGCGGGGATCTATGTAGAAGGGCCTGTGGACAACGCCTGTGTTCCTGTAGGTTGAGTGGGTTCCAGGGGCGCTCTCCCTCTCAACGAGGGCGGTCCTGAGACCGCTTAGGGATGCGAGGTAGGCAACCGAGGATCCGAGGATTCCTGCCCCAACGATGACGAGGTCGTAAGTCAAGGAAGCTCCTGTCCCTTGAACCTCCCTCTGTACTCAGCAGGCGGGCTTACCTCCTCGAGTATCAGCTGGCATATCTTTGTGCCAGGGAATATCGCTACAGTGCTAGGGGAGAGGTTCGCTATCTCAAGCACGATCTTTCCATCCGATCCAGGGGCAACGAAGCCGCTGCTTATGTGCACGAGGAGCCCGAGCCTCGCGAACCTCGACCTGCCCTCGATCCTTCCAGATATGTACGGGGGAAGCTTTACCCTCTCCCTTGTAACCCCGTGTACCAGCTCCCCAGGGGTCAGTAGCATGTACCCGTTCTCGAGGGTCACGAGGTTGGTGAGCTCCCTGTAGTCCGTGTCCTCCCTTATCTCAACGACCTTCATGGACTTCTTGAACGTCCTGAACACGCTTCCCAGCGTTAGGTCAATAGAGGCAGGTCCAACGTTTCTCTCGTCAAAAGGATCGATGACGACCTCGCCCCTTCTTATGAGCTCGAGGATCCTCTCCCTTCCCATGATCATTTTGCCGCTGTAAATACTCGTGCAGCCAGCGTTATAAAGGTATCCGAGCTCATCCGCTTAGGGCATGCGAGCTCGGCTCAGGCGTCCTCAGTTCGCAACAGAAATGCGCTTTTGGGAGCTCAGAGATCTTTCGGAGCTCTGTCGCGTTTAAAAACGCTTATTAGCTATGCCCTGCATCTTCAGCGCATGAAGCTATCAAGGAGCGTAGAGGAGATGTCCTGGACCAGGGTCCACACGTTTTTCGGCGCTTTGATGTTTTAGAAAAAGATATATCTTGTTCAGTTTCTGCATGCCTCATGCAGTACAAGTACACGGTCCTGACCAACACCACCCTCTCGATAATAATGTCATCGATGAACATGTTCATAGTGATGATTTCACTGCCAACGATATTCAGGGGGCTGAACGTGAACCCCTTCGCCCCTGGAGAGTTCGTCTACCTCCTCTGGGTTCTCATGGGATACAGCATCGTTCTCGCATCGGTCCTCGTGACCCTGGGAAGGATATCAGACATGTACGGGAGGACCAGGATATACACGTGGGGCTTCGTGATATTCACAGCAGCGTCTATAGCCCTCTCGCTTATTCCAAGTGGCTCTGGGAACGCGGGCCTCCTCTGGCTGATACTGCTGAGGATGGTCCAGGCCGTTGGCGGCGGAATACTGATGGTCAACGGCCCTCCTCTGCTGACTGAGGCCTTCCCACCATCGGAGAGGGGAAAGGCGCTGGGGATAAACCAGGTCTCCTTCATAGTTGGATCCTTCCTAGGCCTCATCCTCGGGGGAGTCCTGTCAGGTTACGACTGGCACCTTATCTTCGTGGTCAACGTGCCCTTCGCCCTTGCTGGGATGCTCTGGTCCATCTTCAGGCTGAGGAGGGAGAAGGGGGTAGCGAGGATTCCCCTTGACGTCCCGGGAAACGTGACCCTTGCGGCTGGGCTCATATCCATCTCCTTGGGGCTTACATATGCCCTCATGCCCTACGGCTCATCACCCCTAGGCTGGGGAAACCCCTGGGTAATCGCATCATTCATAGCAGGCGCAGCCTTCCTGATAGCATTCGCGCTTGTCGAGAGGAGGCAGAGCAGCCCGCTCTTCGACCTGAGGCTCTTCAGGATCAGGCCCTTTGCCTACGGCGTTTCATCCCTCTTCATGAACGCCCTGGCCAGGGGTGCAATAATGTTTCTGGTGACGATATGGCTTCAGGGGATATACCTTCCCCTTCACGGGATAAGCTACGCGCAGACCCCGTTCTGGGCGGGGGTTTACATGCTTCCGATGATGGTAGGAACCGTTATAATGGGGCCGATAGGTGGAATCCTCACGGACAGGTACGGCGCCAGGGCATTTGAGGTAGCCGGGATGGCCATAATAGCAGTCTCGCTGTACCTCCTTACCCTCCTTCCGTACAACTTCAACCTTCTCGAGTTCGAGCTGATACTCTTCGTGAACGGCCTCGGGAACGGCCTCTACACCTCTCCCAACATGACCTCGATAATGAACGCCCTTCACCCGAAGGACAGGGCCGTCGGGAACGGGATGAGGCAGACAATGAACAACATAGGCCAGACGCTCAGCATGGCCCTCTTCTTCACGATCGCGATAACCGTGTTCACACAGCTCGTTCCGTCGGAGATAATGAGCGTTGCGTCCCAGATGGGGCTTCCGCGTCAGGTTGCTTCGTTCCTTGCCTCCGTTCCTCCGACGGGCCTCCTCTTCGCCACCTTCCTCGGCATAAACCCGGCCTCAGCCCTCCCCACAGCTGTGCAGGACGCCCTCCCGCCAAAAGCCCTGAGCGTCCTGAACTCAAACACGTTCCTGCCATCAGTGCTGGGAAACCCGTTCGTAGTTGGGCTCAGGGACTCGATCTACATATCTCTGGCCCTCGTTATAGTCGGCGCGCTTTTCTCCGCGATGAAGGGAGGAAGGTACGTGTACGAGGAGGAGGTAGCAAGGACATAAGTATATACTCGTATATATTTTATAATCGGAATATATAAAAATCCAGCTCCCAAATCCTGACCATGGAGCAGCGGGAGAGGGTGACAAGGGCCCACTGGCTCATTAGCACCCTTGCGGCCATGGGCGTCTTCCTTGACGGCTACGACCTGAACGTTATAGCCTTCAGCATACTCCTCATATCCTCAGTCTACGGCATAAGGACAAGCAGCGTCTACTATCCGCTCCTCCTCTCGAGCGGGCTCATTGGGATGGCTATAGGGGGCGTGCTCTTCGGCTTCTTCGCCGACAGGATAGGAAGGAAGTCCATGTTCGTGATAGACATAGCAATGTTCGTGGTGTTCACTGCTCTATCGGCTCTGGCGAGGAGCGTTGCAGAGATAATAATCTTCAGGGTCCTCATGGGGATAGGAATAGGGGCCGACTATCCGGTCAGCTCTGCCCTCATAGCCGAGATGTCACCTACCGCGAGGAGGGGTATGCTGCTGATGTACGGCATCATGTTCTACTGGCTTGGCGTGCTGGTCTCTGGGGTCGTGAACTACCTGGCGCTGCCCCTTGGGCCTGACATGGCATGGAGGGTTGCTCTTGGCTTCGGGGCTGCCCTTGCGGTCCCGGTGATAGCTGCAAGGTGGCTTATGCCTGAGTCGTTCAGGTGGCTTAAGGCAAGGGGAAGGGACGAGGAGGCGGAGAGGGTCGCGAGCTCGGTCATGGGACAGGGCTACGTGGTTGACCCGCAGAGGAGGGTGAGCGCTGGGCAGCTGCTCAGGGAGTACAGGTGGCCACTCCTCTTCGTGCTCTTCACCTGGTTCTCCTTCGCCCTCGGCTCATACGGGTTCGGCTTCTTCACCCCTACCCTCTACCACGAGCTCGGGATAAGTAGCCTCAGGACAATAGTGCTCTTCGGGGTCATCACCGCTCCGTTCCCGATAATCTCGTACCTTGCCCTCATGAGGATCTCCGACGGCCTGGGGCGGAGGATCCCAACAGTTGTGGGCTTCGCAGCAATGGTGCTTGTTCTCCTGCTTCTCGTGCCCCTGGTGAGGATCAGCCCGTACATGTTGCTCCCGCTCTTCATAGTGTACGTCAGCCTTGAGCAGTGGCCAGGCGGGCTCCTGTCATTTGCCTACTCCGTCGAGCTCTTTCCTACAAGCGTCAGAGGCTTTGCCCAGGGCCTCGCCACCTCCGTGAGCAGGATCGGGGCCATAGTCGGGATATTCGCCTTCGACTACCTGAAGGGCCTCGGCCTAATCTACGGAACCCTGTTCTTCGCCGTTTTCCTTGCAGCCGCTGCTGTGGTTTCAGCTCTGATGGCTCCTGAGACGAGGAGGGCGAAGCTAGAGGAGATTGAAGAAAGGATAAAAGCCGGAGCGCGATAGAAACCGTGTGGCCGTAAGGATATACGTGCTGAACGACAACATGCCAGGTCCAGGGCTCATGAGCGACTGGGGACTGAGCCTTCTCGTTGAGGTCAGCGGATTGAGGATCCTCTTCGACTCGGGCCCAAGCCCCAGGATCATTACTGAGAACGCGAGGAAGCTAGGGGTTGACCTCTCACGTGTTGACGTATTCTTTCTGTCGCATCACCACCTAGATCACTCGGGCGGGGTGGACGCGCTTCCCGAGGGGATCCCCGCATACATTCCTCCTGGGGATCTGAGCAGGTACTCGAGGCTTAAGGCGGTGGAGGTCAGGGAGAGCAGGGAGATTGCCCCGGGAGTTCTAAGCACGGGGCCCTTTGAGGGAGATCCGACAGAGCAGGCGATGGTCATAAAGTCCGAGGGGATGATCATCCTGCTCGTTGGCTGCTCCCATCCAGGGATAGACGTGATAGCTGAGCGGGTAAGCAGGGAGCACGGGAGGATCAGCTATCTTTTAGGCGGCTTCCACAGGCCATCGCTTGGAGCATTAAGGAAGGCCCTTGGGCTTTCGGACTTTGCATCCCCCATGCACTGCTCGGGGGAGCTCGCGAGGAGGTACGCCTCAGCCGTGCTTAAGGATAGGCACATCCAGCTTAGGACCGGAAGCGTGGTTGAGGTTAGGGATGGGGCTCCCCACCTTATAAGGCCCTGAGGGGCAAGGTTAATAGATGGCTTCGCGGTATTTTCAGTATAATGAAGGTCGTCATAATGGCTGGAGGAAAGGGCACAAGGCTCTGGCCCCTGAGCAGGGAGGACTACCCGAAGCAGTTCATAAAGATCCTGGACGGAAGGAGCCTTGTCCAGAGGGCAGTTGACCTCTACTCGAGGCTTGGGGACGTCTACATAGTAACATCAAGGTCCCTCTACCCTCTCTTCTCCTACGAGGTTAAGGGGGTGAAGCAGGAGAACATAATTCAGGAGCCGGCCCCACGCGGCACCGCTCCGGCTATCGCGTACGCCCTCAGCAGGCTCGAGGACGACGACATAATGTTCGCCCCATCCGATCATCTCCTCGATGAGAGCTTCGTTGAGGTTGCGAGGAAGGTGAGACCCGATGATGGGGAGATCGTGCTCTTCGGCCACAGGCCCGAGTACCCCGCAACTGGATACGGTTACATATGGCTAGGGGATGAGCAGAGGGACGGGAAGATAAAGGTGAGGGGCTTTTACGAGAAGCCCGGGGAGAGGGAGGCTGAGGAATTCCTGAGGAGCGGAAGGCACCTCTGGAACATGGGGATATTCTACATGAAGAGGAGCACCGGCGTGGAGGCCATCAGGAGACATCTGCCCGACGTCTACAGGGCTGTCTTTGAGCAGGGATCGTCTGGCTACGAGGAGCTGCCGGAGATCTCCTTCGACAGGGGCGTGGTCGAGAAGCACGACAGGCTCTCGGCCGTCGTTTTCGATGGCCTCTGGAAGGACCTTGGCTCTTGGAACAGCTTCTACGAGGCCATGAGGAAGGACGAAAGGGGGAACGCCGTCCACGGGAACGCCGTGGCAGTTGAATCCGAGGGCTCCCTTGCGATCTCCGACGACAGGCTCACTGTGCTCTACGGCGTAAAGGACCTCGCAGTGATTTCAACCAGGGACGCGGTCCTCGTAATTCCTAGGGAGCTCTCAGAGAGGACGAAGGACGTGGTCAGGGCGCTCTCGGACAGAAAGGAGGTGAAAAGGTCAATCGTCATGTACAGGCCCTGGGGCTACTATGTCATACTTGACGAGGGGGAGAGGTACAAGGTGAAGAGGCTCTTCGTGGCCCCTGGCAAGTCCTTGAGCTACCAGATGCACTACCACAGGGCCGAGCACTGGGTCGTGGTCAGGGGGACGGCCAGGATAACCTTTGACGGACAGGAGGTTATTCTTACCGAGAACCAGAGCTTCTACGTTCCGATGGGCAGGAAGCACAGGATAGAGAACCCTGGAAGGATCCCTCTGGAGATCATCGAGATACAGACCGGCGAGTACCTCGAGGAGGACGACATAGTGAGGTTTGAAGGTTAGTATCAGCTTATAAGAGGGGCAGTCCTGTTCCTCTGCGTTGAGGACAAAAAAGAGCATAGCCTACATCGCAATGCTTTTCATGCTGACCTTCCTCTGGAGGGCAACCACCAACGCCTACGCAACGATGCTCCCGCTGATAGCAAAGTACGAGCTCGGCTTTCAGCCCGGGTTCATAATGTACCTGAGCGGAATAGGAGGCGTTGGATCTTTCGTAACATCCTTCTACCTGAACCACAGGATAAGGAGGCTCAGGCCGTACTTCATGGGTTCCCTAGCACTGCTCCTTGCGGTCGTCGTTCTTGCCCCTCTCTACGATCCAGAGAACGTATGGCTCTTTGCGCTTCTTGAGGGGCTGTCAACGGGTGCAACAAGCCCTCTGATAATCTCATCGGCCGGGACTGTCGAGGACCCCGAGCTCAGGGAGAGGGCGATAGCCCTGTACTCCCTTGCCCTCTCGACGAGCCTGGCCGTTGGCCCATTCATCGCATCGGGCTTTCTTCAGATGACCGGCCAGAGCCTGAGGCTATCCCTTGCGCTCTTTGCGTCCTTGCTTGCCCTGAGCCTTTACTTCTCGGCCCACATGAGGCTAAGCGCAGCCCCTGACAGGAGGGGAGGGAGCTACAGGGTGATCATGAGGCCGGCATTCTGGAGGGCAATTGCCTCGAACGCGATATACACGTTCCCGTTCGTTGCAATGATATCGTACGGGGCGATAGTTGCCAGGGAGGCGTTTCGTGTGAGCTACTCCATATCCGTGCTCATGTACTCGGCCTTCTTCCTGACCTCGTTTCTCGCCAGGCTGTACCTGACGGTGAGGCCGGTGAAGAGGGTTGACCTGGCGGTGACGGCTGGGAGCGCTATGACGGTTTTAGGGCTTATCCTTGTTGGGCTTCATCCTGACCTCCCGGCCTTTCTCCTTGGATATGCCATCTTAGGCGTCCCACACGGCCTCTTCTGGCCCCTGTCCCTCATAATTCTCAGAAGATCCTACGGGGACGAGGAGATCTACGCGGCCAACTCGTACTACATCTCGATGAACAACATGATCTGGACTGCGGTTCCATTCATCTCGGGGGTCATCGCGTCCTTTGTTGGGATCTCAATGACGTTCATTATAGCATCTGTACCAACCATGGCAGTATTTGGGGCATATCTATATTTGAGCAGACGCAGCAGCTCAAGGGGTTTTAACCGACTTTAAAAAATCGTTTAACCAGGAGCCATAAGTTCAGGTCCTCGCTTTATTAAGTCGTGAGCGTTGTAATAGTTGCGCTGTTGATATTTCTGTCGGGCGTCTCTCTGTTAGCCTTGACCTTGATCAGGAGGGGATGACCTCTTAACAAAAACTATAGAAATAGGGGTTAAAATGGACGTAAACCCTAAAACAACGGGAGCCTCGTCCTTCAGGGCTGGGAGGAGGTCACTTTTTATCGTACAGCAAAAGGTACGTTTCCCCTGTGCTCTTCCAGTAAAACCTTGGCGGATCAAACTGTCTTTCATTGGGGTCGCTAACTCCAAGCTCTTTGCCGTTTAGTCTTATGTACCTTGTAGTAGGTCTGCTATCCCTTCCTCTTAGTGCTGCTATTTTGCCATCTACCATTACCATTGCTGGACCTACCAGATCTCCATTTTCTATAGCTCCAAGAGCATCGGTTCCAACGCTACCAGGGGGCTTATCTATGATCACACAGTCAGCTTCAAATCCTTCCTGAATTTTACCGGTGTTTATCCATTTCTTATAATAGTTGTATATGTTACCTGTAGCCATAGCGATCGCCTTTTCAGCAGGCACATTTCCTATTGCAGATACAAACTTGATTCCCTGCATCATGGCTATCGGGAACCATCCTTGTCCTGTAGGTGTGTCGCTGCCCAAAATAACTCTGTGAAGTTCATTTTTCGTTCTTAAATAGTCAAGTATTCTTAATGACATCTTCCAGTTGCCGTATGTTACAAGCTCAACAGCTGCCTTAGGCGCAGCATCTATAACTTCCCTGGTCAGGTCCCACGGAGCTGCGGTGCTGCCTCCGTTAGCATGAGCTAGCTTGTCTGGCTGCAATTTCCTAACAAATTCTGCATCTAGATAAACAGAGGTCTTCAGAACCCCTGCGCCAAAATTCGTTGGAATAAACATGCCGTACTTTCTTGCCCATGAAGCCATTTCGAGCAGCTCTTCAGGTTTTAGATCAGTGCTTCCACCTATCTGAGCTACTTTCCATATTCCAAGATCGCTCAGCTCCTTAAAGTCACTCTCTTTAAGCCCTTTGACTAAAACTATGCTTCCACCATGTACTTTCATCAAGCCGCCTGGCCTGTAGTTTTTCCAAGCAAAATAATGGACTATAGCCGATGACTTTACGCCTTGCGGATTTGGGGGGTAAAAGTCAGGCTCGCCTTCATATCTTGCAAACTCATCTATGGCAGTTGTGGTTCCTTGATATAAAGCCTCTAGCGCTACTCCCACCATCCCATTTTCTGGACCCCACTCTCCAAAACCCAAATGAGTGTGAGGATCTATTAAACCTGGGATTAAGACCATGCCGTTTGCATCTATTTTTATATCGGCTTGATGCGGATGAACGTCATCTTCAAACCCTATTCTGCTGAACTTTCCGTTTTCTATCAGCACAGAATCGCCCTTTATTATGCCCTTATCCCAGTCTCCACTTACTATTTTTCCAATATTGAAAATTGATACTTTCATATTGAATATTTAACACAACTGTTCGAATTTAAATATTATCTCTTTAACATTTAACACATTTTAATTATACTTAGTGCACGCTCTTATTTACAGACGTCTTAAAAACCGGTTCCTATGACTATATTATTAACGTATATAACATATACGAGACCATTTGTAGGTTTACTTTGCTACTTTTCAGTCCTAAAGAAATTGTTGTGGACTTGAAATGGCCAGTGAATTTTTGCAAGAGCTAGCAGAAATAACAACGAGCGAAGAACTTGGTATACTTATTTGACGAGAAGCAAAATCACAATAGAAGGCATGAAGGATCTTTTGAGAAATGGCCAGAGTACTTTCCTAGAACCTGGATGGTTTCTGTCATTATTGTAAAATTGTAAAAATGAGAAAAATTAAAATTATTGATATAATTGACATATAACAAAAAGAGCTTGTTTATCCTTTATATAGCTATAGCCTGTTAAAAGCATTGAAAACTTTGGTGTTGCTTGCCTCATCCTGCGGCCGTTTTTACAGAAGCTGAAAGCTTCGCCGTTAACGGCGGAGATGAAAACGGCAAAAAACTTAAATACGTGTCTGGCGCTCATTAGCTCAGTAGCTCCCGCTAAAGGGGAGTAACCCTCGAGACCTCGGGAGCCCTCGCCATTCAGGGCGGGGAGGAGGTCAGACGATCAAAAGTCTTGTTTCTAACGTTGTTAACGTTAGATGTGCATTTATTCGTCTTCCTCTAAAATGCGCTTCACTGTCTTCAGCTCGCTCTCTGCCATTGCCTCCCAGGTGAACCGACTTGTGTACTCAATCCCGGCCCTGCCCATCTCCTGCCACTCGCCGCTTTCCAGGACCTTTGAGGCCTCCTCGGCAAGGGCCCTGATGTCCATTGGTTCCACGAGCCTAACTGCTGGGGTTGAGTAGTTTAGCCTTACGCCTGGTATCGAGTAGGCCACGGCGGGGGTGCCGCAGGACAGGGACTCCATGAGAGAGTAGGAGAAGGAGTCCATCATGCTGGGGTATATAAGGAGCTTTGACCTGGAGACGATCTCATGCGCCTCCTCCTTTCTGGCGTTGTAGAGCAGGCAAACGAAGTCCAGCCCCCTTTTAGCAAGCTCTCTTTCCAGGGCCCTTCTCATGTGCTCGTCAGCGTAGCCAACTATGCAGGCGCTCCTTATCAGATCTCTCATCATCGAGATGGCCTCTATGTAGTGGAAAACTCCCTTCTCCCGCTTAACTCTGGAGAAGAAGATCACGTCCAAGTCCTTTCTGCCGCCAATCCTGGCGCAGCCATCCGTCGCGTTGGGCACCTCGGGGACCAGGATCCTCTTCCTTATGCCCAGCAGCTCTAGCTCGTATGGAATGCTTCTCGATGACGCAAGGAGGACGTTCCTGCCCGTTACAAGGTCAAAGAGCCTGAGCCTCAGATAACCCCTGAGCGCTTTAGCTCGTCCATATCCGTAGATCTCCTGGTAGTTCTTTCTGAAAAGGCTGAAACCCCTTCCCTCCTCTATGGCCAGAGATCCGACCACCGGCGTGAGCTGCATAAGCATTGTCCACCTTACTCCGGAAAGGGAAAAGCCAAGTGGGAAGTAGGCGTGCTCGTGATAAAGATAAAGAAGGTCGAACCCCTCCTTTTTAGCGAAATCCCCTGCGTATTTGCCGTATCTGATGTAGTCGATGGCCGACGGCCTGGCTCCGAGCGGCTTAAGATCTATTGCCGTTCGCTCCAGATCCCTCAGGCTAGGATCATTAACGCGCTCTAGGGCTACCCTGAGCCTCTCGTGCCTGTCTGACGGTATGAGCACGACGATCTCGTCCCTTGGATAGTGCCTCAAAGCTCGCAACAGCCTTATGTTCCCGCCCGTGAGGGTGTCAGCATACGTGAATATCCCTACCCTCATCTCATATCACGGAGCTGAGGGCGTTCTTGATCCGCGCAAGCCTGTACTTGTACATGTAGCGCCTCATCTCAGGAAGCCCAAGCTCCTCGTAGAGCTTCTCAGCAAGCCTTTCGTGCGCGAGCGCGTTCACGGCCTTCATGAGCCTTAGCTGCAGCCGATCCATCTCCTCGGGGCCCCTGTAGTGGTGAGTTGATCCGACCGTCCACGCAACGGTTCTTTCCCCGCTTGCGTAAGCGAGGATCCCGAGAAGCGTTTCATCTGACACGTGCTTTACAAGGCCCTTGGGCAGCGAGCTCACGGCCCTCCTGACCCTTTCAACCAGATCCCTTTCGAAGGCCCTGGTAAGCAGAACGGCCTGCTTGGGGCCTATGAAGAAGGTCGCGCCGGACCTGATAAGGGACCCATCGTAAACCCTGTACCTGTAGGGCGGCCTCCTAACGCCCCCGAACTCGACCTCTCCAGCCTTCACGCTTCTGGGAATTATCCCCTGGGATCCGCTCCTCCAGTCATCTCAGTCCATTAACGTGAGGAGCCTCTCCCCCCATGACCTAGCAATCTCCCCAATGCCCCTGTCGAGGACGTTGTCGCTGTCAACCACGAGCAGCCGCGCTCCTGCCCTCTCCGCCTCATCAAGAATAGATAGCCAGGTCAGAACCCTGCTTCCCCAGCTCCCGGTGAACGTCCTGTAGCTCATCTCCTTCTGAAGCATCTGGACCTGAAGCTCATCCACCACGTTGTCAACGAAGACCCAGGCCTCATCAGGCTCGGCGGCCATCACGGAGAGCTCGAAGTACTTCCTCACCTCATGAACCCTGTTGAAAGGAAGATAAGTCGCAAGGACCAGCTGGGCCATTAGCTAGATCACGACTTCCGGCATCCTCTCCCTTCCCTTGAAGTAGTAGAGCTCGTCAAGAAGCTCTCGCACCTCCTCTTTGTGCTCCTTCGGATCGGCCTGCCTTCCGTTTATCGTGAACTCCTCTATGCCCCCGCTCCTGAAGTTCAGGACGAGCTTCATTCCCTTCTTGAACACCGCCTTCCTCGGCGAGTCTATCTCCTCCATCCTTCTCCTGTTCGCCTCGCTGCTCAGATCTATCACCCCAGAAACGCTCTCATGAAGGCCATATGTCTCGGAGAAGGTCACCTCGCTGATGGGCTCATTGAGCCCCTCACCTCTGGCAGCTGAGAGGATCAGCCCGTAGAGGTCCTTTATGTTGAAGTAGCCGCTGACAGCTCCCTTCCTGTTCATCCAGCTGGGATACTTGATTATAAGAGGAACCCTGACGAGCTCGTCGTGCAGGTAGATCCCGTGGCCGAAGAAGCCCCTCTCAACCAGGGACTGTCCGTGATCGGAGGTAACGATTATCAGGGAGCTATCATACTCCCCCTGCTGCTTTAGATAGGAGAGCAGTTCCCCCACGTATGGATCGAGGAGCTGGGCCTCCTCAAGGTAGTCGGCCCTCATTTTTCTTACGTCATCCTCCGTGAAGATGAGGTGCCCGAAGAGGGCCCTCATGAACACCCTGAAGTTTGCCCCGTACTTCTCCAGAAGGCTTCTGTATGGCTCGTGGACCTCCATGAAGTTAAGGAAGAAGAACGCTGGGGACTCAAAGGATGAGTTCCTTAGGTTTCTTACCACGTTGTCCCCATCCTTTCGAACCGGGAAGCCCTCCTCCCTCAGCCTCCGAATATAGTATCTGTACTTCAGATAGTAGGACAGAACCTCTGATGGGCTCATCCGAAGGGTCAGAGCCCTCTTTAGTATCTCCATCCTTCCGCCTTTTACCTTGGAGGTTAACGGCCTGATCACCTCATCGTTCAGCTTCGAGTAAAGGTAGTCCGTGATGCCGGAGTTGTACATCATGTGAGAGAAGCCCCTGTCGAAGCCGGTTGCGGGTCCAACGTACGAGTTGGCCGTTATCCCTATGGTGTTGTATCCGATGCTCCTGAGCTCCTCAGCAAGAGTCCTGGCCTCAAGCTTCCTCATCCTTTCGTGCATTTCCTCCCACCTCTTGCTCTCAGAGGTTTCGTGAACCCCATGGTTTGAAACGTACTTGCCAGTGAACATGGAGGCGTGAGAAGGTATTGTCCATGACGATGGCGCAACAGCGTCAAGATAAACCGCTGAGTCCTGGCAGAGCCTCATTAAGTTAGGAGTTTTAACGCTCGGATTGTAGCATTCAATGTAGTCCCTCCTCATCGTGTCCAGAACGATAAGAAATATGTTCGGCTGATCCGCCATCTTCTTTTCTAAGCTTCTTTTCCGATCTCTCTATATAGCTTTTTCACAGAAGCCCCTTGGTCAGCATCGAGAACTTCTCATGGTACCTATCTATGGTGAACTCCAGGGCCCTACGGGGCACCGAGTAGCTCCTCCATGCCCTTTCATCAGTCATGAGCTTTGCAACGCCCTCAACAGCCTCCTCGGGGCTTTCGTATCCTATGCCGTATCTGCCGTATTCTATGATGTCGATCCAGGTTCCTCCAGACCTGTGGACAACTAGCGGGAGGCCCCTGGCCATGGCCTCCATCACCGAGATGCCCCAGTGCTCGTTTATCATCGCGTGCAGAAAGACCCTTGATGAGTCCATCACCTGGTTTATCCTCTCCCTGGGCGCGTTTGGAAGAAGCTCAACCATATCCTTCAGACTGAGCTTTTCTATCAGCGCCTGAAGCCTTTCGAAATACGCTTTTGACGTCTTCGTCCCAACCCCTCCTATTATGACTATTTTTGCACCTGGAAGCTCCCTCGCAAGCCTAGTAGCGATCTCGGAGATAACCCAGTGGTACCTCTTCTCCTCGCTGAACCTTCCGAGCATAACGGCCTGCATGCCCCTTTGCTCAAAGGGAGGCGGGCTGCTCACGATCCCCACGTTTGGAGCAATGGGCGGGTTGAGAACCTGAGGCTTTTCGCCATAAAGCTGTTTTACGCCATCCGCGGTCCATGAAGAGTTTGCCAGCACGAGATCGGCTGACTCAAAGGGGTTCTTTCTCATGACAAGGTTGAGAAGCTTCATGTAGCTCCACCAGTAGAGGTTCAGCGGGAACCTTGAGTACCTTTCAGTTACCGTGGGATCCTTCAGAAGGAGATATCCCTTAAAGGGAAAGTGTATGTACTCAATAAGCCTGTAATCCCTTTTCCTCTTAAGCAATGGGGCGTAGTTCTCGTTGTCTATGAACACTGCATCGGGCCTGTACCTGTTGATTGCATATCTCACTGGCACCCACATAATCAGCCTTGAGTAAAGCCCGAAGGCCCCAAGCTTTATACCGCTGGAGACTACCCTGTACCTGGTCAGATCTATTCCGAACCAATCCCTGTACTTTGCTGGATCAAAGCTAAAGGTTGACACGAGAATCGGCTCCCTGCCCATCCTCTCCAGCACGTTGGCCGTTGCAGCTGCCACTAGCTCGCCTCCTCCGACTCTTGCCCAGTAGTGATGAGCCACAAGGACCCTGCTCATTGTTCTTCACGCATCTTATGCATTTAACGTTAATAACCTTTGATATGAGCTGAGCTCAAACAAGGCCCACAATCCATCTAATGTATGAGGGAAGGGTGGCCCTTAAAAGGCTCTTCTCCTCTGGCGTAAGAGGCCTCAGGAGCTTTGAGAGGATAACTAAGGCGATCAGGTAGACCGCTGCATCAAACACTACATCCTTCAGGGGGCTGTCAAACCCGAAGAAGGGCTGAGCAACATAGAGCACGAGGAGCACCATGATGGGCGTTGCTATCTTTCTGAAATGAAGCCCGATCCTGTGGCCGCTTCTGGCTTTGATGAGCGCATAGCTTATTGTCGCACCAATAGCTGACGATATCACCGCGGAGGCTGCCACCCCGTTGGCCCCGAGGGGCCTTGAGAGGACCGCAAGAAGAGCCAGAAGCGCGCCAACCGAGATCCCGCCTGAAAACAGCTGCAAATGGGTCATTTTCATGGACTGAAGGGCTGTTGAGTAAACGGTTGCGAGGGCTGAGAATATGAGCCCCGCTGACAGGATCGAGAAGGCCAGGCTGTCCGCTGCGTAGCTCCTGCCGTAGAAGAGCTCAATGAGCGGCCTTGATGCTCCAGCAGCAAACAGGGAAACGCTCAGCACCGTAAATACGATTATCCCCTCAACCTGTCCAAGAGTCTGGCCGATCGTCTCAGGGCCCCTCTCTCCGTGCCTGTAGCTCATGTAGGGAAAGAGCACGGAGGTTATAGGGGAGTACGCTATCGAGAGGATCCCTGCGGATGCGGAAACCATGTAATAGGCTACTATAACTGAAAGCGAGCCGGTTACAGCGTACAGCACAGATATTCCGAGCCATCCCGAGGCGAACGACATAGGGGTGTTCATGATGGAGGCAGCGGTGATCAGGGTCGCCCCCTTCCTGCCTTTACGCTGGTGTGCTCGTAGTCTCCCTGCAATCCCAAGAACTCTGTGCCGTCCTGCTTAAAAGCTTGTTCGCAGGCAGGACAAATTGGATAAGGCTTATAGCTATGGAGCCCGAAGATTAGGCGATAACCGTTGAGCCTTGAGTATGATTTCGTGATAATAGGAGGAGGCGTCTCCGGATACTTTGCCATAAGGGAGCTTGCAGGGAAGGGAAAGGTTGCCCTCATCTCGGATGAGCCGGATCTGCCATATGACAGGCCGCCGCTCAGCAAGGAGTTCCTGAGGGGCGAGAAGCCGGCCCCGTTCTTCGAGAGGCCGGACTTCTACTACAGCAATGGAATAACTGTCTTTCAGAACGAGGAGGCCGAGAAAATAGAGGGCCATTCGGTCATTACCTCATCGGGCCTCAGGATCGGGTTCAGGAAGGCCCTCATAGCAACCGGGGGAAGGCCTAGGAGGATAAACGTGCCAGGGGAGAACAAGGCCGGCGTCTACTACCTGAGAACGCTCAGGGACGCTATGGCCATCAGGAGGAGCGAGGCAAAAAAGTTCATAGTGATAGGGGGAAGCTTTCTTGGGGTCGAGGCAGCGGCCTCCCTAAGGGCCCTTGGAAAGGAGGTTGTCCTCATCGAGGCGCTTCCTGCCCTGTTGAGCAGGATACAAGACCAGGACTTTTCGTCGTTCATCGAGAGGCTCCTGAGCTCAAGGGGCATAGAGGTTCACAAGGGCGAAAAGGCTGAGTCCATAATCGGGTCTAAGCAGGTGGAGGGGGTTAAGCTGAAGGGGGCCGGGGAGATAAAGGGAGATGCAGTCCTGATAGCTGCGGGCATAAGCCCATCCACAAAGGTAGCAGAGAGCTCTGGAATCAGGGTGAGCGATGGAGTTGAGGTCGATCAGCAGCTGAGGACGAGCATGGAGGACGTCTATGCGGCAGGCGACGTCGCGCTGATTTACAACAGATATCTGGGGGGCAGGCAGAGGATCGAGCACTGGAACAACGCCCAGTACACGGGCCAGCTGGCGGCGAGGAACATGTTAGGGGCCTCAGAGGGGTACGACTTTCTCTCTACCATCTGGTCGGACGTCTTCGACGTGCACGTTGAGGCCGCAGGCATAACATCTGGATACGATGAGAAAAGGACTTTCGGATCTATGGACGGCGGGAAGTTCATGTCGATCTTCATAAGGGAGGGCAGGATAGCAGGATACGTAGCAGTCAACTATCCATGGGAGAGCCTGGAAAGGCTTAACTCAGCGATAAAGGAGGGAAAAGGAGCCGGCAGCATAGAGGCTCTGGGGCTCTAGGGGTCTAATTGAGGATAAGCTTCAGGATCGAGAGGGGCTTCAGGGAAGGGCAGGAGGAGGAGATCTGGAAAAGGCTCAGCGACGTGGGCTCAATACCCAGATACTGGAGGGGTCACAGGGACCTCAGGGTGATCGCTAAGAGCGGAAGCCTTTACGTGGCCTGGGTGAAGTACGCGTTCCCTGCAGTTGGGAGGGGCAACGAGGGCCATGCAGTTATAGAGGTCGATGACAAAAGCAGAAGGATAAGGATAACAAGCATCTGCGGCCCAGTCAGGGGCACGATCGAGGCCACCGTTGATGCAAGCGAAAGAAAGCTCGTCTGCACCTACGACGTCAGCATAAGCTCCATCTACCTTCCATTCAGGAGGTTCGCGCACAGCCATTTTCTTAGAGGGGCCGAGAGCGCGCTGGAGAGGCTTGCAGAGGCCACCTAGATTTCAGCACTCCCCCTTAAGTCCCTTTGGAAGCGTTACCCCTTTCTGCCCAAGGTAGGACCCCCTGTAGCTGTAGGAGCCCTTTGCCTCCGCAAGGATCACGTGAAGGAACCTCATGTTCGGCCTCAGGACTATGTAGTTTCCGCTGGAGTTTATTATCTCGATCGTTATGTTTCCCTCGAAGCCCACGTCAACGATCGTTGGGCTCATGCTAAGCCCGTACCTTGCGAGGGTTGACCTGAGGTTGCAGAAGCCAACAACGTTAGGGGGGAACTTCACCCTTTCCAGAGTTGTAAGGAGAACGAAGCTCCTTGGCGGAACCGGGATCTTGCCGTCCTTTGCCTCCACTATCTTGAAGAGGTCTGATGATGTGCTCAGCTCGCAGGGATCGACTATCTGGCTTTCGTAGGCGTACTGCGCGTACTCGTATCCAACCCTGAGGTCAAGGCCGTTCTCCCTCACTATGGACTCGTCAAACGGCTCTATTACGAGCTCCCCGCTCCTTATGACCCTCATGATCTCGTCGTGCGTTAGGACCGACATTGTAAACTTTTTTAGACTTCAAGCGTTTTAAAGCGTGCAGACAACAACAATTTAGATGTCTATCAACTTAGTTAAACCCTCAGCAACCCTCATATCTGTATGGGGCTCCGAGAGGCAGATAGCTGCAATGACAGACGTTCTCTACAGGGGAAGAAGCCCAGAGGAGGCCCTCGGGGAGATAAGCGATGAAAAGGTCAGAAGAAGGATAACCATGTTTCTTGAGCAGGGGCACCATTCAGTTTTTGAGTTCATGGGAGCCCAGTGGCTCGTGGAGGGCAGCAGGGCGTTGACGCACGAGCTAATAAGGCACAGGATAGCATCCTACTGGCAGGAGAGCCAGAGGTACGTTGACTACTCAAGGCACCCGATGAGGTTCTGCGTGCCCCCTGGCGTTTCCGTGAACGCGGAGGGCCACGCAAGGGAGTACCTGGAGCTCAGGAGATCGATGGCGCCCGAGGACGCAAGATACGCTCTGCCCAACGCCTTCTGCAGCAGGATATGGGTCCAGATGAACGCCAGGGAGTTCTTTCTGAGCTTCATGCCCCTCAGGACCGGCACCGGGGCCTTTCATGAAATAAGGCTCATAGCATGGCTCATGTTCAGCTCCCTGATTGACGTTTTTCCGATAACCTCGGAGTGGGTCTTCAGGAGCCTTGAAAGGCTTCACCCAGATTACTGCCGGGAGGCCGAAAAAGGGAGGTGCGTTGAGAAGAGCATAGCTGATGCCTTCGAAAGGTGGGGGCTTGAGATCCCCAGGAAGCTGGCAAGGCTTATGGAAGTGACACGATTATAATTATTAATATGATTGTTTGCTACTTGTCCGATGAAAATGTGCCCTCCAGCGCTCAGCGCTGAATGCCGGAAGATCTCAGCTCCTTTTATAAACATCAGCGTCAAGGGTTTAGCGTGGAGAGGGAGGACATCATCGCGTTCAGCTGGCTAGTGACCTTCTGGGCCCTAAATTACCCTCTGGTCAAGATCGCCCTAGCTTATGTTGATCCGTACGAGCTGACGTTTCTGAGGCTTCTTCTTACCGTTGCCGCCCTTGCCCTTGCAGCGCCAAGGAGCTTCAGGCCCTTTGTGGGCATGAGGGAGAACCTCTATCTCTTCCTCTTCAGCTTCCTTGGGATATTCTGCAGCTGGACGCTCTGGTACGCGGGAGAGAACGGGATAACGCCATCGCTTGCGGTTATCCTCATGTACACGTACCCTGTAATTGCCGTCCTGCTCTCGGGCCTCATCCTGAAGGAGAGGGTTACGCTCGTCAAGGTGCTAGGTACGCTGCTTGGCTTCGCTGGGATATCTGTGATCTTCTTCAGGGAGCCGGAAGGAAGCCTGCTCTACATGCTCCTGGTAGTGCTCTCCGCCGTGACGTGGGCCCTGAGCATAATCGTCTTCAGGAAGTACCTCGCGCCTCTGGACTACAGAAGGGTCAACGCATACCAGATGCTTTACTCGCTTCCTCTCTCAGCCATGCTCTTTCCGCTCTTCAGGACCGGGCATGACCTCTCCATGACGTTCTGGGCAGCCATGATAATGCTGAGCGTTCCAGGCACGGCCGGGACCTTTCTCGCGTACGTTTATCTCTACTCAAGGCACGAGGTAAGCGTCATAACGCCCTACCTATTTCTCGTTCCGGCAATCTCCGTGGTTTTCAGCTACATAATCTTCGGGGAGGCCCTCTCCCTGTCCGAGGTTCTTGGATACGCCCTTCTTGCCCTAGGGATATACGTGTCCTCCAGGGGATAAACGTGGGGAACGTTTATAGGTTCGTGGTGTGAATTTCACTCGATGGGTCTGATAAGCGAGCTGATAATAGCGTTCATAGTTCTCGTAATCCTCGCGATAGTCCTGAGCGGTATCAAGGTTCTGAACGAGTGGGAGAGGGCCCCAATCCTAACCCTTGGAAGGTACTCGGGAATGAAGGGACCAGGCATAATCTACGTGACGCCGTTCATAAGCAGGATGCCCATGCGAGTTAGCACGAGGCTTCAGACGTACTCCTTTGTGATCGAGCAGACCCTCACCAAGGACAACGTGCCGGTTGACGTTGACGCCGTTATGTACTTCATGGCCGTGGATCCTGAGAAGTGCGTGCTCAAGGCGGAGAACTACATAGAGGCAACGAAGTACGCAGCCCAGACGACCCTGAGGGAGGTCATCGGCCAGACTATGTTCGACGAGCTCCTGACCGAAAGGGAGAAGGTGGGCGAGATCGCCAGGAACATAATCGATGAGAAGACGGAGGCGTGGGGCGTGAAGGTGACGTCGGTTGAGATAAGGGACATAAAGATACCCCAGGCCCTTCAGGAGGCCATGTCGAGGCAGGCCCAGGCTGAAAGGGAGAGGAGGGCAAGGGTGACGCTGGCGCTCGCTGAGGTGCAGGCCGCGGAGAAGATGGTTGAGGCGGCAAACCTCTATAAGGACAACGACAAGGCATTCCAGCTGAGGTGGATGAACATGCTCTACGAGCTCGGGCTGCAGGGGAAGGGACCGCTCATAATAATACCGGCAAACATACCCGCTGCAGGCGTTTCGCCTCTTGGGTTAATCGGGATATCCGAGCTCTACGGACAGGAGAGGAAGGAAGAGAAGAAGGAGGAGAAATGAGATCAAGGCTCCTGATCGGAATTTTTTTGATCCTTCTCTCGTTCAGCCTGCAGGCTCACGCCCAGCCATCAGGCCAGGTGGTCGTCATCGACTTTCACTACACCGTTGACATGGGGGCATCGAGCCTCTTCAGGACAGCCGTAGGCTATGCGGTGCAGAGCAGGGCCAGGGCTATTCTGATACTTATGAACTCGCCAGGTGGCTATCTATCGGACACGCTCAGCATAATTTCGTACATAAGGGAGGCCAACCAGTCGGGAATACCGGTGTACACCTACGTGCTTCCTGATGGCCTGGCGGCCTCGGCAGCTTCATACATAGCAATGGCAACGAACAGGATCATAATGGGCCCTGGCTCAGAGATAGGCCCCTCAACGCCAATAGTCATAGGAGGGACGCAGCTCGAGGAGAACCACACTGCGGAGGCCATGCTCTCGCTGATGGAGAGCGAGGCGCAGGAGTGGGGAAGGAACGTCACTGCTGCCCGGTATATGGTGCTCTACGACGTTGCCTACCCAGCCGCACAGGCCTACAGGATAGGCCTCGTGAACGGGCTTGCAGACAACCTGAGCTCGGCGATGCAGGAGCTCGGCATTTCATCGTATCCTAAGGTATACTTCTCGGAGAGCTACTACGACCAGTTCCTGAGCGTCATCAGCAACCCAACGATAGATGGGCTCCTCATGCTTCTTGGGATGATCCTCATAGCCCTGGACTTCCTTCATCCAACCCTCATGATGTCGGTTCTCGGGGCCATAGTGCTGCTCATGGGGCTTATCGGCGCTGAGCTCATAGGAGCCTCAGCTCTCGGCCTCGTGCTCCTCGCGGTAGCTGCGGCTCTGCTAGCGCTGGAGCTCAAGACTGGCCATGGCATATCGCTCATAGCCTCCGTTGCCGTTGGGCTTGCAGGAATATACCTTCTCGGGGAGGGAATCCAGGCCTCGCCGCAGCCGTCCTACGTCCAGTTCTACTTCATAGCTGCAGGGATGTCGGCGGTCGCGGCCTTCCTCGCCCTCTACGTCAGGAGCATATGGGGCTACAGAAGGAGGCCTCCAGCAACCGGAAGGGAATCCCTGCTGGGCAAGGAGGGCGTTGTTACTAAGGACCTTAGGCCATGCGGCGAGGTTAGGGTGGAGGGCTTCACCTGGAGGGCCTGCAGCGATGGTGAGACGATCAGAAGAGGGGAGAGGGTGGTCGTGGTAGGCGTGGACGGCCTGCTGCTCAGGGTCAGAAGGGCCGAGACAAAGGGATAAATTTCACGGCGCATCAGATTTCCTATGGTGAGGGCAGTTCCCCTGGCATCCCCGATCTCAAAGGATGAGGAAGTTTTCAGGATAGTTGAGAGGTTCAGGGGGCTGTATCCCGAGGCAGAGATCACGGAGGTTGCAAGGGATGAGGAAAGGGCCTCAGAGCTCTCAAGGGGAATGAGGGTTCTTGGCATAGCAGTAACAGGAGGGACGGAGTCCCTGATGGGAGCTGCTGCCAGAGCATCCAGGTCATTTCTGGCGGTGTACCACGGATCCCTCAACAGCCTTCCAGCCGTTCTGGAGGCATCAGCTGAATATGGCTTCATGTTCGCCGACATTGAGGACAGGGAAAGCATAAGATCTTACATAAGGGCCTCTGAAATAGCTGACTCGATGAAGGGCGAGAGGGTTGTTCTCCTTGGGGACCCGAGCCCCTGGCTCGTGTACAGCGGGGAAAGGCAGCCTGCCGCTGACCTCTTTGGCGAGATCGAGAAGGTCAGCCTGAGCGACCTTGAGAGAGCCGCGAGGAGCGCTGAGGTGGGGGACGTTAAGGGCGTTATGGGGCTTGCCCAGGTGAGCGGTCCCGGCGAGGACGACTTCAGGACGTCCATGAGGATAGAGGGGGCAATCAGGTCGATGCTCGAGAGCCGAGGGGCGCGGGTTTTCAGCATAAGGTGCTTTGACATAATAGGCTCGCTTAAGGGTACTGCGTGTCTTGCCCTCTCGAGGCTCAACGATGAGGGATACGTTGCAGCATGCGAGGGGGATCTCGCCGCTACTGCAACCATGTACGTCCTTTCCAGGGCTTCTGGGCTTCCATCATTCATGGGAAACGTCGTGAGCGTTAAGGGCAACAGGATTCTGATAGCCCACTGCACCTCGCCCACCAGGATACTCTCGGAGTTCAGGTACATGACCCACTTTGAGTCCGGCATCGGGGTCGGCATCGCTGGGCGCATGACCGGTGGAACCACAGTGACCTATGCAAGGATCGACATGAGGAGCAGAAAGGTCAGGGCAGGGACAGGGAGGGTCGTTGAGCAGCCGTTCAGGGACGACATCTGCAGGACCCAGGTTCTCATTGAGAGCCATGGCGACCCATCGGCAATAGTGAGAAGCTCGACGGGAAACCACTACGCGCTGACCCCAGGTGATCACCTAAGGGTCATGGAGATGCTTGCGTACGTGCTTGGATACAGCTTTGAGAGGGTGTAGCGGCTAACCTTTTATACATGGAGTTTTCATAATAGGTCGAATGGAGGAGGAGCGTCCGGTAAACGTCTGCCAGTACTGCGGTAGGCCAACGTATCTGCCCTTCAGATGTCCCTACTGCGGTGGCCTCTTCTGCGAGGACCACAGGCTTCCAGAGGCGCACAGCTGTCCAAGCCTGAGGCAGAGGAGGTTCGTGCCGCACTACTCCGACGTTCACGCTGAGTACGTCTTTGTCAGGAGGAGGGGAAGAAGCTTTGAGCTTTTCGTCTACTTCCTCCTTGTAGCTTCTGCCTTGGAGCTGCTGCTCTTTGCTCTTAAGATGCTTCGGATCTGATCGACAAGTTTATTTTTTCGCGCTCATAATCTCTACAATGGAGAAGAGGATAATATCCTGGACCGAGCTGGGACGGCTCATAAGAAAGCTCGTTGAGGAGGTCAGGAAGGGGGAAAAGCCAGACGTCGTTGTTGGGATAGCAAGGGGCGGCCTCCTTCCTGCCATGGTGATAGCTGACAGGCTGAGGGTCCCTCTGGACTTCATAAACATAAAGTCCTACAGGGGGCCAGGGGTGAAGGGAGTCCTCAGGGTCTACGACGTGATGTACGAGGACGTCAGGGACAGATCAGTGCTGATAGTCGATGACGTGGCTGACACGGGGGAGACGTTCCTCTTTGTAACCCAGCACATGATAAGGAAGGGGGCGAGGTCTGTCCTGCTAGCATCGCTCTTTCTGAAGCCGTGGAGCAAGGTGAAGCCGAACTACTACGTTGAGCAGACGGACGAGTGGATAGTCTTTCCTTGGGAGCTCGGGGAGTTTGATATGCTTGACAAAGAGGAGCTTCTTTTTTAAATCATAAAGAGCTCAAGGCCCTCCTGATGACCAGGGCTATCATCTCTCTCACCCTCCTGGATAAAGCAGAGCTTATGCCAGCGTAAACCAGAACGACGGCCATGAACAGCATGACGAGCCTGTAAAGCCCAACGTAAGCTGAAACCGTAGGCGGTAAAGCAACCTCTAACGGCTTTCTGACAGCGAACAGGACGAGCGAAGATGCAACCAGGGGGGCTATGTAGTCTACAGAGAAGTCCCTGAGCTTAATGTAGCTCTTTATCCCGGGGAAAGTTTTCACCCTTATGAATAAGGCCAGCAGCACCGCTATAAGGTTTGCAACAAGCACCCCTTCGATTACGTAAAGGCTAAAAGAAAACGCCCTTAGCAGGAAGATCATAGGGACTATGAGCGCCACGTAGCCTACGGCGCTCACGAACTCAGCAAAATGGGCGTAGAAGACGAGGCTCTTCCAGTACGTTTTGGGCTCTATCTCCTTTTCAAGGTCAACCCTCTCAACCCCCTGCATCACGTTCGATACGTACTGCGAGACCGTGTTGACCGTGCTGGTCAGAGCCCAGAGCACGATCGGCGCGTAAAGCAGGCCTATCAGGTATGTGTCGGTCGGCCTCAAAAAGGCTATTATTTCCGGCTCAAAGAATATTATGAAGAGCGTCACGGCTGTAACTGTGAAAAGCACAAAAATGAAGTCCATGTATATCCGCTTCAGCCTTTCCCTCTGCTCCAGGAGCTCGCCGTACGTTATGCTGAAAAGCATGCCCCTGAAGGAATAAGCCGAGCCCGCAACCCCCAGAACCTGCCACAGGGAGTTGTCAAAAATCCCGCCGATGCTCGCGATTATAAAGCTGTCGATCGACTTAATGTTGCTGGAAGCGTATCCAAGGAGCGAAACCCATGACCCTGATAGGAACTCCTTTGCCGTTTTCCTGAAGCTTCCTTCAGCTTTCAAATAGCTCATAGAGCTTAGAAGGGCATAGAGCATCCCGGAAAGGTTTATGACGAAGGAAGCTATCATGACCGATTGAAGCGACCAGGCCGAGCGCATTATGTAAATCACCGAAGCCAGCTTCACGCTCGATGTGACAAGGGTCGTGTAGACCAGCCTTTTCCTGTTGAAAACGGTCAGCCCACCGGTAAAAGCCGAGCTGAAAGCGCCGGTTATTACGCTCAAAACGGTCAAAATCAGCAGGGTTGCAAAGAACTCAGAGGGTATCCTGAATCTGATCAGGAAGATGAAGGCCGCGGACATCAGCACGCCGAGCAGCCCGAAGATGAAAGAGACCCATAGAAGGGAGGCCTGGATCGACCTGTACTTTGCTGAGAGCCTGGGCGACATGAAGCTGATAACTCCAACAGGGAGAGACCCAAAGATTATTGAAGCAGAGTAAACGTTCAGTATGCCAAGGTACTCGAGCGGGAGCTTCCGGGTCACAGCTATCGCGAACACAAAGCTAGCGGCTATCGAAAGCAAGCTGCTGAGCATCGCAAGCATCCTTGTCCCTATTCTGCTCAAATATGAAATGATCGATGGGTTAAAATTTAACCGTTATGGGGTTGTGTCAACCCTCCTTACAGCGTTCGCCAGCTTTTTCCTGTAGGCAAAGAGCTTCACGGCGGCAACCAGGTATATTATCCAGTCAGGGGTTACAAGGCCCTTGAATACAAGCCCGTACAGGTAAATGAAAAGCGTGCCGGCAAACCCGAAGATTATCGAGACCGAAGCAACGGCCACGTCAGCCAGAGACCTTGTCACTCTGTAGAGCCTGTAACCTGAGTATATCGATGTTGTTCCGAACACGACGTAGATTATGGCCCTGGCTGGGAAGGCCCTGAGCAGCGCGTTGAACAGAAAAGTAAGGATGAGAATTATTCCCGATGCAAGAAGAAGCAGTCAAGAGCATTCAAGCCTTTCCCTCTCTTCCTGAACCAGCCTGTAACTGCAGTTCAGGCGGTACTTTGCCTCCGGGTTTTCAAGGCCACACATTGGACACTTGGTCTTCGATCTTGTTCTCTCCTTCAGGATTAAAAGCCTTCTGAGTAAGCCCCCGAGAGCCCTGTTTAAATGTATCAAAACCGAATCTTGTGAGCCTGTCCTCGCACGCTGCCACGGCTTTGCCCACTTTGTCGTGCAGCACTCTCTCCAAGAGCTTCAGGAAGCCCTTTCCCCTCTCATTTAACCCAGAGCCTACTTCGGTGATTATCTCCTGGACTCCCCTCTGTCTCAAATATTCAGCCTGCTCCCCAGGTCGTCTTTCTGTGTCGCTGATGAAACCCTTGCATGGCCTGTAAGCTCCTCATTCCCCTCTCACCTCGTAGCCTCCGGATTTCCGGCTCAGGTATTCTCATCCTGCCGCAGACAGTCCTTGTAGCTCTGATCTCCCCCTGCTTGCCCTATCTCTGGGTAGTCTTCGGGTGTAGGCCAAGAAGCGGACAGGCTCTGAGCGTGTGCAGACGTTCTGGAGCGCTTTATCCTTACTTATTACGAGCATCCTTCTAGGCCCATATGTAAGGAAACTGTTGTTTACGGCATATCTTGAATTCTGGCATTCTCCCCGCCTTAGCTCCATTCTACGCTTTTTAGCCATTGAATTACCATTCACATAAACCCACTATGCGTGTTGGCACTAAGTGTAACCGCTTCATCCGCATCGATGAACGAGCGCAAAAGCCTTGGTTAACGCGCTTCATGCTTTTAGGCGCTTATGCTGCATCACCGTTTTATGCGTCTGATACACAAGAACGCCCGATTCGTTTACACCGTAAACGCCATGCTGAAGAAACGCCCGCCATGTCAGCGCAACGTTACAGAACAAGCGGCATATCGGGCCAAAAAATGGAGCAAGATGGCCGACCTTGCGCGCTTTGTAACGGCTATATATGTAGCTTACTATATACCGCCATACATGGAACGGGTGAAACGTTTCAGTCTGTAAAAGTCCGTCTAACTTCATGCAATATATCGATCTGATACGGTTTAAATTCCTTTGAAACGGCCCGGAACGTTGCGGAACGTTCCGCAACGAACCCGTAACGTTTCAGCAACAAACGCGAAACGTTCCAGAAACAGATGCGAAACGTTGCGGAACGTTACAGTAACGAGGGTGAAACGTTACCGTAACGGCACCGTAACGGGCTGTAACGTTTCAGTAACGTTACGTAACGGACCCGAAACGTTACGTAACGAACGGCTAAACGTTTAAAGAAGCAGGAAGCTTCGCCTTTTGCGTCGGAGATGAAAAATTAATTAATAAATTAATAACATTATAAATATTAACGAATACATAGGTCTTTTTGTTCCTTATCACGATGTTGGTCAAATAAGACTGCCTCCTAACGCAGGTATTACGTTTATACCCTTGCGGAGCCTAAATCAGTTTCAGAACGTCAAGAAAACCACTGCAGTGGCCCTCCTCCTGTCCGTGATGTTTCCTCTTTCCAGCGTCCCTATCCCCTCAGCAGTTCCAGGGAACGCGAAGGTATGTAGAGCGCTCCACATGCGAGTATGACTCAAGCTACGGCTCTTGAATGCCTCATGAAGGAAGTTTAATAAAACGATGAGCACATAATCTTTTATGCAGCCAGCAGAGGAGTACGCGACTCTGCGGACACGCTCCTCATCTTGGTAGTTTTTGCAGGTCCTCGGGTCAGAATAACAAGGAGCCAGCTCAGCTCGTTTCTCTAAGAAAAACCCGGAGCGCCGCTCGTGCTTGTCTTCGTTGCTCTTCTCCTCTCCTCGGCCGTCTGCTTTTCTCTTGGAAACCTGAGCGAGGCAAACCTCCTGCCTGAGATAGCCTACTTCATGATACTAGGAGGCGTGGCCCTGCAGGCGCTAACAGCTCACGTGCAGAGGCTCCTGGACATTCTGCGGAAAAAGCTTATAATCGATCGTGAGGAATTCTCTACAATGAAATGTCCAAGGTGCGGCTACGAGAACCCCCCAGAGGCCAAGTACTGCCTGAACTGCGGCTTCAGGCTTGTAAGCGAGGAGAGGGTTAGGTTCGAGGGGGAGGGGCTTCTGCTGGTGTCAGGGGGCCTGATTTCCCTGCTCGTTATGCTCTTCAACACGCTTCTGCATTTGTTCATATCCCTTACTCTGGCTTACCTTGTGCTGGTCTTGACCTCTCTGTACTCGGGCCTCAGGCTGTACAGGGGCTCGGTTTCGCTCGCTGTGATTGCTCTGTCATCCGTTTCGATAATAATAGGGTTCTCCGTGGGAATGTTCCTGTACCTGCTTGGGCTGGGGCTTAAGGGGCTTGTGAGTCCGGACTGGGTAATTTACCTGCTGGCGGCTTACAAGATGTACGCTGACAGGAAAAAGTTTGTGGTGAAAAAACTTTGAGTTGGTCAAATCGCGTTGACAAAAGTTAAAGAACCATGCGTTCGTATTATTTATAAAGGCGTTCCATTCTTTATTGCTTGATGAAGACCAAGATAGCGCTCTTAGTACTGGCCTTAATAGGCATGATGCTTCCAAGCGCGCTTCCAAGCGCGCCGCTTTTCATCGCAACGACACCAGCGCATGCAGCCACGAACAACCTCGTTATCGGATACTATAATAGCACAGCGAAGACAACTGTAGCTGCCAAACAGAACGTAAGCGTGTACCTAGGAGACCCATACATCGTAAGCCAGGATGGATATAATTCTACTACAACTCCGCCTATTCCATCTGGAGCTAAGTTCGTCATAAACTTCTCGCAGATAACTCTGGCAGCTGGAGAGGTGACGCTGTACCTCTCAACGAACGGATATGCGCAGATCTCCTCATCCGATATACAGCTCTACAGCCTTCCTACCTACTTGATCAACTCGACATCACTGGAGCCCCATACTGTACCAGTGATAAATACAAACCAGACTATCACTTTATATGTAGGAAACAAGT
>JBMFIC010000003.1:92169-143124 GCA_049976505.1 Nitrososphaeria archaeon | reverse complement strand
GTCGGCTCAGGCGCCCCACCGAATTCAAGTTGACCGGCCGTCACCATGAGAATAAAGCTTGAAAACGTTCATAAATGTTTTATGCTTCGATCATCCCCGCCCTGAAAGGCGAGGCTTTAGCTAATTGTAATTTTAATAGAGGGTGAACCGGGAGTCGGCAAGACTATGCTGACCCTTTACTCATTATTGAGATCGAAGAGAACCCTTTATATTTCGTATAATGAGCCTCAAGAGTCTCTCGTTAAAAAGGCACAGCTCGCATGTGGGGATTGCTACAAGAACCTTACAGTTTACAGGGCATTAAGCGGCTCAATAGAGAACGTCTATTCTGAAATGCTTAACGCCCTGAAAGATGGCATGGCAGTGGCCCTTGATTCGGTTGATGCTTTCCTTGCCACCTCAGGGCTTAAGACAGAAAGGTCCCTTTTGCAGCTTATTTATGAATCCACCAAGATAAACAGAGGGAGGCTGCTACTAATATACGAAGGAATAAACAAGGAAGGGGAATCTATAAAGTTTCTTGCCGATGCCTACCTGAAGCTCGACACCACATATATCCTTGGCCTTCCCGTGCGCAGGATAAACGTGATAAAGGACAGGGACTATCCAACGAGCATATATCCATTCTACTACACCCTAAGGGGCAGGTTTGAAATGATTACCACCAATCCGATCTTCGATTTAAGCGAGCTCTTCACGAAGAAGGTTAAGCCATGGAACAGGCCCTCTGGGGAGAAGAGCGTTATGAGGAGATATGAGATGTTTCACTACGTGCTCGACAGCAGCGTTAACGTCACCTTTGAAAAGCTCTACAGGCTGTGGCTCGCGGTAGATTACCTTTACCACGGAAGGGCTCCTGTGATCATAGCGCGTCCAGAGGAAAGTCCTGATGATCTCAGCAATACGTTCGCCAAGATGTCTGGTGGTAAAGAGGCGAGGGTAGTGGAGCTAACAGGAATGCCTCTCAGCGATGCAAAGATTATCATCTCAAATGCAAATGATAACGGTGTAGTTGTTTTCGACCCGCTGATATGGGAAAAGGAGGCCATCAAGCAGCCCGAGCTGACGGAGAGCGCTCCAGCGAAATGATTTACGACTTCTCAAAAAGGAGCATAGGAGTGATAGCGTTTACGTATGAGTTTTATAAAACGCACGAAATGTTCATGAAGTACTCAACTCGAGTGAGAAAGATCGTGGATGTGGAGGGGCAGATATTCATGAGGACCCTCAAGCCCCCGGGACCGCTTTACTATTTTAAATTAATAGGGGGCAGGAGCCGGAGCTCGTGCTAGTCCCTGCTTAGGATTAATCGGAGGCACGCATTTAACTTCATTAGCCATCCTCGGACGCACAACGTTTATTATTATCCGTTCCGATTTTTATACATAATTATGCATAGGGGGCTTGTTGACATTATTAACACTCCAGGATATGTCACCATTCTTACGGGAGAACCGGGTATAGGCAAGACCTCAATAGCGCTTCTCTCGTGTGCCAGAAGAGGGAAATGCACCTATATCACGTACGCCGAGCCAGAGAGCTCGCTGTTAAACAAGCTTAAAATGGTCGCCAGGGGGTTCTCGCCCTCTGTAAACATCATTAGCGCCCTAAGCGGGGATCCAGCGCCTGTTTTTTCGCTTATTTCCGAAATGCTTGAGAAGGGAGACCTTGTGATAGTCGACTCCCTTGACGCGATGTTTTATGGAATCAAGGATGAGGGCTCGATAAGGTCGTTCATCCAGCTAATATACGGGACTTCAAAGAGAAAACCGGGCTCCCTGCTTCTGGTATCGGAGGGCCTCAGCCATGCAGCTGAACACGTCAAGTTCGTGTGCGACTCCGTGATAAGCCTTTCGTGGGATAAAATCATGGATGCCCGGGTCAGGATGGCGATGATAATGAAGGACAGGGACTATCCTGTGGACAACCCCGTGCAGTACTTTACCGTTGGCAACGGTCTGGCCTTTACTGAGAGGAAGTTCTACTATTCCAAGCCAAAGCTCTCAAGGCTGAGGAGCTTTATAAGACCTCAGGAGGTTACCGTTAGGGCGGTGGAGGATCTTGGGTACAACGTTCTCATTGAGGTGGAGCCTGACGTTTCTTACATACTGCATAAAATCCTCAGAAGGCTCGTGGCCGCGGATTATCTGCTTCAGGAATACAGAGTGAACTACTGGCTTGGCCCGCAGGAAGATGAGAAGGAGGCCGCTGAGGATCTCAGGACCCTGTCGGGGCCAAACTTCAGAAACCTGAGGATAATGTACGTGGATCCTAAGGACTTCGATTACAGCGCCGAAAGGTTTATGGAACACCTCCTGAACACTTACGCCTCAGAAAATGCTATTGATATCATAGATCTCCTGGCCCAGGAGGACTTCGCCGTTGAGAGCCCAGTTGAATATGAGATGTTCGTGAAGCGGGCTGTCAGGGCCAACACTTCCCTGAGGAGAATTTCAGTGGTTTATGGATACTCCAACGGAAAGGCCACTGAAATAAGGAGCAAGTACATGAACCTCATAAGAAGGGTTGCGGTAAAAGACGGCTTTACTTTTGTTAAGGCTGTAAAGCCGTGGGGACCGTTGTACTATCTTGATCTGGATCTGGCCCGCGGCCAGATCAACACCATGGAGATGAAGTAGATGAGCAGAACGCTTACCCAGATACTGGAGGATATAATATCGAGGTATGGAGGAGAGCCAGTAAAGAACGCGGTCATGTACCACCTTACAAGGGCCTTCGGGCTTGATCCGGAAAGAATGCTTGAAGAGCCAGACAGGTTCACCGAAGCGCTCAGAAGGATATATGGTCAGTTTGAAGAGATCATTGAGAAGGATATCTGTGAGGAAATAATAAATGATAGAAAGCTGAGCTCAGACGCAAAAACGCTGAAGGATCTAGCGAGAGACATCAAGAATTCGGGGTCTAGCTGAGCCTTATTTTTACGTACTCATAGGCGTCTCTCTGGCTATCAAATGCATAGTGAACCTTTCTGAACCTCATCTTGAGCTCCCTCACCCTCTTTCTGAGCTCCTCCTTATCACGCTTCTTTACGATTGCGTCATGAAGTATTTCGGCGATCTCCTCCATCTCTGAGGGTCCCATGCCGAGCCTGGTTATTTCCTGAACTCCCATTCTTATCCCTCCAGGATTCTTAAAGTGCCTGCCAGCCTTTATGTCTCCAGGTATGAGGTTCCTGTTAACTATTATGTTTACATCTTCAAGCTCCTTCTCCACGACTCCGCCGCCGCCATATTGCCACACGTCTATGACTACCTGATGGGACTTCGTGTAGCCGTTCTTTTCGCCAAGCACCTTGAAGCCCTTCGCCGCCAGAGACTCGGCCAGCTTCTGGGCGTTTCTTATAACGTCCTTCGCGTACTGCTTGCCAAAGGCAAGCATCTCTGCAAACGCCACGGCTTTGCCGGCAACATGATGCAGATGGTGGTTTGAGACGTTGCTTGGGAACACAGCGCTCTTCAGCTTTTCGGCATATTTCTCATAGCTGACTATGATGCCTCCCTGAGGACCGGGGAGGGTTTTGTGGGTGCTTCCTGACATTACGTCTGCACCCTCCTTTAGAGGCTGCTGAAACTCTCCCCCAGCGATAAGCCCAAGAACATGGGCACCATCGTACATTATGTAGATGTCCTCCGCCTTCAGGTACGGGGCCAGCTCCCTTAATGGATGAGGGAAGAGAAAGAGGGAGCCTCCAAAGATCACCATCCTTGGCTTTCTTCCCTCTTTCTTGAGCTTTTCGATGAGGCTCCTTGTCTTATCCACGTCTATGTTCATTTCCTCTGAATCAAACGGAAAGTTCTCAACAACAAGCCCTCTAACGGCCCCCGCGGTTCCTCCGAGCTCCTTTTTGCCATACGTTATGTGACCGCCGTTTGGTATCGCAAGTGATATAACGGTATCCCCTGGCTCTGTAAACGCAGTGTAAACAGCCAGGTTTGCAGTAACCCCAGCTATCGGCCTAACGTCAACATGCTCTGCATCAAATAGCCTTTTTCCAAGCTCAATGGCAGTGAGCTCAACCTGATCAATGTACCTGCAGCCGGCGTAGACCCTATCCCCAGGCCATCCTTCCGCGTACCTTGACATAAAATCCGAAATTATGGCCTCCTTTACGGCCTCGCTCACTACGTTTTCAGATGCTATCAGCGGTAACGCCTCAGAGAACCATCTGTGATGACCCTCAAGCAGCCTGAATATCTTATTGTAGCTCTCCTTTGCGAACTCCAAGTCGTCCATATAGCCAGATATTTATTCGGGCCCCTTTAAATAATTTTTACAGATAAGGTATAGCTCGCTGCTTTCCTTTCTGCTGGCCTTTGGCTTTGTCAGCTTGACGAAGGAGAACTCGTTCCTGACCCTTCTGACTATATCATTTACGCCCTCGCCATCGAACAGCTTACAGACGAATGTCCCACCCCTGTTGAGCACCTTTTCGGCTATCTCAAGCGCCCTGGTTGCCAGCGTAATCTGCATGTACTGGTCATGCTCCCAGACGCCTGAGACGTTTGGTGCCAGATCTGAGATCACTACGTCAAACCCTGATATATTAGGCTCCTCGTTCAGGACGTTCATCCTCAGGTACTTGACGTTGTCGGCCTCAAACTTAATGGGTCTCAGGTCCACTGCGTAGACCTCGCCTTCATCGCCAATTAGCTTTGAAGCGACCTGAGACCAGCCTCCCGGCGATGCCCCGAGATCCAGGACCCTCTGCCCTTTCTTGAATATGCCGTACTTCCTGTGCATCTCCAGTATCTTAAAAGCTGCCCTGCTAACATATCCGGCTCTCCTGGCCATCCTCCTGTAGTGATCCCTCTTAGCTTCCTCGGGCTTCATTTGACTCACCCTGTCCCTTTACGTGCTGAAGATATTCGTTCATAACCCATCTTTCAAGCTTCGTGCACGTCCTAGGAGAAACCTCACCCTCATCATAGCACTTGGAAAAGAGCGGACAAGTTATGCACGGAGCATCAGCTATGCTCTCAACGCTTAGGGGTATTAAAAGCGGTTTAAGCCTGTAGGTCCATCTGCCGTCCTCAAGCACCTTTTCCCTTCTTATCAGCTTTCTTCTCTCCAGCCTAGTCGCTATTCTTGATCCGTCCCTGCTGGTCAGGTTGAGCTTCTTCCACAGCTCACTCTGGAGTATGCCCTTCTCTCCGCTCTCTATAACCAGCTTGTACACGAGGCTAACGAGGTCCTCCTCCTTGCTCTCCCGTGGCATTATTTTTAAACGTCAAATATGAACTTAAAAATCCTTTCCAACTTTTAGACGCTGGCCTCATAAAGCACGCTCTCGTCTCCGGTCTTAAGTATGTACTCAGCGAGCTCCTTTGCCCACCTGCCAGTCTCTGACCTTCTCAGGATCTGCTGAAGGTAATCCCTGAACGATGCCCCAAGTGCATCCCTCCAGTAAGAATATGCCTCAAGCAGGCTCTTGGCTGCAAGCCTGTGCCTGAAGCACAGCCTCTCCTCAGAGAAGAAGCCGCAGACTACGCATTTCTGATCTTGCTGCTTGGGCACTGCGGATTTGGACAAAACATCCAGTCACCCCTTCTTATCATGGGCCATCCACAATATGGGCATTTACGGTTTGCTGGGACTAGCTTTCCCTTTCTTGGAAGAGGTGCGGAGACGCCGCAGAAGCTGCATTTAAGATACCTCTTGCCACCCATCGATATGTGGAGCATTAGCTCCCCCTTTCCGCACGCTGGGCATTTTCCAAAGGATTCACCTGTGCCCTGCGATATATGCCTCTTGGCAAGCTCCATTATTTCCTCAGAAGCCCTAGCTCCCGAGAGCTCCTTCATGAGAAGCTCTACGCTTTCCCTAAGAACCATTCCTGGATCGCTAGTGCCGTATTCTATGTTTTCCAGGTCCTTCTCCATGCGTCTGGTCATTTCCAGCGTTATGATCTTGGAGAAGCTGAAATATCTCGCAACGCTGAACCCCAGCTCCGTGAGCTCAATTCTGTTACCCTTTATGTATCCTCTCTTGTAGAGCGTCTTGATGATCTCCGCCCTTGTGGCCTTCGTTCCAATCTCGTTGCTCTCCATCCACTCAAGAAGCGATGAGGGCGTGTATCTTGAGGGGGGCTTCGTATACTGAAGCTCCACAGAGACCTCCTTTATCAGCGCCGTATCGCCAAGCTTTGCGTCCGGCAGTTGCCTCTCCCTGACCTCCCTGAAGGGATACGCCTCAAGCCATCCTTTGTCAACTATCATCGCACCGTCGGCTTCAAGCTCAAAGCCTCCTGCTGAGATCCTGATCCTCTTCTTTGCGAGCTTCATATCTCTGTAGAAGGCAGCGATGAACCTCCTGACGATCAGGTCATAAAGCTTCTGATGGACGCCGCTCAGGCTCTGTACTTCACCAGTGGGATATATTGCTGGATGAGCCGGATCGGTCATTGTGCCCTGAACCGGGCTATCCCTTTCTGTGGCGCCAGCCTCCCTGTACACACGTGCTAACTTCGAAAGTATTGAGCGGTAGCCGATGCTCGGAGGAAGCCTCTGAGAGCTCGTTCTGGGATATGAAATGAGAGCCATCAGGTACAGCTTCTCGAGCACTTCCAGCGTTTCCCAGGGCTGTATCCCATATATCCTGTATGCTTCCCTCTGAACATCGGACAGATTAAATGGATATGGAGGCCTAACGCTCTCTGTGCTCTTTTCAAAGGAGATCACCTTTCCGGCTGTTCCCTTTAACCCCTTAGCCATTTCGGCCTCCTTGGCCGTGTAGAGGTTAGGCCCCGTGAGCTCGACGTCCTGTCCATTTATTTCGGCAATAACCTTGAACTTCCAGTAAGGCCTAGGAACGAAAGAGTTTATCTCAAGCTCCCTGCTGTACACTTCAACAAGCGTGGGTCCCTGAACCCTTCCTATGCTCAGGCTCATCCTTGAGCCAGTCCCCCTCAGAACCTCGTCCATGATAAGCCTTGAGAGGCTGATGCCCCAGATGAAGTCGATATAGTGCCTTGTCCTGCCAGCATCTGCCATGAGCCATCTGTCCCTCTGCAGAAGGGACGAAAAGCTCTCCTTCAGCTCCCCCGACGTTAACGTCGAGAACTTGGCCCTTAGCACGCGTTTTGCGAACCCTCCTCCGTACTTGACCAGATTGTACCCTATAGTTTCTCCCTCTATGTCATAATCGCAGGCTATAATTATTTCATCGCTCCTCCTTATCAGCTCGTTGACAACCGATATTGCCTTCTTCGCGTATGAATCCTCGTCCATCGGCACCCATTCGAGGTCCAGAACAGGGTAGAAGCTCAGGTTCCCAACATCCGATTTGAGCTTGTAGAGATGGCCTCGCGCTGGAACCACGTACGCATCTCCTGCGTTCCACCTGCACCGGTAAACTGGAACCCCGTTATATGAAATTTTCTTGTATCCTGGATCAAGAGCATACGCTATCCTCTTGGCTGCGTCGTTCTTTTCAGCAATAATGAGGATGGGCCGGGCCGGATTCGAACCGGCGACCTCCGCCGCGTCAAGGCGGTGTGCTGACCAGGCTACACCACCGGCCCTATACACTTTACTTCTTAGCTCCCAGCTCCCTGTTCTGCAGCCTCAGGTCCTTGCTGCCGCACTTCCTGCACCTGACTGCGCTTATGGGGTTCTTGGCTCCACACTTCATGCATATCTTATGCATCAGCCTTCTCTGAACCGCTATCTGCTTCTTGGCAGGGTCGGCTATTGGCATATTAACGTTCAACAAAATGACGTTTATAAACTTTTTAGAGCTTCCTCCATCGGTAGGTTTAATATTCACCTGTAACATTATAGCTTCATGCTTAAGGAGCCCGTAAAGGACATATGGCTTGATGAAAAGGATTCTCCCTATTCAATAATGAAAAAGATGCAGGACGCCGGAGGGTTCACGGGCAGAGAGATGGGAGAGGCAGTGGAGTACCTGAGGGAGCTGTTCGGCGGGGACTACGGAAGAATACTGACTTTCCCCGCCGATATAATAGCCACAGGGCTGAGAGGAATCATAGCCCAGCTTCTTAAGATGAAGATGTTTGATCTGGTTATAACTACGTGCGGCGCGCTTGACCACGATATAGCAAGAAGCTTCTCAAGCTACTACAAGGGATCGTATTTTGAGGACGACGTGAAGCTCAGAAGAAGAGGCATACACAGGCTTGGAAACGTGTTTGTTCCACTGGAGAGCTATGGCCCGCTGATTGAGAGGAAGATGCAGGAGCTCCTGAACAGCGAATACTCGAAGGAGGAAAGCGTTCCCACATACAGGCTCTCCTGGAGCATAGGCAGAATGATAAACAACGAGTCCTCGTTTCTCTACTGGGCATATAAAAATCAAATACCCGTAGTGGTTCCCGGAATAACGGACGGAGCGGTTGGCTATCAGCTGTGGCTTTTCAGGCAGTCACACCGAGGCTTCAAGGTAGACGTTCTTGAAGATGAGCAGCTCATCTCCGATTTTGTCTACTCACATAAAAAGCTTGGAGCCCTGATCATTGGCGGAGGCATCTCGAAGCATCACGCAATATGGTGGGCTCAGTTCAGGGATGGCCTGGATATAGCTGTTTATGTCACGACGGCGTATGAATACGACGGCAGCCTGAGCGGTGCACTTACAAGGGAGGCCATATCGTGGGGAAAGATAAGGCCATCGGGGAAGCACGTAACGGTTCACGGTGATGCAACCGTGGTTCTTCCGTTCCTGATACACGGGGCAATTTTTGCTAAGGAATGACCTCGGTGGAATCGAGAACCGGATCGTACATCAGGGCTCTGGGTTCAAGCGTTCCGCTTTTGATCAGGCTCTCAAGCTTCGGTACAGCCGAAAGCACCGCCTCTATCGTTTTCCTTGTTACATCATCAAGCACATCAAAGCTCTCACCCCAGAGGTCTGCCCCCTCAATAATAGAGTAGAGACATCTTCCGCCGCAGTACTTTAAATAGGGGCATTTTATGCATCTCTCAGGAAACGGTGGCTTCATCAGCGAAAACCCTGTATCGATGCTGCCAAGCACGGCCCACTTTTCATACACCGCTATTGGACAGGCCAGAACGCGGCCGTCGGTGGTTATTGAGATGGATCTGTAGCCGGCGCCGCATGGCGGACCTGTATACCCTCCGAAGAAATGAGCTGAGAGTATGCCCAGGAAGGGGACGATGCCAAGCACCCTTCCGGCCCTGGCCTCATCCAGAAATAGCTCAACCAGCCTTTTAATCCCGGGCAGATAAGACTTCTCCGCCCATGAAGCTATGTCCCATTTCCTGCTCCAGACAGCGTTAAGCTGCCAGTGAACGTAGTCGAAGCCCAGACCGAGCAGGTGAGTCACATCCCTGTATATATCAGTGTCGGACGTGGCGGTCATCCTCGCAATAACCCTGTTGAGGCCCAGGCCCTTAAGCCTCTGTAGCGCGTTTAAGACCTTATCGTACACTCCTTTTCCTCTGTACTTGTCAGTAACCTGTCTTATGCCATCCATAGAGAGAAGAACGACGCCCATCCTTTGCCAGTATTCGTCCGGAAGCCGTTCAATAAGGGTGCCATTGGTCTGCACTCCAAACCTTTTCGCTCTGATGCTGTCCATGACCTTCATAATAAAGCCTGGATTGAGAAGGGGCTCACCGCCGTAGAAAATGACCACCGCCTCATCGTCCTCCTCTATAAGGCTCTTAAGGCGCTCAACGCTATAGCTTACCGACCATGGAACAACTGACGGGCTAAAGGAGCCCCCGCAGTATGAACATTTGAGGTTACACTCGCCTGTTGTGTAAACTAGCCATAGCATTTAGCTCCAAAAATATGTGATAATAAAAAATAAAAACGTAGGCAGAGTTTTACAGCTTTCCGATGTCGTCCGGTATTCTTATCTTTATTACCGGCATTCCCTCCTCCCAGTTTGCCGGTATTATGTCGAACTCATCTGGCTTTGCTGGATGCTCGTATATGTACTTGAGGCCCTTGAGGGCATTGAGGACGTGCTTTACGTCCTTGCCAAGCCTGTCGTTGAACACGGAAACGTACTGAACGTTTCCGTCCGGGTCCACTATAACGGTTCCCCTTCTCGTCATTCCGGTCTCTGCGTTCAGGAACCCGTAGGCGGCTGCTATCTGCTTTGTCATGTCCTCAACCAGCGGATAGGTCACCTTCTTTACCCTGGGGCTTGTCTCCCACCATACCTTGTGAGAGTAGATCGAGTCCTCGCTTATTGCCAGGATCTCAGCGTTTAGGGCCTTGAACTTATCGTAGTATGCCTGAAACGCTTCCAGGTCTGTTGCGCACACGAAAGTAAAGTCACCTGGGTGGAAGGTCAGCACCACCCACTTGCCCCTGTAATCGCTCAGGCTTATCGTCTTGATCTTCTTTTCAGCTGGGAAGAAGGCCTTTGCAGTGAAGTTTGGAGCAGGTTTTCCTATTTCGATCATTTTATTTAAAAATGGCATTGAGAAGCTTATAATGTTTGTTGAAAAATTTGTTCTAAACTCGAAGCTAGCTCAACGATTTTAATTTTCTGTACGCGCTTAGCATGAAATAAATGTAAATTATCATAAATATGATAAAGATCGCTAAAGCAACAATAAACACTGCGGTGACAAGGTACTCCGGCCTGCCTCCCACAAAAATCACGGGGAACGGAAATACGAAAAACGAGAAGGCGAAACCGCTTGAGTTGGTATAGTATGTCTGATAATAAGCTCCAGCTACAGCAAACATTATAAATCCAAGGACTATCAGAGCGAATCCAAAAAATAACAGATACTCCGGCTTCTCCATCGAGCTATTCTGATTGTTCTTCTCTTATTAATTTAGCTTGTCTTTCAGTAGCCCTTTGCCATTTCCCTTATCATTAGCTTTACGTCGTCGCTAAGCGGGTACATCACCGGACAGGTGGCTCCGGAGTCTATGTATTCCCTTATCTTCTTCCTCACCTGATCCGGCGTTCCGGTCGCCGTTAGCATCTTAACCACGTTGTCCGGTACTATTGCCTTGGCCCTTTCCAGTCCACCGGGCTCGGCAGGCCAGCCACCAAGGGCCTTTTTCACATCTTCTATAAGGCTTTCCGGCACCCCGCTTGCCTTCATTATGTGGGGCTGCTGACCGAGGTACATGGAGACGAGCGTTTTTGCCCTGTCGATCGCCTTGTCCTCGTCGTAGTCCATGGAAACCACTACGAGCTGTGGTCTATCGATCTCCTCTAACTTTCTTCCGGCCTTCTGAGCCCCCTTCTTTATGCTTTCGATTGCCTTCCTGTTGTACTCAGGCGAAACAAGATAGTTGAGGAGCACTCCGTCTCCAATCTCTCCTGCAAGCTCAAGCATCTCAAAGCCGGTGGCACCTATGTATATTGGTATCTTCCTTGGCGTTCTTGGGCCATAGACTACGTCTAGCTCTATATCAGTTACGTTGACGAACTCTCCATGGAAGGTGACCCTTTCCATGTTGAAGAGCTTTTTGAGCACGGTGACGTACTCCCTCATCGCCTTCAGGGGCTTCTCCCTTTTAACCCCAACCTTTGAAGCAAGGGGCTCCCACCATGCGCCTATGCCGAGGATAACTCTCTCTGGGGCCAGCTCGTAGAGCGTGCTGAAGGTTGCAGCCATGAGCCCTACGTTTCTCGTCCAGTTGTTTACTACCCCGCTGGCAACCTTGATCCTAGTTGTGTTGGCAGCCACGGCTGCCATCGGTACTATTGCGTCCCTTGCCAACCTTGATTCGGCAAACCAGACTGCCTCAAATCCGTGCTCCTCAGCGTATTTTGCGTATTCTATTTCGTCCCTGATGGGGTGTTTGTCCTGCATATAAAGCGCTAGCCTTACGCTCATCAGCAAAGCTATAATGCTTTAATATATAAGCGTTAGTATGTTAAGAGCGTGCCTGAGGACGACATTAAGGAGCTCGTAAAGACTGCTCTAAATGAGGGGTTTCAGCTTCATCCGGATCTGGTAAGAGCGGTTGAGGAGCAACCAGAGCTGATCCCAAAGGTCCTGGAGGTAATAAAAAAGAAGAAGGAGTACGGGGGAGGCTTCATAATTGGACTGAAAGATCTAGAAAGCTTTGGGCTTAACCTTGAAATAGACAGAGTAAACCTTGTCATAAGCTCGGAGCTCTCCCTGACTGATGGTCTTCAGGCTTCAAGCTTTGAGGAGCTCAACATAATGCTCAATGACAGATTCAGAAGAATGAAGGACCTCTGGATGCAGAGACCAAACAAGATACCGCTTATGAGGATTGAATACATACTTAGCAAGGGCAAGGAGGAGCTCTGGAGCTTCGTGCTGGTACTCAAAAAGGTGGCAAACGCTAAGTTTGAGATTTATGTGGATGATGGGAAAGGGACGCACGTTCTAAGCTCTGCTAGCAGGAGGATCTTTGACGAGCTCGTGCCTGGATCCTGCGTTGCGGTCAAGGTGAACCCGCAGAACAAGACCATTACAGCTTTCGAGGACGTTGAGTTTCCCGAGGTCAAGAGAAAACCCCTGAAGGGCAAGATTGCGGTAATCAGCGACATAATGATAGGCCGAAACAGGGTGGAGGATCTGATCAATTCAGTAAGATCCGCTAGGCCAGATGCGCTTGTGCTTCTTGGAAACATCGTAAGCTCGAGGTCGTACATAGGTTCCGGACTTTCCCCAGCTGAGGGGTATAGGCGGGTGGCCGAGCTTCTCTCGGAAGTGCCCAAGAGGGTGCTGAAGATCGTTATCCCGGGACACGAAGACATGACAGGAATAGGGCTTCCTCAGAGGCCGCCCAGCTACAGGGTCGCGAAGGACCTCTACTCGCTTCAGAACACGAGGCTGCTGAGCAATCCTGCTTATGTTACCCTCAACGGATCCACGTTCTTTATCTATCACGCGTCCCATTACCTCAGAGCCTTTAATGCCGATGAGCAGGAGGCGCTAAAAAAGATGTTGAAGATGAGGCATGCGGCCCCCATGTTAGGAGCTCTGCCGCTTGTTCCATCCTCATCTGACAGGATGATCATCGATCCGGTTCCCGAAAGGGTGATCGCGGGCGGGGGATCTGAAAGGGTTGATTTCAGCTACAGAGGAGTCTGGACCGTTGGAGTCCCATCCTATTCCGCATGCGGCTGCTTTGGGCTCTTGAATCTCGAAAAGGAGGCCATAGAGTGGGTTCGCGTTTAGTTATGAAAAAGCTAATAAAAATTACGTCGCTGGGAAAAGATTAAATACAAGAACGGACATTATAAACTCACGAGGTGAAGACGATGGCCAAGAAGAAGAAGGCTGAGGAGAAGAAAGAGGGCCAGCAGTCTTCCTCATAAAGCGCAGTACTTAACGGTTCTCCTCATTTAAGTTTATGTTTAATATATTTTTTATTGCCAGTTTTACATCAGAAGCTTTTACCGTTTTTCTTCCCGCGTGAGCTGCCAGCTCCGCCGCCTGTGCTGCTATCTTTTCTCCGTACTTTTCAAAGAACTCGGCCAGCTCCTTGATCGCTTCATCGCTAACCCTTTCCGCGCCTCCTTTCTTGAATATCCTGTATATCTGCGCGTACGAAAACTCCACTTCCATGAATATTGGATGTTGGAACTATAATTTAAGGTTTGTATTTACTTGGACTTCTTGGAGGCAGAGACGAGGTGCAGCACGTCCCTGTCCTTTATCTTATACGTTGGAGGCAGCCTCAGTCCAGTTCTTACATCTATTGCATACAGGAGACCCTTTGCAAGGTCGGTGTGTATTATTTCGGCGAGATCCTTAACGGTGCTTCCGTCCGGCACCAAGTAAGCATCAGGAAGGACGTTCCCCTTTTTGTCCGACAGCCTCTTGGGATCGGCGACTGGGTAAACCACGTTCATCCTCAGCAGCTTAAAGACGGCAACGTTGATGGCGAACTGTATTCCAGCCCTCATCATCTCCCTTATCAGGAACTTATTGAAGAAGTCTATGGCCTTCCTCTCCTCCTGAGTAAGCTTTGAGCTGTCGACAACGACGTAGTTCTCCTCAGCTGGGTTGTACCTTACGGCTCCTTTTTCCTCTGCCCTGCGAAGCACTAGCTCAAGGCTAGCGCTAGTAGGAACTATAATCTTGTCCTTGATCTTCTCCTTTAAGCTCCTGAATCCAGCATCGGCCGTTGGAAGGTCGAGCTTATTGGCAACAATAAGCGTTGGCTTCGATATATCCCTTATAATGGCGGCGAACTGCCAAAGCCTCTGATCGGACATGTTCTTAAAGTCGAAGGCGCTCATGTTCGTCTCTTCGAGAGCCTGCATGATGTGCAGCCTTGTTATTTTCAGACCGGACAGCGACTCGTAAATCCCGGAAATGGCCTCCTGCTCGGTTTTGGCGTACTCGACCCTTTTGGCTATTCTGTCAAGGTTGTTCTCTATAAGGCTCTTGAGCCACTGGACTATCTCGCCCTCTATTTCCTGATAGTCCCTGAATGGATCTCCCGTTCCGGGCTCAGCTATTCTTCCGTCCTCGTCTATGCTTCCCGATGCATCAACCACGTGCAGTAAAGCATCTGCCTTCATAGCCTCCGATAGAAACCTCGTGCCAAGCCCTCTCCCGTAGCTGGCTCCTTTGATTAGCCCAGGCAGATCGACTATCTCTATTGGAATGTATCTCCAGCCATCTATGCACTTGGAGTTAACTGGGTTGTCAACAACCCTGAACTCCTTATGAACACAGGGGGAGGTAACATACGTAACAGCGGCAACAGGAGACTGGGTTGTGAACATGTAGTTTCCTATCGGCTCATTCCTCCCAGTTACCGTGTTAAATATGGTTGTCTTCCCAGCGTTAGTTTTGCCAATAATAGCCAACCTAACTGCCATTTTTCAGTTATTTTATTAGAAAAAGCTAGGCTAAATAGATTTGCCTTTATTCAACAACCCGCTACTTGGCTTTGACGCTTTCTTAAAGCCAGAGCGCTTTGCTTACCCCTAACCTGACATTTTTTAGCTAAGCGTACCGATTACAACTCAGGCTTTTTATACGGGCATGCGTTTAATTAATTGTGATGGAGAGGAAATTAGGGCTAAAGTTCGGCATTATCACGATCAGCACGTCAAGGTTTTATAACGAGCAGAAGCCTGACGAAAGCGGTCTGCTTGCTTCTGCAATGATAAGGAACTATGGATTTAAAGTATGCTGCAGGTTTCTAGTTCCTGATGACAGGACTGCGATAGCGGGGGCTCTGGGTCAGTCGGTTTTCAACTTTAAGGCCGATGTTGCTGTGCTCATAGGTGGGACAGGTCCCTCAAGGACTGATTACACCGATGAGGTAGTTAGAAAGCTTGCGGACAAGGTCATAGAGGGGCCTGGAGAGGAGTTCAGGAGGAGGAGCTATGAACGGCTGGGGGCCAGAGGTCTTCTTGGAAACATGACCGTGGCGCTTCTTGGGGATTCCGTGATAGTTTCGCTCCCTGGATCGCGTGATGCAGTAGAGGAAGGGCTAAAGATATTTATGGAGAGCATAGAACATATAATTAGCGTAAGAAGGGGAAGCGGACATGATGCGTGAATTAATGTGGGTTGAAAAGTACAGACCACAGAAGCTTGATGAGGTAGAGGATCAGGAGGAGATCGTGGAGAGGCTAAAGGGATTTCTTAAGAAGCCAGAGGACATGCCTCACCTTCTCTTCGCAGGACCTCCAGGGACAGGAAAGACTACAATAGCATTCTGCCTCGCACGGGAAATACTCGGGGAAAACTGGAGGAACTACACCCTTGAGCTTAACGCCTCGGACACAAGAGGTATAGACACCGTAAGAACGACGATAAAGAACTTCACGAGGTTCGTTGATAAATCCGCTGGCATCCCATACAGGATCATTATACTGGATGAGGCCGACGAGATGACAGCTGATGCCCAGACAGCGCTCAGAAGGATCATGGAGGAGTCGTCGGCAAATGCAAGGTTCATAATTATAGCAAACGTCTCGAGCAACATAATAGAGCCCATCCAGAGCAGGTGTGCTATATTCAGGTTCAAGAGACTCAGCGAGGACGCCGTGATAAAGAGGCTGCAGTTCATATGCAACAACGAGAAGGTTAAGTGCGCCGTGGATGCTCTTAAGATGATTTACAACCTCAGCGAGGGGGATATGAGGAAGGCGATCAACTACTTGCAGCAGGCAGCAGCTCTTGGCGAGGTGAACGTTGAGAACGTGAAGGCCATAATGACCGTTACCCGTGAGAGCGACATCAACCAGATGATAGATGCTGCCTTATCGGGCGACTTCAAAAAGGCCAGAGAAATACTCTACAGGCTTATCGTGGTTTACGGGCTGCCGGAATCCGACATACTTAAGATGATGTTTTCCGCCATAAGTGGAAGAAAGGATCTCAACCAGGCTCAGGTGGCCAAGGTTTTTGCTGAGTACGATTACAGGCTGATACAGGGAGCTCACCCAGATATACAGCTCAGCGCGCTGCTTGCCGAACTGGGATCTCTTGGACAGTCCTCGCAGAAGTCTTAAGAGAACGGAATTTTAGTGGCCATAGTTTATATTTCTGCGATAAAGTAAGTATGTGAACGCCGATGAGAGTTCCTCGTGGATTAAGGGATTACGATCCCGATACATACGAAAGGATGGAACTAATCAGAGAGAACTTCGTCAAACTTGCCAGAGTATATAACGTAAGGCTGATGGAGCCGTCATCCATAGAGCTCCTCGAAACCCTTGAGGCAAAGGGAGGCGAGGAGATAGTGAATGAAATATATGCGTTTAAGGACAAGTCTGGCAGAGATCTTGGGCTGCGTTTCGATCTTACCGTTGGAATAACAAGATACGTCTGCGAGAGAAGGGATCTGCCACTTCCTGTTAAGCTTGGATCGTTTGCCAGCATGTGGAGATACGATGAGCCCCAGAGAGGAAGATATCGATGGTTCTATCAGTGGGACGTTGAGGTGTATGGCGATAAAAGCCCAGAGGCCTACGCTGAGGTGCTGGCCTTCACTTACCGGATGCTAGCTGAATCTGGCGTCAATAATCCTTTGATATATATAAGCGACAGAAGGACCGTTGAGGACGCGATTAGGAGCATCGCTAAAAATAAGTTCAGCATAGACCTCATGAGGGCCCTTGATAAACTTGGGAAGAAGAGCAGGGATGAAATAATATCCGAATACGTTGAAAGGGGATTCGATGAAAACACGGTCTCGAGCGTTCTAGACATCTCATCTGCTGACGAGGACTCCGACATAGTAAAAGGTTTCATAAGGGAGGATCTTTTGCGCCTAAGAGACCTGCTGAGGGACATGGGGGTGCCTGCAGAGGTGAGCTTCAGAATAGTCAGGGGACTGGACTACTATACAGACATTGTATATGAAGCGTACGCGGCCGGACAGCAGGACCTGGGTGCTGTAGCTGGCGGAGGAGGCTATGACGTGCTTCCTGCCGTCTTTGGGAGGCCCGACCTCAAGGCGTTGGGCGTTGCAGGAGGCGTTGACAGGCTTCTTCTCGCAAGCTCCAAGGTGCCAGAAAGACCTCGCGTTGTTTATGTGGTTTATACAGGGGAACTGAAAGGCCAGGCGTTGAAGGTTGCAGAAACGCTCAGGTCGTCTGGAGTTACGGCTGAGCTGGCCAGAAAGTCGAGGCTTAATGAGCAGCTTGCTGAGGCGGAGAGAAACGGAGCTGAAGTTGCCGTTCTAGTCCTCCCGCGCGAGCTTTCAGAGGGAAAGCTTAAGATGAAGATCATGAGGACTAGGGAGGAAAAGGAGCTGCCATTAAGCTCGTTATTGCAGGAGGTTCAAAACGTTTTAAGACCCTAGATGTTTCCGCCAGTAACTAGCGCGACGGCGGTCGCGTCGCGTGGCAGATCGTATGTAAGAAGACCAGCATAGGCGGCAGCGCCTCCAAGCTCTGCACATACCTGCGCATCCCTGTAGATTCTCTTAACCGCTGAGAGCATCTCCTTCTCACCAACGGTTATAACCTCGCCTCCCGTGCCCTTTACGGCCTCTATTGCCTGATCCGCATACGTTGGAAGTCCAACTGCTATTGCATCTGCCTTGGTTTTTATGCTGACCTTTCTAAGGACGCCGGTTCTGTAGTACCTGTATATTGGATCTGCGCCTCTTGCTTGGACCGCTATGATCTTTGGGTACCTGTCAATCAGGCCAGCTAGCTTGTACTCATAAACGCCTTTGAACGTAGCCGATATAAGCGTCCCGTTGCCCACGGGGACAAAAACGTAATCGGGGACGTTATATGAAAGCTGGTCCATGACTTCGAAGATGACGCCCTTCTGGCCCTCCTTTCTGTAGAGGTAATCCCCTACAAGAAAGGCTCCGGACTTCTTTGCGAACTTCTCAGCTTCAACGAGCGCATCGTTGAAGTCCCCATCCACCTCAACGATCTTTCCGCCCTTGTTCCTTATCATATCTATCTTGTTCCTGTTTGCGCCGGATCCTACGAAGGTTATCGCTTCTATTCCGGCGATCTCTGAGTACGCCGATACTGAGAGAGCCATGTTCCCAGTTGATGCCACTACGACTTTGCTGAAGCCCAGCTCCAGAGCCCTCGTTATTTCCACTGTTGAGCCTCGATCCTTAAATGACTTGGTTGGGTTGTCGAGCTCTATCTTGAGGTATATATCTGGCGATGAGCCCACTTTCTTAAGTCTAGTGCCCCCCTCTCCAGCTGTTACAGGTCTTTTCCTTGTAATCGGCATGAATGGTCTGTACTTCCACTGCTTCACAAACTGCGTCCTGTAGTCTGAAGGGAGATCCAAAGTGTTATAATCGTATGAAACCTCCAGAATCCCTCCGCAGCTTGTGCATCGAGGCCAAGCTAAATCAGGTGGATACTCTTTGCCGCACTTGGTGCACTTAAGGACAAATTTCATATCTATAGATTGCAAAGGGTTAGTAAAAAGCTTAACGAATTTAGAGCTTAACGTAGATCTTCTTATCGTCCAGCTCAAACTCCAGAAAGCCTTCGGTCTTGGGCTTTCCGACGTTTATGCTGAAGCTCTTTACCCTTGTCAGGTAGGACAGCTCCTGCACCTTCCTTGAGACTACGTCAGCAACTTCCACATCCTCAATGTAAAGCTCGGCGCTTTCAAGAATCTGGGTTGGGTTGTACCCCTTCTGTTTTCTTGCGTACTGGATCCTTCTTGCCACGTCCTTCAGGTATCCCTCCTCTATAAGGTCCTTCTCCCTGCGGAGGTTAAGGACCACCACTACGCCTCTCCTCCAGGAAACTTCATAGCCCTCCTTTGCTGAAATCTGGATTTCGATTGCCTGATAAGGGATCCTGAACCCTTCGAGCTCCACGTATCCGGATTCCATTATCTGTTTTGCCACGCTGATTGGATCGCTGTTCTGAACGAGCGTCATAACTCGTGGAGAGTCCTTCCTGAATGCTTTGCCGATCTCCCCTGCTATGGGCCTTATTGAAACGTTTATGGGCAAACTATCAAGACCTGACACCTGTCTCACGCTTTTAACGTTGGCCAGACTCGAAACAAGGTCCAGGACTCCTGGCTCAAGCTTTTCAGAAGTGTACACCAACACCTCGCTTAGAGGCCAGCGCCTCTTAATCTTTGCCTTCATCCTAGCGTTGTTTATAAGTGAGATTATCTCCCATACTTCATCGTACTTCCTTATCAGGGCTTCATCTATCAGGCTCTCGTCGACTCCCGGCAGCCTCTCAAGAAGCACTGAGTCCTTATGACCAAAGACATCCTCGTAAAGGTAATCCGTGATATATGGGGAGAGAGGGTGCAGAATTATGTCCAGCTCCCTCAGTATCTTCCCTATCGTCCAGTAGATTCCTGACCTTCTGCTTGCCGTCTCAGGGCTGTCATTCCAGAGCTCGTTTCTGATGGAGGGTATATATCTCTGGCTCAGCTGCTCTATGATAAAGTTCTCGAGAATCCTGGCCATCTCGTTCAGCCTTTTCTTCTCATAGGCATCGTAGTAATCTCTCTTAGTCCTCTCAAACAGAGCCAGAATCCACCGCTCCTTCTCCGTGAGCTCTCCCCTAGCTTCATCGCTCCATACGTAGCCATCGTATCCTGCATTTATCTTGTAGTAAACGTGAAGGTTGTATAGCGTGTTGAGGACCTGGAATGGTCTCTCCATCATCTCCTTTCTGTCAAAGCTCAGAACGTCTATTGGGCTGGCCTTCCACATAAGGTAGAATCTGATGAGGTCAGCCGGATACATATCGAAAAGCTCCCTGGCATAGACCACGTTTCCCTTGCTTTTGCTCATCTTTTCGCCTTTTTCGTCAACCACATGTCCAGTAAAAAGGAAGGCTCTGTAAGGTGAACGGCCATTCAGTATAACGCCCTCCATAAGAAGCGTGTAGGCCCATCCTCTTGTCTGATCTATGCCCTCCGTAAGGAAGGTGACTGGAACGATCTTGCTGTACTCTTCATCCGTAAGAGAGGCATATGGCGCTGCACCGCTGTTGTGCCATGTATCGAGCACGAACGGCTCCCTGTACGCCTCTCCACCGCACTTCGGACACCTCACAACAACCCTGTCTATCCATGGCTTGTGTAGCTCAAAGTTCTCTCCATCGGGAAGCCTCAAGGCGCTTTTTATAATCTCCTCCCTGCTGAAGAGGTATATCTTGTTGCCACATTTTCTGCAGACCCAGATAGGAAGAGGCGTTCCCCAGACTCTTTCCCTGCTTATGCACCAGGGCTTTTTCTCCTTTATTATCTCGAGGAACCTGTTGCGCGGTTGCTCGTAATAGTATTGAACCTTAGAGGCCTCCTCATATGCCTGATCCGCAATCTTGGGAATGTCGTAGAAGTACTCCCTTCTCGCAACAAAGACAAGCTTATGTCCTGATCTCCAGCAGGTTGGATACATGTGCCTTATTTTGCCGTACTTAACAAGCAGGCCCTTGCTCTGAAGATCCTTCGCTATAACATCGTCGGCATCTCTGACGAACATTCCGGCGTACTTTCCAGCCTGTTCTGTGAACCTAACCTGATCGTCTATCGGGTTGAATATAGGCAGACCTCTTCTCTTTCCTACTTCAAAGTCCTCCTCCCCGTTAGCTGGGCTGAGGTGCACTATTCCAGTTCCTGTTGTTACATCTACGAATTCCTCGGCAAAAACATAGTGCGCCAGTTTTTTCTCGAACATGCGCTCCTGCTCAGGAATGAACTCCCTGAGCGGAGGTATGTACCTCCTGCCCTCAAGCTCCGAACCGGATACATGCCCTATCACCTCCCCCTTAATTCCTGTCTCCTTGGTGAACTGGCTTAGAGAGGTGGAGCCAACTATCCATTTTTCTCCGTTAACGCTCAGAATTACGTAGTCCTCCTTTGGGTTTACCGCAACAGCTTCATCCGTAACAATGGTAAACGGCATCGTGGTCCAGACTATGAGATAGACGTCCTCGTCAACCAGCTTAACCTTGTAGTAGAGACTGGGATCTGTCTCCTCCTTGTAGCCGAGGGCCACCTCGCTGTTGCTCAGGCTCGTCTGACAGCTAGGACAGTAGGCAACGACCCTGTAATCCTCATAGAGGAGGCCCTTTTCATAGGCAGCCTTTATTATCTTCCACTCCCTCTCTATGTACTCGTCCTTGTAGGTCCAGTATGCCTTTTCGTAGTCAAACATCAGTCCAAGATCCCTATCCGCCTTTATCCAGAGCTCGTTGTACTTATGTATCAGCTCCTTGCACTTCTGCACGAGCTTCTCCTCACCTATTCTGCTGAGTACCTGATACTTGTTTCCAGTTATTCCTAGCTCCTTTTCGGCCTCGAGCTCAACCGGCAGTCCTTGAGTATCCCATCCTGCTCTGAAGAAAACCTTGTTCCCCTTAAGAACCTCCATCCTGTAGAACAGATCCTTAATTACCCTTCCCCTTACGTGCCCAATGTGGGGTTCCCCGTTCATGGTCGGGGGGCCCTCGATAAAGGTAACCATGGGCCTGTCCTGGGATTCTATCAGCTTTCTCGCCCTCTCCCATTTATCCCACTGCCTGCTCTGAAGCGTCTTGAAGTCGGCAAGCGGGCTTTTAGCTTCCATGAGTCACAATACTATCCTCTTTACTATATAAAAGCTTGATGACTGAGCCTCACCTCCTCCGCGCCCTGAAGGGCGAGGCCTGCCATTCTTTTTGTCAACCTTTGATCACCTTTTTCATCCAAGCTCTCCTTTTAATTTTAATTTTCGTTTTATTTTTTAAAGTTTATTAACAAGCACTTAATATTATTGACAAAATTGACTAAATACTGCCCAAAGTGCGGTGAACCAAATCCAGATGACGCATTGTACTGTATTAAATGTGGTGCGCCATTCCCGCAGGCAGCTGGAGCGCAGCAGCCGCAGGCCCAAGCGCAGACCCAAAGGATCTTTCTCTTCCTAACATACGTGTTGACGCTGATAACCGGATTTATATTCTACCTGATCGCGAAGGATGATAAGGAGCTAAGGAAACACTCGCTTCAGGCAATACTTCTCGGAGTTATGCAGATAATAGTGGCAGTCGTATTTGCTTTTATTCCATTCATCGGGTTCCTAGGCGGGATAATAAACTTTCTGATCTGGGTGTACGGCCTATATGTGGGGTATGAGGCCTACAGCGGCAGGGAAGTAAGGATTCCGGTAATATCGGATTTCGCTGACACACACGTTTAAAACAAAAAATTAAAGGCTGGTTTTTATTAGTTTAATAACAATTTAATAAAGGAATCGTTGGTCTTGTGCTTTCTATGCCTGAACGCCCAGGATTCTCAGAGCCGCCAACTTTATGTTGTCATTGACTATGACCGCAAAGATGAATGACAGCATAAGCACCAGCAATGCTGCCTGCCATGGAATTGGCTGAAGCCCGGGTATTCCTATAACTGAGATGACGAAGGCGACTGCGATATCAGCTATTATTGACAGCAGAAGTATGTTGCTCGGCCTCGAGCTCCAGAACCTTCCTCTTTCCCTTACAACGAATATCGTGAACATTCCGAAGAACATCAGTATGTCAAATCCATAGGTGTGAAGCTCCCCTACGTTTGAGAATATATTGAAAAGCCTCGCACCCAGGTATGTTATAAAGAGAGATTCGAGGACGGTCGCAACCCCTATGAGCACTGATACCTTGACAAGCCAGTTTACGTCCCATTTGTCAGGCCTTCTGGACCACCTGACGTTGTCGGTTGATATCGATATTGTAACGAAGTCGATGAGGAAGAGGAGAAGGAGGACGTCGAATGCGCCCACCACGAACTTCCCCCATATAAAGTAAGATAGAACCACGAAGACTACTATCTGGAACGTCTTTACGACCTTGTTAAATATCCACGTAGTTATCCTCTGGAATATCATCCTGCCGGTCTTAACGAGGTCTACGATGTTTATCAGACCCTCCTTAGTTAGCACCACGCTCGCCGCGGCCTTTGCCACGTCGGTCGCGTTGCTTACAGCTATGCCCACCTCTGCCTGCTTAAGAGCTGGAGCGTCGTTAACTCCATCTCCCGTCATTCCCACTATGTGCTTCTTTGACTGAAGCGCCTTCACTATTCTGTACTTATCCTCGGGATAAATCTCAGCAAACACGTCGGCGCTCTCAACTTTTTCGGCAAGAAGCCTTTCGTCCTGTATCTTCATGACTTCCCTCGCGTCTGCAACGGAAGTTCCGAGGCCAACCCTCTTTGCGGTCTCCAGAGCTATAGGTGCGGTGTCCCCAGTAAGCATCTTAACCGATACTCCTAGGTTCTTGAGCTCGCTTATCAGCTGTGGCGAATCTGGCCTGGGCTTATCGTAAAGGGCAGCTATCCCAACAAGCTCGGCTACGCTATCGACCCTGATGCCTACGGCTATGCTCCTGTAACCCTTTGAAGCAAAGTCACGCATGACCTCATCGACTTTGGCCCTTGTCTCGGATGGAAGCTGGCACATCTTCACGATCACGTCAACGGCCCCTTTCATTATTGTAACGAGCTTCCCATCAAGCTGAACCTGCGCTTCGGTCCTTCTGGTCGAAGGGTCGAACGGGACGAACTTGACAATACTGTACTTTGAGGTGTCAATGGAGCTTTCCTTTGCGGCCCTTATGAAGGCCATGTCTATAGGATCCTGGTTGGCCTCCTGAGATGCTAGCGCGCCGTAGAGCAGAACCTCCTGCTCGTTGTGACCGTCTAACGCGGCAACTTCTACCACGGAGAGCCTGTTCATTGTTATTGTGCCTGTTTTATCAACGCAAAGCGTATCCATGCTGGCGGCATCCTCTGAGGCGCTCAGTCTCGTTACAAGAACCCCCTTCTTCGCCAGCTCCATTGATCCGAGGGCCATTGTTACCGTGAACATCGCAGGGAGAGCCACGGGTATAGCAGAAACAAGAAGAACGAGCGCCAGCGGTAGAAGATAGAACAGTTTAACCCCGTACGCTCCCTGGAGCGCTGATAGGCCAAGGGCCGCGCCGAGCAGAAGGACGACCATCACAAGCAGCCACTTGACAACCTGTGAAATGACCTCCTCCATATGCAGCTTTGGCTTAGCAACCTTGACGAGCTCGGTGGTCCTTCCGAAGTAAGTTCTTGGACCGGTTGCGATCACTATGCCCGTTGCTTCGCCCCTTCTTATTATAGACCCAGAAAACACCTGTTCATCCTTTGTCCTGGTTACCGTCAGCGATTCTCCCGTTAGAGCGGACTGATCGACCTCCACCTCGCCATCGTAGATCACGAGATCTGCTGGGACGAAATCACCTGCCCTTATCCTTACGATGTCTCCTGGCACAAGCTCCCTTGCGGGCACAACGTCCCATCTGCCGTCCCTAAGAACCCTTGAGTTAACGTGAAGCCTCTGTTTGAGCGCCTCAAGAGCTCTGTTGGCCCTTTCCTCCTGCATGAAGCCAAGAAATACGTTAACTAGGAGAAGCGCGGTAACGAGATAAAAGTCAAGGAACCTCCTGAGCACAAGCGTTAATATCATAGTTACTTCAAGCATCCACGAAGTAAGGCCCCAGAACTTCCTGAGCAGCCTTATTACTGCAGGCTGTCTTTTTTCTACGACCTCATTGAGGCCGTACTTAACCTGCCTTCTCTTAACTTCATCGGAGCTGAGCCCCTTCGAGAGGTCCGTCCCAAGCTCCCTTAAGTATTCCTCAGCTCCTTTCGGTTTCCCACTCATATGAGGCCTTTCAGCCGTGCATTTAAACGTGTTCTCATCAAAGCCAACCTTGAGGGAAAGTATTTATCGAAATGTGCATCGAAACTATGCATGGAAGTCAAAGTCAACGAAATAAGGGTTCTGCTCCTTAACGGCGACATAACTGATGCTGAATGCGATGCTATAGTTAATGCGGCAAATGCCTTCCTGAAGCACGGAGGGGGAGTCGCTCTGGCTATAGTAAGAAAGGGAGGAAGCATCATACAGAAAGAGAGCGATGAATTCGTTAATAAACACGGACCGCTTAGAAAAGGGGAAGTTGCCGTAACTACCGCCGGAAGGCTGAGGGCCAAGCACATAATTCACACCGTTGGTCCAATTTATGGACAGGGAAGCATGGAGGACCTTGTTGCGGCTTATCTGGCTTCTTTAAGAAAAGCCGATGAGCTGGGAGATGCCTGCATAGCGTTCCCTGCCATTTCAACAGGAGCCTATGGTTTCCCCATGGAGGACTCAGCTTTAGCGTTTCTTGAAGCTCTAAAAAGCTTCAGAGGGAAAAGCGTTAGGGAGGTCAGAGTGTATCTCTACGGCGATGAAGCCTACAGGACATTTGTAGACGCGTTTACCCGGGCTCTCGAAACAAAGCATTAAAATAATCTTCAGATCTAATAGAATGGCGTGAGGCCCATAAAGGTAAAGGGGGAGGAAGTTCTCGTTCTTGATCAGAGGCTTCTGCCCACTCGCGAGAAATGGGTCAGAATTGGCTCAGCTGAGGATGCCTACAACGCCATAAAAACTATGATCGTGAGAGGTGCCCCACTTATAGGGGTAGTAGCGGCATACGGTCTCGCACTCTCAGCCAAGAAGGTAAGCGACATGGAGGAGTACAGAAAGATGGGGGAATGGCTAAAAACGGCAAGGCCCACGGCAATCAACCTCATGTGGGCCGTTGATCGGGTTCTCAGAGCAACCGGCAACACCCCAAGCTTCGAGAAGAGCTGGGAGGAGGCTAACAGGATATTCAACGAGGAGCTCGAGAACGCAAGAAAGATAGGCGAGAACGGTGAGCCACTTTTTGAAGATGGGGACGTTGTACTGACGCACTGCAACGCCGGAGCCCTTGCCACGGTTGATTATGGGACGGCCCTCGCTCCGCTTAGAGTAGCGAAGGAGAAGGGTAAGAACATCAGGGTGTTCGCAACAGAAACGAGGCCTGTTCTTCAAGGGGCGAGGCTTACCGCATATGAGCTCGTCAAGGATGGCATCGACGTGACGCTGATTGCTGATACTGCAGTGGGCCTTACTATGATGAAAGGGTATATAAAGAAGGTCATTGTTGGCGCAGACCGCGTTCTAAGGGATGGAACTACAATAAACAAAATAGGCACTTTCCAGGTGGCCACCTTTGCAAAGAGGTTCAACATACCTTTCTATGTTGCTCTTCCTAGCTCCACGCTGGACCTAAAGAGCCGGGTGGAGGAGGTCGTAATAGAGGAAAGATCCCCCGAGGAGCTCTTCTACATAAAGGGAAGAAGGATCGCGCCACGTGGAGTTAAGGCCTTTAACCCCGCTTTCGACATAACTCCACCGGAGCTCATCACAGCTATAATAACTGAGAAGGGAGTATATTATCCGCCGTTCAATTTTGGTCAGGGCCCGTAGCTCAGCCAGGAAAGAGCGCCGGCCTTCGGAGCCGGAGGCCGCGGGTTCGAATCCCGCCGGGCCCGTAAAAGCTTATTTGTGAAAGTGATGAACAATTACTCAGGTTGAGCCTGGAGATAATGGTAATATCAAACGCTATATCAATAGTTTCGGTAGCCATCATATCAGCCACAAGCCTTTATGGGTACTTTAAGATAGAAAGCAGAACGCTTCTTTTTCAGGGGATAGCCTTTATTCTGGTGACCATCGGGCTTGTGAGCAGCTTCTTCACCCCTTATACCGGGTTTTACTTTGAAGGCATTGGGTTCCTTATATTTGGGCTAGAGCACATCAAGACGGTTAAGGAGGAAATCGCCCCCCTGATAATAATACCATATGTGGCAGGAGGAACGATCGCCGTATTCTTCGCCCTGTACGCTGGCATAGAGACGCTGCTGTACTATCAAAGGACGAAGAGAGGCGTGAACCTCATTGTAGGAACTGGGCTCATTCTGGTTGCAATTTCCATACTCCTTCAGATGACGTCGCAGTTCTCCTCCGCCGGATATGTGATTCAGGCTCTGGGGTATCTTGTAATGCTTAGTTCGTTGGTGCGCTAGCATGAGATCAAGAATTAGGATCATCGCGGACATCCTCAGGATTCTCGGTGATTCAGATGTAGGGCTTAAGGTGAGCGAGCTGGTGAGAAAGTCAAACGTTCCGTACGTGAGGCTCACAGATATACTGGATGAGCTCATAAAAAAGGGCATGATAAAACAGATGGACTCTGAGGAGGGCCAGATCTTCGTTATAACTGAGAAGGGTGTAAAGTTCTTGAAAGAGTACGAGAAGTTTTCAAAGTTTGCGGAGAGCTTTGGTATAGAAGTTTAAGAGCTGCTCAGCACGTCCAGCACTATCCTGCCTATCCTGAGAGCAAACTCCTTCAGCTCATCGGCAGTGTACATTTTTGTCTTCTTGACAACGCTGTCGCTTACCATCAGAACACATGCAGCGCTTACGCCGCTCATCTGAGACAGCGAAAGGAGAGTTGAGCACTCCATTTCAAGGGATACAATGCCGTACTTCTTGTAGACCTCGAGCGCGTTTTCCAGGGTGTAAAACGCGTTCTTGGAGAACACCTGCCCTAGAAATGTTCTGACGCCCCCGTCCTTAAGGGCCTTGTAAAGCCTGTACGTCAGCTCGAGATCTGGCGAGGGAGATATTATGAGCCCGTCAGATATTTCGTGCATGACGCCCCCTGGGGAGTAGCTGGCCCCAGTGGCAACAACCGCGTCTCCTATCTCCATATCCTCCAGGAGAGCCCCCGTGGTTCCAAATCTAACAAATCTTCTGGCTCCCAGCTCTCTTAGCTCCTCAAAAACTATCGAGATTGAAGGCCCTCCTATTCCATGAGCTACCAGCGTAACCGGATGACCCCTGTATTTACCGGTATATGTCACGTAGCTCCTGTGCGCGTTAACCAGCCTTGAACTGTCAAGGAGGGAGGAGAGCTGTCTCACCCTCTCCGGATCGCCTGACATAACCACGTCCTCAGCTATTTCTCCCCTCTGGGCTCTGATATGCACTGGCATGTGAAAGATTTTCCAACAGGAACGATATAAGCTTTAGACGAACTGAGGCCTCTGTGAAATGTACCTGCTGAGAGTGAGCCTTCTCTTCGGCATTCCGGCCTGAAGCTTTTCAAGAAGCTCACTCAGCTCCTCAAGAGTCATCTCCAGGCTTGGCTCCTTGCCTATTTTGGCTCCTATCCTGTTAACCACGCTTACCTTTCTCTCCTCCACCTCCTTCGACCCGACTATGATCAGAACGGGCACCCATTCGCTCTTAGCTTCGGCAACCTTCTTTCCAAGTGTGAGATCTCTATCATCGACGGACACCCTGAAGCCCCTTTTCTCTATTTCATCAGCAACGCTTTTGGCGTAATCGAGGTGCGCTGATGAGACCGGTATGACCCTCACCTGATCTGGAGAGAGCCAGAATGGCAGGAGCGGAACTATTCCCTCTCTTTCATTCCATGCAGCCGACTCGAGCATGGACGCAAGAGCCCTCTCAATGCTGCCAAAGCTTGACGCGTGAATTATTATGGGAACGCTTACTTTCTTTCCCTCCTCGTTTATGTACGTGATCCCAAACCTTTCTCCGTTCTTGACGTCCCATTGGACTGTTGAGATCTGAAGGTTGTTTCCATCTGGAAATATTGCCTGAAACTCGTTCTTGAACGCGTAGTAGTGTGTCATTCTGTTCATCAGCTTGAAGAAAGCCGGCTTCTTTATCTCCCTGAGTATCTGCTTGAAGAACTCCTTGTACTTTTCATAGTACTCGTCAACTATTTCAAATCCCAAAACCCAGTGCTCGCCTGATATTATATCATTCATGAGCTTAGCAAAAAGCTTTGACAGCTCAAAGTACTCCTTTTTAGCGATTTCCTCGTTCTGGCAGAAAGCATGATGATCGGTCATCAGGAAGCTCCTAACCCTCATAAGACCAACGACTTCCCCGCTCTGCTCCTTTCTGAAGCACTGGGCCTCCTCATAGACCTTGAACGGCATCTGCCTATAGCTCATGCTGACCTTCTGAACAAATGGAAAGGCTCCAGGATCGCTCGCGAACCTCAGGACCATGTTCTCGCCCTCTATCTTGTAGTCCCTTTCATGAAACTCCCCCTGAAGCAGGGAGATGGCCTCGACGTCGGTCCTGTAGATGAGGGGGTTCTGCATCTTTATTGCTCCCCAGCTCATTGCAAGCTGCTCAGCGTAGTCCAGTATGAGGTCCCTTATTATAACGCCCTTTGGATACCACTTGAGGTGTCCTATATCGCTTTCTGGACAGTAATCCACCAGCTCCAGCTTTCTCATGTATTTAACATGAGCTGGCTCCTCCTTATGCTCCCTCTTGCCGATGAGCTCGTTGACCACGAACGTCTTAAGGGCCGGGTTCCTCTTTAGGACCTCGTATTCGTCTATTTTGTCCTTGAATATTTCGTATTCGTTTCCTTCCTCATCTATAACGAAGAACCTGTAGAACTTCTCCTTTGGCGTGTATCCTGGTGTCCTTCCCTTCTTAGCCCTGTAGGTTCTCAGGCTTTCAGCCAGCGGGTGACCCTTTATCCTTATGCTGTAGCTCTTGTTCCATCCAAAGGGAGCCTTGCTTACCTTGAGCCCACCGTTCCTGAGGTAATCGTAAAGGCCATTGTATATTTTTATGGCCTGAGATGGAGGCATGAGTTCCTCGCTGAGGTGAGCGTATGGATAAAGGATGATCGTCCTTCCTCCAAGGTTTGAAACATAATCCTTTAAGTCAGAAAGCACGTCCTCGAACACAGATTCCGAGTCCCCCTTTTCGATGGCAACAAAGCCCACAAGGACGTCCTTGAAAGATTCTCCCTTTCCCCTCTCATATTCATCATGAGAGGAGCTCTCGGGCTCTAGCGCAGTGAACTCAAAGCTCTCGGCGTCAAGCAGAAGAATTTTCATTCTAAATAACCACGCAAGTCAACTAATTTAAACTTTTGCCCAGAAGCCTTCAGAATAAAACAGCGTGCCCGCTTCAAAGACCTAGCTTCTGCTTGATGAGCACCGGGATTTCAGATGGCCTGCTCGCAACGCTTACTCCCGCTTCCTGGAAGGCCTGTATCTTGCTCTGGGCCGTCCCCCTGTTTCCCGTTATGATGGCGCCTGCGTGGCCCATCCTCTTTCCAGGCGGAGCGAACCTTCCTGCTATGAAAGCAACAACTGGTTTGCTGACCTCATTCTTTATGATTTCAGCCGTCTCCTCCTCCGCCGTTCCCCCGATCTCCCCAACCACAACTATGGCCTTCGTTTCATCGTCCTTCTCGAACATCCTCACCGCCTCCTGCATGGTCGTTCCGACTATCTGATCGCCTCCTATGCCGATCACTGTTGTCTCCCCAAGGCCCGATTCTGAAATAGTGTTTACTATCTCGTAAGTGAGCGTGCCGCTTCTCGAAACAACCCCTACCGGACCCTTTCTGAATATCGAATTAGGCATTATGCCAAGCTTCGCTATCCCAACTGAAGTTATTCCAGGACCGTTTGGACCTACTATCCTTGCACCCATCAGCTTCGCATAGAGCTTAAGCTTCGTCATGTCGTGAAATGGTATGTGCTCTGTTATAATGACCACTAGCTTTATGCCTGCATCTATGGCCTCTATTACAGCATCCGGCGCGTAGGGGGCAGGAACGAAGACCACCGAAGCCCTTGCACCAGTTTTAGCGACCGCCTCCTTTACTGAGTCGAAGACCGGAATGCCACCGACGCTCGTGCCCCCTTTGCCCGGTGTCACGCCTCCTACTACGTTTGTTCCAAAGGCCTTCATCTGCACAGCGTGGAAGCTGCCCTGATGGCCAGTTATTCCCTGAACGATAACGGGAAGATCCTTTTCAGTTACTATTATCGCCATATTCACTCACCTGCCAGCTCAACAACCCTGCGAACAGCTTCATCAAGATTCAGCATGGAGTCTATGCCGTTTTCGTTCAGTATTCTTCTTCCCTCCTCCTCGTTGGCTCCCCTGATTCTCACTACAAGCTTGAACTTCGGATTCAGCTGCTTTATAGCCTGGACTATACCGTTTGCAACTGTATCGCACCTCGTCACTCCGCCAAATATGTTCACAAATAGAACCTTGTTGGTGACCTTGGAAGCCAGCTCTATTGCCTGTATAACCTTCTGCGGATCATCGGTGCCCCCGAGGTCGAAGAAGTTTGCAGGCTTTCCTCCTGCCTGCGCTATAAGATCTATAGTTGCCATGTTAAGCCCTGCTCCGTTGGCTATTATGCCTATGTCGCCCTCCAGCCTCACAAAGGAAAGGCCCTTCTTCTTGGCCTCCACTTCTATCTTGTCCATCCCGAAGTACCTGACCGGTACGTCTGGATGCCTGAACAGCGCGTCGTCCTCGATTGAGATTTTTGAGTCAAGAGCCACAAGGCCTTCTGAGGTCAGCGCCAGTGGGTTTATTTCGGCAAGGGAGGCGTCAAGCTCATCATAAATCCTGTAAAGACCTGAAATTATTTTTCCTAGGGTCTTTGCGTTTTCGCCATCAAGCCCAAGAAATGCTGCTGCCTCCCGTTTCATATAATCGGTTACCCCAACGAAGGGATTGATGGGCTTCTTCAGTATCTTTTCGGCCGGAACAGAGTTTATGTCTACGCCACCTTCGGCTGATGCAAGTAGAACAGGCAGCTCTACGCTTCGGTCAAGGGTAATGCTCACGTACAGCTCCTTTTTAATATCGTATGCCTTTTCAAGAATGAATCGTCTAGCCCTGTATCCGTTAAAATCTATCTGCCTGATCTCCTGGATTGCCGCTATGGCCTCCTCCCTGTTGTTCACTATTTTTACTCCCCCCTTCTTCCCTCTTCCACCTGTTGGCACCTGTGCCTTTATCACCATCTTTTCATTAAAATCTGGGACCTCCTTCTCGCTCCTTATAACCCTGAACTCAGGGACAGGAATTCCATATTTCTTGAAGATCCTTTTGCCCTCGTGCTCGAGAAGGTCCACCATAGCTTTACTCTTGGACTGAGCGATTAAAAAATTTAATGATTCCTGCTTTTACAGAACCACGAGGGTGTACGTGCCAAGCGCCAGGAGCACAGCGATAAGAATTACGATGAGAAGGTTCACTGCCCACTGGTACTTTCTCACGTGAAGCCATTCTATCAGAACTATCCTGAGGCCGTTCATTCCGTGAATGACAGCGGCGTAAAGGAGAATCCCGAACACTATTCTGTAGTAGGTGAGATTGTGCAGAACAAAGGAGTAGGTGAGGGTCTCATCAAACGTTCTTCCGGTCAGGGGGCTCACGAGCAGAAGGTGGAAGGTCAGCACGAATATCATTATCAGTGCCAGGGCGTACATCAGGACCATGTTCCATGACTCCTTTAACAGGCTATACTGGCCCGGCATCTCTCACCACCTCAAACTATGCCCAGTCCCTCCAGCAGGTAAAGCCCGGCCCATATCCACAGGATCACTACTATAGCGGTTAAGGTGTATATGGCTATCTTCTGGTTTCTGCTGAGCGACGTAGGCGTGTAGGGATACTCCGGAAGAACGGGCTTGCCCAGAAGCATACCAAAAGCCTCGTTTAGTATCAGTCTGAGCCCATTCGCTCCATGATATAGAGCTGATCCTGCTATTATCCATAGCCCTATCTTTTCAAATATGCCGAGGCTGCTGAGCTCCTGCAGCGTCTGCTGCCATGCTGCGGGTCCAAGTGCCACGTGGAAGATCTCAAATACGTGGGCAATCAGGTAAAGTGCCAGAATTACGCCGGTTATCCTGTGCAGAGTGTAGGTATACCTCTCCACGTTAAAGCCATGTGGCCAAAGGCTCCTCAGAAGCCCTGCCTTATACCTCTTGTTTTCCTCCACCATCACTCAACACCTCCCTCAAACTTAAAGTCAAATGGGGGCGGCTTGGGAGCGTTCGGCGGCGGCTCCTTCTGAACTATTTCGGCAGGAGGTACGGCCTTCTTTTTCTTACCCAGGAGCCTGAACTTTAATATCTCCTTCTTGAGGTACTGGATGGCCTTCGCAGGGTCAACACCCTTTGGACACACGTAGCTACATGCTCCCGCAAAGTGACATCTCCAGACTCCATGCGAATCGTCAAGCACGTCTATCCTGTCCTCTAGCCCTTCATCTCTTGGATCAGCTATGTATCTGTAGGCCTGCGCGAGAGCCTGCGGGCCGAGGAACAGAGGATCTATTGCGACGGTAGGACATGCAGCGAGACAAACACCGCACATGATGCAGTAGTCGAACTGAATGAATGTTAGGTTCTGTTGCGGAGTGACCTTAAACTCGCTAGGCGCTTCTTCTAGCTCCTGGGGATTCTTCCTTATCATCCATGGTTTCACAGACCTGTGCTTATTGACGAAGTCCGTGAGATCGACCACGAGATCTCTTATTACCCTGTAGTTGTACAGGGGCTCGATCCTCAGGGTGTCGGTCTTAAGTTCTCCAACCCTTGTCTGACATGCAAGGGCAGGCTTTCCGTTTATAACGACCCCGCATGAGCCGCATGAGCCCATCTGGCATGAATGCCGGTATGCCAGCGTGTGATCAAGGTTCTCCCTTATGTAGTTTAAGATGTCAAGGACGGTTGTGAAGGGCTTTGCCTCAACCTCGTAATCCTGCCACCATTCCTTTTGGCCGTCGAACCTTCTTATTCTGACCTTCATTTTAATACACCCTCGCCACCGGCTTCCACATGGTAATTCTTACAGGTATGTACGAAAAGCTTGGCTCGCCGTCAGATCTGAGCGCTATCGTGTGCTTCAGCCAGTGCTCATCATCCCTATTCGGATAGTCAAGCCTTGCGTGAGCTCCCCTGCTCTCAGTTCTGAGCAGGGCCCCCTGCGCTATGACGTGAGCTATGTCTAGCATGAAGCCCAGCTCAAGCGCGTGCTGGAGGTTGTAGTTGAACGTCCTGCCTCTGTCCGTAAGTCTTATGTTCTTGTATCTCTCCTTTAGCTCCTTTATCTTGACGACGGCCTTTTCAAGCTCAGAGCCGGTCCTGTACACGTGAACGTATCTTTCCATGGTGTCCTTTAGCTCATTTCTCAGCTGATACACGTCCTCTCCGCCGGTCTCTCTTCCCAGGATCTTCCCGAAGATCCTGTCCTCCTCCGCTGAAAGAGCTGCCCTGGGCTGATCCGGGTACTGGGGCCTTTCCCTTTCAATATAGTTATAAACATCATTGCCAACTATGTAGCCATATACTAAGCAATCGTTAGTTCCATTTGATCCTAGCCTGTTCGCCCCGTGTATGCTGACGCAGGCTGCTTCTCCAGCTGCCCAAAGACCTCTCACAGGTGTTCCATCGGCCATGAGCACCTTTCCGTCTATATCCGTGTGAATTCCGCCCATGTTATAGTGTACCGTAGGCCTTATTGGAAGAGGCTGATCAACTATGTCTATGCCAAGATACTTTAGGCCTATCTCTCTTATGAACGGGAGCTTTTCCTCAATCCTCTCCTTTCCTAAATGTCTCATGTCAAGCCAAACGTGATAAAGCCCGCTGCGTTCATCATATATTCCTCTTCCCTCCATGATCTCCTTCATTATTGCCCTTGAGACTATGTCCCTGGGAGCAAGCTCCATCTTGCTTGGTGCGTATCTCTTCATGAACCTCTCGCCATCCTTGTTTATGAGATACGCGCCTTCGCCTCTTGCTGCTTCGGTGATCAGCAGGCCCCTAGGGACAAGCCCCGTTGGATGAAACTGAACGAACTCCATATCCTTGAGCGGAAGTCCTGCGTTGTAAGCTATTCCGTACCCGTCTCCGGTTGAGCTTGCGGCCATAGAGGTTATTCGGTAAAGCTGGCCCGCTCCTCCAGTTGCTATTACACCGGCTTTGGCCCTGAAGTATCTGAAGTTTCCAGTCCTGAGGTCTATTGCAGTAAACCCCTTGAACTGTCCGTTCTCTATTACCACAGAGGTGACAAAGTTCTCATCAAATCTGTCCCAGTTATCGTACTTGAGCAGAGTGTCATACAGGGCCCTCATCTCGAAGAACCCGGTCTTGTCCTGAGCGTATGTAGCTCTCGGAAAGCTCAGGCCTCCAAACCACCTCTGCTCGATCCTTCCATCCTCCCTTCTGTTCCATGGGACTCCCCACCTCTCTATGAGCCTTATCTCCTGAGTCGCTAGATGAACAAACCTCCACACGGCATCCTGATCGGCCAGAAAGTCGCTGCCCTTTATCGTATCCCATGCCATCAGCTCAAAGCTGTCTCCCTCCTCAGGATAAAGGACGGCTGAGGTTCCGCCCTCAGCAGAAACCGAGTGGCTCCTCATAAGATAGATCTTTGAAATTACAGCAACCTTAATCCCGAGCCTGCCTTTATCCTTTCTCAGAATTTCTATAGCCGTCCTGAGGCCCGCGAGCCCTGTGCCCACGATAGCCACGTCGTAGTCCAGGGTCTCCATACGCAATACCTTTGCAGGGCCATGCTTTTATTTGTTATTATTACGTTAAAATTAAAAAATGTTATAATATTTGATAGGATGCTACTGATATATTATGCGAAGCGTGGATATATCTCAGAAGAAGGTCAGCGAAAGGATTGCAGTGGCAAGAGGTTTCATAAAACTTTCTAAAGAATCAATTTTTAGAATAAAAAATAAAAATGTAGAAAAAGGTGACCCTCTTGCAATTGCTGAGGTCAAGGCAGTAGAAGCCGTTAAGGACACTCCACACGCGATCGCCTTCTGCCACCCAATACCTATAGAGTACGTGGAGGCTAAGTGTGATCTCGCTGAGGACGGCGTGATGGTCACGGTAATGGTAAAGGCAAACGCGAAGACTGGGGTCGAGATGGAGGCGCTCTATGGGGTTGCGGTGGCGCTGCTGAACGTGTGGGATATGGTCAAAAAGTATGAAAAGGATGAGAGCGGACAGTACCCTAACACCGCAATAACGGAGATAAGGGTTATCTCAAAGGAAAAAAGGCCACTCGGCTCTCAGTAGAAGCGGCCCCTGGACAAAGGTGGCCAAAATCGCCAGAGATAAAGGGCAGAAACGCTTAAAAATTATATATGTTTTAAATGGTTGGGTTGGCTCAGAGAGGTTTACCAGTCTGCACAAGCTGTCACAAACCAATATCTCCTAACGAGAAGTTTACAAGATTTATATGCCCCGACTGCGGGAAGGTGACGATCTGGAGATGCGAAAAGTGCAGGGTCTTTGTGAGAACGTATAAATGTGAAAACTGCGGGTTTGAGGGGCCTTAGGTGATTAGCGATGCCAAATAAGGTTCTTGTAAGAATAAAGATACTTCCAAACGATATAGAGACCAAGCCTGAAGACATAATTAACAGCATCAAGAATTTCAAGGTTGTAAGATACACCGTAGAGCCCATAGCATTTGGGCTCAACGCAATAATTGCAGATATAGAAATGGATGAGGCTGAGGGCGGGACTGATCCCCTGGAGGAGGAGCTGAAGAACAACCCGCTTGTTAGCGAAGTGGAAGTTATCGCCGTCAGCTACGCCAGAACAAAGCTCTGAAGAACGTCAAGATATATCTCAAGAACTATTACCGGGTTTTTGATCTTCAGCTTTTCAAGCAGTTCGGGATTTACCTCGAAGGTTTCGCCAGCTACCTTTCCAGAGTATCTGATCTCGAACGCTCTAAGCGCGTAATTTCTTTTCGTGGGAACGTAGGACGCGCTTGCTGGGTCAAGAACCATGGCTCTGAGTATTGCCTCAAAGTACGATTTCGCTTCGGTTAAGCTCGCCCTGTCCTTTTCTTCAATCATGCACAGCCTTCTCTGCTGTACAGGGGCTCCGTCCTTGAGAAACACCACATCTCCCGCCTCAAACATCCTTCTGGGCATAGGTTCGTTCTGATTTATTGAGATCACCCTCACGCATCCAGGGAAGAGCGTCGTCCTAAGAGCGTTGTGCTCCGAGCTCTTAGAGAACTCCGTCATGAGCGCATTGTCCTGAACTGAAAACGTCCTGAGAAGCTCGTCTGAAACCAGCATAGGATTTACTACTTCGGTAAATCCCAGCCCTATAGCTGAGCTTTTAACGAGCTCTAATAGCCTTGTCTCCCTCATCAGCTCCCCTTTTGAAAACGATATGTTGAGATCTGGCTCCACATTAAAGAGACCGTATCCGATTAGCACCTCCTCGGCTATATCAACTGGATGTAGTATATCGCCCCTGTAATGGGGGACCGAAACCAGAAGGTCTCCGTTGTCATAGATCGCGTCAAGTCCAGACCTTCTGAGCGCCTCGATGACCTTATCAGGACTCAGGCTTAGGCCAAGCACCGAGTTCACCATGTTCGGACTGACCCTAACCGTTTTCTCTGAAACATCAGGGCTTACGACCGTTCTTCTATCAGGATATATGGTTACCCCCTCAACAATAGTTGAGCCCATTTCATGGAGCGTCTCTGCCAGAACCGATGCAGCGAGCTTTACCGCCCTTTCGTCAGTGCCCGTTATGTCAACCAGCATGTTCCTGGTGTTAACGGTGAGCCTTGTGTAATTTCCATTTATGATAGGCGGGACTGATAGCGTCAACCCAGAGCTATCTAGTATAACAGGATATGAGCCGCTCAGGAGGCTCCCGTACTTACGGCCCTGCTCCGTGTTCTCCAGCATCTCCTTTATAGTCATTTCACTGTCAGAATTGAGGGGAATGAACCTGTGCTCTGGACCTGTGACCCTGTAAGTTAGAGGAAACCTTATTGGTGAAAGATCATGCAGCCCGATCGCCACCTTCTTCCTTCCCCTTCCTAACCCCTGATGCAGATCCTCCTGCAAAGAAATCAGTTGCCTTATGGATTCATCGTCCAGACTCAGCCCCCGTGCGGCAAAAACTGCTATAAATGGCCTAACGCTCTCCACGCTTTTGTCCACGAAGACGCTGATGTCGCCCTTTTCTGGGCTCCATCTCTTTATCCCCAGCTCGTCTCCAAGTATTCCCCTCAAGGCCCTCGCAACCATATAGTCAGTTCCAAAGTCCGGCCTGTTTGGCGAGTACTCTATTCTGACATAATCGTTTGTCTGCTCCTCTATATCAACGCCTATGTATGGTAGAACTTTGATTATCTCTTCGTATGTATGGCCAGGGACAAGCCTCTCCAACCTCTCCCTGTATATCTGTATTACTGGCATTACGGCTAAATATTAAGAGGTTCGGCTTTAAGCTTTTATATCTTAAGCCGTGCTCCTCGGCCAGCTCCGAAAAGATAGTTAGCGTTTTATATTCACAGTTTTCATAAATTTCTACATGCAGTCAAGGCTGGCACTTGACAGAGAGACGCAGGAGGCCCTCAGAAGAGCGCACTATGGAATCTATGGACACTCGGCGGTTGAAATATGCCACTGGACAAAGGAGGCAGTAAAAAGGAAGAGCGGCTGTTACAAGAACAAGTTCTACGGAATTCAGACGCACCAGTGCATGGAGTTCACGCCAACTGCGGTTTTCTGTGAAAACAGGTGCATCTACTGCTGGAGGCCCAACGAGTTCTATAAAATGTTAAAGATGCCTGAGGAGTGGATAGACGATCCTGAGAACATTATAAAGAGCCTGACGGAGGAAAGGAGGAAGCTGCTGATAGGCTTCATGGGAGATCCCCGCATAGACAAGGAGTGGCTGAAGGATGCGCTAACCCCCTCTCATTACTCAATATCTCTTTCGGGAGAGCCCACGATGTATCCGAAGCTTCCAGAGATGATAAAGTACCTCAGGTCTCTCCCCAACACGAAGAGCATATTCCTCGTAACAAACGGTCAGGAGCCTGAGATGCTCGAAAGGCTGATAAGGGAGGATGCTCTGCCCACGCAGGTTTACCTTTCGATGAACGCCTATGATGAGGAGGATTTCGTGAGGATTAACAGACCAATGTACAGGGATGCGTGGCAGAGATGGCTGAGATCCCTGGAGCTTTTAAGGGAGATGAACACGAGAACTGTTATTAGAATCACGCTCATAAGAGGCTACAATGATTCGATCGATAAAATACCCCGGGCAGCGGAGCTTATTATGAAAGGGTATCCCCACTTTGTTGAGGTCAAGTCGTACATGCACATAGGGTATTCTCAGAGCAGGTTGACCGCGGGACATATGCTGACGTTTGAGGAAATAAAGTCGTTCACTCTTGAGCTTCTTAAGCACCTGCCTGATTATGTTTATATGGACGATATGCCTAGATCGCTCATATCGGTAATACAGAACACAAAAAGATACGTAGACAGATGGATAATAAAGGGAGGATCCTATACAAAGTAGGGGCGTGCGGCTCGTAGCCCTCCTTCTGTTTAAGCTGGATTCGACTCTGCGGCCTACCTGGGCCTGGCCCACGGGTGCGTCATGGGCCCTTTCCGGCCTTGCTCCGTCCGGGTTGGCCGTTTCACCCCCTTACCAGGAGTCCTCCAGCAGCCGATGGCTGCTATCATGGCCATCTTCCTGCGAGGTCTCGTTTCTGCTCCAGAGCCGGCGGTCTCCCGCCGCGCGTCGCCGCGCCGGACCCCGTGGACGGAGGGAGGAGCTTCCTCGGGAGCTCCCCGTGACCAGCCCGGCCGCTCGCCCCAAATTAACTACAGAACTGTCAAGATAATAAATTTAATGCAAAAAAGCGCTTATTCCACAACAGGGCCTATAACCGTTCTGCCGACCATTCTGTTTATCCTGTCCACTTCCATATCCACCTCCTTCTGTATGGCCTCTATGTCTTCATCGGTAAGATGGCTGAACCTGCCCTGCATTCTGAAGTAGTGCCTTACGTGCTTTCTCCTTGGAACGGGAACTGTAACTCTGAACTGTCCCTCCTCCTGCTCCCAGTTTATCCAAAGGCCCGTCTCGGTGGCAAGCCTTGAAATGACAATGCCATACCTTGGGTCAAACTTCCAGCCAGTGGTGCATGGCTGTATCACATGAACGAACGAGGGCCCGTTCACCTCAAGTCCCTTCTTGAACTTGTTCATCATGTCGGTGAAGTATCCCGGGTTTGCTGTCGCAACGTACGGTATTCTGTGGGCTGCAACTATGTCGGCGATCGGCTTCTTCTGCTGGACCTTTCCTCTGAAGACTCTTCCAATCGGCGTGGTGGTTGTCCATGCAAGAGCCGGGGTTCCTCCGCTTCTCTGTATGCCTGTGTTCATGTATGCCTCGTTATCGTAAAGCACGTACATTACCTTGTGCCCCCTCTCAAGCATGCCGCTCAGGGCCTGGATCCCTATATCATATGTTCCTCCATCCCCAGCAAGGGCTATTACGTTTATCCTCTTGGATGGGTCAATTGCCCCCTTGGCCTTTAGGACCTTTATAGCGGACTCGATGCCGCTGGCAACCGCTGCTGCGTTCTCAAAGGCCACGTGTATCCATGGAACCTTCCAGGAAGTGTAGGGGAAGGGCGTGGTTGAAACCTCGACACAGCCAGTCGCATTTACCACGATGGTGTTGGGTCCAGCAACTTTAAGAAGAAGCTTAACGATCGTTCCAGCGGTGCAGCCAGCACAGAGGCCATGCCCTGGAGCGAAGTACTCCTCACGTGGCACATCGTATACAGTTCTAAAGAAGGGCCTGGCCATCATTCTCTGACACCCCAGTAGATGCTCTCCTTCTGCCGCTCACCCGCGTCCATCATCGATCTGGCTTTGTAGTAGATTTCCTGAATGTCCTTCTCCGTTACCGTCCTCTGACCTATACCTACGATAAAGCTGTATACCGACGTATTAAGCCCCTCCGAGTATACGGAAGAAATGATCTCCCTCGCCACGGGTCCTGCAATCGACATCCCGTAAGTGATTGCCCTGTCAAGAACTGCAATAGCCTTAACCTTTTCTGCAAGCTTAGTGATATCCTGTACCGGGAAGGGCCTGAAGAGCCTTAGCCTAGCTATCCCTACCTTTATGCCATCTTTCCTCAGCTGCTCGACGGACTCCTTCATCGTGCCGTACAGACCTCCATAGGTAAGAAGGACTATGTCTGAATCATCGGTCCACGCCTCCTCGATTATACCGTAGCTTCTCTCGTATCTCTTTCCGTATTCATGATCAGCCTCCATCACAACGCTGTACGCGTTTTTTATGGCCACAACCTGCTGGTACTTGAACTCATAGTACCAGTCTGGATTTGCGAGTGATCCCATCGTTATGGGCCTATCGGGGTTAAGCGTGTACCATTTGGGCTCCTTTGGTATGTAGTCCTTAAAGGCATCAGATGTCTCGGATACTAGAACCGGCTCATAAGTATGGCTCATAGCAAAGCCATCGTACGCAACCATCACTGGAAGGAAGACCCGTGGATCTTCTGCAATCCTGTAAGCCTGTATGATCGAGTCGTAAGCCTCCTGAGCGCTAGATGCTATCAGGGTTACCCATGAAGTATCCCTGGTGTTCATAACGTCGCTGTAATCGCCCCATATGCTGATTGGTGCCGATAAGGCCCTGGCCGCAACCGACATGACTATCGGAAGACGCATTCCTGATGCTATATGCAGCAGCTCGTGCATCAGCTCTAGTCCCTGAGCAGAAGTTGCGGTAAAGGCCCTTGCGCCTGCAGCGCTTGCTCCGATAGCTGCGCTCATTGCGCTGTGCTCGCTCTCCACGTGTATCATTTCGGCCTTTAGCTCGCCGTTCGCTATCAGCTCAGATATCCTTTCAACCACCGTCGTCTGGGGGGTTATCGGATATGCTGAAACAACGTCAACGTCCGCGTCCTTCACGGCCTGCGCTATAGCGTAGTTGGTGCTCAGCGGAAGCCTTTTCCATGTAACCTTTAAAACGCTCTGCATTTACTTCACCTCCTCCACCCAATCTATCGCCTTAGGCTCGCACTCCTCCACGCACATGCCACAACCTTTACAATAATCATAGTTGACTTCAACGCTGAACTTAAACTGTCTGCCTGATGCCGTGGTGTAGGGTGCATCAATAACATAAATTGCGGGCTCGGGACACACTATCCAGCATCTCAGGCACCTCGTGCACTTGTCCTGAATTATAACAGGCTTGAACGTCCTCCAGTCTCCAGTGTGCCTTCTTTCGCTGTTTCCTGGCTCCAGAATTGTGCCTCCAAGAGGCATCTCCTTCCAGGTGAGGAGCTTTTCCTCCGTCAATTTATCAGCCTCACCATCTCGTATGACCTCTTAACGATCTGCGTATTAAGGTCTGCTACTTTTTTGCTGAACGTCTCATGCAGCGCCTTCTCAACGGACTCGAGCGTGGCCAATGGAACTATCTTAATAAGCGCACCAACCATTGCCGTGTTGACTATAGCAGCTTTAAGAACGTCGAGAGCAATGTGGGTGGCATCTATGGCAGCTATCTTGTACCTGTCACCCAGCATGCTTTTTATCTCAGAGTCGCTCTTCGAGCTGTTTATGATGATCATGCCATCGTCCTTGAGCCCTTCAAGATAGATCGATTTATCAATGCTTGGATCCAGAACAACCACTATGTCTGGCTTGAGTATTGGGGACCTTGAATAGATCGGACTCAGCGAGACCTTTGTGTAAGCCTTTACGGGGGCTCCTCTTCTTTCAGCCCCAAATTCAGGATAGGACTGGGCATAGTGTCCATCTATAATTGCTGCCTCAGCAACAAGAACTGCAGCTGTAACGGCTCCCTGTCCGCCCCTGCCATGCCATCTTATTTCATATCTTTCTTTTAAGACCAATCTGATAAGTATTTAACAGGTTCTCTTAAAAACATTATTAGCAAAACTGCGTTATGTTTCAAACATTTGAAGCGTTTAGGTCCTTTAAACGGTTAAATTTTATGCTATGGCATCTGGAAGCCAGTTTAACGTCGATTCCGCCTTCACGCTACGTTCCTATCTTCTTACTGCAGGGCAGCCTTCTAACCGCATTTATTTAAAATACATATGAAATATAAGCTCGTTTCATATAAAGCATAAATTTATCGAAACGCCTGACGACTGCAGCCTGTAGGATCTGTGCCGTGCTAAAATCGATCTGTTTGTGCTCCGCGTCGCGCCTGACTGATAAGCACAGGGAACGCGTTATTTGGTAAAGCTTATTATTGTTAGTGTTGCCTCATAATGATTAAAGTTGGGCAAGTACATGGTGTTTTCGGCCTGGCCTTACATTAACAGCGAGCCCCACTTAGGAACGCTTCTGCACCTTATATCGGCTGACTATTACGCCAGATTCCTGAGGATAATGGGGGAGGATGTCGTTTCTGTTTCGGGTTCAGACGAACACGGAACTCCAATAGAGGTTGAGGCGATAAAGCAGGGAAAGAATCCTAAGGATCTAACGGACGAAATGCATTCGAGGATGCTCGAAATACTGAGAAGCTTCTCGGTGGAGCTCGACAACTACACCAGGACGGAGAACGAAGTGCACAAGGAGTTTGTCAGGGACTTTTACTTACAGCTTGAAAAAAACGGCTATGTGTTTAAGCAGACCACGGTTCAGCTCTACTGCGAAAAGGACAGGATCTTCCTTCCCGACAGGTTCGTAATTGGAAGGTGCCCCTACTGTGGATACGAGAGGGCTAGAGGAGATCAGTGCGAGAACTGCGGGAGGCTCCTTGAGCCCACGCTTCTTGTTGAGCCCAGATGCGCCATTTGTGGGGAAAGGCCGGTCAGGAAGGAGACCTTCCACTGGTTCTTTGATCTTCCAAAGCTAACTGAGGAAATCACAAGGTATGTTGAGACGCTGGATGAAAACGTTAAGGGGTACCTCAAAAACATGCTGGAAGAAGGTCTTAGACCTAGATCAATCACGAGGGACAACAAATGGGGGATTCCTGCGCCTTTTGCTGGCTCTGAGGGCAAAACCATCTACGTATGGATGGAGGCCGTCCTCGGATATCTCTCGGGAGTTATTGAGCTGGAAAGGAAGAAGGGGGAAAGGCTTTTCGAAAAGTTCTGGATGGATCCAGACACCAAGTCGGTTTACTTTATTGGAAAAGACAACATACCGTTTCATGCTATTATTCTTCCTGCGCTTTTAATTGCATCCAGAAAGGGTTACAATCTGCCGAAGAAAATATCGTCGACCGAGTTCATTCTGTTTGGCCAGATGAAGTTCAGCAAAAGCCAGCACGTTGGCGTGTGGGCGTCCGACGCATTAGGGATTGCAGATGGAGAGTACTGGAGGTACGTGATACTCTCCTTAAGGCCTGAGAGAGGAGATACCAGCTTTAGTTGGCAGGAGTTCGATAAGCTTGTCAACAGCGATTTGAATGATAAAGTGGGAAACTATGCACACAGGGTTCTTACTTTTGTTAAGGACCGGTTTGGTGGCAGTGTTCCTGAGAACCTGAAGCCTTCTAAGGAGGATCGGGCCTTCTCCGAGGCCATAATGAAGCTGGAGGAGGAGTTCATAAGGCTGAACTACGATCTCAGGATAAAGGATGCGGCAAGAAAGTTCGTGGACGCCTCAGAGCTCGGAAATCAGTACTTCAGCTCTCAGCAGCCCTGGAGCCTTTACAAGAGCGACAAGGAGAGGGCATCGTCAATACTTTACACGTCTGTTCAGTCGCTGGCACATATAGCGTTCATGATGTATCCAGTAGCGCCTAAAAGATCACAGAAGCTTGCATCGATGCTTGGAATAACCAGCATAGAGAAACCCAAGGGATGGGAAATTATAAGACCTGGAACTAAAATAGAAAGAGTTGAGCCATTATTTCAGAAAATAAACCTAAAATACTAATTAATGAATAATTTTCATAATATAGAATAAAATTCTATCTATAGGTTTTTTGGTAAACGTTAAATCCTGGAGATCTATACCATACATTGATGATATCGATAATTGGTGCCGGCAAAGTAGGAGCCACCACCGCTGCCTTCCTGATGCTCGGAGAAGCTGACAACAAGATCGTTCTCGTGGACATCGTGCAGGGACTTCCACAGGGTGAGGCGCTGGACATGAACCATGCCGCCGCAATACTTGGGAAATCCGTTACCGTTGTAGGCAGCAACAGCTATGAGGACATAAAAGGAAGCGACATAGTGATCATAACTGCTGGCCTTGCAAGGAAGCCCGGAATGACGAGGGAGGAGCTGGCTGGCAAGAACGCTGAGATAGTAAGCTCAGTTGCGGACCAGGTAAAAAAATACGCCCCGAACTCGATAGTTATAATCACCACGAACCCGCTGGACGCGATGGTGACCGTGCTGTACAAGAGGCTTGGATTCCCGAGAAACAGGGTCATAGGTTTCAGCGGAGTTCTTGACTCAAGAAGGATGGCCTACTATGCCTCTCAGTACATAAACGTGTCGCCCGCAAGCATAATACCCCTAGTTCTAGGACAGCATGGAGAGAACATGTACCCCGTTCCTGAGCTTTCAAGCGTTTACGGAAGGAGCCTGAAGGACTTCCTGACAGAAGAGCAGTACCAGAAGGTGGTTAAGGATACTATTGAAGCTGGAGCTACGATAACCAATCTGAGGAAGTTCAGTAGCAACTGGGGACCCGCAGCAGGCCTCCTTCTGATGGTTGATGCAATAAAGAAAGACAGGAAGCTCGTGGTTGAGGCAAGCGTTCTTTTAGATGGCGAATATGGCGTAAAGGATGTCTTTGCAGAAGTTCCAGTTGTTCTGGGAAAGGATGGAGCGGAGAAGATAATAGAGGTACCGCTGAACGCACAGCAGAGAGAGCTCTTCATGAAGAGCATAAACGCAATAAAGGAGAACCTGAAGCAGGTTCCGCCTCAGTACCTGCAGTGATCACTGCTCAACAACTAGCATAGTAAGCGTCGATTTCACGTTCTCAATTTTTCTGATCTTCCATGTTATTATTTCTTTGAGCTTTTCAGGAGATGGCGCGTTCACCTTAACTATGGTGTCGTATACTCCATAAACCCTGTGCGCCTCCTCGATTTCGGGAATAGCTCTCAGCTTCTGAAGAACATCGTCCTCCTTTCCCGGCTCCACAGTGAGTAGGACATAAGCTATTGGCATGTAATTAAATTAAGAAGATTGTTTAATAAACGTTTCTACATCAGGAAGAGCTAAATTGCAGAACGTAAGGATTTTTACAGCTTCAGAACCTCTTCAGCTATAGCCCCAGCCAAATCAAAGGTCGAAGCGTTGCCACCGAGATCAGGCGTGAGCCTTTCTCCCTTCTCAAGAGCTCTTATGACGGATGACTCGACAGCCTTCGATGCTTCACGCTCACCCAGCCAGTCCAGGCACATGGAGAAGGAAAGGATTGATGCTACTGGGTTAGCAATCCTTCTGCCCGCTATGTCCGGAGCCGAGCCGTGAACAGGCTCGAACATGGCAAATTTATCGCCGATGTTTGCTGATGGGGCTAGCCCCAGCCCGCCAGCTATTCCTGCAGCAAGGTCAGAGATTATGTCCCCGTAAAGGTTTTCGAGAACTATAACGTCGTAGCTCTGCGGGCTTAGCGCGATCCTCATTGCAAGGGCATCTATGTGCTCCTCAGAGGTCCTTACATCGGGATAAAGCTTTGAGACCTCCGCAAATACCCTCTTGTACATGCCGTCAGTGACCTTCAGAACGTTTGCCTTGTGCCCCAGAGTTACCATCTTTCTCCTATCTCGGGCCCTTTTAAAGGCCACCTCGAAGATCCTTCTCGCTCCTTTCTCAGTTGAAAGCCTTATGCCTATTCCTATTCCGGGAGCTATCTCGCTCTCTATTCCAGAGTACATGCCCTCCGTATTTTCTCTGACTATGAGAACGTCAACGTTCTCATGAAGCGCCTTAGCGCGAGGCAGAGTTCTTACAGGTCGAAGATTAGCGTATAGATTGAAGATCTTTCTGATTTTAACTGGGACACCTAGCTCGCTCCCTGACTCCTCCAGCGTGGTCGTTGGGCCCTTAAGAAGACACTCGCTCTGTCTTATAAGCTCCAAGGAGCTCTCGGGCAGGTTCGTGCCGTACTTCTTATAGGACCCAAGACCTGCCTCCACATATATTTTTTCGAGCCCTAATGAGAACTTCTGCTGAACGGCATCCATCACTATCTCCGTGGCCTCTATGACCTCAGGCCCTATTCCATCGCCCTTTATGATAGATATTACGTGCTTTCTCACGCAGGGTATCATCTTAGGACCGCTAATAAACGTTAAGCGAATAAAAACTATAAAATGCCTTTACTGCCGACTTAACATCTTGGAGAGCACGTATTTCATTATTCCGCCATGCCTGATGTACTCCATCTCAAGCTCGCTGTCTATCCTTATAGTGAGCTCAGTCCTTCTCTGAGCGCCGCTTTTATCATAGAAGATGAGCTCTGCCTTTCCTCTTGGCCTCTTCTCTACAAATATTATCGACACGGGCTTCGAATAATCTATGTTAAGGCTCCTCCAGCTCTCCCCCTCCTTGAACTGCAGCGGCACAATACCCATGCCAACCAGGTTTGACCTGTGTATCCTCTCGAAGCTTTCAGCAACCACCGCCCTTACTCCCAGCAGAGCGGGTCCCTTTGCGGCCCAGTCCCTTGAGCTTCCTGATCCGTACTCTTTGCCAGCCATTACTATCACCGGGACCCCCTCCTCCTTGTACTTCATTGCAGCATCATAAACTGTCATAAGCTGGCCATCTGGATAGTGCACCGTGTAACCTCCCTCAACGTTGACCATCATGTTCTTTAATCTTCTGTTTGCAAACGTTCCCCTTATCATGACTTCGTGGTTGCCCCTTCTTGAGCCATAAGTATTGAACTCAGCTATGCTAACCCCTTTTGAGAGAAGGTATTTGCCTGCAGGGCTGTCCGGCACTATCGCCCCTGCGGGGGAAATATGATCTGTTGAGACGGAATCTCCCAACAGCAGCAGTATTCTGGCGTTCACTATATCCTCAAGCTCCTTTGTTTCGCCGGGCCTCCAACCATCGAAGTACGGGGCCCTCCTTATGTAGGTGCTTTTCTCGTCCCACTCAAAGTATTTGCCGGAGGGCGCCTTAAGCTCGTTCCAGTAGGGGTTAACCTTGAATATCCCTTCATTGTAGACCGCTTCATAGAGCTCCCTGCTTATGGAGCTCTTTATCACCATCTGAACCTCCTCGTTTGTAGGCCATATGTCCTTGAGATAGACCGGTCTGCCGTTCGCATAGCCAAGAGGTTCCTTTGTAAGGTCCCTGTTAATGTTGCCCGCAATGGCATAGGCTACCACAAGAGGAGGAGACATCAGGTAGTTGGCCCTGACGTCATTATGGACCCTTCCTTCATAGTTCCTGTTTCCAGACAGAACGCTTACTACCGCAAGGTTCCCCTCATTTACCAGCCTGCTGAGATCGTCAGGCAGAGGACCGCTGTTGCCTATACACGTGGTACAGCCGTACGCGACCACGTAGAATCCAAGCTTTTCAAGAAACTCCAGAAGGCCAGATCTTTTTAGATACTCCGTTACAACCCGGGATCCTGGCGCCAGGCTTGTCTTGACCTTGCTGGTGTCAACCCTGAGACCCAGCTCATAGGCCTTCTTGGACACAAGACCCGCCATCACCAGAACGTTGGGGTTGCTTGTGTTAGTACAGCTCGTTATCGCTGCTATTACAATATCGCCGTCCTTAAGGTCTCCGCTCGTCCTCTGCTGTTCTTTCAGGTAGGCCTGTCTGAAGCTCTCGGGAACTTTTTCAAGGTCAAGCCTCTGATGCGGAAGCGATGGGCCGGAAACGCTTGGCTTTATTTCATCCAGGTTAACCTCAATCACTTCCGAGTACTCTCTTTCACGAGCCCCAAAGAGCCCCTGCGTTTTGTAATACTCTTCAACAAGCTTCACTAGCCACTCAGGTCTCCCTGTAAACCTTAGATAATCCAGCGTCTGCTCGTCAACTGGGAATATTGAGATCGTGCTGCCATACTCAGGGCTCATATTGGAAACAGTTGCCCTGTCGGGAACTGAAAGGCTCCTGACGCCATCGCCATAGAACTCAACGAACTTGTTCACTACGTTGTGCTCCCTGAAGATCTTGGCCAGGGTCAGCGCGAGGTCGGTTGCCGTTACCCCATCCTGTAGCTTCCCGTTAAGCTTCACTCCAACCACCTTTGGTAATATGAAGTAAACCGGCTCTCCCAGCATGGCAGCCTCTGCCTCTATGCCTCCAACTCCGTAGCCAAAGACTCCAATTCCGTTTATCATGGTTGTATGTGAATCGGTCCCAACTAGGCTGTCAAAGTAAGCTCTCTTGCCATCAGTCATCACGACCTTCGCGAGGTATTCGAGGTTTATCTGATGACAGATGCCTGACGATGGAGGGAATATCCTCAGGTTCCTGAAGGCCTGTCCGGCCCACTTCAAAAACCTGTATCTCTCCTCGTTCCTCTCGATCTCCTTGGTCAGGTTTATTTCAAAGGCCTTCGGGCTGTTGTACTCATCTACCTGTACGGAATGGTCTATTATAAGATCTATAGGGACCCCCGGCTGAATGAGATCTGGGTCCTTTCCAACGCTCCTGGCAAAGTCTCTCATGGATGCGAGATCCACTATGGCTGGAACCCCGGTAAAATCCTGCATGAGGATCCTTGAAACCTTGAAGGGGATGTCCCTGTCCTCCGGATTCCTGCTGTTCCAGTTTAGTACTGCCTTTATGTCCTCCACCGTAACCGCTTTTCCGTCAAGATTTCTGAGCATGTTTTCAAGAACTATCTGCAGTGAATACGGAAGCCTCTCTGGATCTCCCCATCCTAGGTCCTTCACTCCACTTACTGGATAGATCTCGTACTCCATGCCCTGAACCCTGAGAATCTGTTTGAACGTCTCACTGCTATAACTCATAGTACACCGTTTCCTAGGAAGGATAAAAATATTATTAAATGCTACTATTATATCCGCATCCTGTGAAGGCTGTACTTACAGCAAGAATAAACCCCTCGGAGGATCCAGATAAAGTTAAGAGAGCAGTTCTTAACCTGACCGATCCTAGGGACAGTCTCGTACTGCAGATTACGAAGGACGAAGTGAGGGTAGAGGGCGGCGAGCTTACCGTAAGGAGGATCATCCAGGCCGTTAAGGACAAGGACATGACCGTGCTGATGCTGAGCCTGCTCAACGAAGGCAAGAAGAACGATAAGTATTACCTTATGTTTAACAAGCAGGCTGCCTTCGTGGGTCACCTTGTTATGTGCGATGACCCCCAGGAATCCCCTCTTGGACCTATAACCGTGGAGTTCGACGTAGAAGCTATAAAGCTTATACTCTCTGAAGTGAAGACAACAAAGGACAGAAGGTCTAGGACTCCTGCTGAACAGGAGCAGCAGTTTTGACTACCTTGCTGACCTCCTCCCCGCCCTTCAGGGCGAGTGTTCCCGAGGTCTCGAGGGTTACACCCCTTTAGCGGGAGCTACTCCGTTGTGCATGACGATGTATGAAAGAGGCCTTGCAACGCTCTTGACTAACAGGCCTGCTGCCTTCCTGAGTATGTTCAGAGCGCCGTTGAGATCTGAATGAAGCCTGTGCCCAAGAGGACACCTGATTACTCCTCTCGGACTGCGGATTACTTCGACGTCGTGATACGCGCAGAGCCTTGAGGTGCTGTGCTCAATAACCTCGTACACTTTAATGCCATATTCCTGCGCCTCGAGCTCGATGGCGTCCATAAGCTCGCGGTAAGACCATAGATTTTCAGTGAGCCTGTTTCCCTTCTCCTGAGCGATCTCATATGGATAGCCCAGGTAGATCTCTGAAACGCCAAGAGACCAGAGCTTTCTGATCAGATGTGATGCTAAAGTCCTGTACAGATGAGCTATTCTTCGGCTCAGCTTTCCCTCGAGCCTCCTCCTCTCAAGCCTGAGCTCCTCTGCCCATTCGCTCAGCTT
>JBMFIC010000003.1:0-92159 GCA_049976505.1 Nitrososphaeria archaeon | reverse complement strand
TGAGCTATTCTTCGGCTCAGCTTTCCCTCGAGCCTCCTCCTCTCAAGCCTGAGCTCCTCTGCCCATTCGCTCAGCTTCAGATTTTTCGCCCTGTCCTCAAGAGATTTTACCTCTGAAATCCTTCTCTGCAGATAGAAGAAGTCCTCCTTAGCTCTGGAGCCCTTATAGAGAAGCCAGGTCCCGTCGGAGACAACAGCTGAGGCAAGTATGTTTATTCCAAGATCGATCGAGGCTCTCTTATTTCCTTTAGGCTTCTCCCTCTGGACTTCTTTGCGCTCTCCCCTCACGATGTTCTTGGCAGCTTCAGAACCTACTTCGACCGGTATCGATGCGTACCACGCCTGCTTCGTTTCGTCGTAATATATTTCAAGCCTTCCCTGCTTCCCGTACCACTGAAGCCTTCCTGCAAAGGGGATCCTGAGCTTGAAATGTTTGAGAATGATTATTCTGTTCAGCTCATCAACGGCGTAGCCGTCGTTCCTTATCACGATCAGGAGCCTTCTCTTTTTGTTCTCCTTCATGTAGCTAGGAGGCTTAACTTTTAGCCAGCCCGGAAGCCTTCCCTCCTTCTTTGCCTTGAGCAGGCTGAAGAATGAGGACCATGCCTCATTGTTCCTGTTGATCAGCTGCTGGACGTTTGCCGATCCTAACACGCTCTTGTACTTCTTATAAACGGCCCTGGCTGTGCCCTCAAAGTCTATTTTATGCCCAGAGAAGAGCTGCCGCCTTCTCATGTAGTTCAGCTCGTTAAACGCTTTCGCAAATAAATCTCCGAGCCTTCTGAGCTTCCTTTCAGCACTTCCTCTCGGCAGCAGGCGCACTTTGTTGGTCCTTCTGTCGCTTGGCCTTACCTCAACTGTGTTTTCGGCGACGGCCGGTATGGCCTGAGGAGTCGGCTCAGGCGCCCCACCGAATTCAAGTTGACCGGCCATCGCCATGAGAATGAAACTTTAAAAACTTTTATAAATGTTTTACGCTTCGATCATCCCGCCCTGAAGGGCGAGGCTTTAGCTAATTGTAAACCGCTAATAGGACGTTTTTTGAGATGGGCTTTCTCTAAAGCTTTTTATGCTGAGCGATGGTAAAGCCTTCGTTGTTAAAACCAGTGTTCGTGGGGAAAGCGGGGTCGTAACAAGCGAGCATGCGCTTTCCAGCATAGCCGGACTATATGTCCTAAACAGGGGAGGCAACGCAGTTGACGCATCCGTGACAGTTTCCTTCGTTTTATCGGTGGTGCAGCCAAGTTTGTGCGGGCTCGGAGGGGACTTTATGGCAATGATTTATAACGATGGATCTGTGAGGTTCATCAACGGCAGTGGCTGGGCCCCTGAGGGCCTTGAGAGCGCTATACGCAAAAAGGGCCTCGCCAAGGTGCCTCGCTTTGGACCTCTGTCGCCGGTTGTGCCTGGATTTGTTTATGGCGTTTATGAAATGTGGAAAAAATATGGCAGCATGGAGTGGAAAGAGCTACTGGAGATGCCGGTGAGGATTGCCGAGAATGGGCTGGTTGTCTCCGGAAGGTTGGCTGCAGCTGTGAAGGAAATGCTCTCAGGGTATCACGACGAAGCGACAGCATCGATTTACGGAAAGGGCCAGTGGGAAAGAATAGAGCTGAAGGGCCTTGCTGAAGTCATGAAAGGGCTGGCCGAATATGGTCCCGAGTACTTTTATGATGAAGTATCAAAAGACATCGCGGATTACGTGCAGAGCCTAGGTGGAGTGATGAAGAAAGAGGACTTCGCAAGCTTCAGGCCTGAGGAGGTGGAGCCGCTGAGCCTGGAGTACAGGGGCTACAGGATCTATGAATCGCCTCCAAACAGCCAGGGCATAACCACGTTAATGATACTGAATCAGTTAAGCGGCGAGAGGCTCGAATTTGATGACGAGGGCATCAAAAGGGCCCTCAAGGCCTATGAGGCGGCCTATGCCGTAAGAGACAGGTACGTAGGAGACCCGAGGTTTGTGAATGTCCCCGTAGAAAGGCTGCTCAATGTTTCAGCCAAGCCCGATGACATCAGAATTGAGGACGGGGATACAACAAACTTCGTTGTGATGGACGATAAAGGCATGGTGGTTTCGGGGATACAGAGCCTTTATTATTCGTTTGGATCAAGGATTACTCATCCTAAACACATGATCGTGCTTAACAACAGGGCGAGCGACTTCAAGCTCAGTGGACCTAACTCCCTAAAGCCGCATAAAAGACCTCTCCACACGCTCAGCTCGGTTATAGCGACTAAAAACGCCTCTTTTTCCTTCGCATTAGGAATTAGCGGGGGGCATTATCGTCCGCAGCAGCATTTTCTTATCATAGCCAACATCATAGACAGGGGGATGAACATAGGAGAGGCAATAGAGGCACCTAGGTTCCTCTGGGATGGAAAGCAGGTCTTTGCAGAGGAGGGTATCAACGCAGGAATAAAAAAGATCAGATATCCTGGAGCCACGGGCGTAGGCCATGGCGTTCAGCTCGTTGGGCGAGAAAGGCTAGCGTACGCCGACGTAAGGGGAGATGGAATAGCTATAGGACAAATATGAAGCTTGTGTTCAGGAGTAGACCCTCCAGGTGTATCCGCACTTTGTGCATCTGTAGAACTGCGTTGGAGGCTCATCCGCTGCCCTCGTCTGAACCATCCACCAGTAAGCTTTATCGTTTCCGCACTTTGGACAGGTAACCGTGACCGTTGGAAGGGCCGATAAATCTGATACCTGGTCTATGACCTTAAGAGATTCCTCCTCTTCCGTAATCTTCTCCTCGAGCACCTTTTCCTTCCTATACTTCTCGGTATAACCGCAGGTTGGGCAGACGTAAACTAGCTGGACCTGCTGTCCCTTTTTCTGGCTTTTTAACCTCATCAGAGTTCCATCTTTTGGACAGAACTTGGGCATTCAGGTCAAGATAGAGCCTTCTCCAGCTCCGCTTTTAAGCTTTTTGTCATCTCCCTTGCTCTTCCTATGCCTTCCTTAAGAACCTGCTTTGGATCTGAGCCATCGGTCAGAAGATACAAGTAAAGCTCCTTGGTCAGAGGATGCCCTCTCTTAACCGAGATGTTCTTCACCCTTTTATCCTCCAGAAGCGCATGCTGCACTATTCTTAAAAGCGAAAAGTCAACGTTCTTGAACATCAGTTCGATTGAGTTCTCCGTTTTATTAAGAACCGATATTTCCAATTTCCGTCAATATAACAGCTATGCTCTGTTTATAAATTTAATCCTATAAATCGCACAGCTTATGGGTCTGAGCTGTTTGGGCGCTTACAAAGTAATAAACAAAAAATAAAACGGGATTTAAAAATTTAATCCACGTAGCCCTGGGCGTTTATTCTGAGGTGGAGTATGTATCTGAGAGCTATCCAGGCTCCTATCGTGACCATTATCAGGAAGAGGAAGCTTGAAACTGCCATCTGTATGTCCCCGCTGAGTATATGCCCCGAAGCGCATCCGTTGGCCATCCTGGCACCGAACAGCACCATGAAGGCTCCTATGAAGGATCCAAGGGCTCTCTTTGATTCAGATGGCCCGAACCTGTGCTGCCAGACATATGGAACCTGCTTCTTGAATCCCATGAACCTTCTGCTTATGATCAGTGAGGAAACAAGCCCTCCAAGAAAAGTTCCCAGATCTGAGAATGGCTCCCATCCTATCTCGCTGAACGGATGGTTTACTGGTATTCCGTTCACCAGATGCATGCCGCCAAAGAGCTGGAAGTATGGATTCGACGCCGCCCATACTGGATTTATCAGGTAGGATATCTGCGCGCCTATCCACGAGTACGTTGTGGACTCGCCGAAGATCTGCCTCAGTATTATTACTGCTACTGCAGTTATTGTGAACTCAAGCCCTAGAAGTATTATTGATCTCGCGTTTTCTATGCTGCTCTCGTTGATCAGCCTAGTTATGTATGGCCTTGCGTTCGGATACTTCTTTGTCTCCTCGTCAATCACTTCATTGAACCTGACGACTTCCCTATTGGCTCCAGAAAGGTGATATGCGCACGACTGTCTTGTTGGCTGCTTTGGAAATCTCGGCAGAAAGAGGAATACCGAGAACAGTATGGCCCCGAAGACCAGGCTCACCAAGAACATGCCAAGCCTCGTGTTAAACCCAAACAGAGTGGCCCATGTAACAGGTCCAAAGTTAAGAGTGTTCCATAGGAGGCCCCTCACGCTGCCAAATATAACTGACCACGTGAAAGCTCCGAGAAGGCCACCGGCAACGGCGTAGATTGCGTCCCTCCTTCCCTGTCCGAGGGCTATCCAGACGGTTCCGGGGAAGTACCCTGCAATACCCACCCCAAGCCCGAATATGAGACCCCCGAGAACTATCCCAAGCACGAACAGGTCCTTGATTCCAAAGTTCGGATGAGGAACAAAGAGGTTAAGGCCATATAGAAGTATTGCGCCAAGGCCTATTGCAAACCCAAAGCACACTATAAGGAACCTGTCCTGGAACGCCATAACCCTGAAGAGCGTGTCGGGATCTGAGAAATTCCACAGCTCGAGCGGGATTGCAAGCAGCATCCCTGCAACTATTCCGAGAAGCAGTGGAGCCTTGTAGACGTGCAGAACGACCTGCTGGTATATCCCATACCCCATCATCAGTACGCTTACGACAAAGAGTATCGAACTAGCAGTCCAGTACACCTTTTTTCCCGTACTATCATATTCTTGCATTTTTGGTCTAATTTATGACTTAATATCCTAAAATTTAACTATCACTGAAAAATTTCTTTTAAATGAGATTTAATATCCTAGTTTAGAATTTTATACGTGTTAACTCTAAAAATAGAAATTTATTCAATTTTCTGATTTAAATCGTTAATTTTAGCTTTCTCCGGTTATTTTGCTTCTTAGCACCTTCTTATCTATCTTGTTCGTGCTTGTTCTCGGCATGCTATCTATGAATATGATCCTGTCGGGGATCCACCATTTCTGTATTCTGCCGAGCTTAACCAGCTCGTTGAGATGGTTTATTATGTCGTTCTCGGTAATGTCGCCGCTCTTTACTACGAAGGCCACTGGCCTCTCTCCCCACTTTGGATCCGGTATTCCAACCACCGCGACCTCCCCAACGCCCTTAATTTCGCTTATTGCGTTTTCAAGAAGCAGGCTGGGTATGAACTCTCCCCCGCTCTTAATAGCGTCCTTCTCCCTGTCAACTATGTGCAGATAGCCATACTGATCTATAACCCCAAGATCACCTGTATGCAACCACCCATCCTTCCACAGCTCCTCCGTTTTCTCTGGGTCGTTATAATATTCCCTTGTAAGCCAGGGGGCTCTGACTATAACTTCGCCGGCAGACCTGCCATCCCATGGAACGTCCTTGCCGCTCGGATCAACGACCCTCAGATGAACCAGCGGTATGGGTATTCCAGCGCTTATAAGATGGTCAAGGGCCTCCTCATAGCTCATCTTCGACGTGTAGTCGTTCATGACGGAAATCGTGAGGACTGGACAGGTCTCAGAAAGCCCATATCCGCCCACTACGGTTATACCATAGGATATTGCCTTCTGCGCCAGGCCCTTTGGCAGGGCTGAGCCGCCTATGATGACCTTCCACCCTTTGAGATAGTCTTTGTACTCCTCAACCACGGGGTCATTGAGGATCATGTAAAGTATTGCTGGAACCATGGTCGAAAAAGTGACCTTTTCACGCTTTATGAGCTCAAGTATGGTCTTTATTTCATACCTCCCCGGGAGCACGTACTTGTTCCCGTTCATAAATGCTATGTAAGGCATCCCCCAGGAGTGCACGTGAAACATGGGAACCAGGGACATAAAGACGTCCTGGTCGGTCAGGCTTATGGGCCTGTACTTCATGGATGCGGACAGCGACAGAGCATGAAGTATAAGATCTCTCTGTGTAAAGCTTACTCCCTTTGGCATTCCGGTCGTTCCTGATGTAAAGAAGAGCGTTGCCCTGGTTTCCTCGTCCAGATCAGGGGGCTCGCATCTATCCCTTTTTACGAGATCCTCATAATCATAGCTGGGGGACAGCTTTGTCTCTACATGCCTTCCCTCTTCAGAGTAAACTATCCAGCCCTTGACAAAATCAAAAAGCGGAGCGTTCTTCTCAATTATAGGAACGAACTCGTCCCTTATTATTACATATTTGTCGTTAGCAAAGCTCATTGTGAGATATATAAGCTCGGGCGGGTATCTGATGTTGACCGTGTGCAGGGTCGCGCCGCTCATGGGAACTGCAAAATAAGACTCCATGTAGACGTATGTGTCCCAGTCTATTACCGCCACGACATCTCCTTCCTTTACCCCTATCTCCTTCAGACCCCCGCAGAGCCTCAGGACCCTTTCGTAGAACTCAGAGAACGTGTATCTCTTTCTGTCCCTGTAAACTATCTCCCTGTTGGGAAAGTTTCTGACCGCAGTTAAGAACGTGTTTCTGAAGTTAAGGTTGTACTTATAAAACGGGCTCACAAATTAAAAATCGGTTAATTATATTTAAGCTTTTAAAGCGCGTTTATCCATACAGCCATCCACCATCTACGTAGATCTCAGTTGAATTAACGTAGCTTGCCCTTTCGCTTGCAAGAAATGCTATCACCTCTGCCACCTCCTGTGCGCTTCCGGCCCTCTTAAGAAGCACCTGTTTCTCGGCCCATCCCTCAACGTCCCCAGTCCTGGCCTTTTCGTGGAAAGGAGTTACAATTAGGCCCGGCATGACCGCAACTACCCTGACCTTATGCTGCGCAAGCTCCTTGGCCATTGCTCTAGTCAGGGTCTTCACGCCTCCTTTTGCTGAGGCATAGGCAAATGCCCCTCTGCCTCCGCCGGTAAACGCTGCTATGGATGACACGTTAACTATGACCCTCTCGTTCGATGGCGACCTCAGCAGGAGGGGAAGCGCGTTCTTCGTAACAAGATAAACCGATGTAAGGTTCAGATCGATGTGCCTTCTCCAGTACTCAAGGTCAGAGCTTGCTATTTCCCTTCTTTCGAGAAGGCCTCCTGCGTTATTAACGAGCACGTCGAGATACCCAAACGTGCTTTCAACGAACTTCATGAGCTCAGCTATTTCAGCCTCATTTGTCACGTCAGCTTTAAAAACGTAAGCCTCTGCCCCGAGCTCCCTTGCCTTTTTCATTACTTCCCTGGCTTCCTGCTCGCTGCTTCTGTAGTTTATTATTACTGATGCGCCTTCCCTCGCGAACGTTATAGCTGTTGAAGCACCTATCCCGGTTGATGCGCCAGTTATAAGGGCTTTCTTTCCATCAAGCTCCCTATTCATGAGCTTTATAGAGGTTCTCGCTTATTTTATATTTTCGTTAACCGCCTCAGCTATGTCCTTCACCTTGATCTTGCCATCTGAAAGAACCGCGCTCGCATCGTTAAGCATAGCGTTGCAGAACGGACAGAGCACGACGATTGAGCTGGCGCCTGTGTCCTGGAGCTCCCTGAATCTTATATGGCTTATCTTCGTTTTTTCTGGAACCTCGTACCAGTAATTTGATCCTCCTGCGCCACAGCAGAAGGTGTTCCTCCCGCTCCTTATGGGCTCCCGGAGCTCGGCGAAGCTTCTAAGGATCCTTCTCTGCGGCTCGATGACCTCGTTGTGTCTCGACAGATAACAGGGGTCGTGGATTACAAACACCTCCTTTGACGCTTCCGGTTTAATGAGCCCTGCATCAATCAGCTCCTCTATGACTTCGACGTAGTGCTTCACCTTAACGCTGCTGAATGACTTATCTATCTTCGAGTACTCGTTCTTGAACGTGTTATATCCGTGAGGACATATCGTTACTATGGTTTTGACGCCGTACTTTTTGAATATCTCTATGTTCTTTATCGCTAGGTCCTGAAACTTGCTCTCCTCTCCAAGCCTCCTGGCCGGGTCGCCGCAGCAAGTTTCCTCCTCTCCCAGATAGGCATAGCTGTCTATAACTCCTGCCTTTCTTAGTATTTCCACAAAGTTCTTCACGATGTCCCTGGCCTCTGGATCAAAGCTGCCCATACACCCTACCCATAGCAGGTTTTCAACGATCCCAGTTTCTGAGGCCTTCTTCAGGCCAGCCTGCGAGAGCCATGAGTTCCTGTTATCGTTTGACACACCAAAGGAGTTGTCGTATGAGCTCATGGAGAGCAGGAGCGCGTTCTTCCTCTCGTCCAGCTTCATGTTCATTACGAGTGCCCTCCTTGCGTCAACTATGTAATCCGTGTGCCTTATGTAAACTGGACAGGCCTTAACACATGCCCCGCATGTGGTGCACGACCAGATGGTATCCTCAGAGATGAAGTCCCATATGGGGGCGTCCCTGTTTATCTCCCTCTGAAGGCTGCTGATGAGCGTGGTCGGAGAAAGAGGCCTTCCCGCTAAATATGCGGGGCAGACGTCCTGACACCTGTAGCAGTTCTGACATGCCTCGAGCTCAAGGGCGTAAAAGCCCTTAATGTCCGAGGTCCTGTTTATCCCCACCTGAACATCAAATGAGCCGGTCTGCATAACGCTCATCAGGTCGAAGGGCTTCGTGAGCTCGCCAGTTGGCCTCTTCTCGTGCAGGTAGTTGGCCGCTGCTATCAGAGGATGAAATATGGAGGTCATTGGTATAAACGCTATCAGCGCGAACGCGAGCTCTAGGTGAAAGATGTAAATCGCGGCGTATACGTCCCAGCTCAGTCGAAGACCCCTTAAAATGTATGCGTTGAAGGCCAGATAGCCAAGCGACGTTCCGTAAAGAGCGTTTATTCTGTAGGATTCGATCATTGCACCGGTTATGCTGAGAAGGAAGAAAGATGCAAGATAGACTATGTCGGCCTTAAGGCTGCTTCGCTGAACTATTTTCCTCCTCCTGTAAGCGTACCCCGCGGCCGCAACCGACGAAATAAACAGAGCCCATGCCGTGACGTCCATTACAAACGTGTAAAAGAGATACAGGGAGCCGCAGAAGATCGGGGTGCCCGTTATTATTTCAGAATATTGGCTTGCAGCAACTAGCAGCGTGCCTATTAAGGACAGAAGAAGAGAGTACATTAGGACCGCGTGGGCTGCCCCTGATGCGCTTCTTCGGCTCAGCAGCTTTCTATGGGTTATAAAGTCGTAGAGAAGGCCCGGCCATCTCCTGTAGTTAATAAATATAATCTTAAGAAATTCGAGAAGGCCAATTCCGCGGGCCTTTAGCCTCAGCCTGAGCATATAAAAGAAGGCTAATACAGAAACGGTGGCGGAAACGTAAACGATAGCCATGAATGCCGTTCGGGGAAGGAAATAGTACTCCGGATAACACAGAGGAGCTGTCAACACCGCTTTATAGTCCAACCCTGCTTAAAAATTTGATGAGCGCTGATGCATTAATCATCATATTATTAATACTATATATGTGGTGCGCGTTTCCGTGAGACGGAAATGCGACGCCACTGCCCTGCCAGGAATCTCTCGCCGACGAGCTCTCTGCTGTCTGACGGGCTTGATTTCAGAGCGAGGTTTAGCCAGAACTAAGAAGCTGACGGCATACGCTTAAGCTAAACGTGAACTGCCTTCAGCCTTCAAGGGTGTGCTCATGAGCTCTTATGCGTTAAGAAGCCATTCAACGCCAGGCGCTAACGCTTATAAGCGCCATCCCACATAAACAGACTGTTGAAAGTGCTTGCGTTCTCTGACAGGAACGAGCTCATGGATGAGCTTCTGACCTTCTTGAGCGAGCGTTTTGAGCATGTAGATGCAGTTCACAGAAGCGATTATGATCCCTCTAAGTACAGGGTTGAGAGATCCTTCATTTATGATGAAATGATATATGATCCCTGGCAGATCTCTGAAGCTCTAGCTTCCCTCTTCAGACAGGGATACGATCTGGCGTTTTTCGGGGCCTCGGTCCTGGGAAGGGAGGTGGCAGCCATAGTGTCACATCTCACGGGAACCCACATGGAATCGGAGATCTTTGACCTGGGCTTTTCAGACGGAAAGACAGTAATCACGAGGTACTTCTTTGGAGGGAGGACGATCATCAAGAAGGAGACTTCAGCCAGGGTATTCACCCTGATGCCAGGCTCTGTGGAAGTGAAAAAGGCCTGGCAGAGCTCTCCTGAAAAGGTCAAGCTGGATCTATCTGGAATCCCACGCACAAGGCTTATAGAAACCGTTAACAAGGAGAAGGCCTCCGTGGACATTACAAAGGCGGAAATCCTCGTTGCTGTTGGAAGAGGTATAGCAAGACCAGAGGGCCTAGAGCTCGCAAAACAGCTAGCGTCCGTTCTTGGGGCTGAGCTTGCCGGGAGCCGGCCTGTTTGTCAGGACCTTCATCTGCTGGACGAGGACAGGCAGGTTGGCCTTTCTGGGAAAAAGGTTCATCCGAAGATTTACATAGCCGTTGGAATCTCAGGCCAGATACAGCACCTCGTTGGGATGAGGGACTCGAAGATAGTAATAGCGATAAACAAGGACAAGAACGCTCCGATATTTAACGAAGCCGACTACGGGATTGTTGGGGATGCGTTCACGGTTCTGCCAATCCTGATACAGAAGCTCAAGGGTTAACCCTTCTGTTTCAAAATCTTTAATATCTCCTCAACGCCTTTGTTCACGTCCTCGAAGACTATTTTCTTCCTGGATGAGGGAGGAGCTTTATGTTCGATAACCCTGTAATACGTTTCTGCAGGGACGTTCGCGGACTCCATTTTCAGGGGCTTTCTTGAAGCTGCCATTATCTGTATGAGAGGAGGTATTCTTGGGGTGTTGATCTCCTGGGCCACGGATATCACCGCAGGAAGCTCAGATTCAACCTTCACGCTACGCTCGTCCAGTGACTTTACTGCTATCACCTTCCTGCCCTCAAAGGATAGCTGTACGGCGTTCCCAATTAGCGGCACGCCCATGAGGGCCGCAAGCCTTGGCGGTATCTGCGCCGTGTACGAGTCCGCTGAGGAGTAACCAAGGAGAATTACGTCGTATCCTGTTTTTACCTTCTCATAAAGGATCCTAGCCGTCAGCTCCGGATCGCTGTAGGAGTACCCTTTTATCAGGATGCCTTCGTCCAGGCCCATTGCGAGGGCTTCTCTCATTACAAGAACCTGATCGTCCCTTCCGAACATTATGCCGGTGGCCTTTCCTCCATGCTTCTCCTTAATTCTTACCGCCTCCTCCACCGCGTTTCTGCTTATATCGTCCATCTTAAACTTAATGCCGGCCGTGCTGGGCTCGAGCGTTTCAGGATTTATCTTTACATCCTCATAGACGGCCTTTATAAGTACGGCTATGTTGTATGGCATCCCACTTCTCTATTCATAAAGGCCCCTAATAAATGCTTGTCTCACACAGCTCACAAAAACGTTATAAGTTTGTAGAACAAAATTAAAAGATTGATGACAACGTTTGAACTTCTAGCTGAGCTTTCTCAGAAAATCAACAGCGATCAGAACAGCAAACAGATTCTGAAAAAGTTCGCCGGAAAGACTCTTCAGTTCAAGCTGAACGAGGGAAGGAACTTCTATGTGTACTTTGCTGAAGACGGAAGCATAAAGCTCTCTGATGGGGCGGCTCAGAGCCCAAACGCAACCGTTTCCGGTGCAGATCAGCTGATAGCTGACATAATACTTGGAAAGGCGGACCCGGTAAGGTCAATGTTTCTTGGAAAGCTGAAGGTTTCGGGCGATCTGCTGTTCGCCCAGAGCCTCGTTAACGAGGTAAAGAAGCTGGTGCAGTGATTGTGATAAGCGGTGGAAAGGCTACGGTTATAGGAGCCGGCGAGATGGGACATGGCATAGCTGAGGTATTTCTTCTTGGAGGATATGAGGTTACCCTCGTTGACGTGAGCGAACAGGCTCTGAACAGGGCTAAAGCGCTCATAGAGGACAGCCTTAAAAGGTTCGCTGAAAGGGGAAAGATAAAGGCAGAGGACGTAAGTTCGATCCTCTCAAGGCTCAGGCTCTCCACGGATCTTGAGAGCTCCGTGGGCGATTCTGATATAATTATAGAGGCGGTTCCTGAGAAGATTGAAATAAAGGCCGACGTTCTTTCACGAGCAAGCAAGGCCGCCAGGCCTGATGCTATAATCGGCACCAATACATCAAACATCAGGATTACGGAGCTCTCCCAATATGTCAGCGGGCCTGGAAGGTTCCTTGGAACCCACTTCTTTAACCCTCCGGTTATAATGAAGCTCGTGGAGCTGGTCAAGGGCGAGCTGACGGAGGACGCAGTGCTTGACAGAGCTTACGAAATAATGAAGAAGCTTGGAAAGGAGCCCATCAAGGTCCTGAAGGACACCCCGGGATTCATAGTTAACAGGGTGAGCGCGCCTGAGCTCCTCTTCTTCTGCCTTGTGGCGGACAAGGGGATTGCAAAGCCCGAGGAGGTAGATGCATTCGCTAGATCCCAGGGCCTTCCAATGGGGCCATATGAGCTCATGGACTTTGTCGGGCTGGACGTGGTATATGATTCCCTTGAGTACTATGCAAAGACGTTATCGCCTGACTACGCCAAGTGCAGAACCATAGGCGAGCTGGTCAGGCAGGGGAGGCTTGGCAAAAAGAGCGGAAGGGGGTTCTACGAATGGGAGGGAGGCAGGGCGAAGATGCCTCCTTCCAAGGAGACGGATAAGATAGGCCTTCTTGACGTTCTTGTCCTGGAGGTTAACGAGGCCGTAAAGCTTATAGAGGAAGGCGTTGCAGGGCCAGACGATATAGAGACCGCGGTTAAGCTGGGACTAAACCGACCATTTGGCCCTATTACTGTTGCCAAGTCCCTCACGAACGAGGAGGTAAAGAGCAAGCTTGAGGAGCTATCGAAGGCTTTTGAATGTGAGGTCTTCAAACCAGCAAGGAGCATACAGGAGGGAAGGCTTAGGGATGTTATAGAGGGAAGATACGCTCCACAGGCTGAAGCAAAGGAGTCCGCTAAGCCGGCGGCACAGGCTTCTCCTCAAGGCTTCAAGTTCATAAGGATTGAGAACTTAGGAGATCATGTAGTAAGGGTGCTGATAGACAGACCGAAGAGGAACTTCCTCAGCCCGGAAGTAATAGATGAGCTGGACAGGGCCATCGAGAGCATGTGGAATGACAGGGATATATGGGTAATACTGCTTACCGGAGCAGGCGATGATTTCTCGGCCGGCGCAGACCTCTCAACTTACATATCTGACGCCATGCAGTTCATAGAGTTCTCAAGAAGAGGGGAAAGGGTGTTCAGAAAGCTTGCTGAGATACCAAAGGTGACAATTGCCGAAATGAAGGGCTACGTTCTTGGAGGTGGGTTTGAGCTGGCCCTTGCGTGCGATATAAGGGTTACAACCAAGGATGCCATTATCGGTTTTCCAGAGACTACGCTGGGGCTGATACCGGGATGGGGAGGAACCCAGAGGCTTGCCAAGCTTGCGGGGATGAACACGGCCCTCTGGCTCATACTTACAGGAAGAAGGATCTCAGGGGAGGAGGCGGTTAAGCTCGGAATAGCATCTCTTGCATTTGACAGGGCCACCGCGGATGAAGAGGCGATCAGGCTTGCAAAGGAGATCGCGACAAACAACGCCCCAATAGCAGAGGTTCTTGCGAAGAGGCTCATAAACAAGGCATCCGAGGTGCCTATGGACGTGGGTCTCGAGTGGGAGTCAACGGCCTTTGGCATACTCTTCAACACGGAGGACCTCAAGGAGGGAATATCAAGCCTCTTCCAGAAGAGAAAGCCAAAGTACAGGGGGAGATAAAGTGGAGGTATATATAGCGGATTATCTTAGGAGCCCGTTTTCGAGGTCAAGACCTAAAGAGCCCGAGAGAGACGTCTTCAACGCCCTCAGGATGGATGAGGTTCTCGCGCTTCTGATAAAGGAGATAATAAAGCGAACCAACGTTGACCCTAACGATATAGGAGACGTAATTACCGGCTGCGCCTTCCAGGTCCACGAGAACTGGCTATATGGGGGAAGACATCCCGTTCTTCTCGCAAACCTCCCATGGGAGGTCCCCTCTATGGCTGTTGACAGGGCCTGCTCGTCATCTCTTACAGCAATAGGAATAGGGGCCATGGAAATTCAGACTGGAAACTCAGAGCTGGTAATTGCCGGGGGCATGGAGCACATGACTCACGTTCCTATGAGCGATAACCCCCACGTCGTGCCAAACTACAAGCTCCTGATAAGACCTGAGTACATGAAGTACCAGATGAACGTCGGCTATGTGATGGGCCTGACCGCTGAGAAGCTCGCCGAGGTCAGCGGGATAACCAAAAAGGAGATGGACGAGTGGTCGTACAGAAGCCACGTCCTCGCATCCAGAGCTCTTCAGGATGGGTGGTTCTCGGGGGAAATCCTTCCAGTTAAGACCGAGTATCAGGGAAAGGAAATCGTGGTAGACAGGGATCAGAGCATAAGGCCCGATACTTCACTCGAGGCCATAGCTTCCCTGCCTCCTGCGTTCAAGCCTGGGGGCGTGATAACAGCAGGAAATTCATCGCCGCTAAACGCTGGAGCTTCGGCGGTGCTTCTTGCATCTGAGAGAGCCGTTGAAAAGTATAACCTTAAGCCTCTCGCGAAGATAAAGTCTATTGGATGGGCTGGAGTTGAGCCCTACCTCATGGGCAAGGGACCCGTTCCGGCCAGCAGAAAAGCGCTTGAAAAGGCTGGGCTCAGCGTTGAGGACATAGATTACTGGGAGATAAACGAAGCCTTTGCTGTGGTTACTCTCTACGCAATAAAGGAGCTGAAGCTCGATCCTGATAGGGTCAACGTGCACGGAGGCGCTATAGCCATAGGGCATCCGCTGGGGGCTACGGGGGCCAGGATCACAGGAACGCTCGCAAGAATACTTAACGAGAAGAAGGCCAAGTACGGCGTGGCCACGCTATGCGTTGGCGGAGGACAGGGCTATGCTGCGGTTCTTGAGAGGGTGGAGTAATATTGAGCTTTGAGCTTCCAGAAGAGGTGGAGCAGACCAGAAAGAAGGCCAGAGAGTTCGCCCTGAGGGAGTTCACGGACGACCTGATAAGGCACTACGATGAGACCGAGGAGTATCCCAATGAGATAAGAAGGAAGGTCTTTGAGGCGGGATTTATAACGCTCGAAAATCCATGGAACATGCTCGTCACTATGGAGGAGTTCTGCAGGGTTGACCCGGGCCTTGGACTCAGCTCCCTGGCTTCAGTTTTCGGCGCGGAAATGGTTCTTCTTTACGGCACGGACGAACAAAAGGAGAAGTACATGTACCCTACTCTGAAGGGAGAGAAGATAAGCGCTGTCGCAGTAACGGAGCCCGGAGCAGGAAGCGACGTCGCTGGAATCTCCTCCAGTCTAGAGAAAACGGAAAGAGGATGGATTCTTAATGGGCACAAGATGTTCATAACTAACGGTACTGTGGCCGACCACTACTATCTGCTTGCCAGATCGTCGCCCCCGCCAAAGGACAAAAGACATCACGGGCTCACGCTTGTAATAGTTGAGAGGAGATGGAAGGGTGTAAACCCCGTTAAGTTAAGGGGGAAGCTTGGAATGAGGGCTACTGATACAGCTGAGATAACCTTTGAAAACGTTGAGATCCCGGCTGAAAACACGCTTGGGGAAGAGGGAAAGGGCTTCTACATAGTAATGACCTTTTTTAACATCAGCAGGGTTTATGTGGCTGCTCAGAGCGTTGGAACGGCACAGGGAATGCTGGATGCGCTCATGGATTACCTTTCGAGGAAGCCGCAGGGCTTCAGGGAAATGGAGTCGGTACAGTTCGCGCTTGCTGAGATGAGCACTATGGTTGAGGCGGCTAGGAATCTTACCTACAAGGCAGCCTCCAAGGTCTTCGCTTTTAATCCGGATCCAGTACTAACTAGCATGGCGAAGTATTATGCCGCCGATGTGGCTAACTTCGTGGCGAACGAAGCTTTCAAAATAATAGGGATAGAGGGGCTGAGCACAAGGGTTGAGAAGCTTTACAGGGACGCGAAGATTACCGAAATATGGGAGGGAACAAACGAGATAGAAAAGCTAGTCATATCGAGGATGCTGCTAAGGAGGCTTGCGGAGGCGAAGTAACATGCCCTCAGAGGAGCAGAAGCTGCTTATGAGCGTAATAGAGCAGTTCGCCAGGTCGGAGCTTGAGAACATATCACTTAAAATAGAGAAGGAGGGGCTGCCGCAGTCATTAGTTAGCAGGCTGGCTGAGCTTGGTCTGCTTGCAGCGACGGTTCCTCCGTCTGAAGGAGGCTCTGGCATAGATGGAAGGTCGTTTTCACTGATTCTCTATACGATAGCAAAGTACTCGCCATCGGTTGCATATTACATATATGTGCAAAACACGCTTGTTAACGAGGTTCTTCATCAGAACGGAAGGCCAGACCTGATCCCAACAATAGCATCCGGAAAAACTGCAGGAACGCTGGTCCACGACATAAACATGAACTCTCAGCACAACGTGAAGGTCGAGGGAGGAAGGCTGCAGGGAGAGAACGAGTACGTGGTGCTGCCCAGCGCGGCCTATCACATAGTTCTAGCCAGATCAGCTGAAAGATCCCTGCTGGTGCTTGCTAAGCCAAGCCGGGTTGATAGAAAGAAGCCCCTGGGTTTAAGAGCGCTGGAGTTTGGCGTGAGCTTTTACGATGCTGAAGTTACCAGCGATAATGTGCTGATCCAGGAGAAAGCAGAGGAGGCCCTTGCTAGACACCTTGACTCCTCATCACTACAGGTGGGAGCGATGGCCCTTGGAATTGCCGAATCCGCTATCGATAAAGCAATAGAGTACTCCAAGCAGAGAAGGGCGTTCGAGAGCTATCTGTATGAGTTTCAGCCCATAGCTGCGGTTCTGAGCGACATGAAGAGCAGAATAGGTCACATGAAAGATGCGCTTACGGCATCGGAAGGTGGGGAGAGCGCAGTTATGTTCAAGCTCCACGCTCTTGAGATTGCTAGGCTGGCCTCCCGCATAGCCCTTCAGGTACACGGAGGCTACGGATATCTGGAGGACGTGGGTATCGAAAGGCTGTATCGGGACTCAATGTTCCTGACGCTTCTTACTTCAAACTATCTCAGGGACATGAGGACTGCCTCTACGGATCTCATTTCAAAGGATGCCTTCAGGATCTAGATTAAAAGTTTAAATATGTTTTTTGAAAATTAAAAATCAAGTTGAAGAAAATTCTGATGATCCCCGGCCCGGTAGAGTACGAACACGACGTTCTTGCCGCAATGTCAAGGCCGACTTACGCGCACACATCAAGGGAGTTCACAGAAATTTTCCAACGAGCCCTTGAGAACACGATGAAGATATTTGGCGCTAAAGAGGGCCTGCCCTTTGTAATCGCCGGCTCCGGAACCCTGGCTATGGAGATAGCGACTGTTAACTTCATAAAACGCGATTCTAGCGTTCTTGTGGTCAGCACGGGATATTTCGGAGACAGGTTTGTGGACCTTCTTTCGAGGTTCGCCAAGAAAGTTGACGTCTACAGGACTCCTCTAGGTCGTCCAGCAGATCCCAAGGAAGTTTATGAGAGAGCAAGCAAGGGTGGCTACGATCTGGTTACCGTTACGCACGTTGACACCAGCACCGGCGTGAGAAACAACGTAAAGGAAATCGCGAATTATTTCCGAGATCTGGACACAATCCTGGTTGTTGATGGGGTGTGCTCCATAGGAGGCGAGGAGTTCAGCATGGAGTGGGGTGCGGACGTGGCTTTCACGGCATCCCAGAAGGCCCTGGGAACGCCTCCAGGGCTTGCTGTGGGTGTAGTGGGGCCTAAGGCTCTTAAGGCTATGGAAAGGGTTCAGCCTCTTACCTTCTATTCGGATCTGAGAAAATGGAGGGATATTCTTAACAGCTATATGCAAGGGAAGGCGGCCTATTTCGCAACGCCCGCGGTGAACCTGATATACGCCCTTGATGCAAGCCTGAACAGCATATTAAATGAGGGATTAGATAACAGAGTAAGAAGGCATGAGGTCGTAGCTGAAAGCATTAGAGCTGCGATAAGAAGCCTAGGGCTAAAGATGATGCCTGAGGAAGGCGCTTATGCCAACACCATCAGCGTTCAGTTCCTGCCCGAAATGGTTAAGCAGTCAAGCTTTCTGAGCGATGCGGAGCGCTTTGGAGCTGTATTTGCGGGAGGGCTTGTGCCGGAGATAAAAGAGAGGTACTTCAGGATAGGACACATGGGCAGCATAACGGCGTCGGAGGTACTGATAGCGGTGGGAGCAATTGAAAGGGCCCTAAAGAAGAACGGCTACGACGTTGATCTCGGCAAGGGAATAGCTGCAGCCGAGGAGTTGCTCTTCAAGAAAGGGCTCTAGATCAATAAAAAACCAAGTTTTTAATACCTGTCGTAAACATAATCGTATATTTGAACCACTATGTTTGGTATCCGCTTTCCCTTGCCGGCCTTCAGAATTTCCTCGCGTGACGGATTTCCACTAGAATCCCTGTAGATGGGTCTTAGATTCCTGTCCAGATGGTATACCGCATCAAGTATCTTGTCCCTCAAGCTGCGCTCCTTGTCCGCTATTGAAAATAGCACCCTTCCGCTGTGCTGTATGTACATAGGAGACGCTATCTGTCTCCTGAGAACGTCCATTATGATAGGGGCCTTGCTCCTGTCGAACATTGGCCTGTTCGCCACAAGAACGCTTTTGACGTACCTGACGCTCAGACCAAGCTCTCTTGATATCCTCCTTGCGGCCTGGTGTAAAGTTATGTAAGACCTGTAAGTGGGAGGCTTTCCGTAAGCCAGTGAAACTATGTTCTGAACCCTCACAATTCTTCTGGAAAGCACCAGCATCCTCCTCCTGAACTGGACCCCCATCGCCTCTGCTATTCTTCTCACAACGGGCTCCGTTAGGTTGGTCTCCATTGCGAAAGTCTTAAGAGCTTCGTCAGACGCCTGCTGAAGACCCTCCTCGCTCCTTCCTCCTAGCTTGGACACTGCAGCTATGACCAGCCTGAGCGCCACCAGCCTGTCGTAATCCCGGTAGAACTCCTCCGTCCACCTGTAGTGCTGCTCCCATATCTTCTCCAGAAGTTCTCTGTCAAATGGCGTTCCGGCCTTTATGAGGTAAACGTTCTCCTCTGGTATTACACCATCCCTCGTCAGCTTTGGTCCCTTAATGTATCCGTCCTTCGTTATCACCGCACCACGATTATAGAGCGTCCAGAGCCAGGAGACGAAGATTCTGTACGTTGCAAGGTCGTTCATGAACCTCACAAGCCTGTTTGGAAAGGCGCGGTAGTCGTCTATTGCTGCAGCTAGGTTTCCGTTAAGAACCTGAAAGCCATAGTTGGCAGCCATGTAAAAAGCGTGCTGTATGTTTTCTACCGTGATGTCACCCTCTGCTACATCGTACAGGCTACTCCAGAGATCCCTTCCCATCCACAGATCCCTTGAGCTAAGCAGCTTTTCCGGAGAATCAATTGTTTCCCGTGTAATCACCCATGGAGTTATGTTGGCGTTCTCATCGATGAGCCCAAGGCTGCTCAAAAGCCTCTTTTCGTCCTCCGTGAGCCCGCTTTCAAGCTTTGGAGCTATCCTCTCCCCGTCGACCTCCTCCCACAAGACAGGCGCTTTCAGCATTTCCTGAAGCCTTCTGAGATCGGCTCTGAGTGGCTCGTTTCCGGCCGCGACGTACTGTTCATCTGGAGATGCCACCCAGCTCTGCCTGTATGCGTCGTAAAGTCTTCCCCTTACCTTTCCCTCCAGGATGTCGCTCAGCGTCACCTTTCTGCCGCTTACGTCCTCATCGGGCACAAAGATCAGCCCTATGAGCCTCTCCCTGAGCTTGTCCAGCTTCATGGCCCTGAGAGTCACTGCGTTGTGTCTGTACCTGCTGTAAGCATCTGTACGCTGATACAGCATCACCGCGGCCATGCCACCTATAGGTGCGCCATTAACAAGCTCGCCGTCCTTGATTCCTGCCATCACGTTAAGTAGCGCGTTGTACCTCTGATATGCCATCATGTGCGGTGAAACCATGCCCATGCGGGCGCCGTTCTGAGGGTCAGGAAGAACCCTTTCATTCTTCCACATCTCAATCAGGCTTCCGGTGTAGTCCCATCTTCCTACGTTGGTTCCTATGAGCCAGTATCTCCACATCCACATTATTACTGGCAGGAACCTTCCGGCGTTTGCCTCCTCATAAAGCGCCTTGAACTTAATCAGGCTGCCAGGCCTCTCAGCGCCCATCAGTCTTTCAAGCTTCCATATTGCCTTTGCTATCATGTAGGCCTCCTGCGGCGTCTGAGTCTTTGGTATGTAATAAAGAAGCATCCTTCCGGCCTTCTTCAGGCTCTCAAAGTCGTTCAGGGCGTGTATAACAAGATCCACTATGAAGGAGGGGGCGGGCCTGCCATCGATCAGAACGTTGAATGTAAGCAGATGTATGCCTGGTATTCGATGAAAGCTGGCTGGCCATTTTTCCATGGGCTTGCTGATCTTATAGGTCCTCAGCTGACCTTTCTTAACGATCTTAACCTCCGTTAGCTCTCCAGCAAGTATTTTCTTTTCGTTAAGTCTGGACTCAAAAAGCCCCACGGTATTTCTGCTGGGGAAGCCGTATGGCACGTAGTCAGGAGGCGCCGCATCCTCGTCATCGGGACCCATGGTTGCAGCGACGTCCGCGTTTATCTGCTTGATCGCCATATCTGGCGGGTTCCATGGGCCTGTTATTTCAAGACCTGGATTTTTTAGAGGATGGGCATAGTCGGGTATTGGAAACTCGTCGTTGAGCCTCCATGCAAGGTTCGTCTTCCTCCCGAGAAAGTTGTCTATAAGTCCCTTCAGGATTTCCCCGTAGGTCCTTCTTTCACCCGTTACCGGGTCCTCATATACAGTATCCAGCTCCGGGATGGCGTACTTTTCTCTGACGCTAAGCGTGCTGTCGAGAGTTTCCCTTCTCTGCCTCAGACATTCCTTCCAGAGGTCCTTAACTTCGTCGTAGACCTGTCCTATGACGTCTTCAACGACAAGCCGTCTTCCGTTGACAACCTTCTCACCAAAAAGCTCGTGGTACTTTCTGTAGATGCGCTTTGGAACCTCTACCTTGCTCACATTTTAAAAATTATAACGTTTTTATTTAAACTTATGCCAACATCAAAAAAGTTTAAGCCAGATTTTGGTTTTCTATGTGGTAAATGGAAATAAAACTCAGGATTCTTGCCTCCGCCACCGCAATCATGGTCTTTAATTCTGTATACCAGTACTCGTGGAACGTCTTCGCTGTTTATCTAACAAAGTACTACAACGTCAATCTAATGTACACCGAGCTCATGTTCCTTGTCTTCGTCCTTATGAGCACTTTGTTTCAGATAGCTGGAGGTTTTGTTGCAGATAACTACGGACCCAGAAAAATAGGAATCCTTGCAGCTTTTTTATCCGCGAGCGGATATCTTTCGTTTCTCCGGGACGTAGGACTTGCTCTGAGGATAGCTCTGTGGGGACTGGGTTCTGCTGGCGAGGGCATTCTTTACGGAATCGCGACTAACGCCGCGCTAAAGTGGCACAGAAACAACCGAGGGCTCGCGGTGGGGCTCGTGTCCTTTGGCTTTGGTGCAGGGGCCACCATGTTTAACCCCCTGTTCCTAGCTGTAAAGAGCCTTCAGACCATAGGCATAACGATGTTCGCCGCGGAGGCCTTAGTTCTTCCGCCGCTTGTTTTAAACGTGTCCTATCCTGCCGGCCTTCGTGGCGTAAAACCGAAGGAGGCCGTCCTTTCAAAAATCTTTCTCATTATATACATTTCGTACGCGCTAGGCACGGTTCCGCTTCTTTCGCTGTCATCCAGCATGTTCGCTCTGAAGAACGTATCCTATTTCTATCTGGCCGCCGCCGTATTTCCTCTGATGAGCGGGCTGGGAAGGCCAGTTATGGGAAGGATTTCCGACAGCTTCGGGAGGCTCAGGACCATGATCGCTTCATTCGTCCTGATAACGGCATCGGCGGCGCTAGGAGCTCTGGGGGTGCCGCTGATCCCTGAGATAGTAATTGGATTTCTGGGAGGGGCCATGATCCCTCTCTATTTTTCACTCGTGGGGGACTATCTGGGAGAAGCGTACTCGACATCAATTACGAGCGTACTCTATACAGGTAAGACCGTAGGAGGAGTTCTGGGCAGCGTTGTAATAGGATACGTGTCTGCCATAGGGACTCTTTATTCCTGGGCCCTGATGGGAGCCTCCTCCGCCATCACGCTTGTGCTGGTCGTGCTTCTCAACAGAATTCTTAGTAAACACATCACAAGAAGCAATGCTTCCTAAAATCGCTCTGTATAAAAGTACGTGCCCTTTACGATGCTGCACAGCGCGTTGTTCCCGTCATAGACCTCAATCAGCGCATAGGCCAGGTTCTTTCCGCTCTTGATAATCCTAGATCTTGCAACTATGGGGCCCGTTGTTATCGGCCTCATGTACGTAATTTCAAGATCTACTGTCACTTCGTTGTAACCGAGGTTGCTGGTCAGCGCCGCGCATCCGCCAGCGGCGTCGGCAAGCGTTGCTATGGCCCCTCCGTTAACGAAGCCTCCGAACCTCGTTATCTCCTCCCTGAAGTCCATATAGAGCTCGCACCCTCCCTGCTGGATGTTTTTGACCTTAATCCCAACGTGCTTGAGAAACGGGTCGCTCTCTAAGATCTCCTTGAGAAAGTCCAGGCTCATAATATGTATCAGCCACGAGCATCTAAAAGCTTTGCTGAGCTAAGACGATCTGTAGAGGTATCCGCTGAAATAAAGTATCCATAAAAGAACCGGATAAGCTATCATCCTCTCTATGCCGCCTACCCCAAGCCCAAGCGTGACCCCTGATGCAAAGAGGAAAAGCGAGATAAGAGAGAAGAGGCCTACAAGGACCGATACGTATTTCATTAAAGATCCCTGAAGCCTATAGGAGCTTATGACAGCAAGCGAGCCGAACAGGAACGTAATAAACGAGACGATCGTGTGTATGTGATAAGGAGTGTACTCCGGAAACACCCCCACCAGAAAAGCGCCCAGACCTCCTATGAACATGAGGGCCGGGAAGAGCTTCGTTTTCAGGCCCTTATAAACTAGGTATGATGAAATCATAACAGCCATTCCGAAGATCATTATAGAGAAGTTAAATATAGGCGCCGTAGAGCCCACTCCAAGATCGCTTATGTAGTTGGAGCTTATGCTGTACCCTTTGTACTCCGCCTCCGCTACAATCATCATGATTATGAACTGAAAGGTCCCTACAAAGGTTATAACCCCTGCGCGCTCCAGGTATGAGTTGCCGTTCACATAACCGATTAGAATTCCCGCCTTAATAATTTTATATTTAAGATGAGAGCATGAGCATCTTGTCTTGAGGATAACTCCGCTGGGGGAGGAATCCCTGGGGATAAGGTCAATGTGCATTAAGGTCGATGCGGACGGAACGGAGATCATACTTGATCCGGGCGCAAGCCTTGCGCCCAGAAGGTATGGTCTTCCACCCCATCCACGGGAGCTTGAGGCGCTTGCTGAGTTCAGAAGGAGGCTTGAGAAGGAGCTTGAGAACGCCGAATATCTCTTTATTTCTCACTATCACAGGGACCACTACACGCCAACTTACAGCAGCGTGTACATGGGAACCAGGGGCGAAAACATATACTCTGGAAAGGTAGTTCTTGCCAAGGATTTCAAAAGCGCAAACTACAGCCAAAGGGTGCGCGGATACATGTTGCACAAAAGCGCCTCATCCATGGCCAGGGAATGGATATTCGCTGACGGCATGACGATTAATGCCGGTAAGGTAAAGATCAGGATCTCGGACCCCATACCGCATGGCAGGGAAGGAAGCAGGACGGGCTACGTCATCGGGATCTCCATAAAGCACAAGGGCTATTCGATGACCTATCTTCCTGATGTTCAGGGCCCGCTATCCAAGGCCGCGGTCAAGTTTGCCACTGAAACTAAACCCGATGTTATCATCGTGGGAGGATTTCCCTACTATTTGCTTGGCTACGCGTTCGATGAGGATGATCTGAAGCTTTCAAAAGAGCTTCTGCAGGAGATCGTTAAAAGGACAAAGCCGGATCAGCTCATCATAGCGCATCATCTTTTAAGGAGCACGAACTGGAAAGAAGCGCTCCCTGAGGGAATCAGCTACACGACGTACGCATCACTGCTGGGCAGAGAGGATAGCCTGCTTGAGGCAAAGAGAAAGGAGCTATATGAAAGAGAGAAGCCTCCTCCCAAGCACTTTGAGCTGTTCAGGGGAAAGGGCAAGGAGGAAAAGGGGGACTAGAAACGCTTTTATACGGATCTAAAAATGAAAGATTACAGGGCCGGTGGTGTAGCCTGGTTAGCACGTCGCCCTCACACGGCGGAGGTCGCCGGTTCGAATCCGGCCCGGCCCACTTTCTGGGAAAAGGTTATCTTTGATCAGCTCTTAAGAGCTTCGAATGGGAAAGCCCGGCGCTTATCTAAACCTCACAAAGCCTCAGGTCTCCTTCCTCCTCTTCCTGGGAGGCATTACTGGTGCATTTATGGCCCTCAGGCCCATTGCTGCGCACGTTTTTCGATTCCTTGTTGGAATGATAGGCCTTTACCTTTCAATAGCTGGCGCGAACGCTCTTTCAAACTACATAGACAGGGACATAGACGCCAAAATGAAAAGAACCTGCAACAGGGCGCTTCCATCAGGAAAGCTAACCCCGCAGGAGGCACTGAGGTTTTCCTTCGTGGTCCTTTCAGTAGGTCTCCTACTGGCGCTGTATTCCAGCATTTACGAGCTTTTCTGGATCGTTATGGGGGTCATATTTGATCCGGTTCTTTATAATTTCCTGAGCAAGAGGAGAACGTATTACAACATACTGATAGGATCAATAGCAGGCGGTACACCCGTGATGGCTGGGTACAGCTTAGCCTCCGGAATCCTCTTCGCGCCTGCGCCGTTTCTTCTTATGCTTCTTATCATAATTTGGACGCCAGTTCATATATGGAGCATAGCTATAAAGTACAGGGAGGATTACCGCAACGCTAACGTGCCCATGTTGCCCGTGGTTAAAGGGGTAAGAAGCGCGTCCTATGCGATAGCCGCATCGGCGGTCATGTTGTTTGCGGTCGCATTTTCATATGCGCTCAAGTTCATGAGCACAATTTTTTCGGTTATTATGGTGGCCGCTGGCCTCGTGATACTTTATCTCTCAATAAAGCTCCTTGTTAGCTCGGACATAGAGGGAGACTCCAAGAAGCTATTTATATTTTCGAATCTTTATCTAGGCATCGTGTTTGTTCTGATAATCATAAATTCTATTATGAGCGCGCTCTAACGAAAAAGTAAATGGTTGATGCGAAGAGCTTATTTTTATCCGTTCAAAAACAGTGATATGAACACGGGCGTAGCTCTGGGCATAATCGCAATAATAGTAATTGCTGCGGCCGGAGGATACTATTATTATGTTGCTTCGCACGGAACGGTAGACATCTACGTGACTACGGGCAACGCAGATCCAATCTATCTTACCATTTCATCTATTATGCTTCACTCAAAGAGCGGCCAGTGGATAACCGTCTCAAACCAGACGAAGACAGTGCTTCTATCGTCTAACCTCTCCTTCCTTGCCTCAGCATCAATACCTCCAGGCAACTATACTGAAGTCAGGCTCGTTATAAGCTCCGCGACAGTTACCATAGCTGGAGTTAACGTGACAGTTACCGTTCCCAGCGGCGTAATCAAGATTCCAATAGTTCCAGGAGGGCTCAAAGTGCAGGGAGGCAAGACGGCAAAGCTGGAGATACTTATAGGACCTCACCTCATACAAAACGGACGGGGACAGTACATTCTCTCCCCGGTAATAACCGCGACCCAAATTTCATAAAAACATCCTTCTTATTTTATTTTATCTTAGGCCTTTTAAACGGGCGGAGCTCTGCCCATTTAGAAGCTTATCTGAATACCCCCGCCTCCCTGTCTTGGCAGAAATGGCTCAATAACGTAGGCGAGCTGCTGGGCCGTCACGGTGTGAAGATAAGCTCTTCCGGGACCCTCTAGGCTCACGAAGAACCACCCTTCATGAGAGAAAAGCATCGACCTTATTCCCCCGACGGTGGATACAGAGTACTTCATTCCATCGTCAAACGCAAGAAGATGCCCTGCCTCAACCTAGATCCTTTCGTTTGGTCTTAGCTCCCTTACAACAAGGCCGCCATAGGCGTGAAGGAAGAGCCTTCCGTGCCCGCTGAACCTCGCGAAGAAGAGGCCCTCCCCAGCGAGTATGCCGGCCCCTATTCCTACCATCTTAGCATCGTAGTTAACGCCCTCCTCTGCAGCCAGGAAAGAATGTGACTCGGCCAGCACCGAGTTCCCGTTTAGGTCAACCTCGAACACCTTTCCAGGAAACACGTCTGCAAGGACCGCATCGCCTGGTCCCTCAAGCTCAGTAACGAAAAATGTGCTTCCTGTTAATGTCCTCTTTAACGCTGAAAGAAATCCTCCCTGCATCACCGTTCTCATGGCTACGCTGGAATCCTTTGATATAAGATGGCCCCCGTCCACGTATATCCTCTCACCCGGCTCAAGAGTTACTCTCAGATGCTGGAAATCGTTTCCTTCTATCGAGTACTTTAACATGAACTGTATTGGTTGCAGGCGCATAAAAGCATTAGCGCAGGCGATTAGTTCGGTTTTTTGGCGCTTTCCCTGTACTCGCTTAGCACCGCTTCAAGGTCCTCCGTGAAGAAGGAGACCCTGACCGACCACAGGTAAAAGATGATCCCGATGGCTATAGCAACCAAGTTGTCCTCAGGGAAGGTTATAAGAGGCGACTCAAGAGGACCGTAGGGCCCAAAGAACGAGATCAGAATCAAAGCAACCAGCAGCGCTACTATCCACAGCCCTGACCTCACATGTTTTCTTCCATTTTCGTTTATTGCGTAATAGTTCACAGAGATGTAGGCGATCAGCAGAACCACAAGGGCGCTCCAGAACTCAAGGAATGGAAATATGAAGCCTATCTGCTCCGATATGCTTTCCGAGTAGGGAAGCGCTATGCTCCGATATGCGAGGAAGTAAGTTATGAGGAAAAGGACGGCCAGGTAAACAGCTGAAGATGAGAGCGCCACCGACAGCTTTCTTCCGTATTTTCTCGCGGAATAAACAAACTGACCTCCTCTCCGCCCTTCAGAGCGGGGTTCCCGAGGTCTCGAGGGTTACTCCCCTTTAACGGGAGCTACTCCGTCATGAAACACCAGATATGAAAGCGGTCTTGCAGTGCCCTGGACTATCAAGCCTGTTGCCTTCTTCAGTATGTTCAGCGCGCCGTTTAGATCAGAGTGAAGCCTGTGCCCAAGAGGACACCTGATTACTCCTCTTGGGCTTCGGGTTACTTCAGCATCGTGATACGCGCAGAGCCTTGAGGTGCTGTGCTCAATAACCTCGTATACTTTCATTCCGTACTCCTGAGCCTCAAGCTCAACTGCGTCCATCAGCTCGCGATATGACCATAAGTTCTCAGTGAGCTTGTTTCCTTTCTCCTGAGCAATTTCATAGGGATAGCCGATGTACAGTGCTGAAACACCAAGAGACCAGAGCTTTCTAATTAGGTGCGATGCCAATGTTCTGTACAGGTGAGCTTCTCTTCGCTTCAATTTCCCTTCAAGCCTCCTCCTCTCAAGCCTGAGCTCCTCAGACCATTCTGTTAGCTTTAGATTTTTTGCTCGGTCTTCAAGCGACTTAACCTCTGAAACCTTTTTCTGCAGGTAGAAAAAGTCCTCCTTTGCCCTCGTTCCCTTATAAAGCAACCATGTGCCATCCGAAATGACAGCTGAAGCGAGCATGTTTATTCCGAGATCGATCGAGGCGCTTTTCTCTCCTATAGGCTTCTCTTTCTGGACTTCCTTTCTTTTTCCTTTCACGATTTTTCTTGTCGTTTCGGCTCCAACTTCAACTGGAATTGATGCGTACCACGCCTGTTTAGTTTCATCGTAGTGTATTTCGAGCCTGCCCTGCTTCCCGTACCACTGCAGACGTCCAGCGAAAGGAATTTTTATGTTAAACCACTTCAGGAAAATGGCTTTGTTCTGCTCATCCACTGCATAACTGTCGTTCCTTATTACGAGCAAAAGCTTCCTCTTCCTGTCTTCCTTCATGTAGCCTGGAGGCTTAGGATTGAGCCAGCCAGGAAGCTTTCCTCCTTCCTTGCCTTGAGCAAGCTGAAGTATGAGAGCCAAGCTTCATTGTTCTTCTTGATCAGTTGCTGGACGTTTGCCGATCCTAACAGGCTTTTGTATTTTTCGTATATTGTTTTTGCCGTTCCTTCAAAGTCTATCTTCTGCCCTGAAAAGAACTGCTGCCTTCTCATGTAGTTCAGCTCGTTGAAAGCCTTTGCGAATAAATCTCCGAGCTTTCTGAACTTTCTTTCTATGCTTCCTTTCGGCAATAAGCGTACTTTGTTAGTCCTTTTATTGCTGGGCTTTACCTCAACTGTGTTTTCGGCGACGGCCGGTATAGCCTGAGGAGTCGGCTCAGGCACCCCACCAGCATCAAGTTGACCGGCCTTCGCCATGAAAATAAAATTTAAAAAAGTACTTATAAATGTTTTATGTGTTGATCATCCCCGCCTTGAAAAGGCGAGGCTTTAGCTAAGTGTAAATGCAACCAGTATCGCTATGCCGGAAAGCCTGAATATTTCAAAGAACGGGCCGTTCGACAGAACTGTGCTCTGCAGGCCCGACCAGTCACCGGGGCTCAGACCCAAGGCCTTCCAGTCAAGGCCAGCAATAAATGCTACCTGAATGAGCACATACAGGATCATCATGATCACCAAACCTCCTATCGTTGAGAGCGGGATCGCCCTTTCCGGGTTTTTCGACTCGCCAGCATAATCTATTGACTCCCTGAATCCAAGATACGAGTAAATTATTCCGCCTGCGGAAACAGCAAGGAACATGGAGGAGTATCCGTAAGGAGCAAAGCCTCCGGGCAGCGATGTGAAGTTCTCAGGGTGTGGATAAAATGCAATAAGCAGAATCACCGCCATCGTGGGTATTATGAGCTTCCAGACTCCAAAGGAATCGTTTACTTTTCCAAAGAGCTTCACCCCAAAGTAGTTGAGAAAGAAGAAGACGGTCAGAAGCGCAAACGTTATCAGTCCTCCCTTGAGCGTTATCGTGCCGTTAACGAATATCCCTGGGATAAAGGAAGAGAGATACTGAACGGCCCCCAGCGTTTCAGTTGGCGCAACTGTTATTATGCCCAGGAGGTACGCCCAGCCCATAACAAAAGAGGCAAATGTGCCGCTTGTGTACTGCGGAATTCTTACAAGCCCCCCTGATTTCGGGAATATGGATCCAACCTCGGCCCACACTATCGCTACAAAGATCAGAAGCGCCCCTCCAATTATCCACGAAAGGATGGAGGCCGGGCCCACATACATGGCCGAGTAATACGCCCCAAACAGCCATGAGCCCCCGAGAACTGAGCCTATAACCAGCATCAGAAGATCAAAGTCAGAGAGCCCCTTGACTAAGCCCTGATCATACTTCTTGGCCTTGACCTCTGAAGACTGGGCCTCATCCGGGGACATCGCAGCGCTTTAAAAGCCTGACTTTAATAAACTTTTTCGATCAAATACGAGACAAGGAAGGATGATTACGAAATAATTAAACGCATGACTAACCATTTTTATGCATAACTTATAATTTATATATAAACGATTTTTTATATATAGCGGCTCTAGAGCCTAATTTATGGAAAGAAGAGCCTCTGGCCTCAGAAAATCCATGAAGCTTTCTGACGTTTTCATGTATAATTCTCTTACTATATCGTTCTTCTCTATGATGTGGTTTTTGCTCTACGCTTTCCAGCCTGTGGCCTTTCCTGAGGGAAGCATTCTCTTTGGAACCCTGTCGATGCTAGCGGTTTCGATTCCCTTCTTCTACAGCTATTACACTCTGAGCAGGGAGATGCCCCTTGCTGGAGGAGACTACGTGTTCCAGAGCAGGCTCATAAATCCTGGGGTGGGATTCGTTACGACCTTTACCGGATGGGTCCTTTGGCAGTTCTTCTTCCTGGCATGGTTCGGGTACTATATTGTTGACGTTGTTCTGATCCCCACGATTTACTACTTAAACGTAAGCCCGTATCTGATCGAGGTCATTTCATCGCCGTACTCTGTCTTTGGCTTAACCGTCGCTCTGTTCGTTCTGGCGTTCGGAATAGTTGTGAAGGGCCTTGATCTGTACGTCAAGGCCCAGAAGGCCCTATTTGCGCTTATGGTTCTGGGCGGATTTTCCGCAATTCTGATAGCGTTTTCACATGTCAGGTATGCCGTGACGATCGGCTTTCCGACCTCATACAGGTCCCTGTGGGAGACGGTTGGAACCTGGTCCCTTGGCTGGGGTGCCCTTGGTTATGGTATGTGGTCTGTGATGAACAACGAGGAGATAATGGAGGTCAGAAGCAGAAAGTACTTTATTGCCATGTCAGCTGCTGCCGTGCTTAATGTGATGTTCGTCATCGCCCTCTGGGAGGGACTGAAGGCAAGCCTCGGCTATGAGTACATAAGCAGGATCTCAAAGGACTGGTACTCAGGCAACATGAGCGGCATTTACAGCTACGTTGGAGGCCCCTATTATACTGCCATGATGATCTTCCTGAGGCCAAACCCCATCCTTTTTCTGCTTCTATCGGTGGGAGCCATAGCCTCGATGTTTCAGGTCATAATAGCTATAATGATAGGTGCCTCGAGGGTTGTGCTTTCGCAGGCTCTCGACGGGATCCTGCCGTCCTCTCTATCGGTCGTCAGCGACAGGAGCAGGTCCCCTGTGCCGGCTGCTGTATTCGGGCTTGTCCTGTCCCTGATATGGTTATATCTTATAGTTTTTGTTCCTGCAATAGGACCTTATTTTGTGTCTGTCGTCTTTGCAACCCAGATGACGTGGATTTTCACTATGCTTGCCGGAGTGATCTTGGGCGTTAAAAGAAGATCGAACAGAATTATCGGAGCTAGCGCGGCGGGTCTTCTGCTGAATTCCTTCATCGCATACCTCTACATTGCATACCCTCAGCTCGGATTCACTTCAGGAATATCGGCCGAGGTCGTTGCTGGAGTGACTGGAGCGGCGGCATTGTATTACGTCCTCAGGGACATGTGGGCTAAGAAAAAGCGTGGATTTTATTTTGAGGAGGCCATAAGGATTATGGAGGAGACAGAGGTGATCAGAGAATGACGATCCTGACGCCGGGACCAACCGAGATGAACTATGAGGTGCTTAAGGAGATGCTCAGATCGGTTAACCCGGATCTTGATGAGGAGTTCTTCAGAACGTACAGGGAGACGGCTGACATGATAAGGAACATGATAGGAATGAGCGGCGATGTTTACATAATGAGCGGTGAGGGAATGCTTGGGCTTGAGGCAGCGATAGCCAACACCATAGCCCCGGGTGACAGGGTCCTTGCCTTATCAAACGGCGTGTTTGGTGAATCGTTTGCCGATCTGGCCAGAAGGTACGGGGCATCTGTCGACGTGCTAAGCTCGCCATACGATGAGCCTTTTAATGCGGAGCTGATAGAGGACGTGGAAAAATACAAGGCTGTAACGTTTGTTTACGTGGAAACTCCCTCGGGCCTGATAAACGACATAGTCTCCGTTTCGGAGAAGATAAGGGGCAGGGGCCCGCTATTTATTGTTGACGCCGTATCAGCCGTTGGAGGTGTCAGGGTAAACTGTGAAGAGCTCGGGGTGGACATATGCCTTATGGCCAGCCAGAAGGCGTTCAGCTCGCCTCCTGGGTTGGCAATCGTTGCCGTCTCAAAGAGAGCAAAGGAGGTTATTGAAAGGACCAATTACAGGGGCTATTACATGAGCATAAAGGCATGGGATGAAAATCTGGCGCAGGGCATGTTCCCGTACACGCCAGCGGCCAACGACATACTGGCGCTGCATAAATCGCTTAAGCTCATGCTGCAGGAGGGCCTTGATCGCGTTTACAGAAGACACGAGGCTGCAGGCAAAGCTGCTGTTGAGGGAATTAAGGCGCTGGGCCTTAAGCTCTTCGTCAAGGACGAGCGGTACTCGGCGCCCACCGTAACTGCTGTGTACTCGCCCGTAAAGCCTGATGACGTCCTTAACTTTACCTGGAGAAGGCTTGGCGTCATGCTTGCGGGATCCTGGGGCCCCTTGAGAGACAAGCTGATAAGAATTGGTCACATGGGCTATACCGCGCAGAGGGCGTTCGTAGCGGAGGGCATCGCGGCCCTAGGGGCAGCTCTTAACCATTTGGGCATTGATGCCGATATCACGAGGGCTGTAAAGGCTGTCAACGAGGTCTTCGATTCCTACGGCCTGTAGCTCAATTCAACCCTTAACGACTCTAAAAATAAAAAATAGATAAAGGCTTAGCTCTATTACTCGGGAGGCAGCTCCTTGAATATCAGGCTTATGTCCAGACCTCTCCTCGCAAAGTAGCTCTTGGATATCGGGTAGAGCAGCGCGCCTAGCACCCAGAAGAATATTATAAGGCCCCAGGACAGAGCATTTATTCCATAATATGGGAGAAACAGGAACTGGTATGACAGGTACAGGAAGCCGGCCGCATCGACTATACCGGCTATTATAAGCGGTAACGCGTGAGGCCCGGCTTCGTCCCTCTTTCTTATTCCGTGGACTATAGCTGTTATACCAACAAAGGCAAAGAAGACCATTCAAAGGGCGGTCGTGGAGTACAGGTATAACCAGTTCCTGACCTCCTCTCCGCCATAAATGGCGGAGGTTCCCGAGGTCTCAGGGGTTACTCCCCTTTAACGGGAGCTACTCCGTCATGAAACACCAGATATGAAAGGGGCTTTGCTGTGCTCCTGACCATCAAGCCCGCTGCCTTCTTCAGTATGTTCAGCGCGCCATTGAGATCTGAGTGAAGCTTATGACCAAGAGGACACTTCACAACGCCTCTTGGACTTCTGATCACTTTGACGCTATGGTATGCGCAGATCTTTGATGTGTTATATTCTATCACCTCATACACTTTCATTCCATACTCCTGCGCCTCAAGCTCGAGTGCGTCCATAAGCTCGCGATATGACCACAGGTTCTCAGTGAGCCTGTTCCCTTTATCCTGAGCAATTTCAAATGGGTAGCCCAGATAGATCGCTGAAACGCCAAAAGACCAGAGCTTCCTGATCAGATGTGACGCCAATGTCCTGTACAGGTGGGTAATCCTTCTGTTCAGCTTTCCCTCGAGCCTCCTCCTCTCAAGCCTGAGCTCCTCAGACCATTCCTTCAGCCGCAGATTCTTTGCTCTGTCCTCGAGCGATCGGACCTCTGAAATCCTTCTCTGCAGATAGAAGAAGTCCTCCTTAGCTCTGGAGCCCCTGTATAAAAAGCCAGGTTCCATCAGAAACAATGACCGAGGCTAGTATGTTTATCCCGAGGTCGATCGAGGCGCTTTTGTTTCCTTTAGGCCTTTCTTTCTGAATTCCCTTTCTCTCACCTTTTACGACGTTCTTTATTGCTTCGACGCCAACCTCCACAGGTATCGATGCGTACCACGCCTGCTTCGTTTCATCGTAGTAGATCTCAAGCCTTCCCTGTTTTCCGTACCACTGAAGCCTCCCTGCAAAGGGGATCCTGAGCTTGAAACGCTTGAAAAGGATCGCTCTGTTCTGCTCATCAACGGCGTAGCCATCGTTCCTTATCACTAGCAGGAGCCTTCTCCTTTTATTCTCCTTCATGTAGCCGGAAGGCTTAACTTTGAGCCAGCCTAGGAGCTTTCCTTCTTTCTTCGCCTTGAGCAGGCTGAAGAATGAGGACCATGCCTCGGTGTTCTTGTTGATCAGCTGCTGGACGTTGGCTGAACCAAGGATGCTTTTGTACTTTTCATAAACGGCCCTGGCGGTGCCCTCAAAGTCTATTTTCTGCCCTGAGAAGAGCTGCTGCCTCCTGATGTAGTTCAGCTCGTTGAAGGCCTTTGAGAAAAGCTCCCCGAGCCTTTTTAGCTTTCTTTCAGTGCTTCCCCTCGGCAGCAGGCGCACTTTGTTGATTCTTCTGTTGCTGGGCTTTACCTCAACAACCTGTCTTTCGGCGACGGCCGGTATGGCCTGAGGAGTCGGCTCAGGCGCCCCACCGAATTCAAGTTGACCGGCCATCGCCATAAACGATAAGGAGCGAAAAGGCTTATTTAACTGTTGTTATTGTTGATAAAATTTTTCCATCTCCGCGGTGAACGGCTAAGCTTTCTGCTTTGGTAATAATTGGTAATAACAGATATACGCTTCAAAGAGCACAATTACGGTCATGAGAAGTATGGCGAGGGTCACGTATCCTCCCGGGTTCCCGTTGGGGAAGAAGCTGTCGGCCTCGTTCAGAGTTATCAGCGCGGTTCCAAAGCCGATCTCGCCCAGGTTTATCAGAAATATGTTCGTTGGCGATATGGTTCTGACCAGGCCTGTGGCGTTCCTGAGAAAGACTCCTGGCTTTTCAGCCAATTTGTAAAAGTATAACGCATACCTACATATTAACTTTTGTTTTTTCAGCCTTTACTTTTAGTTATTATTTTACAAATTTTAGTATTTTTAACGTGAAAAACTGCGTTTATCGTTAAAAATTTCAACAACAGAAGTTCTATGTTGCCCTTCTTTTGCACTTTTGATAAACGCTTATATGTGCCGTGGCCCATAGTAGGTTGAATAATGAGTAAATTAAGGGTGTTCTTTGCCACGGATCTTCACGGTAGCGATAAGTGTTTCAGAAAGTTCATAAACGCTGCAAAGGTGTACGGCGCCAACGTGCTGATAATTGGGGGCGATCTCACCGGGAAGGCAATCGTGCCCATACTCCTCAGAGAGGATGGCACTGAGTTTGCAGACTACCTGGGACAGAAGGTTGAAATAAAGAACAAGGAGCAGGAGGAAAACCTTATGAAGGAGATTTCCGATTCTGGCTATTACCCGCTGAAGCTAACGCTGAAGGAGCACGAGGAGCTCTCGGCCAACAAGGAGAAGCTGAACGAGGTCTTCCTCAAGCTTATGAAGGAGAGACTGGAGCAGTGGCTGAGGCTGGCCGAGGAAAGGCTGAAGGGAACCGGTGTAAAGGTAATTATAAACGCTGGAAACGATGACGCTCTTGAGCTGGATGAGGTTCTGGACTCCTCGGGCTTTGTCATACATCCTGAGGGAAGGGTCGTTGAGCTGGACGGCTATGAAATGATAAGCACTGGATATGCAAACATGACCCCGTGGCATGCGCCGCGCGATATTCCAGAGGAGGAGCTGGAGAAAAAGATAGAGGAAATGGCCAGCAAAGTCAGAAACATGCAGTCGGCCATCTTCAACATACATCCCCCACCGTATAACACTGGGCTTGATATGGCCCCCAAGGTTGATGAAAACCTCAGGCCTGTTACCCTTCCCGGTACCGTAGTAATGGTGCCAGTCGGAAGCGTTTCTGTAAGAAAGCTCATTGAAAAGTATCAGCCCATGCTCGGGCTCCACGGGCACGTTCACGAATCCCGGGGGGCCAAGTACTTAGGAAGAACGCTTATAATAAATCCCGGAAGCGACTACCCGTACGGAATACTTAGGGGCGCCGTAATAAACCTCGAAGATGGCAGACTGAAGAGCTATATGCTCACAACAGGGTGATTTAGATGCCTCTGAAGGACGTCAGGGAGGAGGCTGAAAGGATCCTCAAAGAGGCAGACAGGAGGGGCGTCGTTCTAAGGCTTCTCGGAGGCATGGCAATATGGTATGCCTGTCCATCAGCTAGGGAGGGACCATTATCCAGGACCTATGGCGACATAGACCTTATCGGATACAGCAAGCAGTCAAGGGAAATTTCCGCTCTGTTCAGGGACCTGGGCTACAAGCCTCGGGAGAGGTTCAACGCGCTTTATGGCTATAAAAGGCTAATCTTCAACGACTTTGAAAACATGAGAAGGGTTGACGTCTTTCTGGATGTATTCGAGATGGCCCACAAATTTGACTTCAAGCAGAGGATAGGGCTTTGCGACAAGCATCTGCCCATCACAGATCTGCTGTTTACAAAGCTGCAGATAGTGAAGATAAACGAGAAGGACCTGAAGGACATAGTTGCTCTGGTTCTGGATCATGAGTTTGGAAAGGATCCGTGCAAGAACCTTGAGCTGGATTACCTTACAAAGGTAACCTCCACTGATTGGGGCGTTTACAAGACCTTCACCATAAACATCAACAAAACGCTCGATTACCTGAGAAGCCTGGGGCTCAGGGACGACGAGCTGGCGAGGGCTGAGGAGAGGCTCAGGGCGATGCTGAAGGAGATCGAGGAAAGACCAAAGAGCATGAACTGGAAGATAAGAGCTGCTATAGGAGAGAGCAAGAAGTGGTACGAGGAAGTTGAGGAGGATCAGAAAGTAGTTGAGTAGCTGCTGTCTTTGGAAAGATCCCTTTAATGTGCTAAAGCGCTGAGAACAAGTGGTAGCGGGGGGTGGATTTGAACCACCGATCTCCGGGTTATGAGCCCGGCGGGGTAGACCTGGCTCCCCCACCCCGCTTCCCAGATTAAATGTTATGCGAACTTTATAATCTTTTTCGTTTTTCTAGATGCCTAACCTGATTATCTCCCTGACCGCCCTCTCTATGCCGCTTCCGTACTGAAACGCCTTCTTCTGCTTCCAAACGATCGTCTGAGGAACTCCAAGCAGCTCCCCGATCTTTCTAAGACCAAGCTTTTCCCGTCTCAGACTTAGAGGAAGGCCCTGTGCCTTTCTGAAGAACGATCTGAATGCGTATGGGTACAGCGGCTCAACCCCAGCCATAAGGATGGCCCTTGTATCCCTTCTCAATCCATATATGCCTCTTTTTATGTCCTCACGAAGCAGGCCCTCCAACGCTTCAGGAGGGGCCCGCCTGTGCCTCGCATATCCTCCGAACAGCTCATCCGCCATCTGCCCAACGACGGCCCTGTTGTAGCCGTTCTCCTTGGCCGTCCTTCCAAATATAAAGAATCCCGATGCCAGGGAGAGATCCATTAGTGTGTGACAGAAGGGCTTAACTGTTTCCACGGCTTCCTTGAGCTCGGAGCGGCTTATTATGTGTACAAGGTGCTCCAGACCAAGCTCCCTCGCGCCGCTCCTCGCGTTCTCTATGTCCTGCCCCTGCTCAAATCCCACTGTAATCAGCAGCGGAGAGCTATCACGTAGGACGTGAGCCAGAACGGAGCTGTCCAGTCCACCCGAGTAGGCCACGGCGGCCTTCCCGATCATACTTCCATAGCTCTTCATAATGCCTGCAAGGTCGCTAAGCTGTGCTGTTTCGGGTCTTAGGTCATGAGCCAGCATATTAATGCTGCTCCGTGAATAGACCGTCACCTCCCCGAACTGTGGCTCAGGGCGCATAATGAAATCTTGCATGAAAGCTCCTGTAAAGTCGTATGCCTCAACCCTTATTTCGCCTTCGGCAGTAAGCATGTACTGGGTTTCCTCGGCAAAGAGCTCATTAAGCAGCTCGGAAAGATCAACGCTCCTGCCCCTGAGCGCTTTAAGCCTCTGAACCCCACCCTTGACATCAACTACTCTAAGCCTCAAGGCCAAGCTTCTCCCTGGCCTCTCTGATGACCTTTCTTGCGAGAACTAGGCTGAACCCCTTTGCCTTGGAAGCTATTTCAACCTCGTTTGCCTGGGAGAGCTCAAGAAGGTTATGATAGCCAGCCTCGTAAAGCGCCCTGGCCCTTCTCCTTCCGATGCCGCTAAGCGATGCCAGGCTGGCCACATCCTTCCTCACGCCCTTCTGTATTCTTATCATGGGCAGCTCAAAGGCCTCCGAGCTCATCCCTATTATTCTCGCAAGCCTGGAGTACGCGTAGACTATCCATCTGGCGGACTCTATCATCCTGTACATATCTCCTGGCTCAACGCCAAGCCTGTCCAGCAGCTCCTGCTCTGATTGCTCGTTGACCCATCCATATAGCGCGAGAAAGGTTCTTGAGGAGCAATCGTCGCTTAGGAACGGCTCAAGCTCGTACTCAACGCTGAGCAGCTGATACAGCTCAACCTCGTCCTTTCTTCTTGAGACTAACTTTGGATCCATGTCCTCCGATGATGCCAGCAGACAGATTATCGGCAGCGTAGGATCATCCCACTTCTTCAGCTCATCCCCGGCCCTTATGAACGAAAGGGCCGTGCGGGGGGACACGTACAGCTTCGCGGTGAGGTCCCCAAGGGGGGACGTCCTGTACTTCCCGTTCTTTGCCATAAGTATGAACCCGTTAGAGCTAAGAAACTCTATTGATTCCCTTACAGGGACGTCAAGGGGCCCGTTCTGCTTTACGTAGAGCGTTCTGTCGAAGAACTCCTTGATCTTCTCGTACGAGGCATACCCGAGTATTGATATTAATGCTAGCACCATGGTTGAGAAGTCCTTGAGAAGAAGTTTTGATGAAATAGGCTCCGGCTCTCCTCTTGCGTACCTGTCCAGGTAGAGGTCCACTTGGTACTCGTCCTGCGCAAGAAGTATGCACTTTCCGACCTTGTCGTACTTTGGCCTTCCGGCCCTTCCCGCCATCTGCTTGTATTCCATGACCTTTATTGGCTCCCTTCGGTCCTCGTTAAACCTGTAAATCGAATTAATTATCACGGTTCGTGCGGGGAGGTTGACCCCAGCCGCAAGCGTCGGAGTGCTGCATATGACCTTGATCCTGTTATCCCTGAAGAGGCTCTCGACTAGCCTTCTGTAGCTTGCTGGCAGCCCAGCATGATGAAATGCTATCCCCAGCGGGATGAGCGATCTGAGGGTCCTCGTAATAGAGGTGTCCTCCTCTTCCTCCGGATAGGACTGCTCGAGGGGAACCTGAGAAAATTTCTTAGTCACTGTGGAGAGGCTCTTGGCCAGCTCTAGGGCCTTCTTTCTCGTCTCAGCAAACACTAGGCACTGGCCACCATCCTTAAGCTCGTTGTATACCACGTCCTGAAGCAGGGTGCCCCTTCGCTCTATAAGATCGACGTCCCCACTGCTGAATATAATGCGGTCATCGTACGCCACGCCCTCCAGAAGCGTTACGGGTCTCCACTCGTCATAGACGACATCAAGGCCCAGCCATGAGGCTATCTCGCTGTAATTTTTAACCGTGGCCGAAAGAGCCAGCAGCTGAGCGTTACTGTACCAGGAGTTTATCTCCGTTAGGACGAACTCAAGCGTTCCTCCTCTTGATTCGTCGTCCAGAAGATGAACTTCGTCAAAGACAAAGAGACCGACCTTTTCCATCCACTTTACCCTGTGTCTGATTATCGAGTCCAGCCTTTCGTTAGTTGTTATTATTATGTCAAATGCCCCCAGCCCGGCAGGATCAAGAGCGACGTCATCTCCGGTGCTCAGCGCAACGCTGACCTGTTTGCCATCGCTTTTATATATACCCTCAAAGAAGGACCTGAACTCCTCGTACTTTTCGTTGGCAAGGGCCTTCAGTGGAGTTATGTATATGGCCTTAAGGCCAAGATCAAGCACTGTCCTGCCAATGGCCATGAGAGCAATCAGCGTCTTACCGCTGGCAGTGGGAGTAACCACAAGAAGGCTCTTCCCCTCGAGAAGGCCCTTTTTGATCGCCTTCTCCTGAGGGGGCCACAGGGAGGCATAGCCGCTTTCCTTGAGCTTCTCCTTGATAAGAGGCGAAAGGCTCAGATCCTCTACAAGCATCCTTCAAAATCTATTATTGTGCTGCTTATAAACTGATTTAGTATTATCTGGCCTCCTTCCCGCCCTGAATGATGAGGCCTATCGTTTTTCTGCCAGATCTTAAAAGCAGTGAGGTGCTCCATGCAGGTCCAGAAATATCCTGATGGACCTTGCAGCTTTCGCGTTGCAGTTACGTTCATAGTTGCTTTCAATCCTCATTTTTAGAGGACATTACTGCAAGGCAGATGATCGAAACCATATGGATCCGCGGATACCATCTTTCAATCCTCATTTTTAGAGGACATTACTGCAAGAGCGTCCCGTGAATATAAGCTTTTTCCCATCAGAATCCTTTGGACGGCAGAAAGTCGATCCTGCTCGTGCGTGCACGTCCAAAAACGTCTCATGCGGAAAAGACCTCACGTTTTTACCTTCTTGTTAAACTTATAACAGCGTTATTCCAAAACACACTTCATGCAAAACTTCTACTCATTGTCTAACTTGCAAAGTTTTAAAACTATGCATCCTGCATGCAAAGGAGCTGTTTATGATATATCTAAGGAGAGATAAGCTTAAATATAGAATAAGCAGAAACGCAAAATTCTAAATTTTTGCATGAAAAGTATATATTAGTGCTGCTCATTCGCTGAGCCTGACTTTTTCCTGTCCTAAAGGGTGGGGATGCGCCCCTCTGAACCCCCATTTCTATGATTAAACGTTCAGATCACGCTTAACAGGGCCATCGCATACATAGCGGCTGAAATCGTGAAAAGGATCGCCCAGATTTTCCTGCTCCACCTGAATATCTTCCTGCCATCAAGTATAGCGAAGGGAAGGAGGTTGAAGAGAGCTATGAACGCGTTAAAGTAGACGGCCGTTATCAGAAACCCATACAGCATGGAAAACGGCAGGACGATCAGGCCCATTATGATGTTAGTTATAGGACCCCAGGCCGAGATCCTCCCCATCGTCTCCTCATCGGCGAACCCGTAAACCACGGTTGCGCCCGGAGCTATGATCTTGAACGGAAGAAACGCGGTTATCAGAGTTAGGATGGCCCATATCCACTGAAGCCTGAACTCGGCATAGAGACCGCTTCTTATGGCTGATACCTTGTGGGCGTATTCGTGCAAAATGAACGCGAGTATGAAAAGAATGCTGTTGATTATAAGCCCAGAAGGAGAGAAGTAGTATATCCAGGTTATGCCGACTATCCAGACGATTATCGCTCCAATTAAAAGGTTCAGCGCTTCTCTCTTTCCGGGCCTTATACCGTAATAATAGCTCAACTTTACTCCTCGTCGATGAACTCCTCGGGCTTTGGAACCTCCGGCGGAAGTCCCTTTCTCTTTCTTATTGAAGCGATGATCTGTGGCAGCATGTTGGCTGGCACTGGAGCCCATCCCTTAAAGCTTGTCGTCCACACGGCCTTTCCTGCCGTAGCTCCTCTCATCACTTCAGCAAGGTCGAAGGTTTCTGCCGCCGGGATCTCCCCCTGTATTATCGCAAATACATCCCTCTGGGTCATGTTAACCACCTTTCCGCGCTTGCTGGTTATCACGCCAATTGCTGGGCCGAGTATGTCCGAGACGCCCTTCACCTCTATCGAGAGTATGGGCTCAAGAAGCGTTGGCTTGGCGAGAAGCATAGCACCAAGGATGGCTCTTCTGGCAGCGGGCATGAGCTGTGCATAGGTCCTGTGAGCCGGGTCCTCGTGAGGTATGAAGTGATGAAGTATTACCTTGACCCCCCTCACGTATTCGTATGCAAGCGGGCCGTTGGTCATGGCATCAACGAAGCCAGCCCTGAGGCTGTCCATGCTTTCCTGCAGGAACTGTACACCCTTTGTCTGATCCACAAATACGTTCCCTCTGGGATCAATGGCCACCACCCCCTTAGCCTCCTCGGCGTCCCAGCCATGGTCCCTCAGTATCTTGGCTATCTGCTTCCTGTCCATGTTCTCGTTGATCTGGCCTGTAATTATCAGGTTGATTGTGTCCTCGTCCAGGGGCTCAACCCTTATGAACACCTTGTTGTGCTTGTTGGGGCTCTTTGCCATCACGGGTCCAGCCTTGGCCATTATAGTCTCCCTGTAGTTGATCAGGGGCTTGCTGGTGATTATCTCTATTCCCTGCTCCTGAATGAGCGTGGTAGCTATTTCAAGATGGAGCACGCCCATGCCAGAGAGCAGGGTCTCGCCCGTTTCCTGGTTTATAGTAACGACAAGGTTCGGATCCTCTATGTGCATGTTCTGCAGGATCTCTATGAGCTTTGGCAGATCCCTTGGGTTTTTTGGCTCTATTGCTATGGTGACAACTGGCTCGCTTACGTACTTGATGCTCTCAAACGGGACTATGTCCTTAACGCTTGAGAGCGTCTCGCCGGCCGTTGCGTGCTGAAGCCCGAGCAGTGCTGGCACGTTGCCAGCCGGCAGGTAGCCAACTATTTCTCTGAAGGGCCCCATGAACATGCTGACGCTCTGGACCCTTTCCTGCCTTCTTGCGTTTATCAGGTAAAGCAGGTCCCCGTCCCTGACGGTGCCGCTGAACAGCCTTCCAACGGCCACCGGGCCTGCCTGCGGATCCACCACCACGTTAGTTACCATCATAACGGTGGGCCCGTTGTCGTCACACTCAATGAGCGAGTTGTAAATGTCACTGTTGGGATCGCCCTTCCAGATCTTGGGTATCCTGTACTTCTGGGCCAGATGAGGCGGAGGAATGTGCTTAATAACCATGGACAGAATAGCTTCGTGCAGCGGGAAGCTCTCAATAAGATGAGCCAGATCTCCTGTGCTGTAGGCCTCGTAGACGTCCTTGAATCCCATGTTCTTGGCCTTTGCCATGCTGAGCGTAAAGCCCCACCTGTCCTTTGAGCTTCCAAACGCCACGCTGTCGTTGGTTATGCTTACCTTGAAAGCGTTCTTGAACTCCGGCTCGGCATATATGTCTATAAGCCTGTTGACGTCGTTTATGATGTTCGACAGCCAGGCCTGCATTTTATCGGGCGTCAGCCTGAGCTCCTTTATCAGCCTGTCAATCTTGTTTATGTAAAGAACGGGCCTGACCCTCTCGTCCAGCGCCTGTCTCAGCACCGTTTCAGTCTGCGTCATGACGCCCTCAACCGCGTCAACCACTACCACTGCCCCATCGAGAGCCCTGAGGGACCTGGTTACCTTGCCAGTAAAGTCTATGTGTCCCGGGGTGTCTATCATGTTGAAAACGTACGGCCTGCCCTCATGCTCATAGTACAGAGTCACGTTGGCCGCCTTGATAGTCATCTGCCTCTTCTGCTCCAGCTCCATATAGTCGAGAGCCAACGCCTGACCTGCTACCGATGGGCTAAGCATCCCAGCGGCTGCAAGGAGGGAGTCCGACGTGGTTGTCTTCCCGTGGTCCACGTGAGCTATTATACCAAAATTCCTGATCTGCTCCTTGTTCGAGATTACCTTGAGCGCTTCTGCCGTTGTCTTAAACCTTGGCATCCTTCAGCTCACCCTCAACTATGACCGCGTTCACCTGATATGTGTCGTCGGCTATTGTGTTTCCCCTTACGAGCTTTCTCTTCCTCTCCCCCTTTCTCCTTGGCCTAAAGCCCGGAGGCCCTGATAGAAGAACGTACTTCTTCACTGGGCCCTCGATGTAAGGTATGTGCGGAATTCCGGATCTGTCCGTTGCGCCAGTTATCTTGAACTTCACGTTGCCAAGGCCGAGAACGCTTCCATCTATTATCTCCCCGATCTTCCTTCCTATCAGGACTGAGCTGAGATTGCCCTTTATTTCAATCTTCTTGGCCGTCCTTGTCTTTGGGTCCGAGAGCACTAACTGTAAATCGCCCATATGCCGGTAAAATCCTAATGCTAGGATATTAAAAAGGTTATCCCTAAATTGCCGCGATCAGGAGCTCTGAGCAAGCTGGAGGCTTCTCGGGGTGTAGTTAATTCCCATCCTCTTGAAGAGGTTCTCGTCCTTTGGATAGTGATAATAAGAGCTGGGCCTTACGTAGTAGTCGTTCTTCAGCTTCTTTCCCGTTCTCTTTTCCCACTCCTCAATGCTTATGCCATACTTCTTCTGGATTCTGTCCCTGTACCACTCCGGGATCACGTTGAAGGTGCAGAAGGGGATGATCCTGTCGTCCGGCGTGAGGTAGTGTATGTCGCATCTCCTCACCCTCTCCTCGTCGTGGTTGTACTTATCCATGAAGTGCATCATGCCAACGAAGAGCGACTTCATCTGCAGCTGTCCCAGAGCGCTGTAGTCGTGCTTCAGTATTATGTTTATGAGCAGCCTTGTGAGGTTCAGGCCTGACGGCATCTTGGACCTGTCAATAAATCTGTGAAGGTTCAACATTACAGAAAGCCCCACAAGGTACTTGTTCTCCCCTCTCTCTATTTTCTCCGCCTTATCCTCAAAGAACTTGAGAAGGCCGTCAACGTCGACGAATCTTGTTATGGGGACCATCCTTCCGTTGTCGTTGAAGATATATGTGGCGGCTCCACAGGCAAAGTGCGTCGTAAGCTCGTACTTTGGCTCCCCCGTCCATGCCTCTATAAACCTTGAGAGCGGCATCGCCGCAGGAACTGGAAACCAGTCCTCCTGCTTGACTTCTCCGTTTGTCTGCTCCTCTATCCTCTGGATCACCTCGGGGATCGTTATCCTGAACCTTTCCCTTTCGTGTCTGGGAACCCTGCCGGTCAGGGATACCGGCTGATAGTTAATTCCCCTGACGATGTCCATGTTAAAGAAAGCGAACCTGAGCATGTCTCCTACTTCGTGGTCATTAACCCCTTTTATTACAGTTGGGACAAGCACGATGCCAAGCCCTGCCTGCCTGCAGTTGTTCAGAAGGCCTGGTATCTCCCAGTAGTTCTTCGGGTTCGTCTCTGGCGTGACCCCATCGAAGCTTACATAGAGCGTGTTCACCCCTGCCTCTCTAACCTGTTTGCAGAGCTCTGGCTTCCTCGAGAGGTTTATTCCGTCAGTGTTAAGCTGAATGTGGGTTACCCCTTCCTCCTTTATCGCCTTTATTATATCTATGAGATCCTCTCTCAGCGTCGGCTCGCCACCTGTCAGCTGCACAGCGACTCCATGTATGGGCTTTTCGTTCAGAAGGTTCCTCACCATCCTTCTGATCTGATCTATGGTTGGCTCATAGATGTACCCGGCCTTCTCTGCGTAGAAGAAGCAGTACCAGCAGTTCAGATCGCATCTGTTTGTAAGCACTATGTTAGCGAGCGCCGTATGGCTCAGATGGTTGCTGCAGAGGCCGCAGCTGGCAGGGCAGGTTATGTTGGGAACAACGGTTCTAGGGTTCTCTATACCCCTTCCATCCCTGGCGTACTTTGAAAACCTTTCATACATCTCATAGGATCCAAAGTAAACGTCCTCAAAGTAACCATGCCTTGGACACGTCTTCCCTATGTAAACTACTCCATCCCTTTCAAATATCTCAGCATCTATAACCCTGTTGCACTCGGGACATATGCTTCTTGTCTTCCTCAGAAGCCTGCCCCGCGGCTGCTGAGCCTCAATCTGCTTTTCCTCAACAAGCACCATAAGTTGACTTCAGAATGGGCATTTAAAAATATTTTTAACGTTTAAACTAAAAATTGTAAAATTTATGGCCAGATGCCCCTGAGCTTTATTGCCTCGGCCACCCTTGAGACCGCAAGCACCAGCGCCGCGGTCCTCATGTCGACCTTGTACTTCTTGCTGATGTCGTAGACGTCGTTGAATGACTTGACCATTCTCTCCTCAAGCATCTTGTTCACCTGCTCGAGGGACCACTGAAGCCTCTGAAGGTTCTGGACCCATTCAAAGTAGCTCACCGTGACTCCGCCGCTGTTTGCCAGAATGTCCGGGATGACGAAAACTCCCTTCTGGTACAGGATTTCATCGGCCTCGGGCGTAGTGGGGCCGTTTGCTCCTTCCCCTATTATCTTTGCCTTTATCTTGTCGGCGTTCTTTTCAGTTATCACCTGCTCCAGCGCTGCTGGAACGAGGACGTCGACGTCAAGGGTAAGAAGATCGTCGTTTGAAATCTTCTCAGCGTTCTTGTAAGTGGTAACCGTTCCGCTCTTCTCCTTCTCCTTAAGGACCTCGTCCACGTTCAGGCCGTTCCTGTTGTATATACCGCCCTTTGAATCGCTTACGGCGACAACGTTCATCCCGTACTCCTTTGCCATTATCAGCGCTGCGTTAGATCCCACGTTGCCAAACCCCTGGATCGCAACGGTGGCCCCCTTGACCTTTATGCCAAGCTTCTTCGCTGCCTCAGCCACTACTATTGCCACGCCCCTTGACGTTGACTCGTTTCTTCCGAGGCTTCCTCCTACTTCGACCGGCTTGCCAGTTATCACCCCTGGCTCCAGGTGGCCGTTGAGTATGCTGTAGGTGTCCATTATCCAGGCCATGTGCTGTGGCCCTGTATAGACATCTGGTGCAGGGACGTCCTCGTAGGGACCGATTATGCTCGAGATCGCATATGCGTATCTTCTCGTCAGTCTCTCGATCTCGCCCTGTGACATGCTCTTTGGATCACAGATTATGCCTCCCTTCGCGCCTCCGAGAGGCAGATCAAGGACCGCCGTCTTCCAGGTCATCCACATTGCAAGGGCCCTTACCTCGTCCAGCGATACGTTAGGATGGTACCTTATTCCTCCTTTGTAGGGGCCTCTGGCGTTGTTGTGCTGAACCCTGTAGCCTATGAAGACCTTTATCTTTCCGTTATCCATGCGAACCGGCAGAGACACCTGAACTTCTCTCTGAGGATGCGAAAGAATTTCCTTTATATCGTCCTCGAGGTTTATAACGGCTGCCACCTTGTCGAGCTGCTGAAGAGCCATCTGCCATGGCGTCTGTTTTTCTTTTTGAGCAGAAGCAGAGTTCGTCAATTTGGCTCAAGATGTATAAAATTAGTGAGCTTATAAGCATTCTCTTTGCAAAAATTTAAATAAAATGAATAGAATTATCTAATTTCTCTAAACTGGATTACGGAGCTTTTACAACGTTCTCAAATAAGCACGACGTTAGAAAAAATTAAGAGCTTAAATAAAATCCCAGGGCAGGATCGGAAGCCTGTAGGGTCTCTTGCCTATAGCGTCTGCCACGGCATCTGATATTGACGCGCCAACCGGTATGATTCCTATTTCGCCTACTCCTTTGGCGCCAAATGGGCCCAGCTCCTCATACGTTCTAACGAACTCGACGTTTATCCTCGGGGAGTCCTTTGCCGTCGGCACTATGTAGGTCGTGTAGTTTATGTTCAGGGGCCTGCCATCCTTGTCGTAGCTGTAGTACTCAGTTAATGAATATCCAAGCCCCTGTATCACGCCGCCCTCTATCTGTCCTGCGGCTATAGCAGGGTTGATTACGTTTCCAATATCAGCTATGAAGTCCACCCCCAGCGGCTTAATCTTTCCTAACATTTCGTCTATTTCCACCTTTGAGACCATTACTCCGTATATGTAGACCATGTGAGGCACTTCAAGCGTTCCCTCAACCGGCTCTGGATATCTGGGCACCTCGTAGGTTGCCTCGAAGAAGACGCTCTTGCCTCTGCTTCTCAGCCGCTTTGCGAGCTCATATATGTTTATCGACCTGTCCTTGTAGTAAAAGTTGCCTCCCCTGTAAGTGACCGATGAGCTTGAGGTCATGAAATACGACGCGGCCTCAAGCCTGAGCTCAGAGAGGGCCTTTTCACAGGCGGCCAGAAGCGCGTTGCCAGCGTTGAAGGTGGACTTTGAGGCGTTTGAGCCTCCGGTGTCCGGAGAATATTTAGTATCAGAGTGGTAGACCTCTATCTGGGATACGGGGATCTGAAGCTTCTCCGCCACAAGCTGAGCGTTCCCTGTGTTTATTCCCTGACCGTAATCCACGTTGCTGAACATTATCCTCACCTTGCCCTCAGGCACCACCTCTATGGCAGCTGTTGAGAAGTCAGGGAGCGTTCCATATCCAACGCCCTTGATTGCCACTGCCACTCCAACGCCGGTTCTGGCAAATGGTGTAGAAGGATCTGGCCTGTAGAACACCTCCTTCGCTCTCTTAAGAGCTTCCTCGAGTCCTTCGCTGTGCCTGATGATGTTGTTAAACGGTCCCGTCTCGCCGGTCCTCAGTATGTTTTTAAGCCTCAGATCTATTGGATCCATCTTAAGCTCGTCCGCAAGCTCGTTCATCATGCTCTCAATTGCAAAGTTGCTCTCCGGAGCGCCAAAACCCCTGAAGGCCGAAGCGAGACCGTTGTTGGTATATACGAGGTAAGCGTCTATGTAGTAATTTGGAACCCTGTAGGGGCCGTTTATCGTTTCTATGCTAACGTCAAGTATCGTAGGACCAAAGCTCTGGTATGCCCCCGAGTCAAGATATATGGTTGCCTCGTTTGAAAGAAGCGTTCCGTCCTTGGCGGCAGCTGTCCTGAGCTTTATCTTTGAGGCGGTTCTGTGAAACCCTGCTATGCCGCTTTCCTCCCTCGACCACGCGAGCCTGACCGGCCTCTTTGTCTTGTAAGCAAGAAGGGCCAAGTGTATCTGCACCGTTACGTCGTCCTTGCCTCCAAAGGCGCCTCCCGTGGGCGAGTTCTTCACCCTTATCTTATCCGGGGGTATTCCCAGAACCCTTGCTATCTGAAGCTTATCCCTGTAGGGGGTCTGACCGCCAGCTATGACGTTCAGGATTCCGTCCTCATCTATGTAGGCAACCCCTCCTTCGGGCTCAAGGTACATGTGCTTCTGCATTGGCGTCTCGTATGTCCTTTCAAGGACAACGTAGGCCGACGCCCTTGCCTTTTCAGTGTTGCCCTTCTTTACTATTGTATGCCTTGCTATGTTTCCCTTCTCATGTAGTTTTGGCGCGTTATCGTCCAGGGCCTCCTCTATGGTCCTTATAACGGGCAGCGGGGTTATGTCGACCTTGATCCTGCTCAGCGCCTCTAGGCCGGCCTCAACGGTCTCAGCGGCCACGAGGGCTATGGGCTCTCCATAGTACCTGACTTTATCGTAAGCAAGCACGGGAATTTCAGGGACGATAGCCCCATAGCCGTTCAGGGATGGAATGTCCTTGTATGTTAAAACCGCCTTTACCCCGTTCACCTTTTCAGCATCATCTGTCTCTATCCTGTTTATCTTGCCGTGCGCTACTTTGCTCCTGAAGGTAAACGCATAGAGGGCGTTTTCAAGCCTTATATCAGTAACGTACAGCAGCGTTCCCCTGACCTTGTCCTCGGAGTCAATTCTTGGAATGGACCTGTTGATTGACTCGTACCTGGAAACCACGTATTCTGTAGAGGTCATGCGCCACCACCAACCGGTGGGAACACTATTAACTTATCTCCTTCGGAAAGCGGGTCGTCCAGCTTAGCTGCCTTTCCGTTTTTTATAATCACAATATAAATCCTCTCGGTTATTCCGAGCTTTTTTAAGACGTCTTCTACCTTGGCCCCTTCGTCAACTTCTACTGTATGCAGCCTTCCTCCGTACTGATATATGTAGGGGCCCGCCAATTCAACTTCCACTCTCAACGCCATATTCTACCTTCTTTCCCATTCCTTTCATTATGTAATATAGCGCCTCGTAAACTACGCCGTAGGTTGCCTTCCTTCTGTACTCAGCGGTTCCCCTTATGTCAGTTATCGGCCTGGTAGCCTCGGATGCAAGCCTAGCTATCCTATCTATCAGCTGCTCCGTAAGGGGCTGGTCCTTGGCGGCCTCCTCCGCCTCCTTTGCCCTTATGACGGTCGGAGCAACGGCTCCGAGAGCCAGCCGCAGGTACTTGATTGTGTTCTCCTGCAACAGCAGCGACCCTGCTGCGCTGACTATTGATATCGCGTTGGCGCTTCTCAGGCCAAGCTTCTGGAAAAAGTAATACGTGCCGGGCTCCATCTTCTCGATTTTTATCTCAGTTATCAGCTCATCGGGCTCCCTTACTGTCTTCCTGGGACCTAGGAAGAACTTGTCGATGGGGATCTCTCTGCTTCCGCCAACCTTCTGTAGCTTGACGGTGGCGTTAAGAACGTATAGCGGTGGTATGCTGTCGCCTGCAGGGCTTGCTGTCCCCAGGTTTCCGCCTATTGTGCCAAGGTTCTGAATCTGCGGAGAGCCTATCTGTCTGACCGCCTCAATTAATATTGGGGCATAGGCATTTATTATGGGAGATCTCCGTATTTCCCTGTACTTTGTGGCCGCACCTATAAGTATGCTGGAATCGTTTTCCTTAATGTAGCTGAGCTCCGGAACGTATGAGAGGTTAAGGAGCTCCTTCTCCTTTAGAACGCCGTCCTTTATCATCACCATCACGTCTGTTCCTCCTGCGATGGGCCTGATCTGTTCTCTCCTCTGCGCAAGTATGTCCAGCGCTTCGGCAAGGCTCCTAGGGGAGTAAACTATGATGCTTTCATACGACACCCTTCTTCACCACCTTCTTTATCGCGCTGACGATCCTGGGGTAGGCCCCGCACCTGCATATGTTCCCACTTATACCCTCCAGTATTTCCTCGTCTGTCGGGTTCGGGTTCTCGTTCAGGAGGCCTTTCGCAGCCATTATGAACCCGGGAGTGCAGTAGCCACACTGAAGGGCACCCTCCTCAATAAAAGCCTCCTGTATCGGATCTAGCGCTCCATTTCTCTCCAGACCCTCGACGGTTGTGACCTGCTTGCCCTCTACTTGTGATATCATAACCAGACATGAAGTAACTGCCTGACCATCCAGAAGCACGGTGCAGGCGCCGCACTCGCCTGCCTCACATCCCGGTTTGACGCTGGTTACACCAAGATCCTCTCTAAGAACCCTCAGAAGGCTTTTGGCAGGAGGAGCAGTCACCGTTACCCTTTTTCCATTAAGGAAAAAAGAGACTGTGATCTCCATTGCTGATAACATTATTTTTAGCTAATATAAAATTTTTCAAACTGTTTTAACAGCTTGTCTTTTAAGACTTAAAAAGAGTTAAAGCTCAGGGCTTGTCTATCGGCTTTCTGTTTACGACGTCCTCCCTGTAATCTATGTCTATAAGGATCCTTGAGGTTCCAAGCTCCACTCTGTGTATTTCCTTTTCGTGCTGGCCCAGAAACCCCTTGAGGCCCCTCGACTCCTCGTTTATTCCTAGCAGCTCCTCCCTTAAGCTTACGTCAACGAGGATCGGATGCCCTCCTCTTCCCTCAAACGTGGGCACGATTATCCTACTGCCCGTGCGCTCGTGCTCCTCTATGATCCTCGTGCATATCCACCCGCTGAGGTACGGCATGTCGCCGGGCGTTATTAGGTAGGCTTTGAGTGGGCTTGCGTAGGCTACTCCCGCTTTTATTGAGGAGCTCATTCCCCCTTCGTGATACTTCGGATTATAAACGAAAACAACATCCATCCCTTTCAGCTCCTCCATGATCCTCTCCTTTTCGTGCCCGGTAACAACCACTATCTCCAGACCCTTCAGAGAGCACTCTTCGACAACCCTTCTTATGATGGGTCTGCCGTCTATTTTAAACAGAAGCTTGTTTTCGCCGAAACGGGTTGACTCGCCTGCCGCAAGCACTATCAGAGAATAATTATTTTTCGTACTCATGGTTCTAGCATAGAAATATCCTTATGTAATATTTAAAAATGCATCCTCATGGTTATCTGATAATCGAATGAACATAGGCATAATAGGGATAGGCAACATGGGCCGTGCTTTTAGCGTAGCCCTCTCCAGAGGGGGCCAGGATAGAATTATTATATATGATAGAGGATCTGAGCTCAGGAGGGTCTGGAAGAAGAACGTCGTCAGGGCCTCCTCTGTTGAAGATTTGGCCAAGTCATCGGAAATTATATTTATAGCGGTCAGGCCAGCCGACGTTGATGACCTCCTGGAAAGATTAAAGAACCATGTCGCAGGAAAGACCATCGTTTCTGTTGTGGCGCTGTATCCGTTCGAAAAGCTGAGACAGAACCTTCAGGGCGCTAAAATCTGTAAAATAATGACCAGCGTCGCATCAGAGACCGGCAAGGCCCCAGTTCTTGCTTACTGTGAAAAGGATGACTTCCAGAGCCTCAAAGACATCCTGAGCCGGTTTGGAGTACCGTTCCTCGTTGATGAAAAAACGCTGGATATGCTTGTGCCGATCGTGGGAAGCGGCCCTGCGCTTCTCGCGTACTTTTTGGATTCCCTCTCTGAGTACATGGTCTTGGCTGGGGTCGAGAGGGATCTTGCGGATAAGATCGCAAACCTCACGGCATACTCGACCTCGTACTATCTGTTAAAGAGAAATATTACATATTATGATCTTTCCAAGAAGGTGACCACCCCTTCAGGTATAACGATAAAAATACTGCACGAGTTTAACAAGAGAACCATAAAGGGCAACATAGTTGATGCAATACACACGAGGATAAGCGAGGCAATTAAGAAATAAAGGGCGCCGGCACCGCTGCTTCGCGAGGGCTTTCGCACCTCACTAACACAGCGGCGGTGGTAGGTTTTACTTCCGGGTTCGGATGAGACCGGGTAGGACCCTACCCCTATGGCCGGCTGTTTTATGATTGGCTGGTGCTTTTATAAATTTTTCCCCAGTTTAAAACGAACGCACACAGGGCAAGCATCAAACATATTGCAGTTTTATATCTGCCAGATGCCTCCTTTACACTCAGCTACTGACCTCCTCCCCGCCCTGAAGGGCGGGGCTTTAGCTAATTGTAAGCGAACAAATCATTAGTTATTGATTTAAATTAATAATCTTTAGATCTGTGAGAATGATAAAGCTGCTTGCGGTTGACGTAGATGGAACGCTTACAGAAAAGGATGGGAAACTGAATCTTGAAGCCGTTTCTCTTTTAAGAAAGCTGCAGGAAAACGGTCTTAATGTTATACTTGCCACTGGAAGAAGCGTTTTTGAGACTTATACGCTATCAAGGTTTCTTGGCCTAGCGAATTTCGGAATCAGCGAAAATGGTGGGGTCGTCTTCCACAAGGAGCCCACGCGCGTTAAGATATTTGGCAGATACGAGGATTCGCTCAAGGCCTTCAACTACCTGTCCGAAAGGATTGAAGGAGTTAAAATAAACCAGAGGATGCCCAGGCTAACGGAGATACTGCTCGAGAGGAATTTTGATATATCCGCCGCAAACGAGCTTCTCAGAAGTGGCGGAATAAATGCCAAGATACTTGACAGCGGAGTTGCTTATCACCTTTCCTCCACTGAAGTAAACAAGGGTGCAGCGCTTAAATACATAATATATAAGCTTCAGCTGAAGAAGGAAGAAGTCGCCAGCATTGGAGACAGCGAGGTGGACGTGCCTATGTTTTGTGAGTCTGGCTATTCGTTCCTGGTCAATAACAACTTCAGCGTAGGGGACGAGGTTCGGAGTTTGACAAAATTAATAACAACGAAAAGACAAGGCCCTATGGGGGTTATTGAATCAGTGGAGTGGCTGATGGTTAATGATCTCATTCCTTACTAAGGTTGCCGAGGTAGAGAGCGCTATCAGGGAAGCAGTTCAGAGGATTTCGCCTGAGGTTAAGGAGTTCTACGTGGGCGAGCCAACAGAGAAGGGGTTTGGGGACGTTACGACCAATGTTGCATTTCTCATGGCTAAAGCCTTGAGGAGGCCTCCTTCTCAGATCGCGCAGGAATTATTGGGGCAGATTAACATTAATAGGGAGGAAATCAACGCCGAAGCCCACAGAAGCGGGTTCATCAACTTTACCTTTACCAATATATTTTATTTTAAATTCGTCAAGGAGCTGATAGACCGTGGAGGATTTGGAGAGATCAACGTGGGCCCGCGAAAGAGGATCATAATCGAGCACACAAGCGTGAACCCCAACAAGGCGCTGCATGTTGGACACGCGCGTAACGTCGTTCTGGGCGATGCTTTTTACAGACTGTTTAAAAGGGTTGGACATGAAGTGACCGTGTTAAACTACATCGACGATACAGGTGTACAGGTGGCCGATCTAATAGTTGGTTTTAAGTATCTTGGGTTCCCAACAGAGAGCGATCTTAAGTACGATCATTACTGCGGTGACGTGGTGTACGTCAACGCCAACAGGGCGATTGAGGAGAACGAGGAGCTTAAAAAGATGAGGAGCCAAGTCCTTAAGGATCTCGAAAAGGGCGGGGAGATCTACGCGTTTGCGCAGAACATAATTAACAGGATAGTAAAGGAGCAGCTAAGAAGCGCCTGGAGAATCGGGGCAAGATACGATCTGCTAAACTGGGAAAGCCATTTTGTTCACGGGGGGTACTGGAATAAGATGTTCGAGGTGCTCAAGGAAAAGGGACTCCTAAAGTTTGTTACAGAGGGTAAGTATAAGAACTGCTGGGTGCTTTTGGACAGGAAGATACTGGTGAGGAGCGATGGAACGGCCGTTTACACTGCAAAGGACCTAACCTATGCTGCATGGAAGCTCGGTATAATTAAGGATGACTTCTTTTACAAAGTGTACGAAGTCCAGCCAGACGGAACGCCTCTATACACCACAGATCTCTCTGAAGGGGAAAAGGGGCTCTACAGGCCTGCGGATGAAACATATATATTAATCGATCAAAGACAGCTGCCCCTGCAGGAGCTTATTAAGGAAACGCTTGGCGCATTGTCCGGAAAGATGAATTACAACGTTATAGCATACGGTCTGGTCGCGCTTTCAAAGAACACAGCAGAGAAGGTGATGAAACGGCCCGTGGAGAAGGAGTTCGTCCACATGTCCGGCAGAAGCGGCATATATTATAATTTGGATGATTTGATGGACGCCATAAAGGGGGCGGCCCTTAAGATCGTAAACGAAAGAAACCCAGGCCTTGAAAATAAGGAGGAGGTAGCAGAAAAAGTGGCCGTCGCTGCCATAAGATACTCGCTCGTTAGGCCCGATCTTGATAAACAGATCGTCTTTGACATAGACGAGGCCCTGAAGCTGGAGGGAGATACGGGACCATATATACAGTACTCCTATGCGAGGGCAGTAAAAATACTTGAAAAAGCCGGGGAACAGAAGCTTGATCTTGCACCGATAGCGCTTTCTCCTGAGGAGAGAGATCTTGCGCTGCAGATGAGCAAGCTTGATTATGTAATCAATAAGGCGCTCAGATCTTTATCGATCACCACTATAGCCAGCTACACTCATGATCTGGCCTTCAAGTTCAACGTGTTTTATGAAAAAAGAAGAGTTCTGGATGAGCCCAACCCTGAGACGAAGAAATTCAGGCTGGCGCTAGTTCTTGCGTTCAAAATGGTCATATCAGATGCAATGCAGATACTGGGCCTGCCACTTACTGACGAGCTGTAGATTTCGCAGGGTTTTTATATTATACGTATTCCTACCATATTAGATGTCTAAGGGATCAGTTTATCTACTGCTCCTCGAAAAGAGCAAAAGCAAGAAGCTCTGTCTCCCCCTAATAGATCCAGTTAAATTCATGGATGTCAGCAGGCTTGAGACCGTAATATCAAGCCTCGATTTGGGCTTTATTGACGCCTTTCTTGTGGGGGGATCTACACTTGCAGCTCAGGAGGACATAGACCGAGTTCTGGAATTTATGAAGGGCAGAGTAGATCGTCCGCTGATAATATTTCCCAACAACGTGGGTTCGATTTCAAAAAAAGCCGACGCCATACTTTTTATGATGTTGATGAACTCGTCCCTTACCTACTATTTGGTTGAAGCACAGGTCCTGGCTTCTCCTCTGATAGAGCGATATAGGCTGGAGACAATCCCAACCGGTTATATAGTGATTAACGCCGACAGCGCGGTTTCCTTCATTGGCCATGCAAGACCGATTCCTCCAATACCTGAGCTTGTATCATTATACGTGATAGCTGCAAAGCATTATGGATTCAAAGTTGTGTATCTGGAAGGCGGCTCAGGAACGAACAGCCCAATAACCCCAGAGATAGTTAAGGAGAGCAAAAAGTGGTTCCCGGGGCTGCTGTTTGTTGGTGGAGGAATAACTAGCTCAGAAAAGGCTCGTGAGCTTGCGCTAGCTGGTGCGAACGGTCTCATAATAGGAAATCTTATAGAAAGAAAAGATGGACCTGAGCGATTTAATGAAATCTGCAAAGAAATATCAAAGATAAAAAGCCAAGACGTTTAACTTAGCAAGTTATTCAGCTGTGTCCTTCCTTTTTATTATTCTTTTCAATATAGATCTTAAGTTATAAACTACTTCATCACTATTCTCCAATAGTAGCACATCCTTAAGCGTCTCACCTAGCTTTATCAAAAGCTGCAGGTCATCGCCGCTCAGCGCCTGCAAAGCTAAAAGTGCAACGACCGTCATAAAACAGCTGGTCAGGTTTTCGATTCCCCTCCTTTTTAAAGTTGATCTTTCGCCGGATGGTTTTTTGAGAAATTTGTCTAAATCGTGTTTAAAATGCTCTTTTAACTGCGAATTGTTCATCAAATAATCATTAAAAAGAGCTATAAATTCCAATTTTGTTAAACAACTGCTCTGCAGAAAATAGTCTAATACGGTGTTATCAATTTCATGATCTTTTATAGTAGGCATAAAGTACTATACAAATTTGTATAGATAAATGTTTCAGGCTTTATGGCAGCTCTTTTTTGGTTGTTATCATTAGGATGCAAAAGCTTATTTTGATGTCAAATCACAATATGGATATCATGGTAGTTATCACAACATCACTAATACTCTCTGTAATTGCGCTTATAATCTCAGCCATCGATCTAGCCTTTTTTATTTATATTTACAGAGTGTACGCCGAAAACATCGATTTAATTCATCAGATAGTTAAAAGCTATGCTACAAATGCTAAGGTCCTCGAAGATTTGCTCGGCGAGATAAACAAAGGACGCTCGGAAGTGCATAAACCGACCTCGCCTGCAATAACCAACGTTGATTCCACTATTCACCTAGTTGAAACAAAGGAAAAAGCGCCTCAGATTAACGACAGCAAGTTGAGGGTTCTTTCTGTAGCAATGGAACATGAGATTACAGCACGTGATGTGATGTCTCTGCTTAATGTTACAAGAGAACACGCATCTAGGCTTCTAGCTCAGCTCTACGCTGAAGGCTATTTAATCAGAACAAACGACAAAAAACCTTTTAAATACACTATAAGTGATAAGGGTAGAACGCTACTAAAAAGGTAAAATGAACATAATACTCAGCTACATTGTCTGGCTCATAGGGCCTAATATTTTAGCCCTAGTATCATCTTTTATGCTTGCGCTAATAATTAAAAAGATGTTCTTTGATTCCAAATTATTTTACATATTCAGATATGATATGAATGCGACTCAGTACTTCGGAAGCCTTCTGCTGGTGAATCTGCTTGCCTCAGCTATTGCGTTGATTTCAATCTGGCTCGGCTTTGTAACATCACATTATAGGCTGCTATGGTTAAACATCATCACATCATATATCACAAATACGAACCTTCAGCACTACGTTAATCAACAGATACCGTTCATCATCCAGACCATCGGTCTAACCTTTTTGCAGTTTGTTGCGCCGTCAACTGGGCTGTCCGCAGTTGTGGCAACTATTAGGGGGATCTTTTTCAAAAAACTCGGGAATTTCTACAGCGATTTTTTTATTTCCTTGCTGATCTTCTCACTGACATCGTTTGTCTCAAGCCTAATCGCGCTGTTGCTAGGCGTGCCTTTTGGTTATCCGTTCTCAAGGCTGGCTGGTTTTCTGCCTTCCCCTCTTGCTTATTATAACAGCATTACGCTTCTAGGCAACAACGGTGGAGCCTACTTTGCCCAAGGCGTTGCTGCCGCGTCCTCTATGCCAAGCGCTGCAGTAGCTTATTTTTACATCGTTTTGTTGTATCTTTTCCCATTCAGCGTTGTTTTTCTTTTTGGGCTTGTTTCAAGAGATCTCCAGAACTCCACGACAATGTTCATTGTTGTTGGCCTGTTTTACTATTTATTGATGTTATTGTTGTTGGCCTCCACGCCCCTTGCGTTGAAACAGAACATAGCTTCGCAGATGAGCACGATCTCCGCCCTCTCGCTCTTCTATGCCTCCATAGCTACTAATACCGGGGCTTCGGTCTTTCCCATCAGCGCCCTTTCCCCACTACAGACATCGATATTCATTGTTTTGATGCTGAGTGACAGCCTGCCAGGTACAGTCGGAACTGGATTCATTTCGCTTTTATTTATCATAATAATAACGATATTCTTCTCCTCGCTGATGAGCGGCAGGATGCCGAAATACCTTGGATTCAGGCTGGATACGAGGGACATCAACTTATCGGTTATAGGCTATATATTTCATTTTGCTCTGGTCCTTTCTGCAATACCGATAAGCCTGATCTCTGTAAAGGGCTTCAGCTTTTCTGTAGGATTCAATTTTACGCAGCTTCTGTGGGAGGTCGTCTCTGCGGCGGTTAACAACGGCTCCGATTATTACGGCTTCTTAGGAAACACGATAAGCCTGAATCTAATAACCTCCGTGCTGATGGTTTTGGGGAGATATGTCCCGATTTATCTGGCACTTAAGCTTTCTGAATCGTTTTCTAAGAAGGAGCCGTCCTTCTCAATGACAGATATAAGAACGAATACGCCTCTTTTCTCGCTGGTGCTGGCGTTCTTCATTGTGTTGCTTGTTTTCATCTCCGTGCTTCCGTTTCTAGCTCTTGGTCCTCTGTCCATGAGGTGAATAAAAATGGAGCTCAGGGATTATCTTTTCATAGTTAAAAATTCGTTATTACGCCTGAGCCCGCTTTATCTGAAGAGAAACCCGGTTATGCTGCTCAGCGAGATTTCATTTTTTATAGTTCTTATTTACATGATAGTGACGCGCGAGCTCAGCGAATTCTATGCGTGGATAGCTCTCCTGATCTTCTTAACGGTCTGGTTTGGAACTCTTGCGGATTCGTATGCAGAACACCAGGCAAAAATAACAGCTTCCTCACTGATAAGAATAACCTCCACAATAAACGTCAGAAAGATCCTTCCTGATTCATCTGAGGTCTACGTCCCTCCTGATGCCGTAAGCGTTGGAGATATAATTCTTGTGCGGGTAGGGGAAATTATACCTTTGGACGGAGTGATCGTTGAGGGCACTGCCGCCATCGATGAGTCGCTCGTGACCGGCGAATCCCTGCCGGTCATAAAATCGATAAACGACGAGGTGATTTCGGGCAGCAAAGTTGTGAGCGACTACCTAAAGATAAGGGTAACAAAGACGCTGAAGGAGTCATATGTCTACAGGATAGCAGGCATGATCGAAAGGACCAAGAGACCTAAGGGCGAAAGCGAAAGGCAGCTGGACTCCTTACTGTACGGTTTGACCGTTTTGCTTTCGCTAGTTATTGTGTCGCTAGGCCTTACGCTCTATCTGCTGGGCTATCCTTTGAACGTCCCCGTCCTTATGGGATTTTATGTCTGTCTTCTGCCAACCACAATAGGTGCGCTAGAGGAAGCCATAGGAATATCCGGGCTTATCCGGCTTTGGAAGATCAAGGTGATATCAAAGTCAGGAAAGGCGATAGAGGCGGCGGGTGATACCGACGTCGTTCTTCTAGATAAAACGGGCACGATCACCATAGGAAGAAGGGAGCCCATCAGGATTATCCCTCTTAACTCGCACACGGAAGAGGAGGTTGCAAAGGCCCTCTTCTTGGCCTCACTGCAGGATGATACTCAGGAAGGAAAGGCCATACTGAGATATCTTGAGGGGATGGGATACGTAGCAGAGAACATAGATCAGGCAGTCCTCTCGTTCTATGAAGAGTTCTCTGCAAAGACCCGGAGGAGCGGCATCCTTTACAGGCCGCTGCGGCTTCCGGGCCGCGACCTCTTCAAGGAGGTTAGACTGATTAAAAAGGCGGATTTCTATGGCGTGTACCTTAACGAAAAGGTCCCGATATTCAAGGGCGCCCCTGACGTAATGAAAACGCTCTTCTATGCGCCCCCAGACTTTGAAGAGAAAGTCGACGAAATCGCAAGGAACGGCGGAACGCCTCTTGCGGTGGCCGTTGGAGATGAAATTATAGGGCTGCTGGAGCTGAGGGACATAATCAAGGAGGGCGTGAGGGAAGAAATAAAGAGGCTGCAGAGCATGGGCATCGAGATCTACATGATAACAGGCGATCATCCCCTCACAGCACAGAAGATAGCTGCCGAGGTGGGAATAAAGAACGTTATACCTCAAGCAAAGCCGGAGGATAAGTACAAAAAAGTGGTTGAGGAGCAGCAGCAGGGAAAAACGATAGCGATGGTAGGAGATGGCACGAACGATGCGCCAGCTCTTGCCAGAGCAAACGTTGGGCTGGCAATGTACAACGGCACTGAAGTAGCTAAGGAAGCAGCGAACATGATCGATCTGGAGTCCGACCCCTCAAAGATCATTGAGGTTATAAAGCTTGGCAAACAGCTCCTGATTACCCGGGGATCAATAGCAACCTTCTCGATTGCCAACGACATTTCAAAGTACTTCGTGGTTCTGCCTGCTCTCATAAGCTTCCTCGTAGCTGCAAGGTATCTCAACATACTGCGGCTGCCCCTCGATGTGGCCGTTCTGGCAGCGCTTATCTACAACGCTTTTATTATACCAATACTGCTTCCGCTGGCCGTCAAGGGGATCTCTCTTAAGCCCAAGTCCCCAAGGAGGATATTTCTTGAAAACGTTCTGGTTTATGGACTAGGTGGAGTAGTTCTCCCCTTTATAGCGATCAAGCTTATAGGAGTGCTGCTTATGCTGTTGTAGAACGAGATGGAGCCTCATTAATGGGAATAAGTTTTTAAACGGATGTTCACAAATTTTAAGCGATATGCCTCATTATAAGGGGTACAGAAGAAAGACCAGGAAGCTTTTAACGCTTGAGGGCAAGAGAGGCCTTTCATACCTCCTTCAGGAGTATAGGGTTGGAGATAAGGTGGTTATCAAGATTGATCCTTCACAGCATAAGGGGATGCCGCACAGGAGGTATCATGGGCGCGTGGGCGTAGTAAAGGAAGTCAGGAAGAGATCGCTGGTGGTTGAAATAGAGGTTGGAAACAAGAAGAAGCTCATATATACCAGGCTCGAGCACGTAGTGCCCCTGAAAGGTGGCACGAATGAAGCTAGTTAAAAGCAAAAAGATAACAATTCATGAGGCAAAGGAAATCCTAGCGGGCTCCCCAGAAGAAATGGACGAGCTGCAGAGAAGAACGTTCGACTACGTTAACGCTTTCTCGAAGCTAAGCGCTGAGAAGGCCAAGGAGCTTGTTGAAAGGTTAGTCAAGGAGGCTGGACTCGAAGAGGATTATGCTATTCAGCTAGTTAACATACTTCCGAGGACTGCAGAGGAGATAAGAACTTATCTTCTGGGATGGAAGAAGATCGTTCCAACGGAGACGCTGAATAAAATACACGAAATAATCAAGTCAGCAGAAGCTTAAAGGTCTCGTCGTTCTTCAACGCTTCATAGACTTGACTTCTGTCGACTACCAGCTGTATCTTCTTAGATCTTCCGTGCCTGCCCCTGTTTATAATTGGAGCTGATACGAGGCCCAGCATGTCGAGCTCGTTTATTATGGAGCTGATCCTTCTCTGCGTTAGAGGATCAAGCCCGAGCTTTTCGCATACTTCCTGGTATTTAAGATAGACGTGACCTGTGGTTTCTCCGGACGGGAAGCTGGCAATGGAATAAATAACGGCCTTCTCGTGGATTGGCAGCGAGGATATTGCTTCAAAGACCTTGTCCTTTTCTATGCTTTTCAATGCGTCCTGAACGTGTTTTTCCAGGATTTTCTGTGATCCCTCCCTTTCAGCGAGCTCTCCAGAAACCCTCAGCAGATCTACAGCCCTTCTCGCGTCTCCGTGCTCACTGCCTGAATAGGCGGCTATAAGGTTAATTATCTCATCTCCTACTGCTCCATCCACAAAAGCCTCCTTAACTCTTTCCTTAAGTATCATGCGGAGCTCGTCGGCGGTATAAGGAGGAAAAAGTATCTCCTCTGCTCTGATACTGCTGTAAACTCTTCCCTCCAGATATTCGACGAATTTGAGATCGTTTGAGATCCCGACCAGCGTAATAAAGCTTCCCGGCACGAAATATATGCTGTCGTACCTTGTTAACTGATAGAGTATGTCGTTACCAACGTCTTTTTTTGTTGGTGAGTTGAGAAGAAAATCTATCTCGTCCAAGACCAGAAGGAGCTTAAGCTTCTCCTTGATCATGTGGTCGAATATTCTTTTCTGAACTTCACTTATAGAGAGGCCAGTAAACGGTATCTTCAGTCCCATAAACTCAGCTACCTCACTAAGAACCCTGTAGGGGGTTCCACTGATTCGGCAGTTAACATAAGCAAAGACTGTTGATGCTTCCTTAACGTAACCCATCAACCTGTTAATGACGTACCTTGCCACCATGGTCTTTCCGGTGCCCGTTTTTCCATAAAGAAGCAGATTCGAAGGTTTGGAGCCCTTTATGATGGGTGAGAGGGCCTCTCCTATTCTTTTTATCTGCTCGTCTCTGAAAAGTATCCTGTCCGGAATATAATCTATGCTTAAAACCTCTCTGTTCTTGAATATCGATTTTCCAGAAGCTACCTTATTGAAGATTTCATTAAGAAAATCGGACATTAACCCCTACACCCCTTGTTTTCCTCTGCATCTTTTTAACGATGAATATTTATAATATCAGTAAATTAAAAACATAAAAACAAAAAATATTCACCATCAATAAAATAAAATTAACCTAATTTCTATGAACAAAAAATCATTCTATAATAGAAAGGCTGATTTTAAGAGGATTCAGAGGAAATGGGGGGCGAGGGTCTAATTAATCTATGTGTTAAGATTCTGTTAATCTGAGTGATTATACATGATTAAGAGAACCCCTTAGTTTCCTCTGGAGCTACTGGAGCTCTGTTATCCGTCATTAACCGTTAATCGACCCCTACATTTCCTCTGGAGCCTGTGGAGCCTCAAAGATAGAACACAGTAATATAGCTGTTGTTAAAGTATGTTAAGGTCAGAAGTTAAAAGAAAGGCGATTGATAACTTGTTAACAAAAATTTGCCTTTAATTTTATTTTAAAGGGCTGTTAACAAATATTAAGTAAAAGTTGCCGAGGAAGGCAATAAAGCTGGAATTTGAGGACGAGAATGGAGCGAAATACCTCTTTAAAGTAGAGGGGAATATAGAAAAGGATAAGGTTCTCAGGCTTCTCGAGCTTTACGAGCTTATTTCCGAAAGTGAACAGGAAAAGAAGGCCGAGGATATTACAGTGGCGGACGGCGACCTCTACAGCCTTTTAAGAAAGATAATAAGGGAAATGCCCCTAACGGGGTTCACGTCAAAGGACATCCAATCCGTTCTTGAGGACAGGTACAGTATAAGCGTCAAGCTTCCTATAATTTCAACGTATCTCAGAAGAATGAACGACAGAGGAGAACTGGTGAGAAGAAAGGAGGGAAGGGAATGGGTATACCAGCTGAGAGAAATTCAGAACGTAACGCTCCTGAAGAAAAAAGTTAAAAAGTGAAGATCCATCCTCTTTTCCTAATGTTCCTGTTAGCGCCTGCAAAGTAGACGCCTTTTCCTTGAACTACGTGGCCTATCCTGTGAATAACTACGTGGTGTTCCTCTGCCTTTTCTATCACTTCCTGCTCTTTTTCAGGAGGCACGGTAAATACCATCTGGTATTCTTCTCCCCCGTACATTGCATCGGAAAGGGGATCTCTTCCTTCCTCTTTTATCATTTTTATTATTTCTTCACTCATCGGATAGTTCTCAATCAGAAAACGCAGGCCGCTCTGCTCGGCCATTTCGTTTAGCGTAAAAGCCAAACCATCGCTGGAGTCCATAGAGGAAGTTATGAGCCCCGATTCAACTACATCAAGATTGAACTCAATTGGAGGCTCAGGCTCATAAACCCATTTAAGGGCCAGCTCTTTAAGCCTGCTGTTTTTGATATCCTTTCCCTTGAGAAGAAAGTCAAGGCCAACAGCCGTCAGGCCAAACTCGCCAGTAACGTATATCAGGTCTCCCGGTCTTGCTCCTCCTCTGAAGACCCTGTTCTTATAGCTTCCAAAAACAACGCAGTCGATGGCAAGATCCTTGGCCCGGTTAACGTCTCCTCCTATGAGTTTTATTTTATACCTAACCGACAGGTCCTTTATGCCCCTCAGCATATCCCTTATCTGTTCTTCCGTGATTCCCTTTCTGAGCGCCAAGCTGAGCATCATAAACTCAGGCCTAACTCCCTTGGTCGAAACATCCGAGAGAACCGAAACCAGAGCCTTTCTGCCCACCTGATACCAGCTCATGCCCTTTGGGACGTCCGTGCTCTTAACAAGCATATCAACCTTAAAGGCCAGGCCGTTTGGCAGGTATGCAACGTCGTCCGTCAGCGGGTAATCTTTAGTTTCGAAGAGCTGCCTGATAATCTCAATGATCTGCAGCTCGTTCATTTACTATCATCCAGCTTGGTAATATTTAACGGTAATTTAAAACCCCGTTCACTCCTTAAACTGTTTTACGAAGAGGTAGATCTGCTGATTTCCTTTGAGCTCCTCAATGATCCTCTCCGTAATCTTCTTAGCGGGATCCTTCAGCCCAATCCTTTCCTCTATGTCCTTGAAGCTCGAGAAGGGCTTCTTTTCCTTTTCCTTTATGATCGCGTTCATCAGGGTTTTGCCTATGCCCGGTATAAGCTCAAGTGAGTTCAGCCTTGGGGTTACTGGCATTGCCATGTTGAAGAAGCTAACGAACCTCTGCTCGTTCTCCCTTACTATAAGCTCAACGGCCTGCGGAAGCGTGTTCTTGGCTATGGGGCTGAGATCCTCGTACTTCAGCCTGCCAAGGACGCTGAGTATCTTGTCTCTCTTCTCTTTGCTTATGTTGACCTTCTCCAAAATTACGAAGCTTGTGTTTGGCATGCCCAGTAGCTCCAGGAGCATGAAATAATCACTACCTATAGACTGAATTATCGTTCCTCTCTTTCCCCTTACAGTAACAGATTCAGCATTTAGCTTGAAATCTAAAACATACGCTACGCTCTCATATTTTTTCTGCAGCTGCATTTACACTATTAATAATTTCAAACAGCATATAAAAGCTTAGCTAAAAGCAGAGCAACGAACCGCAAGAGAAACAAAACGATTTACAGTTTTGTTTTTAAATTTCGCGCCTTCTCCTTTGCTGACTTTATCGTGCCGAAGGTCCTCAGCGGTACCGCCCTGACCCCGAACCTTCTCATAAGAAACACGGCAAACAACAGGTCCTCCTTCCTGGCCTCCTGGTAATTGAATTTTAACAAGACCCTGTTTCTTCCAAAGAGCCCTACGATCCTGGCCTCAACCCTGTAGACTAAGGACTCGCCCCCAAGCGTAGCTATTGCGCTGTTGAGGGCCTCGAGGATCCTTTTAGGATCGGCATCATCAACGAGAGCAAGAACGTACCTTGTTCTAAACCTCTTCAAAGAACCTCCCATCCTCCAGAAGCGCGGGAAGGGATTCAAAGAGACCCCTGTACATTTTCTTTCTTTCAAACCCATCCTCTTCGAAGTACAGGGTAAGAGCTCTTCTGAGGACCGGCGGCGGAGCAAGATCCATGGCGGACCTGGCGCCGCTTGCGTAAAGCAGGGGTATCCTGTAGGTCTCTCTGAGGAGCTTTATGAAATCGCCGTGGGCTTTTGGATCCATCGTAAAGCCATTCAGATCGGCGATCACCGCAAGGACCCTGTTTGGGTGCTTTCTGACGTAGGCAAGGGCATCCCTATAGTTTTTAGGAGAAGCAACAATCAGAGGCGCCCTGAAATCGCTTTCGGGGTCATACCTGTACCTGTATAGCTTAACCTTCCCTGACCGGCTCGGCTTAGCTTCGAGATCACGAACCAGCGCAACTCTTGTCCCTATAAGGGCAAGGACGCTGAGAGAATTAGCATCTAACAGCCTTATGAACATGTCCGCCTCAAGCAGCTCCCTACCGCTGACAATCATACCAAAAGCACTCTTTTTTTGAACAAATAAAAACATATCCCGTTTGCTGACCTTCGAAACGGACAACTTATAAAAACAAAGCTGCGTTTTTATTAAAGGCAAAGTTTATAACAGAAACCTCTTTATTATTTTTATGGCTACCGCCTACGTATTAATTAACACGGACATGGGATACGAGGGGGATGTGCTGAAGGAGCTCAAGAACATACCAGGCGTAAAGGAGGTATACCTTGTATATGGCGTATATGACATCATAGCTAAGGTAGAGGCAGAGTCCATGGAACAGGTAAAGGAGATCATAACGTGGAAGATCAGAAGGCTTGAGAAGGTAAGATCAACGCTTTCAATGATAGTTATGGACTGAACAGCTCAAGCATTTTCTTGAAGAAACATATTAAGCGAGCCAGACCATTAACCCTCATGCTTATAATTGCGGGACTGGGAGTAAGCCCAAGAACAACCGCCCCTATGAGCCTGTTTGAGCTGTGCAGGGGAGCAAGAACGTACGTTGACGTTTACACCACACATATGGACGAAGACGAAATAGGATGGCTGGAGGAGGCCCTGGGCGCGATCCGCGCAGACAGGGAGGATCTTGAAAGCCCGGAGAAAATCCTCAGCGAAGCATCTGAAGGGGTGGTGTGCTTGCTGGTGTATGGGGATCCGTACATAGCAACCACTCACCAGTCTCTGAGGGTTCTGGCCATGAGAAGGGGCATCCAGGTGAGAACAGTCTACTCCTCAAGCTTTATCAACGCCGTGCTTGGTGAGTGTGGGCTGCACGCGTACAAGCTCGGGTTTATCGGCTCCATTCTCAGGGGAGACGTCGGCTCAAGAAATTATATCTACAGACAGGTTGGCAGGACGCTTGAGCTAAGAAGGCACTCAGTAATTATACCCACGGGATACAACGGCAGCCTGGGAGACCTTCTTGAAGATCTATCTGCCGCCGAAAAGAACTTCAAGGAGGGCTTCTTTTCCGACGATACATATCTGATCGCGGTCAGCAGAGCCGGCAGGAAGGATCAGCATATTATGGCGGGCACTCTGGGAGAGCTGGGGAAGGAGAAGCCTCAGATAAAGGAGCCCTTCTCGCTGGTGATACCTGGGGAGCTTCACTTTACTGAGGAGGAAGCGCTGGAGGCTCTAGGTTTTAAGGTTAAATCCAACGTAAAGAAAAGCACCGCAGAGCTAAGGGCCTTTACCATCATCAAGAAGACCAGGAACGCCGTTAAAAAGGCGGATCAGCGGCTGATCGATAAATACAGGGACGTTTTCGAGAACTCCGAGCTATATCTCAGGGACGCCGAGGAGCTTCTGGCGCAGGGGGATCCATCTACGGCACTTATGCAGGCCGCATACGCAGAAGGCCTGATAGACGCGCTGAGGCTTCTTGGAGAGGATATAAAATGGGAGTAACTGGCCAGCTCACTGGATTCTTATTATCATCCTTCCTGGACTGCCCTGCTGCAGCAGTCTGATGATGTTGCGCGGAACGTCGATCGCCGCCGCGCTGCTTCTTATTGCGAGGGTTCTGTCTGAAATGAACGAGCTCTTCCTTATAACTATGTCAGTAGGATGTGAAAGGCTTAGATCGCGGTGTCCAAAAGCGGTTAGCGAGAATCGTTGGTCTTCAACCACTATCTGAATCTCCATAATTTTGCCGCTTCTTATCTCCCTCTTCATTTCGGGAGGGAGATCGTTAACGCTCGCAGAAGCTCTAACTCCGATTATGCAGTCCCCCCGTGGGGTCAGATGCCCCTCCTTTGTGACCTCAATAGTAGTGGGGTGGAGGGCAGTAACGTTCCTGTGTCCCCAGAACTCAACCACAAACTCCATGATCTAGATCAGGCCTTGTATATCGTGCTGGTTATGTTTTCAAGGGTTGTCCTGTACTTGTTGTTTGGAAAGGTTTCTAGACGGGACATGGCCCTCCTGTAGTGGCTCCTCAGGACCTCTTCGAGAGCCATCTGGTCCTCGCTATCGAGCCTGTTAATCAGCTCATTGAAAACCTTTCCCTTGTCTTTCATGTCGTCCTTTATCTGATATATGATCCCAAGGCTCTCCCCGAATTCGTACGCCGGCTCTGCGAACGAGGGAAGGGCCGATAAAAGGGCCCCGAGCTTAGCAGCGGCTCCAAAAAGAGAGGCGGTCTTGTTTATTATAACGTCCATGTACTCCTGTAAGCTAACCGCTCTGTCCTCCCTGAAAAGCGAAAGCTCCTTGAACTCTCCTACGCTCATGCTTATGCTCGTCCTTGCAAGGACGTCTATCAGCTCCGGTCTTCGATACTGGTTTATCAGGTCTATCACGACTCCAAATATGTAATCGGTGATCAAAAGGGAGCTGTCTATCCCGTACGTCTTGTAGAAGGGCGGATTACCCCTTCTGCTTACCTCCTTGTCAATTACGTCATCGTGTATAAGCGAAAGGCTGTGCATGAGCTCGATTGAGAACCCGGCGTTCATAACGTCCTCCTTCTGGCCGAGGCTTCTGTTAACAAGAGCAAGTATAAGAGGCCTGATCCTCTTGCCTCCCCCAATAGAATAAATCGCCATACGGGATAGCTCGTCGTTGCCGTAGCTCATCAGCCTGTTAACCAGGAACTCATCAAAATTGGGTATAACCTCGGCAACTATTTCGTTGAAAAGCTCCTCTATCTGCATTAGTTCGCACCTATCAAGAGAAAAAAAGAACGCGCATTTAAGTATTAATTATAAAATTAAGTAGCCGCCGAGATTATAGTTAAGGCTAAATCGCTCCGCACGTTAGAAAAGCACGATGCTTTCAAAGGAAAAAAGGCAGCTCGTTGCGGAGATACTTAGAAGGGGAGGAACCCTGCTGGCTGAGCCATGCCCAAAGTGCGGAGGCATACTCGTAAGGTATAAGGGCAGAACTTTCTGCCCCAACTGCGACAACATAAACAGCATCGAGGACCTTGAGGCCAAAGCCGAGCTCAGGCCGGCCGAGCTTAAGGACATAGAGGACATGATAAAGCAGCGGCTAGCTGCCGTCCTGAAGAACGAGGCCGATGAAGAGAAGGCCTCAAGGATAGCGCTCAACTATGCAAACGCGTTGAAGGCCCTGAGGGAGCTGGGCAGGAAGAATGAAGGTTGAAGTTCTCAGGCTTTTTCACAGAAAGGAGAGGGACAAGAGGGTAACTACGCACTGCGGTCTTGTGGGAAGGGCCTTCGGCGCCTCTGGAATGTACATCTATGGAGATCGTGATGAGAGCGTGGCCTCGTCGATAAGGAAAGTTAACGAAACGTGGGGCGGCAGCTTCTTCGTAGAGTTCGTTGACAGCTGGAAGGACACAATAAGAATGGCAAAGGACAGGGGAGAGATTGTCGTAAACCTCACGATGTACGGAATACCCCTTCCGGAGAAGCTCGACGAGCTTAAAAGGGCAGGGAGGGACATCCTGGTCATAATTGGATCCGAAAAGGTGCCGATAGAGGTCTACAGAATGTCCGACTACAACATATCGATAGGCACGCAGCCTCATTCAGAAGTGGCCGCCCTGGCGATTTTCCTTGACAGGATTTTTGATGGGTCCGAGTTTTACAGGGAGTTTGCGGGCGCAAAGCTCAGGATAGTTCCTCAGGAGAAGGGCAAGAAGGTGGTTCAGCTGAAAAGCGAGGACCTGAGATAGGACAGAAGGGCCGAAGGGAGGATCTCGGCCAGTCTGAGGATCAGGCGGGGATCGCTAAGCACCCTTTTCATTAGCTTTGAGTGATAATCGAACTCATCTCCAGAGATGCTTATCCCAGAATCCTTGATCAGCCTGAGGGCCTTCGATAATGCCCTGTTGTCCAGCGCCTCGTATACTTCCCTTATTCTTAGCTGCCTGTAAAGATCCTTGCCCGGCCCTCTCTCATAGAACTCGCTGTTGTATCTCTTCAGCTGCCCATTTGCAGCAAGCGATCCCGCATAAATTCCCCCAAGAGCGCCAAATACTATCCCTCCGCCGGTAGTTGGTTTGGCCTGACCGCCAGCATCCCCTATCTGCGCGTAGCTTTCATCATTGGCCTCGGTATAGGGACCTCCAACGACTATCCCCGAGCTGAACACCTTTATCGGCCTCCCCCTGACGCCCACAAGGGCCGCAGCCTTCTCGATGATCCTAAGTGATTGATCCAGGGGGCCCACGGCCCCGATCTTGGCCATACCATCCCCGTACGGTATGTACCAGGCAAAAAGCCTGCGCATAATATCCTTATTAATATAAACAGCTATTCCCTCGTAGTAGTTCTCCTTAACCGCATAAACAATCTGGGTTGCCCGAACCACCTCATCTTTAAGAGGGTACCCAGATACGCCTGTAGCATTGATCACGTGCTTTGCCGTGAGCTTCCTTCCCTTGATGTAAACGGCATTTACGCCGTTTTTCCTGCTGTAAATGGCATAGCTGCCGAGCTCAACGTCTGAGCCGGCCTCAACCGCCCTCCTTGCCATCAGCTTATCAAAAAGCTCCCTGTTAAGGACTATGAGCTCCTGATCAAAGCCAAACTCAAACCCTTCATCTCCGACGAAGACCTTACCGAATTTCACCCTAGTCCTTACTGCGCTCTCGAAGCCAGACCCAATCATTTCAAGCCCCGATGAGCTCACAAGGCCACCGCATATCTCCGGGATTCCCACCTCGGTGTCCTTCTCAATCAGCAGGACCCTCGCTCCCTTTGAAGCCGCCGCCCTTGCAGCGGCCGATCCCGACGGGCCAGCTCCAATGACCACAACTTCATAATCGGGCTCCAAGCCTCACGTTTCATAAGTTCATAGTCAGATTTATAAATATCGTGCGTATTAACGAAAGCGGATGTCTTCGCAACCTCAGGTTAAAGCTATAATCAGAATGGCGGGCAGAGATCTAAACGGGACAAAGCCTTTACTTGCTGCCCTGAGGGATATTAAGGGCATTAATTTCACTCTTGCATACGCTATCGTTAGAGCGCTTAGGCTGGACCCCTCGATGAGGCTTGGCAGGCTCAGCGACTCCCAGCTTCAGGCCCTTGAGAAGGTCATAATGAATCCAAAATCGCTGAACCTTCCTGGATGGCTTCTAAACAGGAGGAAGGATCTCGAAACCGGCCAGGACCTCCATCTTCTGGAGAGCGACCTTGTGCTGAAGATCAAGGAGGACATAGAGAGGGAGAAGACCGTCAACTCCTGGCGCGGCTTCAGGCACTCTCTTGGCCTCAAGGTCAGAGGGCAGAGGACAAGGACTACTGGAAGGAAGGGACAGACGGTTGGAGTTAGAAAGAAGGCCACTGCGCAGCAGGCAGCTTCTCAGCAGCAGGCCCAGAAGAAGGAGGGTGAGAAGTAAATGGGAGACCCCAAGAAGCCCAAGAAGACCTATTCAACTCCCAGAAATCCTTGGGATAGGGCGACGCTTCAGAGGGAGCTCGAGCTGATAGGAAAGTATGGGCTGAAGAACAAGAGGGAGCTCTGGAAGGCATCCACAATAGTCTCCGATATAAGGAGGCAGGCTAGGATGCTTCTTGGAACACACGAGGAAATCAGGAGGGAGCAGGAGAAGATGCTCATAACCAGGCTTTATCAGATGGGCCTGTTAGAGGAGGGGGAACTCAACCTCGACAGCATCCTTAACCTAACGGTCGAGGATCTCCTTGAAAGGAGGCTTCAGACGATGGTGCTTAAGAAGGGGATCGCAAAGACGATCCATCAGGCAAGGCAGCTCGTAGTCCATAAAAAGATAATGATAGGGGACAGGGTTGTAAACAGGCCCGGGTATCTTGTGGGAAGGGATGAGGAGAACCTGATCAGGGTGAAGGAGGCATGAGCGAGGAGAAGAAGGAGGAAGCTGAAGCAGCGCAGAAGCAGGAAACGGAGGCTCAGGAAGCGCCTCAGGAGGAGAGATGGGGCATAGCCCACATCTACAGCAGCTTCAACAACACCATAGTTCACATCACTGACCTTTCAGGAGCAGAAACCATAGCTTTCAGCAGCGGAGGACAGCACGTCAAGGCCGACAGGCTGGAGGGCTCTCCCTATGCTGCCATGAAGGCCGCCTCTGCCGCAGCAGCGGTGGCCAAGGAAAAGGGGATAACGGCCCTTCACATATACGTAAGGGGAGAGGGCGGCACGGGCTCAAAGACCCCGGGTCCAGGGGCCCAGGCTGCAATAAGGGCTCTGGTAAGAGCAGGATTTAAGATAGGAAGGATTGAGGACGTCACGCCGATTCCGCACGACAGCACAAGACCTCCGGGTGGAAGGAGGGGCAGGAGGACTTAAATGACGGTGGAAGTTATCGAGCACGACAAGCTGAACCTGACCCTGAGGATAGATTCCTACCCGCTTGACTTGGTTAACGGAATAAGAAGGTACGCGATGTCCGAGGTTCCAACACTTGCAATAGAGGACGTTGTAATAATTGAGAACAGCTCCCTGGTGTACGACGAGGTAATAGCCCACAGGCTTGGGCTCATACCTCTGAGGACGCCCAAGAAGTACATAGAGGCAGGACAGGCCCAGCTGATGTTCGTTCTGGATGCAAGCGCGGACAACGCTACGAGAACCGTCTACTCGGGAGATCTGGTTTCGGTAGAGGACAAGGAGGTCAGGCCGATATCCAACGAGATACCGATAATAAAGCTGGCCCCAAAGCAGAACGTAAAGCTGGAGGCCTATGCAAGGCTGGGAAAGGGAAAGCAGCACAGCAAGTACAGCCCAACCTCAAAATCGGTTGTTAAGCCAACCCCCCTGATCATCATAAAGAATCCAAAGACGCATAAGGCCAAGGAGATAGCGGAATCCTGTCCCCGCGACGTGTTTGAGGTGAGCGGCGGGGAGCTTAAGGTTAAGAACAGGTACGCCTGCACCTTCTGCGAGGAGTGCCTTAAGGTCGACAGGGAAAGCATAGAGATAAGCGAGGAGCCAAACAGCTACATCCTGAGCGTTGAGAGCGTTGGACAGCTAGAGGCGAAGGACATAGTGCTGGAGAGCGTTAATCTTATGATAAAGGATTTTGATGAGTTTGAGAGGAGGGTTGATGAGATCTGATGGCTGAGAACATAGAGGCTCTTAAGTCGCTCAGGGAAGCTTACAGGGAGACGAGAAGGCCCATATGGAGGGCTGTATACAAGGAGGGCTCGAAGAGCGCCCTCAAGCACGTTGTGAACGTATCCAAGATAGAGAGGCTTGTGCCTGACGGAGCATATGTGGTGGTGCTCGGGAAGGTCCTCGGAGGCGGCAGCCTCACGAAGAAGGTGCACGTCGGAGCCTTTGGGTTTTCAAGGGCCGCCAAGGAAAAGATAAATAAAGCGGGAGGCGAAGCCCTAATGATCGACGAGTTCGCAAGAAAGTACAAGGATCAGGGAGGGATCATAATTGTCAAGTGAAGTAGTTTACATAGATGGATCGGGAACAGTCATGGGAAGACTAGCTAGCGCCATAGCGAAGATGCTTCTCCAGGGCAAGAAGGTCTACGTCTTCAATGCCGAGAAGATACTGATCTCAGGCAACCGGAGGTCGGTTATAGTGGAGTGGAAGCAGAAGCTCGAGATAACCAGCATAGTCAACCCAGTACACACGCCCAGGCACTACAGGAGGCCCGACAGGATCTTCAGGAGAGTGGTCAGGGGAATGCTCCCCTTCAGGAAGCCCAAGGGAAGGGCAGCCTTCAAGAACCTCATAGTTTACCATGGGCTGCCCGAGGAGTTCAAAAACGTATCGCTCTACAAACCGGAGGAGGCAATCGCAAGGGGCTTCCCGACAGATTACATAATGTTGGGCGAGCTGGCTAGAGAGCTGGGGTGGAAGGGAGATGTCAACTAGGCTAAAGAGAAGGGTCTACTCGGGGTCAAGAAAGAAGGCCAAGGCGTTTGCTACGATAGCCCCAGGGACGGGGGTAGTGAGATATAACGGGATGCTTCTTGAGGCGCTTCCAGAGGCGATCAGGTCAATTATAAGCGTTCCGATAAAGCTCCTTGGAAACAACCGCTTCAAGGTCGACATCAGGGTGAAGACCAGAGGAGGAGGCCAGATAGGACAGGCATACGCGGCGGCAATAGCCATTTCCAGGGCCATAGTGGACTACTTCAAGGACGAGAAGGACATCAAGCAGAAGTTACTGAGCTACGACAGGCACCTGCTGATAGGCGACGAGAGACAGAAGGAGCCGAAGAAGTTCGGCGGACCTGGAGCAAGGAGAAGGGAGCAGAAGTCCTACAGGTAAGCCATTTTAGGACCACAACGTTAATACGTTTCTTTATAGGAGCTTATTTATGACAAGAAAGAAGAGGAGAGTAATTAAGCCAGTAAAGAGGACCCTTCCTAAGATCCTTAGATGTCCTAGATGTGGGGCCATAGCTGTCAGGGTAATGAGGCAGAGCGACAGGTGGGTTGTTGTCTGTGGATCGTGCGGGCTGAGGTACGAAACGCCGCTTTCACCCAAGGAGTACATTGACATCTACAACGAGTTCGTCGACGCGTTCAACGCCGGCAAAATAGGCTAAAGGTGCGTAAAGTAAATATAAAGGGGCCCTTTTGGTATATTGGGATGGATCAGATAGCTAGAATCAAGCTCACATCAAGCAGCCTTGAGGACATAGAGAACGTCAGCAAGGCCATCAAGGAGATGGCTGAGAAGATAGGGGTAAAGGTAATCGGCCCCATCCCCCTTCCCACCAAGAGGCTCCTGGTCGTGGTGAGAAAGGCCCCATCCGGGGAGGGAACGCACACGTACGACAAGTGGGAGCTGAGGCTGCACAGGAGGCTGATAGAAATAGCCTACAACGAAAGGGTTATGGCCCAGCTGACCAAGATAAACTTCCCACCGACGGTCAACATAGAGATTGGCTTCAGGTTCAGGCGGTCCTGAGCAATATATAATTTAGGATCTCTTCCTTTCCTCAAGCTTAAGGATTGCGAGCGCTATATCCCCGTTGGATTCCCTCAGAGCCCTCTCGGCTTCATCCCTGCTGACCCCGGCCTCCCTTGCAACGAGAATTACGTCCTCCTCCTTAATCTGGGGCTGCTGTGGCTCCTCCTTTTTCAGCTCGCTCCTGGTTACCGTTCCCCCTATTATTTCAAAGCTTGTAGTTCCCTGCATGGATACAAGGTTAACCGCGGGCTCCCTGATCACGTATTCCTCCTTATCGGTCCTTATTATGACCTCCCTGACGTTCTGCAGCTCGGTTATCTTGACGCCCATCTTCTCGAGCATCCTCCGCATATCCCTGTTCATCCTGAACATCTTACATCCCCGTTATTCGTTAGGATATAATTAAACTTAACCTGACCTCCTTCCAGACCTGGATGACGGGGCTTGTCGCTCATTTTATCATGGAGCTCCTCGGCTGGGGGCGTTTGTTAAGTTAACGTTATATCAGCGGAGAACGTACGAGGATAATGATGTGCGAGGATCTTGGCGCTAATCTCAGGCTAATGAGGATGTTGGGCCGACTGGGCTCCATAAAGGCCGAGTTCGCCGCAGACAGGCCGGACTTCAAGTTCGACTACATAAACATAAACGGCCCGAAGAAGGGCGAGATAGTTGACGTTGGGCTGTGGCTAGCCCCGGCCCTGGCAGAGAGGGGCCTCATAAAGGTGGATACTGAGGAGTTCGAAGTAGAGGTGTTCAACGCTCTCAACAAGGAGAAGATGCTGGGGGCTTTTCAGCTAGGGCCCCTCCCCCAGGACTTCTACCAGAAGTTCTCTCTTTACGTGAAGTTAAAAAAAGATGACCAAAGGATAAAAATGTATGTTTATGATCTGATTAAAATAAGGATCAACAAGATAGTTCAGATGGCGGTTCAGGGCGTAGAGCCGGAGAAGCTATCCTCGCTCCTTACGCAAGAGGAGATCATGCTCTACAGGAAGATCAAGTCCGAGATAGAGGGGTGGTACTCGAACGTAATAAGTGAGGGCTGATGGTCTACACACAGTCAAAGCTGTACGATCAGTTCGAGCTGTTCCTGAAGAGCTTCAGGGGACCCGATGGCAGGTACAAGTACAGGGACCAGATATCCAAGCTGGCGGCAGAGGAGAGGAAGTCGGTTGTTATAGACTACCAGGACATACTAAAGTTCGACCCGGACCTTGCCGTGATGCTTGTTGAGTCCCCAGACGTTGCCCTGAGCGAGCTATCCAGGGCCGCGTTCGAGACTCTGAAGGTCGAGAACCCGGTTTACGCCGAGGAGGTAAAGAACGAGTTCAGGGTAAGGATAAGGGGGCTTTCTGAAAGGCTCAACCTGAGAAGCGTTAGCTCGAAGTACATAGACAGGCTCGTTTCAGTTGGTGGAATGGTGGTCAGGACCTCAGAGGTCATGCCCCTTCTCAAGATAGCCGCCTTCGTGTGCCCAAGGGGGCACCTGAACATGGTCCCCCAGCACGGCACGTCTCTCAGGAAGCCTCCGAAGTGCATGGAGTGTGGGGAGAAGGAGCTCGAGCTCGACAGGTCGCGGAGCGTCTTCACCGACTATCAGGTCATAAGGATTCAGGAGCTGCCTGAGGAGCTGCCCCCGGGACAGCTTCCGCAGTACATAGACATCGAAATCGAGGGAGACCTCGTGAACGTTTCAAGGCCTGGAGACAGGGTTGTCGTGACGGGAATAATCAGGGCCGAACAGGAGAAGGGAAGGAGGAACGCGCAGACAAGCCTCTTCAAGATAAAGCTTGAGGGCCTCTGGATAGAGGAGCTGGCACGGGGAAACGAGAAGATAGAGATAACCCCGGAGGACGAGGCCAAGATCCTGGAGATAGCCAGGAACCCGAACGCGTATGAGATGCTGATAAACTCGGTGGCTCCAGGGATCTACGGGCACGAGGACATCAAGGAGGCGCTGCTGCTTCTCGCGGTTGGATCTCCTCAGGTAACGCTTCCCGACGGCCAGACGCTCAGGGGGGACATAAACGTGCTTCTCGTGGGAGATCCAGGGACGGCGAAGTCGGAGCTTCTCAAGTACATATCGAGGCTTGCTCCGAGGGCGCTTTACACAAGCGGGAGGGGATCGACGGCCGCAGGACTTACCGCTGCCGTGGTAAAGGAGAGCAACGGGATGATGATGCTCGAGGCGGGAGCAGTTGTTCTGGCGGACCAGGGCATAGCGTGCATCGATGAGTTCGACAAGATGAAGCCAGAGGACAGGAGCGTTCTTCACGAGGTGATGGAACAGCAGACGGTCAGCGTGGCGAAGGGCGGAATCGTGGCAACGCTCAACGCCAGGACGTCCATACTTGCAGCAGCAAACCCGGCCTTCGGAAGGTATGACCCATACAAGAACCTCTACGAGAACGTAAGCCTTCCTATACCGCTCCTCAACAGGTTCGACCTGATATACGTGGTCAGGGACATCCCGGAAAAGGAGAGCGATGAAAAGCTTGCCGACCACATACTGGAGATAAGAAGGAAGAGCGCCTACAGGATGGCACCGCCAATAGACTTCATGCTGCTCAGGAAGTACATCGCGTACACGAAGAGGGTCAACCCCGTTCTGAGCGAGGAGGCATCAAAGAGGATCAAGGAGTTCTATCTCCAGATGAGGAGCATGAGCCAGGAGGGAACCATAGCGATAACGGCCAGGCAGCTCGAAACGCTGATAAGGCTCACGCTTGCAAGGGCGAGGCTCCTTCTCAAGCCCGTTGCCGATGCCGAGGACGCCGAGAGGGCTATAGCCCTTGTGAGGAAGATGCTCGAGACCGTAGGAATAGACGTGAGAAGCAGGAAGATGGACATCGGCGGCATACTTCAGGGGAAGCCCGCGAGCGAGAGGACCAAGCTTCAGATAGCTCTTGAGACCATAAAGAGCCTGTGCGGCCCGAACAACGAGCCGGTGGAGGAGAGGAAGCTCATAGACGAGCTGGTAAAGACAGGGAAGTTCACCAACGAGGAGGCGGTGAGGATAATAATGATGATGCTGAGAAACGGGCAGATATACGAGAAGGCGTGGCGCAAGTACTGCGCGGTGTAAGCTAAACAAGAAAGCCCTAAAAACGAACACATTTGATCGTTTTATAAAAGAGTTTAAACAAAAAATTTTTTAAGAAAAGCACGTACTGTAAAAATAAAATGCATGCCAGGTTCAGAAAGAGAAAGGCAATCTCGCCGATAATAGCAACGCTGATCCTGATCGTTATAACGGTGGTAGCGGGAATACTGCTGTACAGCTTCGTATCGGGGTACATCTCCAGCCTGACTTCCACGTCCTCCTCATCGGTTCCCAACGTTAAAATAACAGCGGTATCGTATAATAGCAGTAATATAATAACGCTCTACGTCCAGAACTTCGGAACATCGCCGGTAACTTTCGTTAATAATTCATACGTATACTCCTCAGATGGAACGTATGTAGGTACGTATTCATTATCTTCTCCTTCGCTTACAGTATCACCAAACAGCGTTGTTAAATTTACAATCAATGTTACTGGCACTAATAGTCGAGGATTACCGTCAGGACACTCCTATTACGTTGAGCTGACCACCACAACGGGCTACACGATCAACTCGCCGACCTTCTACGTATCTTAAAATCGCAGAAATAGCTGGAAAATTCATTTATTTATTTTTTGATCTTTAAGCGCGTTCTTGAAAAAGAATTTAAACAGTATTCCAATTTAACTAAAGATCAACTTTTGTTATGCTAGAGCCTTTAAATATAAGCTAGGCCCTCTTAAGAATGAGCTCAAATGGTAGAGGCATACTGCGTCAAGTGCAGGGCGAAGAGGGAAATTAAGAACCCACAGGAAGTAACCCTCAAGAACGGAAGGAAGGCAATAGTAGGAGTCTGTCCAGTCTGCGGGACGAAGCTCTACAGGATACTCGGAAAGAAGTAAAAGAGTCAGCGCAACAATAATGCAATTTTTTTTGTTTTTGTGAAGTGCTTCTATAAGTAATTTAGAATTTAATTATATCAAACGTTGAGAAGCTCGGGGATGTCTGCGACGTAGCCCTCCGCGAAGAGGTTGGAATAACATATCGGGCACGCCGTAACTGCCAGTTCAGCCCCGGTATCCCTGAGCTCCTTAAGCCTTCTTCTTGCTATTTTCTCCGAGCTCCCAGGATAGAGGAACTCTATGGGACCCCCGCAGCAGTACGTGTTCCTACCGCTGTGAGCGGGAAGCACAAGTCGATACCTTTCCTCTAGGAGCTTTCTTGGCCTGTCATACTCCGTGTGCCGTACGAAGTGGCACGGCTCGTGAAGCGTTATCCTCCGGTCCCCTTTGACCAGATCCTCAGGATCAACGTAGTCAAGATAGTGTTTCACTTCGAAGTCAAAGCCTCTCACGTATTCAGGGTATTTATTGATTAAGAGATCATACGTGTGCGGATCCACGGTTACTATGGTTTCCACCCCCCTGGACCTGAAGATTTCCACGACCCTTTCAGCGTACCTCCTGAACTCGCTCACATAACCCAGGTCAAGGATCAGGGTTCCGGGATAGGGCTCATCCCTTCCTAGGTAGTTAAACCTGAGGCCCTTTCTTTTAAGAAGCAGCGCGATCCTTCTGAGGTAGCCGTCCATCCTGCTCTTGAGCTCCCGGTCCTTAAGGCCTCTTGCCATCTTTACTAACGAAGGTTCGATCGCAGCTATCCGGGCCAGTGGGCCGCTCATGGGCCCCAGCCTAAGCAGCATGTCCTTGAGCTTCCTCGCGTATGGCATGAGCTGGTACATGTGCCCAGTGTAGAGGATTACGCCGCTGTCCTCGTCAAACTCGATGCCCTCAGCCCATTGCGTTAGCTCCCTCTCGTCAAGCCCAAGCGGGTCCATGTACTTCACAGTCACTCTTACTATCATGTCTGCAACTGGGCTCCTCCGATGTCCTAGATGGCCATCGGCGATCATCTCCTTCATGATCTCGCTGACCCTTCCTGCGTTGACCCCCGCAGGGCACACGGCGTAGCAGGCGTAGCAGCTCAGGCACGACTCAAAGAAGTCCAAGTACTCGAGCTCTCTCCTTCCGCTCAGAAACTCCCTTGCCAGGTTTATCCTCCCCCTTGCCCCGAACGAGGCCCTGTAATCGAATGCCGGAAGAGTTGGACACGCGGCCTCGCAGAAGCCGCAGTTTATGCAGTTCCCGGTCTCCCTCAGAAGCTCATCAATCAACGAACAGCTTCCCCCTGTTCAGTATGTTCCTTGGATCAAATGCCCTCTTGATCGACTTCATGAGCTCAACGTTTACGCACGTGTTTCTTATGGAGCATTCGAGCAGCAGGAGCTCCCTCTTCTCAAGCCCTATGCCATGCTCCGCCGACACGCAGCCGTCGTTCCTAATGGCTATTTCCGCGGTCCTCCTGAGGAGGTCCTCGGCGGCCCCCATCTCATCAGGCGAAGCAAAGACGTTCAGATGTATGTTCCCGTCCCCTATGTGGCCAAACACGGCAACCCTCAGACCGCTTTCCCTGGACGCCCCCTGAATCTCCCTCAGGGCCTTCGATATCCTTGAGGGCGGCACGACTACGTCCCCGATTATTATAGTCTCATCCGGCCTCTTCCTCTGGGTCAGAAGGGACGAGTATAGCCCCCTCCTCATCCTGAGCACGTCCTCAATCTCCCTTGATTCTCTGAACGTCCTTATCTCAATGGGACCGGTGCCTTTTAGGGCCTCGGCCACCTCCTCCGTCCTGTCGGCGGTCATTATAATCAGAAGGCTCTCCGCCCTCTCGGGATATCTTAATCCCTGAGGCCCAAGCGCCTCCATCGAGGATCTGTCCAGAAACTCGGCCATGATCGGGACCGCCCCCCTTTCATTTAGACCCGATATCGCCTCGCTTATCGTGTCATAGGTGTCGTAGAAGGCCATCAGAAGGGCCTCTGGCCTTTCAGCCGGAGCAATCTTGAGTATGGCCTTCGTGATCACGCCAAGGGTGCCCTCGCTGCCCACCATAAGCGATGCAAGGTCGTATCCTGCAGAGCGCTTGAGCGTTTTCTCGCCGAACCAGGTTACTGTTCCGTCGGGCAGAACGACCTCAAGCCCCAGGACCCAGTCCTTGGTTGTGCCGTATCTGGCTCCCCTTAGCCCTCCTGCGTTCGTGGATATGCTTCCGCCAACCGTTGCAGCTATTTCGCTTGCAGGATCCGGAAGGTACATATATCCGTACCTCGAGAGCTCGTAGCTCAGGTCCCTGAGCCTTACCCCAGCCTCAGCTATCACGTACCTGTCCCTCACGTTAACCTCGATTATTCTGTCCAGCCTGAGGGTGGAAAGGACTATCCCTCCCAGCGGCACCGAGGAGCCCGTAAGAGATGTTCCTCCTCCCCTCACATACACAGGAACATCGTTCTCGCTGGAGAGCCTGAGAACCCTAGATATCTCATCCGCACTTCCCGGAAGAACTACAGCAAGGGGCATCTCTCCCCTTATGTACGAGGCGTCGCGCACGTACGGAATCACTTGCTCTGGCTTAGTCAGGACGTATTCCTCCCCGACTATATTTCTGAGCTCTTCAACCAGCTCCTCTGTTCTGTCCACACAATTTTTAGGATGCAGCGCATTTATTATTTTATTAAAAATCGACGGACAGAAATTCTGCAGATGAACCTCACGATCGCCTGTGCTCTAACGCCGGAGATCCCGCCGGTTAAGGCAGGCTCCTTATTCAGCCTCAAGCTCAGGCAGCCTTTCAATCAGCTCCTTCAGAGCCTCTGCGGCTTCTTCTGCGTCCTCTCCCTCGCACGTTATCTCAATTTCATCTCCATACTCAGCCCCCAACGTTAGCACGCTCACGATGCTTTTGCCATCAACGACCTTCTCCCCCTTCTTCACGAGTATCCTCGAGCGGAACCTCTTGGTGGTCTCAACGAACAGGCTGGCTGGCCTCGCGTGAAGTCCGAGCCTGTTGTTCAGCTTTGCCTTGAAGGAAACGGCCCCTCCGGTCATATATAAATTTAGATAGGAAACGCCGTGCGTATTTAAGCGTTTTCGCCTCAAACTTTTCTGCCGAGCTCAACAGAGGCGTATGTCAGCATTAAAATATTAGCTGGAGGAATTATTGATGTGTTGTCATGAAAAGAAGACTAGCATGGTCAAGCATAAACGCCTGGATAGGCCCGATGGTTATAGGGGCAGCGGTGGGTATAGCGGTGTCCGTAGCGTTTTATTTCTTCTACGGGCTCTGGAAAGTGTTTGAGAGGGCGCTTGCAACGGTTCCCAACCTGGCCTATTCATTCGTGTTTCTCAGCATAATCCTTTCAAGCCTTCCAATACGGATGTTCCTGAAGAGGAGGCCAAAGGACTCGTTCGATGTGGTCCTCGAGTACTATCACACCTCCCCGGGATCCCTGAGCCTCAGGGATTCGTCGCTTTATGCCCTATCATCGTTCCTCTCCTTTGCGTTCGGAGCCCCGGTAGGCCCAGAGGGAGGAGCAGCTCTTGTTGGGGCAGGAATATCGAAAAAGGTTAGGGATCTTCTTGGGGTTGAGATAGATCAGAAGACGATACTGATGACCGGCCTGGCTGCCGGATTCACGGCGCTCTTCAAGGCTCCGCTGAGCGGCTTTCTTCTTTCGCTGGAGCTGCCTTACAGGGGGGATCTTGAAAAGGACCCGTTTCTGCCCTCCGCTTTGGCCTCTGCCACCTCATACCTCACCTCATTCGTTCTGAAGACTCCGTCGATAATATCTTCTGTTTCTTTCCAGGCAATGCCCCTGACCATAACCGTGATAGCCATATCGCTGGCCTTCGGCATTGTCTCCGGTCTTTTCTCCATAGGATTCATAAGCTTCTACAGGGCGTTCTCAAGGTTGGCCCAGATCCTCATGAGGGTGGCCAGCTTTCCGCTCCTGATCCTCATAGGAGGGCTCATGGTGGGGACCCTGGGCTACCTATTTCCGGCCTCGATAGGCCCCGGCTTCGGCCTGCTCAGCTCGGCCCTTCTCGTGAAGCTGGGGCTCACGGCCGCGATTCTGGCGCTGGTCCTCAGGATAGTAACGGTTTCTTCCGTGATAAACTTCGGCGCAAGCGGCGGCCTTCTGCTTCCAAGCATAGAGATAGGGGCCCTCTTCGGCTACGTAATAGGCTACGCGTTCTTTCCAAGATACGTGGTGCTCTTCGTGCTCCTGGGAATGGCGAGCATGGCAGCTGGGGTTAACAAGATAGTCCTGGTCCCGGTCACGTTCCTTCTCGAGCTAGTCGGAGGGAGCTTGGCCATTCCGCTCCTGATATCCTCAATAGCCAGCTACTTTATCAGCTACAGGTTCACGATATATGAGTACCAGCCAGCGAACAAGCTAGACAGGGGCACCTTTGCTCTTGAAAGGTTCTACTCGAGGGCTCTCAGGACCGCCCCTCACGTCTCTGAGGTCATGGTAAAGGACATAATGAACAGGAACCCGGTGTTCATTGAGCACGGAAAGACCGTCAATGAGGCCTTCAGGCTTCTAAAGGAGAAGACCCTGAAGGTTCTTCCAGTTGTGAACGAGGATGGGGTCTTCCTGGGATACGTTTCGATAGAGTACCTTGCTTCCCTGCCCGAAAGGTACAGGTCCCTCACGCTGGCTGACCTGGAGATAAAGAGGGGGCTCACGGTGAGCTCCACGTCCAGGCTTGGCGAGGTTGTGGATGCAATGCTTAGCTCAGAGGAGGATCACGTGTTCGTGGTCGACGAGGGCTGGAAGCTGATTGGCGTCCTTACGGAGGTGGACATAATACGGTTCCTGCTGAGCGTGCTGCCGTGAGGTGCTGTCCATGCAGCAGGTGAAAAGGCCATCCTGGTTCAACTTCCTGGTCCCCTACTACGCAGCTCAGGAGATAGTGGTCAACATAGTCCCGCTTTATATACTGTATCTTGGGGGCAACGTCATAGACGTCGGGTACGCGCTTGCCCTCTACAACATCGTTCCGATATTCACTTCAGTAATAAGCGGAAGGCTTGCTGACATAACAGGAATGAGAAGAAACCTGATATTTCTCAGCCTGACAATGGCGTTCGGCGCCTTTCTGCTCATGCTGTTCATCAGGAGCGTGCTGAGCGTTATAGTTTCATCGGCCCTCATATCCTTTGGTTTCTCGTTCGCAATTCCAGTCTTCGGCCTGCTCCTGACCGAGACGCTGCCAAAGAACCAGTGGGGACAGGGCAACTCCTGGTCATTCATGTTCATGCTGAGCGGCTACATAGCTGGGATGATACCCACGATACTCGTCGTTCTCATGTTTCCCCTCTACTACGGCCTTTACATGGTGCTGTTTTACCTGGCGCTCGCATTCGGCTTCAACTACGCTTTCGTGAAAGATCCTCCGGTCGCCTTTGAAAGGAGAAGCGAGGTTAAGAACTTCAACGCGTTCCTGCACAGGATCCTCAAGTGGCCGGCCATGACGCTCAGGGCGCCCAGGCTGAGCGACTTCAAGATACTTAAAAGCGCCAGAAGCCCCGGCTCAATTCAGCTCCCAGTCATAATAGCCTCGGCATCAATGTTCTTTCTAGCCACTAACGTGTTCTTCACGTCGTACTCCCCGTACCTGGTGTACAACAGGCTGCCCTACTGGATGATACTTCTGACAAGCACATACATACTGCTGGTCAACTCCGTAGGCATGCACCCGAAGATCAGGGAGAGGGCGCAGAAGGCCGACGTGGCATTCATCGTTGACATGCTACTTGTGAGGGTGATTGGAGCGATAAGCGCATCAGTGGTCGCGTCCTACGTGTATGGGATGGGAGCGTTCTACATGACGTTCCTGATATTCACGGTCCTTGGCCTCGCCTACACTCCAATCTACGTCGGGCTGAGCTCCCTGCTTTATTACAACCTTCCATCGATAAACCAGGGCGCAACCCTGGGGGTCTACAGCTCCCTGGTCAACCTGAGCCTCTTTGTTGGATCCCTTGCCTCAGGTTACATATCATACTACGAGGGATACAGCTTTACGTACTTCGTCTCGGCGCTCTTCTTTCTGACAGCGGCGATAATACTTGAATGGTACTACAAGGTTCACGAGAGGGAGTACTAACCTGAAGATCCTAGCGCTTGTGTCGCTCCAGGACGGCACCGATATGTTTTTAAGTTAACCAACTATGGCTAAAGTCGAGAGAAAATGAGTCTCCCAAGCTATGTCGGCATCTGGAAGGGAAGGGACTTCCTGAACACGCAGGACTACACGCAGGAAGAGATCAACATGATCCTCGACGCCGCTGACGACCTGAGGAACAAGTTCAGGTCAAAGGTTCCGACTCCGTATCTTCCAGGAAGGACGGTCTTCCTGCTCTTCTACAACGAGAGCCTGAGGACCAGGAACAGCATGGAGGCGGGGATATTCCAGCTTGGAGGTCACGCTCACTTCATAAGGGCACAGGACGTCTACAAGCCAACCCTGCCAGAGGACAGGGTTCCCTACAAGACGGAGGACATCTCCGACGTAGCAAGAGTCCTGAGCAGGTTCGGGGAGGCAATAGCGATAAGGATGTACGCTGATGCGGCGAACTGGATCATCGGGAGGGCAAACAAGATCATCAACCTGTTTGCGCAGCACGCTACGATCCCGGTGATCAACCTCGAGGACGACATGTACCACCCGCTACAGGCTCTGGCTGACATGCAGGCCGCAAGGACCGTCAAGCCAAAGCTGAGGGGCAAGAAGTTCGTGATGTCCTATGCGTACTCCGGAGGACTGAAGCCTCTGGCCGTCCCCCAGAGCGTTGTTCTGGCTGCGACCCAGATGGGAATGGAGGTAGTTCTGGCCCACCCGAAGGGCTTCGAGCTTGACGATAAGGTAATTCAGCAGGCAAAGGAGAACGCTGACAGGTACGGGGGAAGCTTCAGGATCGAGTACGACATGAAGACCGCCTTCGAGGGCGCAACGTTCGTCTACCCGAAGGCCTGGTCTCCAAAGGGCTTCTTCCAGCCATACGGTCCAAAGAGGGACGACGAGGGCGCAAAGGCCTATCAGCAGAAGTTCAAGGACTGGATCGTGACGATGGACCTCCTCGAGAGGTCAGGCAAGCCGTACTACATGCACTGCGGTCCTGCAGACAGGGGACAGGAGGTAACTGACGAGGTACTCGACACCTACGAGAACTCGCTGTACTTCGACCAGGCTGAGAACAGGCTGCACACCGCCAAGGCAATAATGTCAATGATCCTGCCGTAAGGCAGGCCCTACGGCTCGGCCTTTTATTTTTTATGTTTTTATAAGCAGCAGTGCATTAAGCTGCAGCCAGCCTGATATAACAGCGTTATAATTCGTTAGTAAAGCTTAATATGAAAAAACGGATCTACGCACATATGGACTTCGAGATAGACTACAGCAAGTACAACTTCACAGTTCAGGTTGATTATAAGTACATTGCCAGCAGGGGTCTGAATGAGAGCCTTATCAGGGAGATCTCATCGATAAAGAACGAGCCCACCTGGGTCGAGGATATGAGGCTGAAGGCCCTCGAGGAGTTCTACAGGCTTCAGATGCCCAGGTGGGGGCCTGATCTATCGGGCCTCAAGCTGGAGAACGTAATTTATTACGCCAGGCCGACCGAGAAGAAGGCCAGAAGCTGGGAGGAGCTCCCGCCATCCATCAGGGAGGCCTTCGAGAGGCTGGGGGTTCCGGAGGCCGAGAAGAAGTTCCTAGCTGGAGTTGGAGCCCAGTTTGAGTCCGAGGTGGTCTATCACAACCTACAGAAGGAGCTCGAGAAGCAGGGAGTTATATTCACCGATATGGACACTGCCGTGAAGGAGTACCCGGATCTGGTCAGGGAGTACTTTGGGAAGGTCATACCCATTGGGGACAACAAGTTCGCAGCCCTGACTTATGCTGTGTGGAGCGGGGGCAGCTTCGTGTACGTTCCAAAAGGGGTTAAGCTCGAGAAGCCCATATACGCTTACTTCAGGCTCAACGCCCCAGACGTCGGAAACTTCGAGAGAACGCTCATAATAGCCGACGAGGGAAGCGACGTCCACTACATCGAGGGCTGTACCGCGCCTCTCTATTCCGAGTCAACGCTTCACGGCGGCGTCGTGGAGATAGTCGTCAAGAAGGGGGCTCACGTCAGGTACACGACCATACAGAACTGGTCAAAGAACGTCTACAACCTGGTGACCCAGAGGGCTCATGTCCAGGAGGGAGGAAGCATGGAGTGGATAGACGGCAACATAGGAAGCAGGGTTACCATGAAGTACCCCTCCATCTATCTCTTCGGCAAGGACTCAAGAGGGTTCATCAACTCGCTTAGCCTAGCAACGTCCGGTCAGACAATCGACTCGGGAGGGAAGATCTATCATCTGAACAGGAACACCAGCTCCATGATAACATCGAAGGGAGTATCGCTTAAGGGAGGCAGGACGATATACAGGGGTCTGGTCTGGGTTGGAAAGGGTTCGGAGGAGGCGAAGTCCGCGGTAAGATGCGACTCGCTCATGGTAGATGAAAAATCGACCTCTGTAACCTATCCGTACGAGTTCGTGTACGAGGAGAACGCAAGCGTGGTCCATGAGGCAACTGCAGGAAGGATCGGAAAGCAGCAGCTCTTCTACCTTCAGAGCAGGGGCCTGAAGGAGGAGCAGGCCCAGTCCCTAATAATTTCCGGCTATCTTGCGGACTTCGCGAAGGACATACCCCCGGACTTTGCAGTAGAGCTTTATAGGCTGATAGAGCTAGAGCTAACTGGTGCTGTTGGTTGAGCCAGAGCGTAGGCGAGAAGCTCAGGGAGGCCTTCGAGAAGTTCCCCTACGAGACCCATCAGCTCTTCCTGAGAAACTATATACCGATAGCGGTTGATCCATTTTCGCTTCAGGACTCGCAGCCGTCAGAAAGCTTTTCGGAGGAGCCCTCTGAGGGAGAGATAAAGCTAACTGAGGACCTTTATGACAAGAACACTTTTATAAACCTCCTTTTCTCCAGGAAGTCCAGGACGTTTGTGCTTAAAAAGGATGGGTTCTTCCGAAGGGTCTTCGGTCCCGGCAGGGGGTTTCTAAGCAAGATCGTTGAGATCAGGGGTGAGGTAACCCTGATGGACGATTTCAGGCTGAATGGCTCGGGCCTGGCTTCTGAGCTCGAGGTCTTCTACGTGAGAGGCGGATCGAGGCTGAGGCACCTAAGAAAGGTTGAGGGAAGCGGCAACCTTCTCTACAACTCGTACTACTTTATCGAGGAGGGAGCGGCCGTCGAGGCCTACTCACTTACCACCGGGAAGATGTACGTCAGGGACAGGATCCTCTCGTTCAACGCCGGGTATATGAGCTCATTCACCGCGAAGGCCGGATACGATCTTGATGAGTCATCCTCAGTCGACTCTGAAGTTGTAATGAAGCTTATGGCCCCTAGGTCCTCTGCGGACGCATACCAGAGGAGCCTCGTGAGAAGGTACTCAAAGGTCATTCATAAGGGCCTCGTTGTGAACACCCGGGAGGCCCCGGAGGGCAGATCGTTCATAGAGCAGAAGGCGCTTCTGCTTAGCAAGGAGGGAAGCGCCCAGAACATACCGGGGATGGAGCTCGAGATAAACGACATATACGCAAAGCACGCGGCCGCCGTTTTTCCTATAGACGAAAACCAGCTGTTTTATCTGATGTCCAGGGGTCTTTCTAGGGAATCATCCATTGAGCTTATTGCCAGGAACATGCTCAGGGATATCAGGGAGGTGCTTGGGCTGGAAAATGAGCCTTGAGGAGGAGGTCCTGAGGATAAGGGAGGACTTCCCTATACTCTCCAGACCCAACTTTATTTACCTTGACAACGCAGCAACCACTCAGAAGCCCCTGAGCGTGATAGAGAAGGAGGCATCAATATACAGGGAGCTAAACGCTAACGTTCACAGGGGGATCTACAGGGTTGCGGAGAAGATAACCGAGGAGTACGAGAGCGCCAGGAAGAACGTTGCCAGCTTTATTAACGCGCAGCCCGAGGAAATCGTATTCACAAGAAACACGACGGACTCCCTGAACATCGCCGCATATGCGCTTCTGCAGAGGCTGAGGTCCGGGGACAGGATAGTTACAACGCTCCTTGAGCACCACAGCAACCTTCTGCCGTGGAGGAGGATAGCAGGCATTGCTGGACTGAGGCTTGAGCTCGTGGGAATAACGAAGGACGGAAGGATCGATGAGGGGGACTTCGAGGAGAAGATAAAGGGAGCCAAGGTGGTGTCTTTTACACAGGTCTCGAACGTTGCGGGAACGATAGTCGACGTCAGGAGGCTTGCTGAGAAGGCTAAGAGGGAGGGGGCGATAGTTGTTGTCGATGGAGCTCAGGCCGCGCCACACATGAGGATAGACGTGAGGGAGCTTGGGGTTGACTTCTACGCCTTCTCGGGGCACAAGATGCTTGGGCCAACCGGAATAGGCGTGCTGTATGGCAGGAGGGAGCTCCTGGAGGAGCTCGAGCCCCCGTTCACTGGAGGGGAGATGGTAAAGGAGGTTCACAGGGAAGGCCAGTCATGGAACGAGCTGCCATGGAAGTTCGAGCCCGGCACGCCGAACTACGTTGGAGCCATAGCTCTTGGGGAGGCCGTTAATTACCTCAGGAGGATAGGCATGGAAAGGATCGAGGCGTACGAGAGAAAGCTCGCCGAGCAGCTAATCGAAAGGATAGGCTCAATAGAGGGGATAAGATATGCCGGCCCGGAGGGGGACAGAGCAGCGCTCATAGCGTTCGAGGTAAAAGGGATTCACCCACACGATGTTGCTGCGTATCTTGACATGAAGGGCATAGCAGTGAGGTCCGGCTGGCACTGCGCTCAGCCCCTGCAGGAGGAGCTTGGGTTCGAGTCCGGGACCACGAGGGCTAGCCTCTACTTCTACAACACCATGGATGAGATAGAGGCCCTAAGAGATGCTCTGAAGGAGCTGGTGAGGATGGCATGAGCTACTTCTTTATAGACTCGGTGATGGACTACTACAGGAACCCGAGAAACAGGGGAAAGCTCAGCTCATATGATGCTGAATACGGCGACAGCAACCCAACCTGCGGGGATACCGTAAAGATTTACATCAAGGTTAAGGACAACGCGCTAGAGGACATAAGCTTCGAGGGAAAGGCCTGCGCCCTCTCGATGGCCTCGGCCTCGCTTCTGACGGAGATGGCTAAGGGAATGAAGATAGAGGAGGCTATGAAGATTACTGAAAAGGACATAATGGACGCCTTCATGATAAAGGAGCTCGGGCCAAACAGGATAAAGTGCGTGGCGCTCCCAGTAAAGGTTCTTAAGATGACCATCGCTTCATATGTTTCAAACAAGCAGAAAGGGTAAAAAGAATTTATTCTTCTGAGCTCATAAGCAGGTCATGTTTGAAATAGTTGCTGACACCCGGGAATCTTCATCAAACCTGCCAGCCCTGCTCAAGGAGCTGGGCTTGGGGGTCAGGTTTGAGCAGCTAGCTGTGGGCGATTATGTGCTCTCGGACGATGTGGCTATAGAGAGGAAGACGGTCAGCGATTTTATTTCATCAATATTCGATGGCCGGCTCTTCAGGCAGGCCTCAGACCTTTCTAGCGTTTACAGGCAGCCAATACTTCTTGTGGAGGGAGACATAACGATGATACCAAGCCTCGTGAGCAACATAAAGGTCTACTACGGGGCCCTTGCCTCCCTGACGCTTAACTTTCCCATGAAGCTTACCTTCGTTCCATCTGTAAGGGAGAGCGCAATATTCATAGAAAGGCTTGTTCACAACCTGAACAAGGAGGAGAGGCCAAGGAACATAGTTAGGGAAAAAGGGCAGAGCCTTAAGGAGCAGCAGGTTTTCCTGATATCCTCTCTGCCGGGCGTAGGCGAAAAGCTGGCAGAGAAGCTTCTGAAGCACTTCGGAAGCCCAATAAGAGTTCTCACCGCAACACAGGCAGCGCTCTCGGAGGTCATCGGCAGCGCAAGAGCGCAGAGGATAAAGCAGGTCCTTGAAGCAAAGTACGAGGAAAGCGAGGACAGGGCGCAGTCAAAGCTGATGTGACGCGCAGCTAGCAGAAGGTGTAAACTCAAGAGCTCCAAAGTGATGCGAAAGGGTTAAAAAGCCTACAATCAACAAACATATGTCTTGCCAAAGAAAAGAAAGAGCAGGGGAAGGGATAAGGGATCGAAGGGGAGAAACGAGATAGTTACGTGCAGCCAGTGCGGCGCAAGGGTGCCGAGGGATAAGGCTAAAAAGGTAACCGTTAAGGTTCCTCTGGTTGATCCAGCCCTTGCCAAGGAGCTTCAGGCCAAAGGGGCATACGTCCCGTACACGGTTGTTACCAAGTACTACTGCATCTCGTGCGCTGTTCACTTTGGAATTGTCAGAGTAAGGGCCAGAGAGGAAAGAAAAGCACCGGTTTAGGATGTCCTGGGTAGGAAGGATTAGGCTTTATCCTGACGAAGTTATAGTGATGGCCGTTCTGAACGTGAGCCCCGAGTCCTTCTATGGCGGCTCGGTAAGAGTTTCCAGCGATGAGATAAGGAAGTTCGTGCAGGATTCGATCTCAGGGGGCGCGTTAATTATAGATGTGGGAGGCATGAGCACGGCCCCCTACAGGAACACATATGTCTCGGAGGATATAGAGCTGGAAAGGGTAAGGAACGCGATAACAGCAATAAACGAGCTGGGCCTTAGCGTTGACATATCGATAGACTCACAGAGAAGCAGGGTCGTCCATGAAGCCCTTCGGCTAGGCGCGACGATCGTAAACGACGTCTCGGGATTCTCGGATCCTCATGTGCTCAGGCACGCAAAGGATATGTCAGCTTCTGTCATAGCGGTTGCGCATGGCGTTCCGGTGGAAAGGGTCGACCCCATGGGGTACGTGAAGTCTTCGATAATGGAAGCGGTGAACAGGGCAAGGAGCTTTGGCATAGATGACAGCAGGATCGTCGTGGATCCTGCGATAGGGTTCATAAGGCCAGGCTGGATTGACAGCTCCCAGTGGGATTCCTGCGTTTTAGGAAGGCTGGGCGAGCTCAAGAGCCTCGGCTTTCCGGTGCTGGTTGGCGTTTCCCGGAAGTCCTTCATAGGTAAGATCGCAGGAGAGCCTGACCCTGCAGCCAGGCTTCCTGGGAGCATAGCCGCTGCGGTGCTGAGCGCAGAGATGGGAGCGAACATAATCAGGGCACACGACGTCAGGGAAACGGTGCAGGCGCTCCTCGTAGCTGAGGCGATACTTCATGGAAAGTTCAGGGTTAAAAAGCATTAAAAAATATATAAGAAACCGTCCGCGAGAATGAACAGATGCCTATTTTGGAGCTAAGAGTCGCGGAACCTTATGAAAGGGACGTTGGAAAGTGCAGGGCAAGGATCCCTAAGAAGTATTTTGAGCAGCTGGGGCTCAAGAGCGGCGACGCGATACTTATAACCGGAAAAAGGACAGCTGCTGCATTTGCCTTTCCAATCCTTGAATCGGGCAAGGACTACGTTATACTTCTGGACTCAACCCTGAGAAGCAACGCAGGGGTTGCGCTCAACGAAAGGGTAACGATAGAGAAAGCCGAGTACTCCGAGGCAAAGAAGATCTCGGTGGAGGCCTCAAACAGGGAGTTCAAGATACAGGCCAAGGCCCTTAAGACGATATTCAAGAAGAAGCTGAAGGAGTGTCTTATAGTTGAGGGCAACTCGTTCAACGTTAATGTTCTTGGATCCACGATTACGTTTACCGTGGTGGAAACGGAGCCGAAGGGGGTCGTTCTTATAACGAACAGCACGAAGATAGTCGTATCTAGGGGAAGCACAAAGGAGGAAGCGAAGGTCACCTACGAGGACATAGGCGGGCTAAAGTTTCAGCTTCAGATGCTTAGGGAGCTCGTTGAGCTGCCGCTCAAATACCCAAACCTCTTCAAGCGGGTGGGAATCGAGCCACCAAGAGGCGTGCTTCTTTATGGGCCTCCAGGATGTGGGAAGACCCTGATGGCAAAGGCCCTCGCAAACGAGACGAAGGCGAACCTGATAACGATCAAGGG
>JBMFIC010000002.1:0-150633 GCA_049976505.1 Nitrososphaeria archaeon | reverse complement strand
CAAGAACACCGAGGCATGGTCTTCATTCTTCAGCCTGCTGAAGGCAAAGAAGGAGGGAAGGCTTCCGGGCTGGCTCAAAGTTAAGCCTCCAGGCTACATGAAGGAGAACAAAAGAAGGCTCCTGCTGGTGATCAGGAACGACGGCTACGTTGTTGATGAGCAGAACAGGGCGATCCTTCTCAAGCGTTTCAAGCTCAGGACCCCCTTTGCCGGAAGGCTGCAGTGGTACGGGAAGCAGGGAAGGCTTGAAATATATTACGATGAAACGAAACAGGCTTGGTACGCATCGATACCCGTGGAGGTTGGCGTCGAAGCGAAAAGGAACGTCGTGAAGGGTAAAAGAAAGGAAATTCAGAAAGAAAGGCCTAAAGGAAACAAAAGCACCTCGATCGATCTTGGAATAAACGTGCTCGCCTCGGTTATTGTCTCCGACGGGACCTGGCTTCTCTATAAGGGCTCCAGAGCAAAGGAGGACTTCTTCTACATGCAGAGAAGGATTTCAGAGGTAAAATCGCTTGAGGACAGAGCAAAGAACCTGAAGCTGAAAGAATGGGCCGAGGAGCTCAGGCTTGAGAGGAGGAGGCTCGAGGGAAAGCTGAGCCGCAGGATGGCCCACCTGTACAGGACCTTGGCATCACATTTAATTAAGAAGCTCTGGTCTCTTGGTGTTTCAGAGATCTATCTGGGCTATCCATATGAGATCGCTCAGGATAAGGGAAACAGGCTCACAGAAAATCTGTGGTCATATCGTGAATTGATGGATGCGATCGAGCACGAAGCTCAGGAGTACGGAATGAAAGTGTATGAGGTGATTGAGCACAACACCTCAAGGCTCTGCGCGTATCACGGCGTCGAAGTAATCCGCAGTCCAAGAGGAGTAATCAGGTGTCCTCTCGGGCACAGGCTTCATTCAGACCTGAACGGGGCTCTGAATATACTCAGGAAAGCAGCTGGTCTGTCAGTCAAAAGCACAGCAAAGCCTCTTTCGTATCTGGCGTTTCACAGTGGAGTAGCTCCCGCTAAAGGGGAGTAACCCCCGAGACCTCGGGAACCTCCGCCATTCATGGTGGGGAGGAGGTCAGGGGATTGCAGAAAGCTACGGACCGGTCGTTGCGATCAGCAGCATTATCCCCTCAAAGTATTCATATCTGAGCTTCAGCCTTCCCTACATAGCAGGAGGAATTGGATCCCTGTTCGCTGGCGTCCTGACCGACAGGCTGGGCAGAAGGAACTCATTCCTGACCGTGGCCGGCCTTATAGTACTCGGGATCGGAATATTTCTGGCGTTCCCCACCAGCACGCCTGCGATAATAGTCTCGTTCGTGCTCATAGGCATGGCAGCAATCGGTCTTGAGACCCCAATCCTCACCGCGATATCCGAGGCCGTACCTGCGAGGCTCAGGGGAAACCTCGAGGTCATAGTGCAGAACTTCGGAAACCTCGGTGTTGCTCTCGTCTTCATACCCGCAATTCTGGGCTTCAGCGCCTATCAGTCAGACATCGCATACGGGATACTCTTTCTGGCTCCCCTTCTGGCCATGCTGATAGGGTACTGGGGAGTTAAGGAGTCCCTGCCTTGGAGCTCCGTGAAAAAAGGATCAGCCGAGGAAGTTAAGAAGGCCTGGCAGGAGATAGACAGGGAGAACGTCGAGGCGGTCAAGGCCACTTCACCCCTCTGGTTCAGGCTTCTGGTGATCACGGTGATAGGAATAGTTCAGGACGTGGCATTTGTATGGATAACATACGACGTCGCCTACTACTACTTCTCATCAAGCGTTGCGACGGCGGTGCCAATTGTGGGAGGCATAACGATGATGGTGGTCGGGATCATATTTGGAATATTCTTCGCCCATAAGCTTTCAAGGAAAACTGCAACCACCTTCTCCTACGGTCTGCTCGTGGCGCTCTGGGGAGTGCTGTGGGCCTATGAAGCGATCACTAGAAGCGTATCGGGTCTTCCGCTTATGGCCCTTATGACGATCCTCTTCCTGCCCACCGAGCTCACCTGGGGAACAAGGGCCATGCTCACACCGGAGCTTTTCAGGACGGAGACAAGAGGAACCTACGTCTCCATCGTAAGAACAATAGTGTGGGTAGCAACGGGCCTCATAACGCTGGCCCTCTCCTACTACGTGTTCCCCTTCAACATCTCATCGGCCATAGTGATGGCGATATTCATAATAGGCTTCCTCACAGCCCTTGCCTGGCAGCTAAGGGGCTTTGAGACTGGAGGGAGAAGCCTTTCAGGCCTGGACCTTTAAAAGCGCTCTCCCCTATTTTTTATTTATTAAAAATTTTTCAGGTCGAAGACGCCAAGTTTCGCGACAAACTTAAATTAACACGAGATAATCTTATTTGGGGCCCGTAGCTCAGCCAGGTAGACGAAAGGCCTAAAGCATCGGGCTTTTAACCCGAGGGTCGTGGGTTCGAATCCCACCGGGCCCGTACATTTTTATAACTTTTGTTCGATAAGAAACGTGTGAGCTCGATATTCAGGGACAAGGAAAAGCTCTCCCCCTACTATATACCCGAGAGGCTCCCCCACAGGGAAAAGGAGCTGAGGCTGCTCAGGGATGCCCTTGATGAGTCAACATCGCTCAGCTCTCCTGTTCACATTCAGATAGTTGGAGACGTGGGGAGCGGAAAGACGGTCACCGTTCTGAAGTTCTCAAGGGAGAGCTCGGAGGAGCGCAGGAACCTGAGGTTTGCGTACGTGAATCCCAGGCAGCACGGGACCAGCAGGCTGCTCATTTTCAGGACCATAGCAAGGCAGGTGGCCCCTGAGGCCTACTCGGCAAGCCTGAGCCCCGAGGAGCTCATGCAGGGCATCCTGAGAAGGATGGCCGAGGTTCGAGCAAGGGGGGTGATAATTATTGATGACGTCGATTACGCGATAGCAAGGTCAAAGGAGCCAATCATCTACAGCCTCACCAGGCTGAACGAGGCTATGCCAGGCGAGGCCGTTCCCGTGCTCATGGTGATATTTACCGCCAGGAGCGCAAGGTTCAGGGAGCTTATCGACAGATCGGAGGTGAGCTCGTTGGGCAACAGGGTAATATACTTTGAAAGATACACCAAGGACCAGATAGTGGACATACTGCAGAGAAGGGTCGCAGAGGCGTTCAGGCCAGGAACCATAGAGGAGAAAGTAGTTGAGTACATCGCCGAGATCACTTCCTCTTATCCTATCAACGGAGACGTGAGGTACGCGATAGATCTCCTGCTGAACGCAGGGTCGCTGGCTGAGGCCCAGGGATCACAGCGCGTTACCTTAGAGCACGTCAGGAAGGTTGTGAGCTATACATCTCCTTCTATCACGCAGGAGGAGATAGCAAGCCTTGACAGGGAGCTCAGGGAGGTTCTCCTTGCAGTCGTCAGGAGCCTGAAGGAGAGCGACGAGCCGTACGTGAGCCTTGATAAAATATACGACGTCTACAGGAGCATGGGAAGGAACGCTGCCCTTGGCGAGTTCATCGAGATGCTCCAGGACCTTGGGGACAGGGGCATAATCGACATAAAGGGGCTGACGAAGATAGGCATAAGCGGGGCTCCGGTTGAGAACCTAGAGGCCTTTCTTGAGAACCTCATCAAAAGGCTCTGATGGCGCTCAGCTAAGCCCTCTCGAGATCACAGCTTAATAGCAGGAAGCGCGCTCCTGAATCTGTGGACGTAGAGGCCGTTCTCGGCTCAAAGGGGCGTCTGAGGATAATCAGGGAGCTTGCCGGCTCCCAGCAGCCACTAACGCTGTACCATCTCGAAAGGAGGACCGGGATAAGAAGGAAAACCCTGAAGTCCGATCTTACGGCGCTCATCGAATCTGGCTTCGTGGAGGAGGTTAGCATAGCTGGCGTGAAGAAGTACGCACTTAGCGTTGACAGGGAGGAGGTCAGAGAGCTTCTTGATTGCCTTTACAGGCTTGGGTACCTGTCAAGCGCCAGCTCCAGCCTTGGCTGAACGCCCAGGGGCCTGAGCACCGTTTCAGCTGCCCTCATTGCCATCTCAGCGTACTTCCTCCAGTCGTACGCTGAGGGATCAAGCTCGGGCCCTCTTCTCCCATTTACAAACGAAACGCTCAGACCGGAACGTGCACCGACCCGAAGGCCCACGATCTTCTGGGGAACGTTCTTGCTGTACTCCTCAGGGCTCTTTCCTAGCCTCTTTCTTATGATCAGCGAGCTTTCATCAGCGCCCCCACTTCTAAGCAGCCTTATGATCCTTGCTACATAAACAGGCGCCACCTCCGAAGCCCTCCTCCTAAGCTCCTCCACGCTGTCAGCAGAGTAAATAAGCCTTATGAGCTCCTCCTGAAAGTTCCTGATCAGCTCGGGAACGTCAGACCTTCTGAGCTCTATTCCCCTGGCCTCCACTTCGCCATCCAAGGTCACTCCAAAGTACCTCTTGATCGCGGTGAGCCCCCTTGAGGTTCTTGTCTCTACGAACGCAACTGCCCTGAACACCTTGTCCAGAGCGGCCGGGATCCCCACGCGCTCCGATATCGCTCTGGCGAGCCTCATATAATCTTCAGGGACGGCACCATCCATGCGCACGAAAAGCGAGTCCACGTCCCCATATATTACGCTGAAGCCGAGCTCCTCGGCCGTGAGCTTTGCCATCTTAATCACCTCCCTTGATGTGGCGTTTATCTCCTCAAACGCGTAGTGGTTTCCGAACCTGTTCAGGGAGCATCCTGAGATTCCGTACTCGCTGACCAGAAGGATCTTCAGGGAGTCCGATCGGGCCTTTAAGAGGGCCTTTCTTCTTTCGTCGTTCTCCTCCCTGGCCAGCCTCTTCAGCTCAAGCCTCCTTCTCACCCATTCAGAGATCACATCCGGTATAAGCCATCCTTTTCCCTCGTAGCTTATGCCGTTCTTTAATATAATATTAGGATATTCTGACTCAAAATCTATAACCGCCACGTTAAAGTAGACGCCGGGCCCCAGAGGCGGTATGGTGTATCCTCCCCTGTCCCTGTAGAGGAAATCGCTCAGCCTCTCGACTGGCTCCGTGTACCTCAGCTCTGGAACGGCGTAGCCGCGCGAGATGAGCGTGTAGGCGTTTCTTGAGTCTATGACCCTGTTGCTGCTCCATCTTGCAGCTAATCCAAGGGGCAGAAACGAGAAGACGCTCCTCTCCTGAAGGTATGCCAGCCCCTCCCTGGAGCACTCGAACCACTCGGCCCTCCCGTCCATGCATATCCTTCCGGCCCAGGAGCCCTGTGACGGATCAGGAGGATCGTCAGATCTTCTTCTCGTCTCCGAGCAGTCTGACGAGCAGAAAATGTCGTCCTCGGGATCCCTGCCCACGCTAACCGGCATGGGCTCGGGATCAGTGTCAAGCGGAAGCGCTTTCATGCCGTCCAGCTCAGCCCTCCTTCCGGGCTCAATACTCAGCTCAGTAAAAAGAAACTTCTGAACCGGCAGCAGGTCGTCGTAAAGAGCTGCCCTCCTGTCTCTCCTCAGCGCCCTGACCAGGAAGCGGTATGAGCTCCAGTGGGGCCTTATGAGGATCATCCTTTTGATCTCCCCGTCCTGGGTCTTTCTCGTAACCCATTCGGCATCGTGGGCCTCAAAGATGTCGTCTGCAAGGGTTGGGTCGAGGGGCTCGACAAGCACGTAGGGGCTGTACTCAATAACCTCCCTTCTGAACGTTCCGCCCTCGCTTAGAGTCCAGAGGTAAACCCTGCCATCCCTGTAGTAAACGTCAAATATCCATCCTTTCATTTTTCAGCTTCTCCAGCTCCTTCCTCAGCTCCTCAATCTCCTCCTCGAGCCTCACGATCGCCACCATGACCATCGCGTCGGAGACCTGTGCAGTCTGCAGGGAGCTCATCGAGGCCATCTCGGAGCTCCATACAGCCTTAAGCCTTTCGAAGGCCCTTCTGGAACCTCCCCTGAGCAGAGGCGCGAACTCCTTCTCAAGAAACTCCATGTACTCCTCATACCTCTGTCTGAACGACCTTGTCAGCCTCCCCATCTCCTCCCACCCATATGAAGCCCTGAGACGAAAGGGCTTCAGGACCTCCAGGCCTACTGAGCCTTTCTCAATCCAAGTCCTGATAACGTACCCTGCAGAGCTCTTCATGAAATCAGTGATAATGGGCTCACTCTCTCCCCGAGTTATCGCGATGAGCGGCGCCCCGCTCCGCACAGCGTCCCTCATGACCTTTGTGAAGGCCATGTCCGAGCTCTCACTGTCCTTTATGAACGAGTGAAGCCCGTGAATGACGTAGAGGGAGTACCCTGGTCTGGAGTGCCTCTCCGCTGCCATCACAAGCCTCTCGGGGCTGTGTGCGGACACTTCATCTATTTTCTCGAGAACATCCTTAACGTCAAGCCCGTACATCTTGCACAGATGGCCTATGAGATCCTGGTCTATGATGTTCCTCTCGGAGTAGTAATCCGTTGAGTTTATGTAAAGAACCCTGCCATCAGCGGCAGCCCTTATCATGTAGCTGTACATCGCAAGCTCAGCTGCTTCCCCGAATATTATGTAGGAAGTTCCTGATAGAAGGCCCCCGATGGCCCTGTCGAGGGGGTCAAAGCCCTTTAAGCTCTTTACTTTAACGTCTGAGGCCCTAACGAAGCTCAGACAACGCCACCTCTCTCTATCCTGAACTCGACCTCCCTTGGTGGGAGGCTGGGGCTGTCCACGATCCTCGCGAACCTCCTTTCACCTTTTCTGTAGAGCATCACCCTGTGCGTCGTGGAGTGAGCTACGGCGTTCCCGCCGGCTGCCACGATCCTTTCCTCCACGAAGGGGTTTGGGATGGAGACCACCTGGTTTGTAACTATGACCGGCAGCCTGTGCTCCTCGGCCGTTTCCTTGAGCTCGTGAATCAGCTTCAGAAGCCTCTGCTGCCTCTCCTGAAGCGCCTCCCTCCCTATGAACTCAGCCCTGTAAGGGGCGATTATGCTGTCAACGACCACCAGCTTTATTTCCTGATCCCTTATTATTCTCGGGACCTCCTTTACCGCTGCCTCAAGCTCCTCCGCTCCTGATACCCTCGCGTACATGATCCTTTCGAGGGCCTCCCTCGGGCTAAGCCCTCTTGCCTCCGCGATCTCTGAGATTCTTTCGGGCCTGAACGTCCCCTCGCTGTCAATGTATACCGCTCCCCCGTTGAGCCCGCCATCCTCCTCCCTGAGCTGGCACATCACGCTCGCTGTCATGCTCAGCTGAGACTTTCCTGTCGAGAACTCGCCGAAGAACTCGGTGACCGAGGATGGCTCGAGCCCCCCGCCAAGCAGCGAGTCCAGGGATCTGCTTCCGGTTGAACACCTAGGAAGCCTAGCGCTTCTCCTGTAAAGGCTTGAAGCGCGCTCCAGCCTGATCCTGATCTCCTTGTTGGAGGCTTCAGCGCAGCACTGGCGCCATATGGCATCTGGAGGGCTCAGGCTGTACAGCGCGGAGGCATAATCCGCACCTACAGGCTCAGGAGCGCCAGCGCTCATGAGACGTTCTTTTCATAAAACGGATATAAGCTATGCAGCATGTATGGGGGGAGGGGGGTTAAGACTTAATACAGGGATTTCCCGCTAAGAGCTTATGGTGTCCAGGGTCGGGGTAAGGGGCCTTAAGGTGAAATGCAGGGTGGGAATAGACAGGGGCGAGGACATGTTTGAAAGAATAATAGAGGTTGACTTTGAGCTTGAGCTCGCTCGGGACTACATGGGAGGAATTGAGAGCACCGTGAGCTACAGCGAGGCCTCCAGGAGGCTCAGGGAGGCGATAGAGGGAAAGAGGTTTGAGCTCATAGAGGACGTAGCCCTTGAGGCCGCAAGGGCTCTTAAGTCCTTCCCTGGGGTGAAAAGGATAAAGGTAAGGGTCACAAAGCCATCCCTGCCCGACGGAGCGCTTATGTCTTACTTCGTCTACGAAAAGGAGATGCAGGGGAGAGCTGATTGAACTTAAGGGAAGCGCTATCGGAGTACTTCTCGCTCTCAGGGGACTCGAAGCTGATATCGGCTACAAGCCTGATGACGAACTTTGGATCCAACATGGGCGGTTTCCTGACGGTGTTCTACGTGCTCTCGCTTGGATACGGGCTAGTCTTCTTCGGCCTTCTGAACACAGTGGGAGCGATATCATATGTCGTCCTGCTTCTTCCAGCATCATCGCTTTCCTATGCTATCGGGTCCAGGAAGTCCCTGATGCTGAGCGCCGGGCTTCAGGGCACAGCCGACGCCCTTCTGTCGATTTCGACGACAAGGGGAGCCTTCATAGCATCCTCGGTGCTTGGCTCGATGGGGATGGCGATTTCAACTGCTAACATGGGGCCGCTCATATCGAAGGCCGAGAGGATCGAGCGAAGGACCCACGCTTTCTCCCTCAACTACTTTATGTACACGATAGGAGGCTTCGCCGGAACAGCCCTTTCAGGGTCCTCGCTGGATCTTCTGAGGCCATTTCTTGGAGATATCGGCTCGTACAGGGTTGTTTACGCGTTGTCCTCGGCTGCAGCTCTGGCCTCCCTCTTCTTCATAAAGAGGATAGGGGTTGATATAAGGAGCAGGATACCGCTTCTCAAGCCTAACGAGCAGAACTCAAGGACCATAGCCAAGATGATGACCGCCTCTTCCCTCATAGGGGCCGGGGCGGGCTTTCTTATACCTTATTTCTCAATCCAGTTCAAGTACAGGTTCAGCATAAGCATAGCCGCGATTTCGGTGATCTTCTCGCTGACAAACCTCTTCATGGCATTCATGGCGCTCCTCATGCCCAGGATAGAGGGGATCAGGGGCTCACTGAGGACTATTGTGGGCTCGTGGGTTGCAGCCACCACGGTCATGGTTCTGATGCCGTTCGTTGGAGCCCTCGATGGGCTCTCCTTTCCGCTCTTCTCCGCGTTTTACCTGATCAGGACGACGCTTATGAACGCTATTTCGCCAGTTCAGTCATCCTTCGAGATGTCGATGCTGGACGAGCAGTACAGGAGCATAGGGGCAAGCCTCGAGAACCTCGCATGGAACCTGACCTATGCGGTTACGGTTACCCTTGGAGCGGTTCTTATGAAGATCTCCCTTAACTATCCATTCTACGCGTGCGCAGCATTCTACTACTCCTCGGCGGTCCTGTACTACCTTTTCTTCAGGAGCAGAGGGGAGGCCGGCAAGAGGCAGCTACGTTAAGCCTGAGCTCCGTTTCTCTGCATAAGCTTTCTCTCCACGTCGGTTGCGATCCTCTCCGCTATGCTGCTGACCCTTCTTAGGACATCCAGGTGCTCCACCAGGAGCCTCTTTCCCCTTTCCGTTATGAAGTACATCCTGATCCTTCTGCCCCCAAGCTGACTTACCCTAGACTTTACGCACCTCTTCTTTTCAAGGTGTCTGAGGACCACGTATATGTAGCCTGCAGGCAGCCTCTCTCCAAGAACTTCGCTTATCCTCTTCATAAGCTGGTAGCCGTACGCATCCCCCGCGAGCAGCTCATCAAGTATCAGAAGGGAGATCATGCCCTTGACCAGCGCCCTTTCCCTGACCATTCTGAATATGCTCAAGCTCGCATTAAATATAGCTGTTGTCTGACCTCCTCCCCGCCCTGAAGGGCGAAGGCTCCCTCAGGGTGGATCACGGGTTTGTGGTTTACCGCCTTCATCTTCACCGTTTCATTGCTGGTGGCTGGTAGCCACCCCGCTCCGCTCGTCCAGCGGTAGACCACGGGCTGGGCCTTCAGCCCATTACCCCTATCCCTCACCGGGAGCTGCCCTCCGCTCCCAGATCCTGGGGACTCGGGGATATGTAGAATATTCATTGCACCGTTCAAGTCCGCGTTCATGACTTTCCCCATGCGGGGACACTTAAACAAACCACGTTTAACACGCCCACCCTCGTGGGCTTCCCCGCATAGGGAACAAATCTTAGAAGTATATGCCTCATTCACCCTCACAACCTTAATCCCTAATTCCTCTCCAACCTGCTCAAAACGCTTAATAACGTAACTGTAGTTCCAAAAGTTTACTGTAAGCTTATTACCATGGTTCTTACTAATCTCTTTAGGATAACCAACGATGACCTCGCTTACACCCTTTCCCCGTAACTCCTCCATTATCTTCCTGACCATACTGTTTAACGCGTGTTTCAAGAACCTCCTCCTTTTATCGTAAATGAGTTTAAGCCTCCTGCTCCTCCTTTGCCCATGTCTAGCTAAAACTTTCTGAACTCCGCTTATCCCCCTGCTATAATACTCATAATGTGCAAGAACACTGCCACCCTTGAAAATATACCATGTACCATTCTCGACGTAAACAGTAGCTAAATTAACGATCCCTAAATCCACTGAAGCCCTCAAATTACCCTTGTTTTCGACGACGTTTTTGGCTTCAACCGGGATATGAGCATACCATCTCCTCCTGGCCTCATCGTAAACTATCTCTAACCTTCCCTGCTTCCCATGCCACTTAACTTTCCCCCTGAACTTCAGGACCAGCCCGAAGTCCTTAAGGTAAATAACTCTCTCGTTCTCGTCTACCTCGTAACGGTCGTTCCTGATGATGACGAGCAGCTTATACTTCCCATTTTTGTCCTTCCAGTATCCTGGAGGTCTAGGCTTGAACCACTTTGGTAATTTTCCCTCCTTCTTCTCCTCGATCAATGAGAAGAAGCCCCTCCAGTCCTCGGCGTTCTTCCTGGCAACCTGCTGCGCGTTGACCTTTAGCACCTGTTTGTACTTCTCATACACCTCCTTTTCTGTCTTAGCGAAGTCTACCCTCTCCCCCTTCTTGTACTGTTGCATTCTTAACCAGTTCACTTCGTTCCAACATTTGGCAGTTACTACAGCTAGTTCCTTGAGCTTCTCGTGGGTATTCTTGTCCATGACGAGTTTAACTAAGTTAGTCCTCTTCATCCCCTTTCCCCCACTGCTCCTCGATGTATTTCCTTATGGTTTCGCTCGATACGTTGCCGGCTGTAGATACGAAGTAGCTTCTGGTCCAGAGTTTTCCTCCCGTGTATTTTCTTAGCTCTGGGAACTTCTTTAAGACCAGCCTAGCTGATTTACCCTTAAAGTAGTTCGCCAGGTATGAGGGCGAATATCTAGGAGGGCAGTTTACGAAAAGGTGGACATAATCTGGCATCACTTCTAGGGCTACAATATCACAATCTAATTCTTCGGCGATTGATTTTAGCACCTCTTTAATGTAAACAGTAACTTCTCCGATTAATAAATCTCTACGATACTTAGGGATCCATACGAAATGGTAGTTGCATAGGTATTTCGCATACCTTGTTGACTTGAGTTCCACAATACTTTAAAGTATTCAGAGATTTAAAAGCTTTACCCCGCCCCTAGAGGGGCGAGGCTTGTCGTTCTTTTTGTCATGCTGAATTTAGCAGCAAGCTTATATAGATAAATCATTTATCTATTTTCCATGGGTTTTCACTTTCATCACGGACATGGGCTCAGGAGGTTCGCGTACGATCCTGAGGAAGTTGTTGAGTTTCTGGAAATAAGGCCAGGTCAGAGGATAGCCGATCTGGGAGCAGGGGACGGCTTCTTCTCCGTGGCCTTCAAAAGAAAGGGGGCAGAGGTATACGCCTTCGACGTTGACGACTACTACTTCGCTCAGATGCAGAAGGAGGGAATAATAACGATAAAGCAGAACCTTTGTGAGCCGATCAGCGGAAGTTTTGATCTGGCTTTCATGTCAAACGTCTATCACGATCTCGCGCGAAGCTGCAGGGCCGCCATCCTTGAGAACCTCAGGAGGACGGCCGATTCCGTGGCCGTGCTGGACTTCAAGAGGGACACTCCGTTTGGGCCGCCCTGGAAGATCGACAAGGATGAAGTCATCAGGGACATGACGTCAGCAGGCTTTGTGCTTGTAAAGGAGAAGGACCTAAGGTTTCACTATCTTCTGCTCTTCAGAAAGATGCCTCAGGAAAGGTCCTGAAGGGTTTTCGATAAATAAGCTTTTAAGGAAATAGGACGATAATAGTACTCATGAGCAAGCCCTTGGAGATCAAGCTTAAGGTAGAGGAGGCAAAGGGAAGGGACGTCGGACGTTTTATAGCCAGGATCCCTCAGAGGGTGATGAGGATGCTCGGAATATCCGCGGGGGAGTACATAGAAATAGTAGGGAAGGGCAGCGTCTACGCGCTTGCGCTCCCGGCGCACTACGAGGACGAGAACAGGGACATCATAAGGCTGGACGGAACCCTGAGAAAGGGAGCCGGGGTCGGGATAGGCGACGAAGTAAGGGTCAGGAAGGCCAACATACCACCGGCTCAGAGGGTCACGATAGCTCCAATAGGCGTGCAGGTTCAGGCTGATCCGGAGTTCTTCAAGGAGGAGTATTTGCTCGGGAAGCCTCTCTGGAGAGGATCTACCATTGAGATCCCCTACTACAGCGAAACTCTGAGGTTCGCCGTGGTCTCTATATCTCCGGCTCCAGTCGCGTACGTAAGCGAGAGCACACAGGTTGAGCTGAGATCAGAGCCCATAAAGGAGGAGCAGGTACCAACCAAGAAGGTCACGTGGGAGGACATAGGGGACCTCGAGGAGGCAAAGCGCAAGATAAGGGAGATGATAGAGCTGCCCCTCAGGCATCCTGAGATATTCAAGCATCTGGGCATTGAGCCTCCCAAGGGCGTCCTTCTTATAGGACCGCCGGGAACCGGAAAGACGCTTCTTGCCAGGGCTGTTGCAAACGAGGCGAACGCCTACTTCGTAACTATAAACGGTCCGGAGATAATGAGCAAGTACTACGGCGAGTCCGAGCAGAACCTGAGGAACATATTCGAGGAGGCCAAGAAGAATGCTCCCAGCATAATATTTATAGATGAAATAGATGCTGTTGCCCCCAAGAGGGCTGAGGTAACAGGGGAGGTGGAGAGGAGGGTTGTTGCCCAGCTTCTGACCCTTATGGACGGCCTTCAGGAGAGAGGGCAGGTTGTGGTGATAGGAGCAACAAACAGACCCGATGACGTGGATGAAGCGCTCAGGAGGCCTGGGAGGTTCGACAGGGAAATTTACATAGGGATGCCGGACAAGCAGGCAAGGATAGAGATCCTCAACGTTCACCTCAGAAACGTCCCGCAGTGCGGCGATGAGGAGATAAGCAAGAAGGTGTGCAACCCTGAGGACAAGATAGACCTAGAGGAGCTGGCCGAAATGACCAACGGCTACACCGGGGCAGATCTGGCAGCCCTCGTCAAGGAGGCTGCAATGATAAGGCTCAGGGAGGCCATTGACAGCAAGGAGATTGACACGGAGCAGCCAACGATACCTCCGGAGAAGCTCAGCAAAATACTCCTCAGAAGAAGGGATCTTCTTGAGGCCCTCAAGTACGTCCAGCCAACGGTGCTCAGGGAGGTCATAGTTGAGGTCCCAGAGGTTCACTGGGACGACATAGGAGGCTATGAGAGGGTAAAACAGGAGCTCAGGGAAATGGTCGAGTGGCCGCTGAAGTATCCGAAGTACTTTGAGGAGCTTGGCACAGAGCCTCCGAAGGGCATTTTGCTTTACGGTCCTCCTGGAACGGGAAAGACCCTTCTGGCAAAGGCCGTGGCTACGGAGAGCCAGTCGAACTTTATAGCGGTAAGAGGGCCTGAGATCCTTAGCAAGTGGTTTGGGGAGAGCGAGAAGGCCATCAGGGAGATCTTCAAGAAGGCAAGGATGGCGGCACCCTGCGTGGTGTTCTTTGACGAGATCGATTCAATCGCTCCATCGAGAGGCAGCAGGTTCGACAGCGGGGCTACGGACAGGATAGTCAACCAGCTGCTAGCTGAGATGGACGGTATAGCGCCTCTGAAGAACGTCGTGGTTGTTGCGGCAACGAACAGGCCAGACATCCTTGACCCGGCACTGCTCAGGCCAGGAAGGTTCGACAGACTGGTGTACGTTCCTCCGCCGGATGAGAGCGCAAGGTTCGAGATCCTGAAGGTCCACGTCAGGAAGCTGAACCTCGCGGACGAGATCAAGCAGAACGACTTCGCATACCTGAAGGAGCTGGCAAACAGGACGGAGGGATACACCGGAGCAGATCTGGCTGCCCTTGTAAGGGAGGCATCGATGATTGCCCTCAGGGAGACCATAGAGCAGAAGCTTGAGCACGCGAAGCCGGTGGAGAAAAAGCACTTCGAGGAGGCCCTGAAGATAGTCAAGCCAAGCCTCACAAGGGCAGATATAGAGAGATACGAGAAGATGGCAGAGGAGATCAAGAGAACCATAAGGTAGATTTCGATTTCCTGCTGCTGCAGAAACTTTTTGTGCGCCATCTCTGCTTTTGATTCGAATGTCGTTGGCAAAGCTTAAATTTTAACATGCCGAAGAAGCTCATGTGCTCGTTGATCTCACTCCTCTCAGGGTTCTCACAGCTTCAGGCATAATAGCGCATCTCAGCCTAGCCTCTACTTTTCTTGGAACGATCGCCCTTGCCCTGGTTCTTGAGCTCAGGTATTTAATTACTAAGGATGAGGCGCTCCGTGAAAGGGCAAGGGCGTTCTCCGTTATTTCAACGATTGTCTTTGGAGTTGGCGCCGCATATGGGACCCTCGTTGAGTTTGGCCTCGTGACCGTGTGGAGCAACTTCGTAGCCCTTATGGGCGCAATAGCCCTTCCGTTTTATCTTGAGCTCTTTGCCTTTCTTTTTGAGGTAGTAGTGCTTCCACTTTACACGCTGACCTGGGACAAAGTAAGAAACGGATGGGCTCATTTTGGGATAGGGGTAGTTGCGGCCTTCGGTGGGTACTGGAGCGCGTACAATATACTTGCTGTTATGGCGTCCCTTTCAATGCTTCCGCCTGGCCTTAGCATCGTGGATCTTCAGAGCCAAGGGCAGTCTATCTCAAAGGCCATAACCTACGTTCTTGAGTGGCAATCCCCATCTGATGGCTGGAACATGTACTGGTACGGCGCTCAGGTTTTCATCTTCCACGGCATACTTGCGGCCTTGCTGGTGAGCTGGTCCCTGGTGGCAGGCATCTACATCCACAAGTACATCAGGGACAGGGATCCGCTTAGGAAGAGGATCCTCAATCACATGCTCCTCCCGATCTCCGTCCTGACCCTGATACAGGGCCTAGTGCTTGGGCACTTTCAGGGCGAGCTGGTCCTGAGCGACGATCCGCTAAAGCTTGCGGCCTTTGAGGGGATGTACTGGAGCGGGCTCAGGGTGGATCCCATTACAAGCCTCGTTGCGTATGGTACCCTGAATCACGAGTTCTGGGGATACTACAGCTGGCCAGCAGCGATAAGGCCTCCAACTTATGTAACCTTCACCTATCTCGTGATGATGGTGGGCTTTGGAATTCTGCTTGGCATCCTGACGTTGGCTCTTGGGCTCAGCTACGCCTTTGGTCAGAAGCTTAAAAGGGTGGGCCTGGGGTTCGTATACAGGCTGGAGCCGTGGCTTGAGATGGCATCCCAATACCTTATACCCCTATCAGCTATTATGGCAAGCATTGGTGGAGCGATCAGCACAGAGACCGGCAGGTACCCGCTTGTATTTGTGTCCAGCGTTCCTGCAGGCTCTGGACCTCCTCAGATAGAGGGCATTCCAGTTAGCGCCCTCCTCAACGTAAACCTGAGCATGCCGATATGGGAGGTCGCCCTGCTAACGCTGGTCGCGCTTGCCATACCATTTGTAGCGGTTTATGGCGTTTGGCTGTACGTTAGCAGGAGGTGATGAACATGATATCATCCTCATCGATAGTTGCGGGCCTTCTTTCATGGGCCTTTGACGTTCATCTGCCGCTCGTCTACACCGTTCTAGGCATACTCTGGATTACGCCTTTCCTTGAGTATGTTGGATGGAAAAGGAACGACGAGCGGTACATGCGGCTCGTGAGAACCATGCTTAACTACCTGATCGCGGTTTACGCGATAGGAGGGGTTTTCGGCACGATAATAACGGTGTTTCTTGCGGGCCTTATGCCGGTCTTCACCAACCTGGCTGGGATAGCCCTCTGGCCGGTCTGGGCAACCGCAATAGTGGGCGGCGTGATAATAACGATACCGGTCATTGGCATGTACTACAGGACTTTCGGAAGATGGAATCACAGGAATCACTCTGCGCTTGGAGTCCTTCTGGCCATTTCGGCCTCGATAATACCGCTCATGTTCAGGCTGGTCTTTGCGTACACCGCCTTTCCCGCCGGAACGTCCATAGTTCCTGATCACTCATCGCTTACGGGGTTTGACCTGATGGTAAACGTCGCTCAGGCATTTGACAACCCCCTTTACCCCTCGCTGTACGCTAGCACGATGTTTGCCGCGCTGGCATTTACTGGAGCCATGATGGTGTTTGGGTTCAGCCTGAGATACAAAGGACTGCCGCACCAGGATCTCGGAATAAGCATAGGGAGAAAGCTGGCTCTGGTCTTTGGCGCGCTATTTGCAGTTTCAGCATCGGTCTACCTTTATGAGGTCTATCAGCTTTCGCCAACCATGGCCTGGTCCATATTCGGGAGAGCGCCATCGTACCTGCCATCTGCATATCAGCCTGTTTACAAACCCACATATAACCTCTCAACGGCATTCTACGCGGACGTTGCGCTGGCTGTTGCGGCGTTTGCCGTTCTGCTGCTTACCTTCAGGTCCGCAAGCAGGCCTCTCGGCGTTCTGATAGGGCCGCTCTCTGTTGCCATCCTTGACATCTCCGAGGCTGTGGATCTGCTGGCGCATGCCCCATACGCCGTCGTTCCGCCTCTTCAGGTGGCCGAGGAGCTCGTGTCCAAATACGGCCTGCCGTTCGCGCTGAACGTTGCTGAATGGCTTAAGGTTTCCTCGCTGTCCAGCGCGCTGGATTATCTCTCCTGGCTCATGAACGCGATGCCATCGTTCCTTTATCTTTCGCTGGGCCTGTTCGCCTTCTTCAACTTCCTCCTGGTGGTTGTCATATACGTGGCCCTGGTCTGGAGAGAAAAATAAAAAGTTTGGGGTTTCAGAACGTTATTATTTCGTAGCCCTGGTTTACGAAGTAGGCCAGCCTTTCTCCTGTTGGTAGAAGGTTGATGCCGATCTTCAGCAGCTGATTCTTCAGATTCTTCATGTTTGCGTAGTTGACGCACGCGCTGTCCACGTGGCCGTTTTTGAGGAGGTAGCTGAAGTTTTCAAGGTCCTGCCCGGTTATTGACGTAAGATATTCCTCTCCTGGCCCATAGAAGATCACCTTGAGATCATCGTATCTTTTGTTCATGGCAGACCTGGCCGCTATTGTTAGTGCGAGGCTGAAGCGTTCAGGGTTCTCCCTTCCTGTTATTATAAAGAAGAGCGCCTTCATAGTCCCTCCTAACATCGCTTCAATATTTATTTCGTTTTGAATTTTTTCGGATCGGCATGTAACGATCAACATCGTAAAATAAGTTTATATATAAGTGAGCTCAAGTTATTAGCGATAAAAGAATGGATGATTTCGAGCCGTTTGCGTATACGAACGAGCTGATACCGGAGGAAATCTCCAAGGAGACGGCAAGGGTCTTTGTCAAGCTCGAAACAAGGAAGTACAACAAGCCAACGACGATAATTCAGTTCTCTGACATAAAGGGCATAGACATAGAGGACATAGCCAAGAAGCTCAAGAAGAAGCTCGCATGCGGCGGCACGGCTAAGGATGAGAGCATCATCCTTCAGGGAGACCACAGGGACAAGGTTGTTCAGTACCTGGTGGAAATGGGGTTCAAGCAGGAGAACATAGTGATGCAATGAAAAGGGTCAAGGTATGTCCTAGGTGCGGTGGCCCTTTAACCCCGTTATCCGAAGTGGTTTCAGGAGCGCCCAGCGACTTCTTTATCTGTAAAAGATGTGGTTATAAGGGGGCTCTTTACTTAGAGATTATATATGGATCCACTAGTAAGGATCAATGAAAGCATTCAGAAGAATGAGCTTCCATCTGAAATTTATGAGGATTTGGTAGCTGGCGCTAATAAGGCAAGGGATGCGATAGCCAGGATCGAGAAGGCCTCAGGAATAAAGTACCCTGAGTGGTACATCTATCCAAGAGCGATCGCAATGGGAAGGCCTCCCTCAGAGCTCTCAATTATTTATTCCAGATTCTTTCCGTTCAGCTACGAGGGGGCTCTTTACACGGTCGTCCAGGTTACCCCTCCTCTGATCCTTTACGCCTCGAAGGATACAATCCTTGCGGTGCTAGCGCACGAGATGCTCCACTACGTCAACTTCGTTGCCTCAATCAGGTCATTCTCAGTTGCTTCAGATGAGACCATGACCAGCGTCTTTGAGAGCGTTTTCAGGGATGAAAATCAGCTCTACGATCCCGAAAAGGTGTTCAGGAGGGGCAGGAGGATCATCAGGCTCCTGAAGGAGAAGTTCTCCATGGGCCTGAACGATCAGAACCTGAACAGGAGGACGATAAAGAAGTGGTTTGCGAGGAATCTGCCTGTGGAGTACATCGCTCCCGAGGACAACGCTGTTCGTGTCAACGTTTCATCCCTTCTGAGCTACACGCCTGAGGAATCCCTCAAGAGGTTTCTGAATTGGACCTGAAGAAGTCCCTGGATGACGTGCTAACGTATTTCGGGGGAAGCGGAATCTGCATAGCGTCAGTTTCCCTCTACGGCAGCAGCGTGGCCGGCTACGCCAAGCCAGACAGCGACGTTGATGTTCTTGTCCTTGCGAGGAGCTTCAGGGAAAAGGTCAGGTACTTCTACTTTAAAAGCGGGGGCGTAAACTACTCAGCCCTTGTCTCGGATTTGGATGAAACTTATAAAGATGCCAGGTCGGGAAGCCTTGGAGAGTTCGTTGTGGGCAGGCTCCTTAATCCTTACGTTCCACTTTATGGGGAGAGCACTATAAGGGAGATCGAGGTGGAATACAAGAAAAGGGTCATCTCGGAGGAGGTTGCAGAGCTTTACAAGGACTTCCAGGATTTTGTGTACGAGCTAAAGGTGCCCCTTGAGTACTTCCTCTTCTCAAAGCTCAAGAAGAGGTATCAGATCTACCCTCCAGCGCTTTACAGCTATGCAAAAACTTACTCCAGGGAGCTTCAGACGAGAAACCTTCCAATGACGATTGCGGGGTTCAGAATGGCAGCGCAGCAGCTTGACTTTATCAATTTAGAGGATGGGCACGTGAGGATAAAGAAGGGCTCAAAGCTCCCTCAGATGCCAGCGATAGATGAGCTGTACTACTTCCAGCTCGCAATAAAGCAGTATTTGTTTCACAGCAAGAGCGGGAAGGTTCCCATCGACGTTTACATCAATGAGTTCGTTTCAAAGTTCAAGAGGTCGGTCGATTCAAAGGAGGTGAATCCATACCTGAAGAGGCCAGAGCTCCTTCTCTCGCTCGACTCCGAATCGAGGCTCATCTGGGGAGGCGTCGAAAAGGAGCTTCAGGCTAATAGGTCCTACAGGATAGGGGGCGCTCTGAACCCGCTGTACGGAATAAAGGTCGTCGAGTCCAACGGCAAGCGCTACGTTATAAAGGAGTTCAAGGGCAGGAGCGAGATGAAATGGTACGTGCTGGGTATAGTTGGAAGGCCAGTCAAGCCCTTTGATATGTCCCCCTTCAGAAGGATGTATAACGAGTACACGGGCTCCGTCAGGCTGAGGAGCATGGGAATCAGCATTCAGAACATTATAGCTGTTCACCTCAAAAAGAAGCTTCTTGTCAAGGAGTACATTGAGGGCAGAAGCCTTCTCGATTACATCAGGGAGGCCTCAGAATCTGGAATCGCTCTTCAGCTCGTAGCTGCCGTAGCAGGCGTTCTCAGGAGGATCCACGATGCTGGGTTTGCGATGGGGGACTCAAAGCCTGAGAACTTCCTCGTAAGCGGGGACAAGGTCTACATAGTGGATCTTGAGCAGTTCAGGGATGCCGCTGACAATGAGGACAAGGGATGGGACGTGTCCGAGTTCGTCTACTACTCTCTGTCCTTTATCAAGAAGGACGACTTGGTGAGGAAGTTCCTCGAGAGCTTTAGGGAGGGATATGGGGAAGCCGAGGAGATATACAGGAGGGCAGTCAGCACCAAGTTTCTCCTCCCATTTCTTATCATGAGCAGGCCCGATGAGCTTAACCGTTACAGGAGCCTCATGCAGAGAACGTTTCTTGGCGGTTATAATACGCAGGCGGATTCGGAGTTGAAGCAGCAATAGCCATGGAACAGCCGCCGGCTCAATTGAGGGAAAACGCTTAAAAACGTTATTATAAAAATAAGTTGAGAGGATGAGGGCGGTGTACAATCCCTTCCTGAAAAGATACGAGGTAGAGTACGAGTTTACGGATGGTAACGGGAAGGTCTCGAGAAAGGATGCAGCAGAAGCCATAGCTAAGGAGCTGAAGAAGAGCCCAGAGAACGTTATTCCTGTTTACCTTAAGGGGACTTTCGGCATGAGGAATCTGAAGGGTCTCTTCTACGTTTATGACGACATCAAGCTTGCCAGGATGCATATTAAGAAATACCTGTGGCTCAGGATGCTGCCCAAGGAGGAAAGGAAGAAGGCATACGATGAAATGAGAAAGAAGAAGGTTGAGAAGAAGTGAAGGGGAAAACGGTTCAGATATGGAAGCTCTATCAGGTCGAGGGCGCCGTTCTGAAGAGGATCAACAGGTTCTGCCCGAAATGCGGCACGGGCACCTTCATGGCCAAGCACAAGGACAGATGGTACTGCGGCAGGTGCGGATACACCGAGTTCATTACGGATAAGAGAAGATAATCATTAATTTTAATAATAACTTTTAAATAAACTGATACGTTTAGCTATTTTATGTCAGCAAGGGAGATGGCAGCAATTGCCGAGAAGATGAACGATCTCTCCAAAAGGGGAGAGGGATACGTCCTGGTCTTTGTCGTGAGCTATAAGGGGCACAGCGCGAGGCATGAGGGGGCTGCCATGCTTGTGACCAGGGATGGCAAGGTGTTTGGAACGGTTGGAGGAGGCGCTCTTGAGAAGTTTGCCGTTGATAAGGCCCTCGAGTTTCTCTCCAAGGGGCAGGGCGGCCTTGTCGATATACCTGCAACTAGCGAGCTTGGGTCCGCCTGTGGAGGAGCTGTCACTCTTTACTTCAAGGTCGTAAATCCATCGGACGTGCTCGTGATATTCGGGGCAGGACATGTCGGTCAGGCCCTTAGCAGGATGGCAAGCCAGCTGGGCTTCAGAATAGTCGTGGCCGATGACAGGCCAGAGTACGCGACAAAGGAGAGGTTCCCTGAGGCATCCGAAATAATCATAGCAAAGCCAAAGGAGGCGGTGGAAAGGATACCAAAGGGCCAGAACGTCTACGTAGCGGTCATGTACTACTCAGCTGATCTAGAGCTGGAGATCCTCAAGGAGCTGCTCAGGCATGAGTTTAAGTACATAGGGGTGATCGCAAGCCCTGTAAAGACCCTCAAATATCTTAACGAGCTCTACGGAATGTATCCTGAGGAAAAGCTTCTCAAGATAAGGGCTCCCATGGGACTTGACATAGGAGGCGGCGAGGAGCCATCAGACATTTCGCTGAGCATCCTTGCAGAGATTCAGTCAGTCAGGTACGGCACGACGCCCAGGCCCCTGACGAAGGTCCCCGAGCTTCTGCAGCAGCTTAAGAAGAAGGCCGAGATCGTTAAATGAGCCTGTAGATCTCATCCTGCGGAGGCTCCGTGTACAGCTCCCTTCTTCCATTCCTTATCAGAACAAGCCCTGGAGGACCGCTTGTGAACCTTCCGATTATTGAGGCCCTTTCCCCGTACTCCACGAGCACCCTTTCCGCCACCTGTCTGTCAGCGGCCGCCAGCACGCTCCCGCTTGAGAGAAGCTTCAAGGGATCAAGGTTCAGATGCTCACATATTGACCTTGTTATTGGCGATATGAGCACCTTATCGTAATCGACCTCAAGCGAGAGCCCTGAGGCAACCGCCATTTCAACGGCGCCGCCGATCAGCCCTCCCTCGGTAGGATCGTGCATCGCCCTTACGCCAAGCTCGCTGAGCCTGAGCGCATCCCTTACAACGCTTACCTTCTCCATGTAGGACATGGCCAGCTCAAGGCCGCCCTCGTCGAACTGCACGATGAGGTCAGGATGGTCATAGGCTATCACGGCGGTTCCCTCTATTCCTGCCTCATTCACCTGAAGCAGAAGATCCCCATCTTTTATTTCCCTGATATCAAGCGGCTTTCTGTTGGAGATTCCTATCTGGGTTACAACAGCTATGTTCTCCTTGAGCCTGCTAACGATCTCAGTGTGTCCACCCACAAGCGAAATACCGAGCTCCATGGCGCTCCTGTGCATCTGGTTCGTTATCTCGTCAATCTCATGGTCCTCGGTCCCCTCCTTCAGCAGGAGGGTCACGAGAGCGTAGCGAGGCCTCACGCCCTTCACGGCTATGTCGTTTGAGCTGACGTATATCGCGAGCCTTCCGAGATTGTGCGCTGCGGCCGTGATTGGATCGGTGTGGGAGACCAGATAAAGATCATCCGACAGCCTGACCACCGCCGCATCCTCTCCTACTCCGGGGCCTCTTAGAACGTTGGGATCTGGCGCCCCAGTCCTGGAGAACACGTACTTTCTAAGCTGATCAATGGAAAGCTTCGCCATCGATCCGATTTGTTTTAAGTAAAATATAAATCTAAGTCAACTTTAGTGTGTGTATGCCTAAGCAGATATATGACACTCAGACGTTGCTGGAGCTCATGAAAAACGCCAGGAAGATAATCGTGGTCAAGAGAAAGGATTATTCAAAGATAAAGCTGAGGCTTGGTAGGTATCTATATACATATGTCGGGGCTCCCGACGAGGCCGACAAGCTTCTAGCAAACGTTAAGGATAAGGAGATAGTGTATTATTAATTAAGGACAGATGCAACATGATACTGGTAAGCAACGACGACGGTCCTGCTAGCCCCGGCCTCAGGTCGCTGATCAGGGCACTTTCAAAAATAGATGAAGTAAGATTCTCAATACCGGAGGGACCGAGAAGCGGGAGCAGCATGAGCCTGACGTTCCACAAGCCCATAAGGATAAGGGAGGCTGAAATAGAGGGGGCCAGAGGTTTTATCTGTTCTGGCTCGCCAGCCGATGCCATAGTTGTGGCGCACATAATGCTAGACAGGAAGCCAGACGTAGTTGCAACTGGCATAAACCTTGGCGACAACACAGGGCTTCAGGACATATACTCGAGCGGGACGGTCGCGGGTGCCCTTCAGGCCGCCATACTTGGCTACAGGTCCGTAGCCTTTTCCAAAAGGATAAGCGACGAATTCATTCTCTACCCATATGCAAAGCCGGAGGAGTTTGAGATGCCTGCTCAGGTGGCGGCCAGGATAGTGGGCTTCGTGCTTGACAGGGGCCTTCCATCAAACGCCCAGCTTCTGAACGTCAACTTTCCCGTGAGCGTGAGCGAAAGAACCCCCGCGACAATAACAAGGGCCTCCCCGGTTAAGTACGAGCACTACCTTGACAGAAGGCTAGATCCCCGGGGAAGGGACTACTACTGGCTGTGGGGAAAGAGGCTCGGCAAGTATCCTGAGGGAACGGATGCCCATGCCGTGTTTGATCGGGAGGAAATTTCGATAACTCCCATGAGGCTCGACCTGAGCGTACCGGAGATAAAGCAGGAGGACTCATCATGGTACAGGGACCTAATTGCCCGCATCTGGGAGTAGCTTTTCAGAATAAGGTTAAATTGCTGTCTTTGATAGAGTTCGGTGGGGATGAGGCTACACCGCTCCAGCCCGAGCAAAAGGCAATGAGGAGCTCGCGACGACCTGACCCTTTTTATCATTTCAAGCCCGCTACTGGGAGGCCGAAAGACGATGCCTGCGCTTAAGGTAGCTGTAATAGACAGGGACTCGTGCAGGTTCGACAAGTGCAACCATGAATGTCAGAGGTTCTGCCCGCCTCAGATATCGGGCAAAAAGGTGGTCGTCTTCGGAGAGGACGGCTATCCGGTAATAGACGAGGTTCTGTGCATCGGATGCGGCATATGCGAGAAGAAGTGCCCATATGAGGCTATAAGAATAGTCAACCTGCCAACGGAGTACGGCAAGGACAGGGTCCATCAGTACGGTCCCAACGCCTTCAGGCTGTACCGCCTGCCGGTTCTCAGGAAGGGGAACATAGTGGGGGTTGTAGGAATGAACGGAATAGGAAAGAGCACGGCGCTCAAGATACTCTCGGGCTCTCTGATTCCAAACCTTGGAAGGTTTGACGTGGAGCCAAACTACGAGGACGTCATAAAGCACTTTAAGGGGACAACCTATGCGGACTACTTCAGGTCTCTGAGGGACAGGGAAATAAGGGTCTCGATAAAGCCGCAGGCGATATACGAGATTCCTAAGGCGTTCAGGGGCACAGTAAGGGAGCTGATTGAGAAGTACTCGGAGGGCGAGAACCCCGAGATCATCAGGGAGCTTGAGATACATAAGATCTACGACAGGCTCGTATCGGAGCTCAGCGGAGGCGAGCTCCAGAAGGTGGCCGTTGCGGTTGCCCTTACCAGAAGGGCTGACTACTACTTCCTCGATGAGCCCAGCTCGTATCTCGACGTGTACAACAGGCACGCCGTCGCCAGGGTTGTGAGAAGGGTTGCCGAGAGGGCCGGCGTGCTGCTCGTTGAGCACGATCTTACGTTTCTGGACTACGCCAGCGATTACATCCATATACTGTACGGCGAGCCAGCCGTTTACGGCATAGTCTCGAGACCCCTTTCCGCGAGCGAGGGAATAAACGAGCTGATAAAGGGCGAAATAAGGCAGGAGAACGTGAGGATAAGAAGCTATAACATAAAGTTCAAGATGCCTGATCTGAGCCCCGCTGAGGAAAGCAGGGTGCTCTTTTCAATACCGTCTTTCAGAAAGAGCTACCCTGGATTCGTCCTCACGGTGGAGGGAAAGGACGTCAAAGAAGGGCACATAATAGGGGGGCTTGGGCCAAACGGAATCGGCAAGACCACGTTCCTGAAGGTCCTGGCTGGAGTGGAGAAGGACGATGAGAACAGGGTGAGCCTAAACCTCAAGATATCATACAAGCCGCAGTACCTTGAAGTCGTAGAGGACGTTACGGTCGAGCAGGCTCTGTCCAGATTTAATTGGAACAGCCAGGAGAACCTCAGCCTTCTGATAACGCCCCTCAGGCTCGAGAAGCTTATGCAGAAGAGCCTTTCGCAGCTAAGCGGGGGTGAGCTGCAGAAGGTAGCAATAGCCACGTGTCTCCTTCAGGACGCAACCCTCTATGCTCTTGATGAGCCCTCAGCGTTTCTTGACGTGGAGGACAGGATAGCCCTGTCAAGGATAATACCAGCTTACATTAAGAGAAAGGGAAAGGCCGGGATCGTCATAGACCACGATCTTATGTTGATGGACCTCATATCGGACAGCATAGTAATATTCAGGGGAACCCCCAACGTGTCCGGGATGGCCGTTGGCCCTCTTGGAAAGAGAGAGGCCATGAACGAGTTCCTGAAGAGCATGGGGCTGACCTACAGGAGAGACGAGGAAACCGGAAGACCTAGGGTCAACAAGCCCGGCAGCAAGCTGGACAGGGAGCAGAAGGAGAAGGGCGAGTACTATTACGTTTAGAAGCTTTGGGTTCATATTTTAAAAACAGGTTGTTGAGCTTTAGTCGCAAAAGATCATGCTTATATAATTTGTTTCCATCTGTAAAACGATGATCAGGGTCAACGACATGGAGCTGCCGACCATGGACGACCTTGAGCTCGAGGGCAGAAGGGTTCTTCTTCGGGTTGACTTCAACTCCCCCGTTGACAGAGCCTCAGGAAGGCTGCTTGATGACTCACGTATCAAAGCCCACGTTGAGACGATAAGGGAGCTTATCGAAAAAGGAAGCTCCACGGTGATAATTTCCCACCAGGGAAGGCCCGGGGACGACGACTTCATAACTCTTGAGCCACACAGGGACGTGCTCTCAAGGGAGCTCGGTATGGAAGTGAAGTTCATAAACGACATATTCGGCCCATGCGCCCTTGATGAGATAAGTAGGCTAAGGGCCGGTGAGGTCCTGATGCTTGATAACGTGAGGCTGGCCTCCGAGGAGCTGATAGAGGCCCCATTCGAAGTTCAGAGCAGGACGATCTTTGTAAAGAGGCTTTATCCTCTGTTCGACGCCTACATCAACGACGCTTTTGCCACAGCCCACAGAAGCCAGCCCAGCCTTGTGGGATTTCCTCTGAAGCTGCCATCTGCTGCCGGCAGGCTGATGGAGAAGGAGCTGATGGCCCTCTCCAGGGTCTTTGACGCGTACGAATCTCCTAAGGTCTTCGTTTTAGGCGGAGGAAAGGTCCTCGACAGCATAAGGATCATAGAGAACCTGTCAAGGAGAAGGATAGCAGACAGGATACTGCTTGGAGGTCTGGTAGCTGAGGTCTTCGCGCTGGCAAAGGGGATAAACATAGGAGATGAGAACAAGAGGGTCCTGGAGAAGCTCGGGCTACTTCCTCTGATACCCAGGGCACGTAAAGCTCTGCTTGCTGGCGCACCGGTTGAAGTGCCAGTGGACTACGTAGTAGAGAGGGAGGGCGAGGTTGGCCACGCCCACGCGTTCAACGTCAACGGTGTGATAAAGGACATAGGCCCGGAGACTGTGAACATGTACTCAACCCTCATGAGTGAGGCAAAGGCGATAATACTCCGTGGGCCAATGGGAGTGATAGAGGACGAGAGGTTCAGAAAGGGAACCGAGGAAGTTATAAGGTCGGCGTTCGGATCAGGTTCCTTTGTGCTCATAGGCGGTGGCCATCTTACAGGCATGCTGCAGATGTCCGGCCTAGTTCCAAGTGAGAGGGTTCACGTGTCCACTGGTGGGGGCGCTCTGCTTCTTTATCTTTCGGGCGAAAAGCTGCCTGCGCTTGAAGCGCTGAGCATATCTATGAAGGTGGTGGGCAAATGAAGATAAGGGTGAGCGTGAACGGCTACGGCACAATAGGCAAAAGGGTCGCCGACGCGGTGCTGATGCAGCCGGACATGGAGCTGGTTGGCGTGTCCAAGAGAGCTCCAGACTACGAGGCGAAAATAGCCACCTCCAGAGGGATCAGAGTTTTCGTTGAAAAAGAAGCCATCGACAGCTTCAGAAGCGCAGGAATTGAAGTTTCAGGCACCAGGGAGGATATGATAAGAGCTTCGGATGTGGTCATTGACGCCACGCCCGATGGGGTGGGTGAGAGGAACAAGGAGCTCTACGTGAAGCTGGGCAGGCCCGCCATATTTCAGGGAGGGGAGGAGCCGCACGTTGCCGAGGCGTCCTTCTCGGCCCTCTGCAACTACGACGACGTTCAGGGAAAGAAGTACGTCAGGGTTGTGTCGTGCAACACAACTGGCATGCTTCGTGTGCTGTGCTCGTTGAGAAAGGTCCTTAGAATTAGAAAGGCAAGGGTAACCCTGATTAGAAGGGCCGCTGATCCAAGGGAGGTGAAGAAGGGACCGATAAACGCGGTAATGCTGAATCCTGTGAAGCTGCCCAGCCATCATGCTGATGACGTGAAAACGGTTCTCGGAAACGTTGACATACTCACGAGCGCCTACGTGGTGCCAACCACTCTCATGCACGTGCACTCTATGATGCTGGAGATCGAGGGGAGCGCTGCGACAAGGGACGTAATAGAGGCGCTCGAGTCGTCCCCGAGGATAGTGGGAGTAAGCGGAGCTTCGGGAATTTCATCTACGGCGGAGATAATAGAGGCCTTCAGGGATCTTGGAAGGAAGAGAAACGACGTGCCAGAGGTCGTGCTCTTTGAAGACTCTGTTTACGCGATGGGGAACGAGCTGCTCCTCAGCTATGCAGTACATCAGGAGTCAATCGTTGTGCCGGAGAACATTGACGCGATCAGGGCGATCTTCGGTCTTATGAGAGCCGATGACTCGATAAGCTTAACGGATAGAACTCTGGGAATATTGAGGGGTAGGGTGCTATGAGCGAGCCCAGCTATAAGGTGAGCTTCTGGTTCAGGAAGCTCCTGGTGCCGGTTGACGGCTCCGAAAGCAGCATGAAGGCCCTCGAGCTTGCAGCAGACTTCAACATGAGATACGGCTCAGAGATAACGGTCCTTTACGTAAGGGGTCCACAGGAAGACGAAAATTTAATCAGGTCAGCGGTTAACAGGAGGATAGGAGGAAGGATCAACTTCGAGTTCAGGACAAGAAGGCTCGAAGGGGATTCAAGCGTGGCTAATGAAATTTTGAAGGAGATAACAGAGGGCGACTACGATGCCGTGATAATGGGCGCAAGGGGAAAAACCACGAACCCCGATCTTATTCTCGGATCCGTTGCCCTTGCAGTTGTGGCAAACTCACCCCTAACGGTCATCATAGTCAGATGATGTGGACGATTTATTAACAGAATCAGGCTTTTATATGTTAGCCATGGGATTTAACGAGCTCAAGCGAAGGTTCGTCTCCAGGCTGAAGGAGGCTGAGCTCAGGGGGCTCGTTGACGAGCCTCTGATTCCCCTTCTTGAGCTGATAAACTCCCTTGATGACTACTTCAGCACGTCTTCATGCGCTGGCAGGATAGTTCTTATTTCGATTCCTCCATCGTGGAAAAAGAACCAGTCAAGGATCTTCTTCAAGTCTCATTATGAAGTTGATGCGGAGAAGGTCTGGGAGGCCCTTCAGGAGGGGGCGCCCAGATATGGGCACAGCGTTTACTTTAAGCAGGAGCCCTTCATATTACATGTATCGGCCTCATCCGTTGAGAGCGCCGTAAGGCTTCTGTCAGTAGCCCAGAGTTCCGGCGTCAAGCACTCGGGAATACTTAACATCTCGTCTGATAGGGTGACGATTGAGATGCAGAGCATTGAAAGGGTTGAGGCTCCTGTGTCCCGGGATGGCAGGATCCTAATAACCAGGGACTATCTGGAACAGCTCGTTGAGGACGCGAATGAAAAGCTGAGAAGAACGAGAAGCAAGATGGAGAAGCTTCGGCAGGCCATCATCAGGGAGCTCTGGGACAGCAAACAAAATAACCATGCGACGGAATAAAAGCTGTGTATGTGCAGGATGGCCCTGTTAAGAGGGAAAAAGGACTTCTTCCTAGACGTTTACAGAGCTGTAGCCGAGGCTGCGAGGTTTGACGACTTCGCCGTTTCTCGGGGGTTCAATTCACATCCAGACGGTTGGGGGCTGGTGGCAACCGATGGGCGCTGGCTCGTGTATATTAGATCTCTCCGTCCAGTCTGGGTTGAAAACTACGACACGATTAACGATACAATCTCGGTTTTGAGGGATGATGTTTATGCGATCTTCCACGCAAGAAGGGCGTCCTTAGGAATGACAGGAAGGATAGACTTTCAGCATCCCATGAGGATAATCAAGGAGGATGGCGAAATATACATGGCACACAACGGCTTCTTCAGGAAGGATGCGCTAAAGAAAGCCTTTCCACAGATAAAGGGCATCGATGACTCAAGCCTGACCGACACCCAGCTTTTTGCAAAGATCATAGGTTCGATAAAAGGAAGCTCAGAGGATGCCATCGAAGCTGCTGTAAGAGCGTTGAAGCCAAATATGTACTCCGGCCTTGCAAACATGCTCTTCATGGTGATCTACGGTAGAAGGATAACGGGCCTCTACTTTTCAGATTACAGCGAGGATCTGGAGTACAACAGGCTCTACCTGCTCAAGAAGGAGGATCTGACGCTGGTTGCTTCATCTACAGTCCTTCTGAAGATGTATGGCAGCAATTATACCGAAGCTGCCAGCGTCGTCAGAAAGGGAATGCTCTTCGCCATATAAAAATCTCCATATCAGCTATAAGCTCTGACCTCCTCCCTGCCCTGAAGGGTGAGGGTTCCCTAGGTCTCGGTGTTACTCCCCTTTAGCGGTAGCTGCTGAGGCATCAAAACGCCAGGCACGTGTTTAAGCTTTTTTGCCGTTTTCATCTCCGCCGTTAACGGCGAAGCTTTCAGCTTCTGTAAAAAGCTCAGGAGGCCGTAAAGGCACACAGTGCCCCCTACCTGTTAGAGGTTCCCAGCTCCCTGAGAAGCTTTCTCAGCATTTCGCTCCTGCACAAGTCCTGCCTGTTGCCCTTGCAGGTTGCTATGATCTTGAGCACAAACCCGTTGCTATATGCTTCATCGACCAGCACCCTGCCGTCGATAACCATCTCACACGCCTTCAGCGCGGCCTCAGCCCTTCTGACAGCATCGTCAACATCCATGTTCTGGACCTGAAATCTTACGGTAGTAACAATCGTGTCGCCGTAATGCCTTACCAGACTGTTCACAAGTATGCTGTTAGGTATGACCACCGTGGCTCCCTCGTCATCGTAACATATCGTGTACATCATCCTTATTTCCTTAACAGTTCCCGTGAACCCGTTTATTAGAAAGTCCTGAGAAAAGAACTTAGGGGGATAGGTGGGAAACACTACGCCGAACTGCGAGCTGGCAAGAGTTATTCTATCGCCTATTTTGAAAGGTCTAGCCAGCAGTATCGCCAGTCCCGCAATAACGTTAGACAGCACAGTCTGGGCCGCAAGGCCCAGTATGACGGAGGCAAATGCGGAGCCGAGAACAACAGAGCTAACATCAACACCGAAAGAAGCCGCAACTGCAAGACCTGTTATTGCATACCATACTATCTCAATCACGAAGTTTATGGTTGATCTGAGATGTGGGTCCGGTATTATTATGTCCCTGTTGAATATTGCGAGGAAAATCCTCAGGGCGATCAGCATACCGAGGACTATCGCGATTGCGGTGATTATGTTGTGAAGCTTCACCGGCAGGATGGGCACGACGTACGTCAGCAGATATATTATGCTAAGAACTAAGCCCAGCGAAATTATAACCGCGTAAAGCGCCAGGATATTCCTGTCCTCCATGATATGTAAGGAGTTAACGCGAGCTTTTAAGGTTGAGGAAAAAGATTTAGGGCGCTTTAAATTTAAATAAAAAAACTTAAATTACAATTATGTGAAATTCAGGGATCCGATCAGCATAATGCAGACCAGGGGCTACGTGGTGCTGCTTAAGGGCGAGCCGGGAACTGGGAAGACATCGTTCGCGCTGGCTGCTGGCGCGCGCTACGGCAGGTTAAAATACATCTCGTTCTCAGAGCCCGAGGAGTTCATAAGATCAAAGCTCGTGAAGATGGGAGGCAGGAGGGCTCAGCTCGAATTCAGCGCCATTTTATCCAGCGGGGATATAGCGATATCAAGCGTGCTGTCAGGTCTCGAGTCAGGATGGATGGTAGTTATAGATTCAATAAACGCGCTGCTGGACGCAACGGATAGCAGGAGATCCATACAGCAGCTTCTCTACGGGGCGTCGAAGGGGAAGAAAGGAGTTCTGGTGCTTATTCACGAGGGAAGATCGGAGAGCGAGGCCGATTACATATCGGACGCCATCCTGGAGTTTGGATATGAGGATATCTACGGGAGAAGGATAAGAAAGGTAAGCGTCCTTAAAGACAGGAATTACCCGACGACAGGGCATCCATACCTCTACACCTTCAACAACGGGCGTATCAGGATTTTCAATGGATCGTTAAGAGGGAAAACCCAGGACCCGCAGCCCATAAGAAGTGTTGTCTTTCCGGTCTCGCCCTACCCGTACCTGAGCGAGTCAAACATCCTCGTGCTGGTGTCCAGAACTGTTCACAGGCAGCTGGTTAAATTGATGAAGGTTTTCTTTGCGTCCTATTATTCAATGCTGGGTAAAAAGGTAATGCTGGAGGCTTCGCCAGATGAAGATCCTGAAGAGATTAAAAAGCTTTATAATAAGCTGACGGGCGGGATGGCCTCGCCAGCTATTACGAGGAAGCCCTACCTGAAGACCCACGATGACGGGGTTCAATATCTCAGATCCCTTGAGTCAGCTATCAGGGGGCTAGGCAGCAGAGGAGTTCTAATAGTTGACACTCTGCCGGATGAGTCCTTCGTGCTTCTTGAGCCAGCTCAGTACAACCTGTTTGCCCAGCAGAAGATCGAGCTGCTGCTCAGGTACAACTACACAAGGCTGATCTTCAGCTATGAAAGTTTTGCCTCCACACGTGTTCAGGAAAAATACGCTGATGCCGTAAAGGCCCTTACGGATTACAACGGTACGCTGGTCTGGGTCTCCCTGAAGCCTCCAGGAAACGCCTACGCCATTGAGGTCGATTTTGCTAAATCTTCACTAAGGAACTTCCTTATGGTGTAACCTCTTGGAGGAGGCCAGAAGAACAGCGCAGCTGTTCATCATGTCATTTTTCGCTCAGCTTCCCCTTTCCATGGTCAGGTTTGTGGTGCCAATTTATGCCCAGAGGCTCGGCGCCTCTGACTTGATTCTGGGGCTGATCGGGTTCTCCTACGGTCTTGCCTACGTTTTTGCCGCAGCGTACTTCGGAAAGCTTTCAGAGAGGATGGGCTACAGCAGATCTATAGCTGTTGGAATGTTTCTCTACGGTGCTGTGGTCAGTCTTTACATTTTCATGAATCTGCCATCAGCTTTTATCGCAATTAGGGCTGCGGAGGCTCTGTCCATGGCTCTGGTATGGCCATCCATCGAGGCGCTTCTGAGGTTCTTCAAGGACACGAGGAGCTCCACAGCGGTTTACACGATAGGATGGGCAATTGCATCCTCTATTGCGTCCGTGGCGGCCTCATATCTGATGCTGTACATCTCAGTTCCTTTCATGGCTTCCGTGGCATTTTCATTCTTTGCAGCGCTCTCAGCCATGCAGTTTGAGGCTAAGGAGAAGGCCGGAAAAAGCATAAGGATAAGCGCTGGGAAGGAGATCGCGCTTCCTATTTTCGTGTATGGATTTAGCGCCTCCATAATATACGCCTTTTATCCTGCATACGCAGCTAGTATTTTCTCCCTTAAGTGGGCTGGAGCGATACTTTCAGTTTCCAGCTTCTTCGTCATTCTTGCGTTCTTTATATCTCCTCTCTTAAGGCATGAGCCTAAAATCAGCATCACCGCTGGAATTTCGCTTCAGCTTTTTTACTTTCTGATCTTTCTGTCAAGATCTCCTTTCGTTCATATAATGGCCCTCTCCTTTATCTTCTTCGGGATTGGCCTCATATATTATTTTGTTCTGTACAGGATCACTTTAACTGAAATCGAAGGCCTTGGGTTCAGGACCGGAATTTTTGAGTCAAGCATAGGTGCCGGATACACCGTAGCTCCCCTCTTAGGTGGGCTGTTTTCAATTCTAGGGGCCAGGTACATCTGGCTCTTTGCTTTTGCTACTGCCCTGTCCATTCTTGCTCTGTGGTCAGCGCTTGAGGGCTTTTTACTGTTGAAAAATGGCGCATCCGGCCCATAGAAAGCGTTTTAATGTGCTTTTTCTTCTTCATTTTGTGCGCGATAAATGAGCGTTAGGCTAACCGATACGCTTTCGAGACAGCTGGTGGAGCTCAACGTGAGTGAAACCCCGGAGGTTAAGATCTACGTGTGCGGCGTAACCGTTTACGATTACAGCCACATCGGGCACGCCAGGGTCTTCATAGTTTTTGACGTGCTGAGGCGGCTCCTTATGAGGGAGGGCTTCAGGGTCAGGTACGTGCAGAACTTTACCGACATAGATGATAAGATAATAAACAGGGCCAGGGAGCTTGGGGTTAGCTTCAGGGAGGTCTCTGAGAAGTTCATTGGGGCCTACCTTGAGGACTCAAAAAGCCTGAACCTCCTTCCTGCTGACGTCTATCCCAGGGCAACCGAGCATGTACCTGAAATGATAGATTTCATAAAGGGCCTTATAAAAAGCGGTCACGCGTACGTGACTTCAGACGGCGTGTACTTTGACGTCTCGTCCTTTAAGGAGTACGGCAAGCTTTCAAAGATAAGAAAGGAGGAGCTTATTGCAGGCGCCAGGGTTGAGGTGAATGAGAACAAGAGAAGTCCCTTGGACTTCGCCCTCTGGAAGTTCCATGAGGATGAGCCGTATTTTGAAACTGAGCTGGGCAGGGGCAGGCCAGGCTGGCACATAGAGTGCTCCACGATGATAAGGAAGAACCTAGGGGACACCATCGAGATACACGGCGGTGGCGAGGATCTGATATTTCCTCATCATGAAAACGAGATAGCTCAGAGCGAGTCCCTTACAGGCAAGCCTCTTGCCAAAATATGGGCGCATGTGGGCCTTGTGAAGTTCGGCAAGGAGAAGATGAGCAAGAGCCTGCACAACGTTATATACATAAGGGACTTCGTGAAGCAGTACGGCCCTAACACCCTGAGGGTTCTCGCCCTGAGCTCGCACTACAGATCCCAGCTAGAGTTCAGTGAGGAAAAGCTCAGGGAGGCTGTTGAAAGCTGGAAGATAATCGAGGATGCAGCTTACAGCCTGAGGCAGACGTTCCCTGTCTCCTCGTCTGCTGACGTCAGCGAAGTACGCAGGGATATTGAGCAGGCCTTCGAGGACCTGAGGAACGATCTAAATACGCCAGCAGCTCTGGCCAGGCTCATCAGGGCTTCAAGGAGGATAAATTCGCTCTGGAGCGCCTACAGACTAAACGAATCTACTGCGAGGGAGCTGGGGGTCTTCTGGGAAGTGTTTGAGGTCTTTGGCTTCAGGCTTCCGGACGTTTCGGAGGAGGAGATCCATGAGATCGAGAGCCTCATTAGCAGGAGAAACCAGCTCAGGGCTGAAAAGAAGTTTAACGAAGCGGACGAAATAAGGAAAAAGCTGAACGAAAGAAAGATCAAGCTTATCGATACGGCCTACGGAACTTTTTGGCGCAAGGCGGAAATTCTTTAAATTTTATGCAAAATTTTTGCATATTATCCTCTTTAATAACAGATTTTAGTTAACATCACGCGGTGTTAATTTTAAATTTTTAAAACTTATATAACCTTCAGTAAATAAAATTATTAATGAGTGGTACGAGGGGGATCGGAGACATTCTTACCGAGAACGGTTACGTTGTAGCAATAAGAGGAGGACCAGGCACGGGCAAGACCACGCTTGCGGTTCTTGGATGTATAAGGAAGGGCGGATGCACCTATCTCACATATACGGAGCCCGAAATGTCGATAATGAAGAAGTTCAGGCTGATCGAGAAAGGCTTCAAGGGAGATGTCGAGATTCTCAGCATGATGAGCGGGGAGCCGTCGCACGCCTACAGCATCATCATGGATTCCCTAGCTAGGGGAAAATGCGTGGTTGTGGATTCAATGAATTCGATGTTTTATGGGATAAGCGACACAGGTTCAGTTAGGTCCTTTCTTCAGCTTCTTTACACGGCTGCAAAGGGAAAGGACGGCACGCTCATACTCATAACAGAAGGCGAAGCGCTTCCTCCCCCTATAGACATATCATTTGTTGCAGACGCAATAATAGATCTGTCCTATGACGAGGTGCTTGATGGCCGCGTCAGAAAGGCGTCCATCCTTAAGGACAGGGACCACCCAATAGAGGAGCCAATTCTGTACTTCACAATTCATAACGGACTATCCTTTTTCCCGAAGATCAGAGGGGTAGAAGCGGAAAAGATAGGTAGGGCACAGCTCATAAGGAGACCGCCTGAGGCCGAGATGATCTCCGAAAGGGTTTACGGCTTTAACGTGCTTTATGATATAGACGACTCCGTCCCACAAACATTCACCAGGTACTTCTGGGAGCTCCTGGCCTCGGACTTCGTGCTTTCAGGATACAAGGCTACGTTCTTTTTGGGACCCGATGAGGATCCCAAGATCATAGAAAATGAGCTGAGAATGCTGCTCGGTACCGCATCGGATTACGTAGGCGTTCGCACGATAAACCTGGAGAGCATGAGATATGATCTAAACGCCGTTTACAGCTATCTGCAGAAGATCCTGCAGCTCGAGCCGGAGGTTCTCATTCTAAATCTATCATCCCTGGAGGAGCTTGCGCTCCGGGACCCTGTTGGCTTTGAGAACCTCCTGAGGAAGCTACTCAAGCTTAACATTGAGCAGAGGAGGATAAGCTTCTACTATGGGTACAGCTCCTACAGGTCGATAAGGGTTGGCTCCAAGTACATAGGGGCCAAGAGGGCTCTTATCCTGAAGAACGGCTACCTGTTCTGGAGGAGCATTAAGCCGCCGGGAGAGCTTTACAGCGTTAATATAGACATGAGCAAAGGCGAGCTCTCTTTTACGCCGGTGAGATAAAATGAAGAGGAGTGGCCTTGCCAAGGTCATAAGGGACGCGCTCGCAGACTTTGGCGGAGAGACGGTAGTTAAGGCAATTACATGGCATCTGGAGCACACCAGGAAGATGACGCTTGAGGACATAATAAACAGGCCAGACGAGTTCGTGAGCTTTCTTAAGGATGTGTACGGAAGCTTTGAGCCCATGATAGAGAGGCACATAATTGATGTTATCTCCAGGACCTATGGAATACCACCTGAAAGAACGCTTGAGGACATGCTAAGGAAGCTCAGGGAGCCTCAGAAAGGCTAGAGCTTTGAAGTTCTGGACAGCTCATCTTAAATAGGGGGGCCAGGTATAATTACATAAATGGATTTAAAAGCTGAGGCCTGGGAGCTCCTCCTCAACGTGATAAGGAGATATGGTAGCGACATCGTTCTTCAGGTGGTACTGTGGCACCTTGAGCACTTCTTCGGCATAACGAAGGAGAACTATCTTGACGATCCGGAGAAGCTCTTAAAGGCAATAGATGAAATTTATGGCTCTGCATCCAAACTCCTCATAAACGAGTGGTGTCTGGAGCTCCAGGATCTAGGTGTCCTATGCAATAAAGGAGTTCTTGACGCGCTGTACAGGATTTCGAACATATAGCTGTTATTCCCTACGTGCCCGTCCTGCTTTTTACAGAAGCTGAAAGCTTCGCCGTTAACGGCAGAGATGAAAACGGTAAAAACTTAAAACGCGCCCGGCATTTGATGCCTCAGCAGCTACCGCTGAAAGGGAGTAACACCGAGACCTTGGGAACCCTCGCCCTTCAGGGCGAGGAGGAGGTCACCTTGAACGATCAGTTAAAAAGATACGCTTATATTTCCTCAAAAACATGGTTTACAGTGATGGCGCTTGAAGGTGCTGGTATGTGATCCAATTGATGAAGAGGGCATAAAGATGCTTAAGGACAGCGGATTTGAAGTTGATTACAGGCCTACCATAACCTATCAGGAACTCAAATCCGTGGTAAAGGACTATGATGCGCTGCTCGTGAGGAGCAGGACCAAGGTTACAAGAGAAATAATAGAAGCGGGCAAGAACCTGAAGGCAATAGGCAGGGCAGGAGTTGGCCTCGATAACATAGACCTTGAGGCTGCAAAGGAAAGGGGCATCAAGGTGGTGAACGCGCCAGAGTCTCTGACCCAGTCAGTTGTGGAGCTGGTTACGGGCTTCATGGTTGCTCTCAGCAGGTTCATGTGCAGGGCCGATAAGACGATGAAGGAGGGAAAGTGGCTGAAAACGGAGTTCCTCGGCCATGAGCTGTACGGCAAGACCCTTGGCATTGTAGGTTTTGGAAGGATAGGAAGGGGAGTTGCCAAGGTGGCAAACGCCCTGGGAATGAAGGTCCTCGTCTATGACGTTATAACCGTTGATGAGAAGACGCTTAAGGAGTTCAACGCAAGACAGGTATCGCTGGACGAGCTGCTGAGGAGCTCGGACTTCGTTACGCTCCATGTTCCCGGCGGACCGCAGACCTATCACCTCATAGACATTAATAAGCTGAAGATCATGAAGCCTACAGCTTTCATCATCAACACTTCTAGAGGCAACGTTATAAAAGAGGACGATCTAGTATACGCGTTAAAGAACAAAATGATAGCTGGAGCCGCTCTCGACGTGTTTGAAGTGGAGCCGCCTACAAACAAGGAGCTTCTAAGCCTTGATAACGTAATTCTTACTCCGCATATAGGAGGAGAAACGGCTGAGGCACAGAGGCTGGCCGCCACCCTGACCGTTTCGAGATTGATAGAGGCGCTTAAGCAATGAAGAACATGTATGATTACATAAATGAAACGTGGCAGAAATACTACAAGGAGAAGCCAGAGGAGTACAAGGCGTACCTTGTAAAATGGAGGAGCGAGCCCAGAATCGTAAGGGTGGAGAAGCCGACCAGGCTCGATAGAGCAAGGGCCCTTGGGTATAAGGAGAAGCCAGGATACGTGGTCGTAAGGATAAGGGTCAGCAAAGGAGGCATGAAGATACAGAGGCCTAGATCTGGAAGAAGGCAGAAGCACCTGGGCTCCAAGCTAATCTCAGGTCAGAAGTCAAAGGAACAGATAGCACTTGAAAGGGCTAAAAAGGTGTTCGTGAACCTTAAGCCTCTCGGAATCTACTACCTGGGAGAGGATGGCAAGTACGTGTGGTACGAGGCTGTGTTCATCGATCCTCAGATAGTAAAAATTGATAACAGATAAAGCGGTTAAGGAGGCTTTAGGAAAGGCGTATGTTTCTGAGCTTCTTGGAGAACCGCTTGATGCCGATATCGTCAAGCTACTAAGCTCAAAGGGCTACATAGACAGCAGAAACAGGTTAACCGATAGTGGAAGAAGAAGAATAACCGTAGTGATGGCCGGTGGAGTCTTTGATATTATTCACCCAGGTCACGTTTACTTCCTTAGGAAGGCCAGGGAGCTGGGGGACGTTTTGGTTGTGGTAGTTGCAAGAGACGTCAACGTTCTGAGGTTTAAGGGAATTCAGCCCATACATAACGAGAGCCTTCGCAGAGAGCTCGTGAGCGCCATCAGATATGTTGACGCTGCTATACTTGGTGATGAATCCGACCTGATGAAAACCGTTGAAAGGGTAAGGCCTGACATAATAGCGCTTGGATACGATCAGGTTCATGACGAGAGGTGGCTTGAAGATGAATCAAGGAAAAGAAGTCTCAACATAAGAGTTGTGAGGCTTGACACTCTGTATCCAAACATAAAGAGCAGAAACATCAAATCAGATCCGCGATTCGGGCAGTTTTAGAGAATACATTTTTAAAACAGAGCTGGAAGTAATGTTATGAGCCCAGTAAGCATACGCTGGCTTGGTCATGCAGCATTTCAGCTCAAGCATGAGTCCACGGAGATCCTGATTGATCCGTGGCTTACGAATCCCTTGTCCCCAGCAAGGCCCGAGGAGATGAGGCCCGATTATATTGTGGTCACCCACGATCACGATGATCACCTTGGGGAGGCAATCGAAATATCAAAGAGAACTGGTGCGCCAGTAATAGCCGTATATGAGCTGGCAAACTTCATACAGGAGAAGGGAGGGAACGCAATTGGGATGAACATAGGAGGCCCGGCTGTCCTGAAGAACGACATCAAGGTATATCTGACCCCTGCCTTTCACAGCTCAACGCATGGATCACCTACGGGGGCGGTGGTTGACCTAGGAGGATTCAAGATCTATCATGCTGGAGACACTGGCCTGTTTGGAGACATGAAGCTGATAGGCGAGGTTTACTCGCCCGATCTTGCCCTTCTTCCAATTGGCGGGTTCTTCACCATGAACGCGGATCAGGCGGCCATTGCGGTCCAGCTGATAGGCCCTAGATATGCAGCCCCGATGCATTACAACACCTTTGACGTTATCAGACAGGATCCTTCATATTTTGCAGAGCGCGTCAAGAGGCTTAGGCCGCTCACAGAGGTAATCATACCGAAGCCAGGAGAATGGATCGAGCTGAAATGACAGAGCTGCTATATCTGACCGATTCATATCTTAAGGAGTTTGAGGCCACAGTAGTTGAGGATCTCGGAGAGGCCCTGGTGCTGGACAGAACAGCTTTTTACCCGGGAGGCGGAGGGCAGCCCAACGACACAGGATATATTGAAGTGGATGGCAGGAGGCTTGAGGTGTTAAGCGTGGAGAAAGCTGAGAATAAGGTGCTACACCACGTTAAGCACGAGGGATCGCTGTTAAACGTCAGGGTTAAAGGCGTGATAAACTGGCCCAGAAGGTATTCCTTCATGAAGTACCACACGGCAATTCATCTTATAGATGCCGTGCTCAGAAACTACTACGGCAAGGCGTTCCTTACAGGCGGTCAGATCTATGAGGACAAGGCCAGGATAGACGTTGACTTTCCTGAGCTAAAGAGGGAGATGCTACCAGAGCTAGAAACAAGGGTCAATCATGAAATATCCGAAGGTAGGGAGGTTGTCGTTAAGTTCCTCAGCAGGGACGAAGCAATGAAGATACCCGAAATAGCCCGCACGAAGCCAGGCCAGGAGCTTCTCATGAAGCTGGACGTAGTTAGGGTGGTTGAAATAGTCGGCCTCGATGCGCAGATGGACGGCGGAACGCACGTTAGGAACACAAGGGAAATAGGAGCCATAAGGATGGTCAAGTTCGAAAACAAGGGCGCTCACAACAAGCGCATCGAGTTCGTGCTTGCAAGCGGTTTATAATATTTATTGTCCTCGTCACACAAATTTAACATCACGTTTTTTAACGCGCGAATTCTTTAAGCTATCCCGTTGAAAATAAGAGATCTCTCCGTTGGTGTAGCAAGGGTAAAGATAGAGGGGCTGATAACCGAAAAGTCTGAGCCCAGGAGCGTAAAGCTGTGGGACGGCAGAATGGCCAGAGTGGCCGACGTTGAGCTTAAGGATGAAAGCGGCAGCATAATAATGAGCCTCTGGGACGATCAGATAGGGATGGTGAACGTCGGCGACAAGATAATGGTCGTAAACGGATACGTTGGTAGCTACAGAAAGGAAAAGAGGCTGAGCCTGGGCAGATACGGGAAGATCGTTAAAATCTGAGCAATATTTTACCAACGTGCTGTCTCTTCTCCATCCTGATCTGCGCTTTATCGACGTCGTCTACAGGAAAAACGCTGTCTATTATAGGCTTCAGCCTGCTACGTGAAGCTAAGGTCAGAAGGCTGTACAGATCTCTTCTGGTGCCCAGATAAACTCCTATGAGATCCACGTTGTTTGCATAAAGGGCCCTGATGCTGAAGCTGACTTCTGAGCCAGTGGTCATGGCCATGTTTACTATCTTCCCTCCCCTTTTAACTACCCTCAGCGCAAGCTCAACGAACTTCCCGCCAAGCGCATCAAAGACCACGTCCACACCTTTTCCGTCAGTCAGGCTCATGACCTTTTCCTGCAGTGACTCATCCGGCGGCAAAACCTCATCAGCTCCCGCCTTCTTCAGCAGCTCCTTCTTCCAATCGTATGTAGTGGTGGTTATGACGTATGAATTTACTGCCTTAGCTATCTGCAGAGCTGCTAGGCCGGCCCCTCCGCTGCCGCCAAGCACCAGAAGGGTCTCTCCGCTTCTAAGCCCTGCCCTTGTTATCAGCCCATGATAGGCAGTTGTGTAGGCAACGGGAAGCGCGGCGGCGTACTCAAGGGACACGCTGTCAGGAATCTTCAGGACGTTAGCATGTGGGACTTTGACAAGCTCGGAGAAGAATCCATCTGTGTGCACGCCGTAAAGAGCACGGTAAAAGCAGCTGTTCTCCATTCCCTGCAGACATCTTTCGCAGGTCCCGCAGAACTTCATAGGATAGAGCAGCACCCTGTCCCCCTTCTTAAAGGGCCCATCGCCTGGATCTTCAACTATTCCAGCAAGATCCGAGCCAAATACACGTGGAAACGGCTGACCTGGCAGGTCCATACGTCCCCATATGTCCACGTGGTTAACTGATCCAAACTGGGCCTTGACTAGCGTATAGCCTGGCTCCGGTTTTGGCGCGCTATCCTCTATCCTTCGTATAACTTCAACTCCGCCAGGTCTTTCATATACGAATTTCTTCATGATCCATCGCTTTTATTTAAGTAGAGGTGAGGATTTAAATATAGCTTGTCTAAAATCTAGGCGATGAATTACGTTCCACCTCCAAGGCTGGCTGAGCTGGAGGAGTCAGCGACGCTAAAGGCGTCGGAGAAAGCAAACCAGATGATAGCTAACGGCCTGAAGGTCTACAAGCTCGACGTGGGTGAACCGGACTTTCTCACGCCGACAAAGATAATCGACGCAGCCTACAGAGCCATGCTGGATGGCTACACTCACTATGCGCCATCAGCCGGAATGCCTCAGCTACGCTCTGCTATAGCAGAGAAGTACGGCGTCAGGCAGTCAAACGTGATGATAAGCCCCGGCTCAAAGCAGGCCCTCTTCTATGCGCTCTACTCGATCCTTAACCCGGGAGAGGAGGTTTTGATCCTCAACCCAGCATGGCCAAGCTACAAACAGATCATCAAGCTTGCAGGAGGGGTTCCCGTTGAAGTGAACACAGGAAGCGGCTTTCTGCCCGATGCATCTGAGCTGAGGAAGAGGATAGGAAGAAAAACTAAAGCGCTGATAGTTAACTCTCCCAACAATCCCACAGGAGCTGTGTATGATGATCAAACGGTTAAGGAGCTGTCGGACCTTGCGATGGAGAACAACATGTTCATCATAAGCGATGAGATTTACGACAGGCTAGTCTACGAGGGGGCTCACGTATCCTTCAGGAAGTACATGAAGTATGAAGATGGTCTGATACTTGTAAACGGATTCAGCAAGGCATATGCGATGACTGGATGGAGGCTTGGATACGTTATAGCCGATGAGAAAATAGTGAAGGAGATGGCAAAGATTCAGGGCCACACGGCCACGTCGCCCTCCACCTTCGTTCAGATAGCAGCTGTAACTGCGCTCAGGGAATGCGAGGAGGACGTAAGGAAAATGGTCTCGGAGTTCTCCGAAAGAAGAAAGATCATCATAGAAATGCTGGACAGGAAGGGCGTAGAGTACTCAAAACCAAGAGGAGCCTTCTATTTCTTCATCGACATGTCAAAGTATATAAGAGACGTTGATCCTGCAGAGTACCTTCTTGAGAAGGCAAGGGTGAGCGTAACCAGCGGTGCCGGCTTTGGAGATAAATACAGGACGTACATCAGGATCTCCTACGCGACTTCGAGGGATACTATAATAGAAGGCATGAACAACATATTCGCGGCAATTGGAGTTTAACTTCGTCGCAACGACCTACAGGAACTTAAGGAAGGAGCTTGAGGACGAGCTTCATAGGCTCCTCAGGGATTTTGAGCCGATCGAGTTTATCGACCTAAACCTCAACAGCGTGGTAGCTGGCAGGCTGAACGGAGACCCCATAGAGGCCTCGAGGAGGCTCTATAGGGCAGCATTCTCTGATCCATGGTCCGTAAGAAGGGTTCTGAGGTTTGTACCTGTACAGATCAACTGCAGAGCGGATGTGCAGGAGATGGCTAAAAGGGCATCAGAGGTTCTCTCCTCGATCGGTAGCGATCAAACTTACAAGATTGAGGCGGAGCTTAGGCTCACAGGGCTAAGATGGGGAGAGATCATAAGCGCGATCGCCAGCTCTGCAAGGGCAAAGGTCGATCTTAAGAAGCCAACATACCTTCTAGTAGTTGAAATTATTGGAGAGGACTGCGGAATGTCTCTCATAAAAAAGGAGGATCTCTTCAGAAGCCTTGACGCCAAGCTGGCGGGAAGCTACTTTCCATAGCTTTCAGCCGAGCTCGGTTTTCACCTAATGGGGACATCTTCGCTGGAGTTTCCGTAAACGGTTTTATATGTGAATTTTCAAGAAAGGCTGTAATGGGACGTGACGAGGGCGAAGATAACATCTACGATAAAATAACAGAGAACCTTGACTATTACACCGGAACAGAGGAGGGGAGGTCTCAGCTAATAGAGGAGCATAAGAGGAGAGAGAAAAAGTTCATCGAGGAGCTCCTCAAGTACTTCAGGCCTCAGAGAGATGTGATCTGGATGAGCACTTACTGCAGGAACTGCATTTACTTTGTTGATAGAGGAGGCGCCGTTGCAAGGTGCGAGCTGAACGACAGCAAGCTTGTTAAGCCATTCTATGGGACAGTTATCTGGAAGGTCATTAAGGACGTTGTTTCGGGAGCAACAACCTTAGAAATTGAGGAGATCAAGTGGGACGAGAAATGGCTGAACAAGGCAAATGAAGAAATTGAAAGCGCCATGAGCAACATAAACAACGGAAGGCCCTACGACTGCTACGTGCCTAAGAGAAGCTCTCAGTACCATTAGCTTTCGTTCTAGGTGAGATAACATCAAAAATTATTAAGTTATAAATTTATAAGCAAGAAGTAAAAGGAAATTATAAGAAAATAAATGCTGTTTTGGAGGAAGAAACAGCAAAGTAAAGCCCAGAGCGGAGAAGATGAAGTTCAGACTATAAACGTGCAGTTTGTGGATATAAAGAAGATCCAGGGTCTAGAAAACGTCTACGTTGGGATAGCAATTGATCAGCAGGGAAACTATGTGTATTACGTAGTTGAGCCTTCCCTGAACGCCTACGAGATAAAGCTCATCGAGGACGTGAAGAGCTACCTCTTCGAGAAGATGACATACGTGCCAGATGAGCCTCCTGAGAGGACATGGGAAAGAATAAAGGAGCTAATTGATTCAAGGCTTAAGGAGCTCAAGGCAACCGAGAAGAGGCAGAAGGTCTACTATTACATAAGAAGAGATCTTTTAGGGTATGGAAAGATAGATGTCATGCTGAGAGATGAGGAAATAGAGGACATCTCCTGCAACGGCCCCAACATTCCGATTTATGTCTGGCACAGGTTTTACGAGAGCATACCAAGCAACGTTATGTTCACCAGCAAGGAGGAGCTGGATTCATTCGTGATGAAGCTTGCGTACAGGAGCGGCAAGGCCATCAGCTTCTCAACCCCCATGCTTGATGCTTCCCTGCCTGAAGGGCACAGGATACAGATAACGCTCGGAGGCGAGGTTTCAGGAAGGGGCACAAACTTCACGATAAGAAAGTTCAAGACCGACCCAATTACGATAATCGATCTAATCAACTTTGGCACGATCTCCCCCAAGCTCGCTGCGTACCTTTGGATAGCTATCGAGCACAAGATGTCGCTGCTGCTTGCGGGCGGAACAGCTAGCGGAAAGACAACCACGCTCAATGCCCTGACAGTCTTCATTCCTATAAACTACAAGGTTGTTACAATAGAGGATACCAGGGAGCTCAACCTTTACAGGGAGAACTGGATCTCAAGCGTCACCAGGGAGGTTCAGACCTCCTACGCGCAGAATATAACTCTGTTCGACCTTCTCAAGGAAGCGCTGAGGCAGAGGCCTGATTTCATAATAGTGGGAGAGGTCAGGGGCGAGGAGGCTTTCACGCTGCTACAGGCAATTGCAACAGGGCATGGGGGACTGTCAACAATTCACGCTGAGACGGTTGAAGGCGTCATAGAAAGGCTCTCTACGAAGCCAATGAACATTCCAAAGGACTTCATCGCAACAACTCTGAACATGATAGGCATGCAGCTGAGGGTCAGCTATGGAAAGAAGATCACAAGGAAGCTGATACAGCTTTCAGAAATAGTTGGCTATGACAGCAAGAACGACATGATAATTTTCAAGGACTCTTTCAGGTGGGATCCAAAGACTGATGAAATCAAGTACACAGAGGAGAGCAGGGTAGCCCAGCTGCTTGAGGAGAGATACGGGATTTCCCGCGATGAGTTTGCGAGGGAGCTTCAGAGAAGGGAAACCTATCTCAGATGGATGGCGGCAAAGGGAATAAGACACATAAATCAGGTAACAGAGATGATCAACTCGTACAGAAGATCGCCTGAAGAGAGCTACTATCTTGCCCTTAACGAGCTCATGAGCTTCGAGGGCTCAGAAAAACAGCTAGTTTAAGATTGCCGTAATTCTCCCTATCCCTCTGGCCTTTCCTTCCCTGAATATAAAAGTGTCTCCCTCCCTGACTACCACGGGCCTGTACTTGAACTGAAAGACGGCGCTACCGAACTCTCCGGTTTTGAGGTATGGAGGCTCCGAGCTTATGATCTTCGCAGTCTCCTTGACCGTGTTTACCTGTACAACTGGCTCGTAGCCAGCCTTTATCAGCGTGGGGTGATGGAGAACCCTAATGTCGGCCCTGAACCTCCAGGTTGGTCTGGCGCTCTTGAGATCCGTCAGTACCATGCCGCTCCTGATTTCATCTGGCTCGACCTTGCTGAGCGCTATCGTGACGTAATCTCCAGCGTATGCCCTCTCAACCGGAACTCTGCTTTTGTATATTGAAGTTATTATCACTTTTCTGAAGCTTCCGTCATTCATGGGGCCGAGGAACATCTCCTCCCCCTCCTTAACGCCCCCTGAGCTGATCAGCCCGCTCACTACGGTTCCTACTCCGGTAACCCTGAATATATCGTCGATGTAAAGCAGAAATCCCTTCGAAATCTTATCCTCCCAGCTCATCCTCCTTGGGAGAAAGTTAAGGAACTTCTTGAGAAGGTCCAGGCCCTCTCCTGTCTTGTTCGACACGAAGAATATCGGGGTGATCCTCCCGTTGGCCACGTTCTTGGAGGCAACTATGAGATCCGAGTCATCCTTCACGAAGAATGGTATTTTGTCTACGCCTGGCATCTTCAGCAGCTTCACCACTTCGTTGACCGCCATTTCAGCAACCGGCTTGGGGGCCATGTCCATCTTGGTAAACACGATAATTATCGGTATCTTCAGTGCCACCGAAATTCCAAGATGTTCCCTGAACGTCCCGATTGGTCCGCTGCTCAGAGAAACGACGAGCATGTTATAGTCGGGAAGGTTTCCCATTATTCCCTTGAGCGTGGTCTTGAGGTATTTCTCGTGTCCAGCAAGGTCTATCAGATGTATTATCTTGTTGCTCCTCAGGTAGATTTCAGCCTCATTATAGCTCTGAAGCATGTCGTTAACCAGCCTTCCTTCAGAGTCATATCCAAGGATGTGTACCGATACGGATGACGTTCTTCTCATCTTGATCTCGTGAAGGTACCTCGCCACAAGAGACATGGCGTAGCCGTTTCCGTTATCAAGGGTGGAGAACGCAAGAACGCCTTTGAGCGTTGACTTTCCTGCGTCGACGTTGCCAAGAAGGGCAACTGAGACCTCAACTGGCGGATAGTTCCTGCTTCGTCTCAGGTACACTTCCGCGACAGCTCCCTTCTCTCCAAGGACCGTTCTGATGATCTGCATGCTTGCCCCGGCCTTCTGGGCAATCATTTTTAGGTTTTCGAGCGATTTCATGAGCTCCTCGTCGCTTAGGCCAACCGGCTCACCATCATCCGAGAGCCCTAGAATGTAAAATGCCTCTCCGTGTCCCTCATTAAGCCTGTAGAGCATCTGGGCTGCAAGCCTTTCTGCCTTCTCCTCTGTCAATCTGTCAAGTAAAAGCTTATATTCTATATTACCCGACTCGCTCTCCTTGTCCAATTTTTATATCGTTAGCTTTCTATACGAGTCTGTAAGTATTAAGGATTTTCTCCAACTTTCCTCCGCGTACTTTCTGTGATGGGGTTTGACCTCACCTACTATCTTAGCTGGATTGCCCATGACTAGGCTGTTTTCCGGGATTATCATGCCCTGAGGCACCAGACTTCCGGCCGCGATGAAGCTGCTCCTTCCTATTCGCGCGTTCTCAAGGACTATTGCGCCTGCTCCTATTACGCTTTCATCCTCGATAACAGCTCCCTCAACAATGGCTCCCTTTCCAACAGTAACCTTTCTTCCTATAACGCACGAGGACTCATCTGGCTTGATCAAGGCGCCTTCTAGAATCGTGCTGTATTCGCCGACCTCGATCGAGCTGGTGTCCCCGCGCAGCACGGCATAGAACCACACGCTTCCACTTTCCTTTATTCTTACGTCGCCGATTATTATAGCGTTTGGAGCAACGTAGCTTGAGGGATGCACGAACGGCTTCTTCCCCTCTATTTCTATCAAGGTCATGTTAAAATCTTAATAACAGCATCTAAATTAAGATAATCATAAAAAACGCAGCAGGTGAAAGCATGCTGAGCCTTGAGGAAATTCAGGAGCTCATAAAAAGCTTTCCAGATCTATCCCTAATAGAGGTAGGCTGTCACGTAAAGAGGATCAGCTACGACTTCTGTTTCAAAGATGTTGCCCTCTTCCCATCGGATCTGCAGCCCATGATATTCGACGAGAAAAAAAGGATAATAGTCTTTGGGATAAAAGAGCCCGGAACGCTTGATTACAACAGCAGGCCGATTTACGATCCGCAGCTGAGGTACGGCCTTGCAGTTGTCAGGGACAGTAAAGGCTTTCTGAGAGAAAAGGCAAGGTCGGCCGTGCTAAAATCGCTCAGCTATCTAAGCTATTCGAGCTCTGGCCCTTTCTTCTATGCTTCGGCTGCGAGCCTTCTAGAAGCGGTTGCTGCCATAGGGGGCTCGACGATAAGCCCCTCGCACTTCTTCACCCAGATAAACTCCGCGAACTCTCAAATCGCAAACAGGCTGCTGGCAATACTTGAGCCTGATGCCAACATAGGAGAAATTCTGGCCCACAGGCTTGACGTTCTTGCTTCATATCAGGAAAGGGGAAGATCGGAGATCACTCTGAAGAAGGCCTTGGGGCTAATATCAAACAGCAAGAGCCTTGAGGCCAGCATATTTTTCTTTCATGAATATGCGGAGCTTGGGGTAGAGAGGATCCAGCGGGCTGGCAGGGAGTTTATGTTTGGAGAGGTTGAGTCTAAAAAAATGACCCAGCTAAAGGAAATTATAATGGAGCTGGTGAACCTTATTAAATGACCCTTACTCTGTCCTTGAGAAGGGACCCACCCTCCTCCTCGTAGAGGTCCTCAAGCTCCTGCTTCTTTCTTGCTAGATAGTACTTTCCATCGGAAGATCTGTAGATCACAGCAGGCTTCACCTGGCTGTGGAATGGCATGTTGAAGACTAGGGAGTATGCTCCAACGTTCTTGATTAGTACCAGCTTTCCCGGCTCAGCGCCATCCAGCTTCGATTCTGGACCAACCTGGAATACGTCCATCGAATCGCAGAGCCTTCCGGCGACTATCGGCTTCTCCTCGTTGCTCTCCTTTCCGCCTACCACCTCCAAAGGATAGACCTGCTGAAGGAGAGCTATATCAAGCAGGTAGTGATATCCAGCATCCAGGTAGATTATCTTCTTTGTCCCATAGTACTTGGTGTTAACTATTCTTGAAACCATGACCGTTGACTCCGCAACAATGTATCTACCGGACTCAACGGCCAGCGTGAAGAAGTCCCCGTTAACCTCAACCAGCTCGTTGATCTTTCCAATAATAGTGCTTGCTATCTCCTCTGGAGTTGGGACCTTAACCCCGTAATTAACTGGCGTTCCGCCGCCAAGGTCGAGAAAGCTGATCTTGAACTCCCTTTCCTTCTTTATCTTCAGAATCAACTGCTTTATCTTCTCCAGCGCCTGCAGGTAGGCGTTTGGATCCTCGAGCTGAGATCCAAGGTGGAAGTGAAATCCTCCAAATTTAACGCTGGGCTCATCCAGCAGAATCTTCACCATCTTGTATGCTGACTCCGGATTGGATCCGTTGAGCGGAACGCCAAACTTGCTTACCTTCATGGCCGACCTTACCTCAGCTCTTACCTGAACCTCCGGGTTCACCCTCACGCTGATCTCTGGAACCACGTTTAGAAGCCTTCCTGCCTCGATCGCGTTATACATTCCTCTCATCGAGCTTACTACTATCCTCCTGACTCCCTTGGACATGACCTCTCTGTACTCGCTCTCGGTCTCGGTCACGCTGGTGTAAATGACGTTTTCTGGACTGCCTCCAGATTTTAACAGAAAGTATAGCTCCTCCGCCGAGGTAACGTCAAAGTGGCTTCCCATTCTGCTCAGGAAGTTAAGAATGTATGGGTTAAAGTTCGCCTTAACCGAGTATGCGATGATCACGTTTCCCTTGTACACAGAGTAGGCGTTCTTAAGCCGCTCGTAGTTTCTGGCGATCGTTCTTTCGTCCGTGAGGTAGTATGGCGTTCCAACCTTCTCCGCAAGGTAGTTCAGGACTTGTTCATCATAAGTAGGTTGTGCAAACGCGGTTTTCTCTTCCTTAAATAGCAGACTTCCTTTTTCCATTTCGATTATTTGTTAGATCTTTTCTAAGCTCCCTTTTTAAATTTAACTCTAAATAATTTCAACATTTTGACCTAGTCAAGATTAGTTTGTTAAAATAAGTAAACAAAAATTAAAACACCGTTTTCTAGCTTGCGGCAGTTACGGGAACGTATATGTACCTGCCGCTCACCCCTCCAACGATCTTCAGGTATCCCTTGGCCCTGAGCTGCTCAAGGAAGTTCTTGGCCACGCTGACCTTTACTCCGAGGGCTTTGGAAATCTGATAGGGAGTGACGTACGGCATCGTCCTTATGACGTTCATGACCTCTGCCTCCGTGAGCGTCATTATGAACTCAGATTTTGATTTGGTCTTCTCCTCTGCTGGCTTCTTCTCCTTCTTCTTCTCAAGAGCACCCATCTTCTTTAGCTCCTCTCTCATCTGTTCCTTCTCCATCGCAGCTAGGGTCTTCTTTTTGTTACCTCCCATGTTTTTTCATCTGATGACATGAGTTAATAAAGCTTTTCCTCCTATTGGGCTCTTACAATTAGCTAAAGCCTCGCCCTGAAGGGCGGGGAGGAGGTCAGTACTTCTGGGATGTGTAAGTTAGGTATTTCGCGGACAGCTTTGCCCAGCTTGTTGTCGTTATGATATTTGTAAGCAGAATTATAAGAGACGTAAGCGTCATTATGTAGTGTGACATCGGCAGAGAGTAATAGAGGGCCAGCGACGCAAGAACCGCAAGCGTAAGTCCCTGTGACAACATAACATAATAGGCTGGCCTGAGCTCTGCGTTCTTAATGGATATCATCACAGAAATAAACCTGGACAGAAGAAGGGTCCCGAGAAGCGCTGCAAGATAAAGGTATGTCAGAAGGTCCAGAAGCTTGTCTATAAAAAACACCAGACCTATGAAGAAAAAGAAGTATGTCCTGAGGAAGAACGTTATCTCCTTCTGAAATGTCTTGATGTAATTAACCTGCATATCTATGATCTGCTCGTCGGTTTTTCTGCCAAACATCTTAAGAAAGGTCTTGTTGTTCATGAGAATAGCTCCGAACGTCAGCACGCTTAGTATTGCGCTTCCGTTTATCAGCGAGACAAAAGCATAGATGGCAAGCGTGTAGCCTATTGTGGCTATGTAAAAGTACTCCTCAGCCCAGAACATTCTTGTGAAGTCTATCCAGACAACTGCTGCGACGAACCCAATCACTATGCCAATGCTTATCTGCGCAATGACCGAGCTTATGATGCTCTCAAGGCCGCTCACGTTAAACGGAACGTGCTGAAGGTATGAGTTCAGTCCAAATGTGAAGAGCACAATGAGCAACACGCTGTTCAGGCTTGCCTCCAGCGTAACGTTGGCGAAGAACTCATCGTTTTTCAGGGATTTTGCCAGATACGGAACTATCGCCGCGGTAGTCTCGCCTCCAATTGCCGTGGCCAGAAAGAACGATGAATAGCTGCTCCAGCCAAAAATGTACTTGAAGATTACGAATATGAGGAGTATGGAGAACCCCACGTAGAGAATTGTTCTGAGCCCAGCGCTCCTGCCCTGTGAAAGAAGGTCCTCGAACTTGAAGCTCATTCCCAGCTCAAGCATGATCATTGCAAGAGTCAACTGGGAGACGTACGGCAGAATTGGCAGTATAAGGGAGAGCTTGAACACGTTCAGAATGGGTCCGAGAAGAATTCCGATAATTATCAGAAATATGTACTCGGAGAAGCCGGTCCTCCTGAAGAATATCTCCCCAAAGAATCCGATAAATATCAGGCTGGCAGTAATTACAAAGATCGTTATATAGGAAAGCAGCGAGCTCATTCGATTAGTTTTTAAAAGCCTTCATATTTAACTATTTAAATAATGGATAACAGTATGGCGGCGGAGCTTCTCAAAAAGCACAAAATATGCGACCGATGCCTCAGGCGATACATAAAGAATGCAGGTCCAGCCGATCTCTCAGAAGCCAGAAGGAACAGAGCTCATTGCGAAACATGCAGAGGGATATTCTACAGCAGGGACCTCAAGAACCTCCTAGTCAGAAGACTAGGCGAATATGATTTCAGGACCTTTAACGTTGGCGTAAGACTGCCTGAGGCCTGCGAGGAAGCTGACAGGAGCATAAGCATCGAGCTAGGACTTGTGGATTACGTCCCCGTTAGATCCGCCGCCTCGAATTACTTTAGAAGATACATATCAAGAAAGTTGGGCGCACGTGTGAGCGGATCGCCTGAAATAAACGTCGTTATTGAGTTCGATGGCTCCTTAAAAAACGTAATCGTCCTCGAAAGAAGGGCAATTTACAGGCTCAACGTGGCTAAGAGTAAGGGTTCAAGGCTTCAGGCAACCCCCTGCAGTAAATGCGGGGGAAAGGGTTGCGAGCTCTGCAGCTGGACTGGAAAGAGCAGGGATAACTCCCTTGAATCATATCTTCTTTTTGAGCTGCCTGAGAGGTTATCCTCCTCGGTGCCAAAGATAATATGGCCTCTAAAGGACATGCCAGAGCTTACGTCGTCAGGAGTGGGATATCCGGTCTACGTTATTTTTTCGTCCATAAAAAGAAGGAGGATGGCGCCGCTCATCATAGACAGAGAGCCAGTCAGCGGGATCAGGATCCTCAGCGTCTATTCAGTTTCAGCGCCTCTCTCCTTAAACAGATCGTTCACTCTTGACGTCAGCCTCTGCGTTGAGACGTCAGAAGGCTGTAGCGAGGAATTGGTCAAATCGTTCGAGCGGGCAGGTGAGCTGACCTTTGTTGGTCAGGATGGCAGAAGAACATGGAAAAGGAGGCTTGAGCTTTTGAAGGATCGATTTGCTGAAGGGTGCTGCTTTATTGGCAGGATGGAAAGCGGCATTAACCTCTACGGCGTATTAAGCATCAAAAGCTCCTCCAGGGGTAAAAAGCCATTGAACTACCTGGCCGCTCCAGGAGCCATTAAGTCCTTTACCTTAGAGATTTTCAGGGCCAGCCTGCCGGACTAGAGTGTTTATCTGTCCCAGACAGATGTACATGGCCTCCTCAGTTCTAACCGTTTTGACCTTCTGCCCTTCTATCATGTTAAGCCAGAGCCCTAGCCTTTTTTGCTCTTCGTTAAGCATCTCCTCAAGCCCTCTTTTTGGCGATCCAAAGAATACGTCGACTCTTCTTGTATCCTTTAGCAAGCCCTTCAGACCTTCCCATTCCCTGGAGATGGGTTTGCCTTCGCGAGAAGTGAATATTATAAAGCCGTTCTGTGAAGAAGCCTTATCCAGAGCCTGCTTTATGTTGTAGAGCTTTCCTACCTTGAACCCCGAATAATCGTTATATGGATGTTTGATTGCGTAAAGCTCCCCCCTTTCCTTCATGAGCTTTATAGGAACGATCATGCCCTTTTCGATCTTCTCCTTTGATCTCAGCTCAACGGGTTTCTCAAGCCCTGTCTCAACGAAGAACTTTCCGTGCCTTTCTATAACATACCCAAACCTAACTTCATCTTCCTTGGAAATTATATGACTGGGTATGTTAAGAGGTGGGAGAAACCCCACGTACTTGAACTCATCTTTTATCGGAACGGCAACCTTTCTAAGATAGGGAGGTATGAGGAGATAGTTCAGGATCGATGTAAAGAGCTCAAGATCTTCGTGCTTTCCATGCATGTCATCGTGGTATATATTGAGCTCGTCCACTCCGAATATGGCCGCAGCCCGGGCTATCAGCCCCACCTTCTCCGTTTTGCTGAGAAGGCCTGCCCGCTCGCTCAGTACCGAATCCGGCACATATACTGCTAGCTTCATCTGCTGTTCGCCTTACTAATTTCTCTGACCTCCTTCCCGCCTGTGGGGCGGGATTTCCCGAGGTCTCGGGGTAACTCCCATTTAGCGGGAGCTGCTGAGACATCAAACGCCAGACGCGTATTTAAGTTTTTACAGTTTTCATCTTCGCAGTGAACGGCGAAGCTTTCTAAACCTGTAAGCTGGCTCCTTTTTATAAGCTTCCGGCTGAAAAGCTTAAAAAGGGCTCTCCAGTGAAATATTTTCTCAAATGGATGAGCTTATAGAAAAGGCGTCTCTAGCTAGAAAAGCTTGGTATCAGCTATCGAGGACCTCGGATCCTGTAAGGAGAAAGGCACTTGAAGCCATGGCTAGCGCAATAATAGAAAGACAGGACTTTATTCTCGAGGCAAACAGATTGGACGTTGAGAACTACAGGAAAGCAAGAGGGGAGGATTCCCTTCTGGACAGGCTTGTCCTAAACGAGAAGAGGCTAAGATCGGCGGCTGATGGCCTGAGAAAGGTTGCAAACCTTCCTGATCCAATAGGCGAGGTGGTCGAAGGATGGACCACCGTGCACGGTCTCAAGATCTACAAGGTACGAGTTCCACTTGGGGTAATTGGCGTGGTGTATGAGTCAAGGCCAAACGTAACCATTGACATAGCAGGTCTTGCAATAAAGTCGGGCAACGCCGTCCTTCTCAGGGGCGGATCAGAGGCGATTAATTCCAACAGGGCCATTGTAAACGTGATGCGGGAGAGCCTAGAGGGCATAATCGATAAAGACGTCATTCAGCTTATAGAGAACACTGACAGGTCCATAGTGGACAGGATGCTGAAGCTAAACGGCTATCTCGATCTTATTGTTCCCAGAGGCAGCGCCGCTTTTATAGAGTACGTAAGAAAGAACGCCACGGTGCCAGTGATAGAGACAGGCGCAGGGAACAACCACATATTTGTAAACTACGACGCTGATCTGAACATGGCAACTAGAATCATAGTAAACGCCAAGGTCCAGAGGCCGGCAGTTTGCAACGCTGTAAGAAAGGTTCTGATACATGAGAAGATAGCTGAAAGTTACCTGCCAGCTCTAGTTAGGGAGCTGAGAAAATACAACGTCAGGATAAAGGGTGATGAAAGGGCACGCGCGATCATCCCTGATCTGGAGGCTGCCACCGATGAGGACTGGGACACAGAGTACATGGATCTCACTCTGGCAGTGAAGATCGTTAGCTCAGTTGAAGAGGCGGTTGAGCACATAAACAGGCACGGCACGAAGCATTCAGAGGCGATCATCACGAACAACCTGAAAGATGCCCAGTACTTTACGTGGAACGTGGACGCTGCTTGCGCGTACGTTAACGCCTCCACCAGATTCACAGACGGCGAGCAGTTTGGCTTTGGCGCAGAGGTCGGCATAAGCACCCAAAAACTGCACGCGCGGGGACCAATGGGCATCAAGGAGCTGACTACGACAAAGTATATCATATATGGAGAGGGACAGATAAGGGAAATTTGATGAGCTTATTCCACAGTTACCGACTTGGCCAGATTCCTTGGCTTGTCAGGGTCAAACCCCTTGAGCACAGCTGAGTAGTATGCGAGAAGCTGAAGAGGTAAAACGTAGAGAATTGGGCTCAGCAGCTCATCCACTTCGGGTATTCCGATGAAATAGTCAGAAACCTCTATGAGCTCCCTATCGTTCTCAGTTCCAAGCGTTATTATTTTTGCTCCTCTCGACTTTATCTCCATGACGTTACCGAGGATCTGCTTTCTCGAGGAATCGTTTGGAGCGATGAATATTACGGGCGTGTTCTTCTCTATAAGAGCTATCGGACCATGCTTGCTCTCGCCTGCTGAAAAGGCGCTGGAAGGTATGTATGCTAATTCCAGCATCTTCAGCCTGCCCTCGAAGGCGGTCGCGGTGTTTATTCCTCTGCCCAAGTAGAATATGTGATGCGAATCCTTCAGCATCTCCGCCACCTCCTTGGCCTTTTTGTCGGAATCCTTGAGAACCCTCTCAGCAAGCCGCGGTATCTGTTTGAGAAGCTCCAGCTTCTTCTGATAAGCCTCATCGTCTATCTTGTTCCTTTTTCTTGCTATTTCCAGTGCCAGCAACATATGCACAAGAAGCTGAGAAGTGTAGGTTTTGGTTGCAGCCACGCCTATTTCAGGCCCAGCCTGCTGAACTATATATAGCCTTGCCAGCCTTGTTATTGTTGAGCTGACCACGTTTGTTATGGCCATCACGGTGCTTGCCTTCATCCTGGCGTAGCTCGCGACCCTGAGAACGTCGGCCGTCTCGCCCGACTGCGATACGAGAAGAAGGGCGACATCGGGATCCAACGTGTTGCCGTACTGCTGTATGAACTCGCTTGCTACAACGGGAATTGTTGGGAGCCCCGCAAGCTTTGAGTACATATAGCTTCCTGCAAGACATGAGTGGTACGATGTTCCAGCGCCTACCAGAAAGTTAACCCTGGCACGGTTCATCAGCTCTGCAACTGCTTCAAGGTACGGCTTCTGAACATTAAGCGTATAGTAGAGAGAAGTGGGCTGCTCGAATATTTCCTTCAGCATATAATGCGGGTATCCTCCCTTCTCAACCATCTGAGGCCTTATGTCAACTACGATCGGTTCCCTTTTCACCGGCCTCATATCTGGAAGCGAAAATATCTGATAATCTCTGGCAGTTATGACCGCCATTTCGTTATCCTCTAGCGGTATCACCTTGTTAGTTTTATCAACGAAAGCTACCGGATCCGATGCAGCATAGTTGCCTTCAACCCCCACGCCAATGTACAGCGGGCTCTCCTTTTTTATCAGAACCACTTTATCAGGCTCCTTAGAGTACAGGATAGCAAGAGCGTAAGAGCCGCTCAACCTTTTTACGGCCTCAGCACAAGCTGTCACGAAGTCCCTGCCTTTGGCAATTTCATCCTCAACAAGATGCGCAACAACTTCTGTGTCTGTCCTGGATCTGAACTCATGCCCTCTGTCGATCAGCATCGCCTTGAGCTCCATGAAGTTTTCAATAACTCCATTGTGTACCACTGCGATCTGATTCTTACAGTCTGTCTGTGGATGGGCGTTGGTTACAGTTGGATATCCGTGTGTGGCCCATCTGTTGTGCGCTATTCCTATCATCCCTTCGAGCGACTCGAAGTTGACCTGCTTATCGACCTCCTCGAGCTTGCCTACGCCTTTTTTAATCTGGAGCTGTGTGTCGCTTATCGTGGCCATCCCTGAGGAGTCATAGCCGCCATATTCGAGCCTCTTGAGCCCGATCTTCAATATCGGGCTAACTTTACCCTCTTTCAGCACTGCTGCGAATATTCTGCACATGATGCTTCTGCTTAATTAACTTTATAAAATGCTATAAAGCTTTTTATGAACTCGTTTTTGAAAAAAAGCCAGACGCCGTATGCGATATAAACGCTTGCTTTATAAGAGCAACTTGATAAATGTTTCCTGATAGCCGTTGAGCACAGAGCGTCGGCGCAAAAAGGCGCTGGATGTCGCTTCATCTCTCTCATTCGAAGGGCTTGTAGCGACTCGCGCATTTAACATATACTATTTGACTGGCTTCTGGGGAGCTGGAATATTCCTGATGAAGCAGGATAAAGCTGAGCTGCTTGTAAGCAAGCTTGAATACGACCGGGCTAAGGCATCTTCGGACGTCGAAGTTCTGGCATACCAGCCGTCAGAGCTTGCAGATCTTATAGCCTCGTTCTTCGGCAGCGCCAAGGTTGCCATCGACAGAGCTGAGGCCAGCCTGTACAGCTCAATAAAGCAGAAGGTTAACGTGGAGACGAGCGATGTGCTTGAGAAAGCAAGGGAAGTAAAGTTCGAGGATGAGCTGGATGCAATAAAAGGCGGCGGCAGGATGATGGACGCGGTGTACGAGAGGGTGCTTGAAAGCGTAAGAGACGGGATGAGGGAGAGAGAGCTTTATGCGATCATAGTGAAGGAGATCATAGAGCATGGAGGAGACGTTATAGCTTACGAGGACACAATCGGCACCGAAATAGTTGCCTTTGGGGAGAACACCTCATACCCTCACTACTCACCTCCTTCAGATAGGCGGCTCAGGGCTGGCGATCCTATACTGCTTGACTTGACCCTGAGGTTCAACGGTTACGTGGTGGATTTCACCCGCACCTTCTTCTTCAGAGAGGTCGATGAGAGGATTAGGGAAACTTATGAAAAGGTGAAGGAAGCGCAGGAGCTCGGAATAAGGCTCCTGAAAAACGGAGCCAAGGCTAAGGAAATAGATCTTGCAGTCAGGGAGTTCTTTGGAGCTGAGAGCGACCTCTTTAACCACTCTCTGGGCCATGGGGTTGGGCTGGAGGTTCATGAAAAGCCATACATATCTTACAGAAGCGAGGACGTTATATCCAATGATCAGGCATTGACTATAGAGCCTGGCCTTTATTATGCAGGAAAGTTTGGAATCAGGATAGAGGACACGCTTATAATGAAAGACACGCCGGTCAAGATCTTCAGAAGTCCAACCGAACTTTTAATCGTCTGATCAGGCAAAGAACTTCTTTGTAGTGCCTAGAGCCCTGTAGCCTATTGATCTGACCGTTACAAGCTGCGGAAGATTGTTTACTACCTTCCCTATGATCAGGCATCTCCTCGCGGGCAGGCCTCTCACTATGTTCTTAACTGTGTCGGAGTCCACAGTTGAGGCCTGCGAGATCATTTCTAGGTCCTTCTCGTTTATGAAGTTAAAAAGAAAGATGTTGTCAGCTTGTCTGTAGACCATCGGATCGAGCGAGTCTGGCTGGTTGGTGATGAAGGTGATATAGATGCCGAAGTGCCTCATCCTGGTAATTGCGTCCTCCCAGTACGTTTCCTCAAAGTACAGATGAGCCTCCTCCGCAAATACAAAAACTGGAGGAATCTCGTTCTCCTCCAGAAGGCTTATCAGTTTTGAAAGCATAATCTGCACGAGCATCCTCCTTGATAAGGGGGTCAGCTTAGCCATCTGGATGATGAACGCTGCACCTTTTTGCCTTGAAAGTATGTTGTTCTTGACGTCAAAGTTAACATAATCGGAATTAGCGAACAGTTTTGTAGAAATCAGCGAGTAATACCTTGACATGAGCGCTTCCTTAACCATTTCGTTGTTTCGGTACTCAAGGATCTTTGAGTACAGATTCCCAAATGTGAGGTTAGATTCCTCGCTCATCGAATCCCATATCTTTAGAAACTCTCTGACCGTTATTGCGGGCGTATCAAGGACGTGGGTCAGAATTTCGGTGAAAACCCTCTTTCCGAGGTACTTGAGCGTAAAAACTAGGTTGTTGCCAGGCTCTAGAATTACAACCCTATCGTAAATGTCAGAGAAATTTCCGTTTTCCTCGTATGCGATGCCGCTGTACTCATTGTTGAGATCAAACACAAACACGTAAGCTCCATATTTAACTAGCTCAGTTAAGAGGAGCTTTGCGAGGTGCGATTTTCCTGACTCCTTTTTGCCGGTTATGATGGTAAGTGACCCGTCAAGGTCAGCCGCATCGATGTACAGCTTTTCGCCGTTAAGGGTCTTACCTATCTCGATGGGATATTTTATTGGTTTTCTAACGTACTTCTCAAGCTCAGAGGGCCCTACTTTTTTCACCGTGCTGAAAACCCTGCTTGGTGGCCAGATGATTTCATTGGAATACGTATCATTAATTATGCTGCCCCTGATCTTCCCCTTAACTAATCTCGCGTCCTTTATCAAAGTCAGGAGGGAGCTGACCTTTTCCGGATCAATGTGAGTGATCTTATCAGCCGAGAAAACTTCATCTCTGAGGAGCTCCTCATCTATACCGCTAGGATCGAGGTAGCCTACCTCGTATACCTGTACCAACAGCTTTTCCTTGCTTATCTCATCCTCTACGATCAGGTACTCCCCGCGATCTATCTTCTCGTTCGGCATTGCTATAATTTCAATTTCATCTCCAGACTTTGTCAGAACTCTCATGTGACATCACCTGACGTGCCCAAGCACGAACTTCCTCATGTTCTCCTCAAGGAGTATCTTTGAAGCGTTCTGGGCCACTAGGGTCCTCATGACGTGAACGTCACTGGTCATAAAGAGAGATAGCAGGTGAGCGCCAAGCAGGCTCTCTGGATAACCCTTAACGAGGTTGTCCGATTTTATTATGCTGGAAAAAACCTCCTGTGGATCTCCAGAGTAAATGTCTGCCCTTAATACTACAGAAGTCTCATCCAACTTGACCAGATACTTTCTTCCAAATTCATTTCTAGTTATGCTGTAGATTAGGTCGGTTATATCGGCGTACTTTCTCGAGGTATCCATGAAGGCTGAGTAGAAAGCCCTTAGGGCCTTAATGCTAGTGCCCTTGCTTATCCCCACGAAAGTAATCTTTTCTTTGTGCTTCTCCATAATGTACTGAAGGCTGAGCCTTCCAAGCGAAAAAGGAGGCTCCTTGAGGGATCCATCGACAAGGGCTATGCCCTCCTTGATCTCATCTGCAAGCATCTCAATGAGCATGCTTTCAACTACATGTCTCACGAATTTCAGCGCCATCTGCTTATCAATAACTATGGCATAGCCCAGTCTGACCCCAAGAATGCTTTCAAGCTCCTTTATGTTGCTCAGGCCTATGTAGACAGCCAGCGGCCCAAGCTTTTTGTACTTGGCGTTCCCATCAACTATTACGTAGCCAGCTCCCTTAACTGCATATATACCGCCTTCCTCGGTCTCGGCTATTGAGATCGAGCTGGAGTCAACCGCTATCAAATTTCTTTTGCTGCCCCTGGAGACATCTATTTCAGTGGTGTTTATCGTGCTTGAGATTCCCCATCCTTCCAGAGGTCTGAACTCGCCGTTCGAATCGTCGGTAAAAATTATCTGCCTGCCCTTTATCCTATTAATATGTAATATATTGTTTAGAAGAGTGTCAAATACTTCATTGTGATCAAGATACTCGTACAGATTTCTAACGTTGTGCGAAAGATTTATTTGCTTGGCCAACTTGATCAACAATAGGTTGGACAAGGTAGGATATAAATGTTGCGCAATTTGAACAACAACACCAACAATATACGTATAAAATTGAAGAAGGGAGATTGGGAGATAGAGGTGGAATGCCCTGAGGATAAAATAGATGAAGTAATACCAAAAATACTCTCAGCTCTTCCTGTTCAACAACAACCGGTAGCAGTCAAGGAAAACATAAGGAAAGGCACAACCTGCAAGGACCTGTTGGTTCAGCTGTGGAAAGAAAGATGGTTCGCTCAGGAGAGGAGCTTATATGAAGTTGACGAGGAGCTTCAGAGAAGGGGATATCATTATGACAGATCAGCAATAGCTCATGCTCTCACCGATTTGGTAAGAGAGGGGATATTGACCAGGATAGGCACACCGAGAAGCTACAAATACTCGCAGAAGTATCCGCCTGAGTGATCGCTTTTAATACATGCCCTCCTTGTTTCAACAACATTTTTCAACAACAAGATGACGTTAAATTAATGCAATTCGTTTAGTGCAACGTTGTACGAGCAATAAATTTAAAGATCGATATCGGAATATTTTATGTAAGGTTGAGTTATAAGATCATACATCCATCAACAAGAGTTGCAGATCTTCTTGGTCTATTGCTGGTTCTGAAGAATGAATTTGAAGGCAAAACTGACCTTTTCGAGCTTGAGGAAAGGCTTGAGGTCGATCTTGACGATTTCATGCCCATTGTTTATACAGCCAACGAGCTGGGCTTCGTTACTATTGGCGTGGGTGACATTATAATAACCGATAAAGGGCTTGAATTTCTCGAGGCAAATCTCAAGAAGAGAAAGCAGATCATAAAGGAATCCCTTGGAAGAATTGAGCCGTTTAAAACCGCGAAGGAGCTCGGGGAGTTCACGGTAGAAAGTTTGAACAAAGCGCTTCTCAAGAAGGGCATAGCTGACTTTAATTCGGCAGACGGTAAACATCAGCTTGAGCTGCTACTGAATGAGTGGGGAGTTTATTCTGGGTTTTTGGAAACAAATCACAAGTACAGGGTAAAATCGTAAAGATGCAGAATTGAGATAGCGCTGGCTCTAGACGTTTCGAGGCTCTATGTACTCCTGGCCGTTCATGTATGGAATGAGAGGCTTGGGTATCTTAATCCTGCCATCTGGCTGATAGTGGTTTTCCATAATAGCTATGAGCGCCCTTTCCGTTGCAACTAGCGTTGAATTAAGAGTATGAACGTAGTTGAGCTCGTTGCCCTTTCTGTACCTTATCTTTGCCCTTATCGCCTGCCATTCCAGGCAGTTTGAACACGAGACCGCTTCCCTGTACTTGTTCTGACCTGGCAGCCATACCTCAAGGTCATACTTCTTAGCGGCACACGCTCCCAGCTCCCCTGATGCCACGTTCACCACCCTGTAGGGAATCTCAAGGCTCTGGAAGAACTCCTCGGCGTTTCTGATGAGCTCCTCATGGTGCTTCCATGAGTCCTCGGGCTTGCTGTATATGAACTGCTCCACCTTTTCAAACACGTGGACCCTGAATATGCCCTTCGTGTCCCTTCCGTGAGCTCCTGCCTCCCTCCTGAAGCATGGCGATATGCCAACGTACTTTAGCGGGAGATCCTTTTCATCAAGGATTTCATCGTAGTGATACCCAAGTATGGCGTGCTCGGACGTGGTGAGGAGGTATAGGTCCTCGTTCTCTATCTTGTAGATCGCGTCCTCGAACGCTGAAAGATCTACAGCGCTTTCAACTATGGCCCTGCGTAGCATGTACGGGGGTTGCAGCAGGGTAAAACCCTTTCTTACTCCGAAGTCCAGACCGTATGCAATCAGGGCGTAGTTGAGCCTTACGAGATCCCTCTTCAGGTAATAAAACCTTGCCCCGCTGGTCTTGGCGGCCCTTTCAAGATCTATGAGATCAAGCTTAAGGCCTATATCAATATGGTCTGGTCCAGTCCTCCCGGCCTCTCCCCATGTTCTCACCACTACGTTGTATGACTCGTCGGACCCAACTGGCACGGAGCTATCGACGAAGTTGGGCATTACCAGCTGTAACGAGTTTATCTGCGTCTCGATCTCGCTTAGCTCGTTTTCCTTTTGCCTTATCTGTTCATCGAGCGTCTTTACCTTATCTTTTTCTGACACCTCTGCACCGCTTTTGATCTTTTTGGCTATTTCCTGTTCCAGAAGGTTCTTCTGATGTCTCAGTTCGTTTATCTCCTGTATAAGCTTTCTCCTTCTCTCATCCAGCTCAAGAAGCCTGTCCAGAGGAAAATCGGAGCCCCTCTTTTTCAGAGATTCGCGGTACTCGTCAAGCCTGTCCCTGATTAGACGGAGCATCAATCGACACCTCTTTCAATCATCTTAGCGAGCTCCAGAACCTCATCCAACGTGTTAAGAAGCGACATTATTCTCCTTTCATCGCTCTCTGCATGAATTACAAGAGCTCCGTTACTGTACTTCATGCTCATCTCTATCCCCTCAGGAAAGTTCACGTTGTCGGGCTCCAGCGCCCGCATAAGGCTCTTAAGATATCTCTCATCATTTTCCAGCTGTACATCCACCGTTATCTTTTCGAGAGCCAACACGGTTTTATGTGCAGGGTTACGCTTAAAACTTTTTTGATGCTCTGCCTCTCAGTTGTTTCGCAAATCTTAAATTGACAGCGGATTAACACTGAGAAGACCAATGCTTGAAGACTTTAGGCTAGTTCCTGTGGCCGTCCTTATAGTTGTGTACGTGTTGATTGCTAAACGTAGCGTTTTCGGCAGGAGAGTGGAGATATGGATGGCAATGGGAATAGGGGCAGCCCTTATGCTGCTAAGCGGAAGCATATCTCCCTATGAAGCACTTCTCTCGGAGAACATCCACGTTCTGATCTACCTCGTAGGGGTGCTGCTCATCGGGGCTGCGCTCAACGAGAGCGGCCTTCTCATGTACTACTTCAGAAGGCTGTTCGAACACGAGGAGAGCTTCTTCAGGGCTTCCCTTAAGCTTTTTCTGCTGATAGGACTTCTTTCTGCGGTGCTGATGAACGATACCCTTGCCATAATAATGACCCCCCTGATGGTGGAGATCAGCAAAAGGCTGAACATCAACGAGAAGTTTTTACTGCTCATGCTGGCATTTGCGGTAACCATAGGAAGCGTCATGACACCCATTGGCAATCCGCAGAACCTTATAATCGGGCTTCAGATGCAGAACGCGTTCTTTTATTTTGCAAAGTATCTGGCGCTGCCAACGCTCGTCAACCTCCTAGTTACCTATTACCTGTTAGGGGTTTTCTTCCGAAGCAGAATTCCAAAGAGGATGAACGTCAGCTCGCTGGACTACAATATAAAGGATGAGCGACTTGCCTTTCTTTCGAAGTTATCCATAGTCCTTCTTTTCGCACTTTCAGTGCTTAACGCAGCTCTTTTCTTTCTAGTAAGGAGGACGTTCTCTTTGGACCTCATAGCGCTCGTTTCGGCGTTTCCTGTTCTTCTCTCAAGAAGCTCGGTTAGGGTGCTGAAGAGGTTTGACTGGAAGACTATAGCCTTCTTCGTTTTCATGTTTATAGTGATGCAGGCCGTATACAACTCGGGCTTCTTTCAGTCTTTTGCGCTTGGCCTTTTCAATAACCCGGTAAACATAATGTTCATCAGCATAGTTCTTAGCCAGTTTCTGAGCAACGTTCCCTTCGTCGATCTATTTGTTAGGTTTGCGGGATCCTCTCCCATCAACCTCGTTACGTTGGCAGCGGGCAGCACAATAGCCGGCAACTTCCTTGTGCTGGGGGCCGCCAGCAACATCATCATAATTCAGACCGCCGAGGACCGGGGAGGGGAGGGTCTGTCTTTCATGGACTTCGTAAAGTACGGCACAGCTACTACGCTGGTAAACGCTGCGATATACCTGTTCTTCATCTATCTACAGCTCTAGAATGGATCTGAAAGAAAGCATTATTACGACGAAGATCGTGATCTGAATCATGGCACTTAAAAGGATAGGGACCATAATGCATCTTACCAAGAGCAACAACGTGGTTATTAGGGCTGAGGATATACCGGATATAAACTCAGTTGTGTACCTTAAGAACAAAGTGGAATTGGGGAGGGTGATTGAGGTTTTCGGCCCTGTTTCATCGCCGTTTATACTGGTCAAGTACAGTGGAAAGGCAAAGGTGGAATCCGGGAAGGAGGTTTATGTGGAAACGAAATGAGCGATCTGAGGTTCCTGAAGGAGTACTACGTCAACCAGGTTTTAAAGCACGTTCCGGCCAGCAGGAAAGTATTTGAGATAGGCGCTGGATACGGGAACTTCACCATAAAACTGGCCTCCATTTCTAAGCAGGTGAGGGTTTTTGAGATCAACCCGAAGCTTTTCAGGATTCTGCAGAGGAAGATCTCATCATTAAAGAACGTGATAGCCATAAACGATGACGCTTTTAAGTACGTGCCTGAGATCGATGAAATAGTTTTCACGGATCTCCCGTTCAGTCGCTCCCGTGACTTTATTGTCTGGCTTTCCAAGAACGTGGTGATGGAGGTGTACGCAATCGTTCAGTCCGAGTTCTACGAGAAGATATCAAGTGCCCCAGGCAACAAAAACTATACAGGCGTGTCCGTGCTGTTCAATCTTCTCTTCGAGCACGTAAAGGTCATGGACATTCCTAGCGATGCATATATTCCTACGCCAAGAGTACACGCGACGTTCTTCATCGCAAAAAGGAAATCGACGATCACGCTGACAGACGAGCAGATAAATAAAGTGCTTACTCTTATGAACAGGAGAAACTCATCATCAGCTATAAAGCCTGGAAGAAAGCTTTTTCAGCTTAGCCCTGAGGAGATACTCGATGAGGCAAGAGTTGTAGATGAGCTTTAAAGGGGAGTACAGGCCCTCGGAAGACACGTTCCTGCTGCTGGACATCTCATCGGACATAGCAGGTGGTAGAGTTCTTGAGATGGGCTGCGGGAGCTGTTTCGTTCTCTCCAACATAGCCGCTGAATTCAAGGTTGGCTGCGATCTTAAAAGGCCTAAGAGCCCGAGCCAGGCGCTGGATGTAGTAATTGGGGACTGCACGGCGCCTCCCTTCAGGTACGAATCTTTCGATCATGTGATATTCAATCCTCCTTATCTGCCGTCGAAGGCGATTGAGGACGTAGCGGTCGATGGAGGCAGAGAGGGGATTGAGCTTCCAATGGGTTTTCTCAGAGCGTCGTTAAAGCTTGTGAAAAGCGGGGGCACCATACGGTTCATCCTTTCATCTCTTTCAAACTATCATAAAGTGGAGGATTTTATTAATACGCTTGGGTACTACTTCAGCAGAAAGGAGAAAAAGCTGTTCTATGAGCGCCTTCTGGGCTACGTACTGACCTCCTCCCCGCCCTGAATGGCGGAGGTTCCCGAGGTCTCGAGGGTTACTCCCCTTTATGGGGGCTAATGAGCTAATAAACACCAGGCGCTTATTTAAGTTTTTTGCCGTTTTTCATCTCCGTTGTTAGGCGTCGACTTAAGCTTCTGTAAATTGGTAGAAAATGCTTAAAGATATGTGAGTATCTAAAAATCTTATGATAAAGGAAACGGTTCATGAGATCGCGCGGAAAATAAGCGAAAAATCCCGCGACATCTACGAGGCGATCATGCCTCCAGTTGACGTGTACGAGGAGGGAAATGAAATCGTAGTGGTCGCTGATCTTGCCGGGTTCAACAGGGAAGATATAAAACTATCATTAACCGAAAGCACCCTTACCATATCCGCGGAAAGAAAAGAAAAGGAAGGGGTTGATTATTACTGGAAGCAGAGGCCTCTTAAGATAAAAAAGATCGTAGTGCTGCCAGACAAGGTTGAAACCGAGGGAGAGGCTAAGGCAAAGTACGAGAACGGGGTTCTCACAGTTACGCTGCCTCTCAAGAAGAAGGTTCGCATACCGATTCAGTGACAGCAGCTTAAATTGAAGTTAAGTGGACTAAGGGACGTTATTTCTTTTTTTACCTTGATTCCTTTAAGCGGGAGCGTGGAAGGGGCGGCAGATTCTATTTACCTGCTTCCCGTGGTATCTTTAATCGTTGGTGCTGCGCCCGCCTTAGCTAGGTACTATCTGAAAGGGATCCTCGGAAGCCTGTTCGCTTCGGTGGCATCATTAGTCCTTATATATTTGGTTACTGGCATACTGCATTTGGATGGGCTTACTGATTTCTTTGATGGTCTACTCGCTAAGGGGGATAGGAGTGAGAAGCTGAGGGTCATGAAGGACCCTCACATAGGTGCGGGAGGAGTCATTGCGCTCATCTTCTTCTATTCTCTTATGCTCGCCTCAACTTACGAGTTTGATCCCAGAACCCTTATTGCAGCTTACATGTTCTTTGTGGTATCAGACATGCTGGGCAGGGCCTCAATCATAGGGGGGCTCATTGGAGAGAACTATCACGAAGGTCTCGGCAGCCTTTTCAGAGGGAAGTTCAGGAAAAGCCATCTGATGTATTATCTTTTAGTGTCATTGATCCTTCTGCCGATAGTAAGGATGTATTATCTTCTGAACTTTGTGGGCATTGCGTTTGGATATCTTGTTTACAGGGCTGCTGTCAGATCCTTTGGATCTTCAGGAGGGGACGTGCTGGGAGCTTCTGCGGAGCTCGGCAGGCTGCTGGGGATGATGATACTTTGCGCGCTGTTATGATGGCTGGAGGAAAGAGCCGGAGGCTTGGGTATGATAAGCTTACCCTTAGCGCATGCGGCCTGCCGCTTGCTTTTATAATGTACATAAAGTACAGCAGCGTAGTTGGAAAGCCTTTAGTCGCAACTGACAGGGAGCACGTTGATGGGCTCAGCTTTCTGAAATTCCTGGGAGCCAGCTTTATCGTTACACCTGGGACAAGCTATCCTGACGACGTGAGGTTTTTGCTTGACACCTTACGTGAGCCCATGCTTTTATTAAGCGCTGACACCTTTTTCCTGCGCAGGGATCATATTAAGAGGTTTTTGAGCTCAGTCAAAGGGAAAAGCGCCACGGCAGCAGTAGTTAAGGATGATAGAACGGTGCTGGTGGGGCTCAACTACGTGGTTCCAGAGGATCCAGAAGGGGAGATTGTGCTGTTAGACGACCCAGAACTTGCCCGTTCGATCAACGTTATGTCTGATCTGGAGGTGTTCAAAAGATGTATCCTGGAAAATGGATGTTTCTTCTTGTTGCAGTGATTATCGACGTTTTTGTAGAATATCCTAACGCAGCGCATCCGACGGTGTGGGTCGGAAACATCGTGGTCTTATTTGACAGGATCTATAAAAGGAAAAACAGCGCCTTGGACACGCTAGCGGGTGGTTTTGCAGCGCTCGCAGCCTATTTGGCTGCGTTTGTTCTAGGGATCCTCGTCTGCAGAGCGACCGGCATTGGCATTGTGGGAGCTCTGCTGTACATTTATTTTCTAAAGTCAGGGTTTTCTGCGGGGCTCCTGATAAAGAAAGTAAAGGGGTGTGCAGTTGACGACGAAAGAGAGTTAAGGAGGAGGGTTTCTGAAATTGTGAGCAGAGACGTTAACGTTCCTAGGCCATTTCTTTACTCGGCAGCCATAGAGAGCGGCGCCGAGAACATAGTTGATTCGGTGGTCAGTCCTATTTTTTATTATATGATATTTGGCATACCCGGGATCCTTATCTACAGGGCAATAAACACGGCTGATGGCATAATAGGGCATAAAACAGACAGGTATATCAGATTCGGAAAGGTAGCCGCTACAGTAGATTATGTAGCTAATTACGTTCCTGCCAGGCTGTTTGCGGCGATCCTCTACGTTCTCTACGGCAGAGGATACAGAAAACATATCAGAATGAAAAAGGGGCTAAGGATGAACGGCAAGTATCCAATTGCCCTTTTTGCGAGGCTGCTGAACGTTAGGCTCGTGAAAAAAGGGAGCTACGTCATTGGAGATGGCAGCCTGCCTTCCAGAGAAGAGGTGGAAAAAGGGGCCAAGCTGCTCCTCCTCGTTATTTATTCTTTTATATTCTCAGCTTTAATAATTTCCTATGTGCTCGATTTACCACGGTGGTGCTAGAGAGAACGAAAGGAACCTTATTGATTTCTCGCAGTCAGTGAACCCATATTATCCTGATTTTCTTAAGAAGTACCTCAAGAGAGCGGAGATCCAGCGCTACCCATACTGCGAGGAGAGGTTTGAAAAAATGATCAGCGAAAAAATGGGTCTCAGGCGCTCCGGAGTTCTTGTTGGAGCTGGCGCGACCGAGCTTCTTTACATGTCCTTCTACTCACTGAAGGGCGTGCAAAAGGTGGTAATGCTAAAGCACACTTATTCCGAGCTTGCAAGGCTTGCTCATCTATTTAATAAGGAGACGATCCTTATCGATAAGCTTGTTCCGGAGCTGGATGACTTCCCCATAATCAGGAACGCCGCATACTTTCTTGTAAATCCTGACAACCCAACTGGAATCTATTATGGGTACGTGAGAGAGCTCGGCGAAGAGCTAAGATCGGTTGGCTCTCACCTGTTTGTTGACGAATCATTTATCTACTTCACGGCTCACTACAGGAGCTTCATTGAGAGCGAGAATGTGGTTGGTCTGAGAAGCTTCACAAAGGCCTATGGAATACCTGGCATCAGGATAGGTTTTGCTTATGGGCCCCATGAAATCCTTGATTCTATGAAGGAGTTCAGGATGCCCTGGGGCATAGGCGCCTACGGATGTTCGGCACTGGAGGGCATATTGAAGGAAGGAGAACGGTTCCTCGACAAAACAATACCAAAAGTTATGAAGGAAAAGAGAAGGCTCGAAAAGAAGCTTGGGCTGAGATCGGACGCGAACTACTTCTTAGCCAGCGTTGAGGACGAGGATCGGGTTCTGGCTCTCCTGAAGTCAAATGGGATACTGGTTAGAGGATGCAGAAGTTTCGGACTTAACAATATGATTAGGTTCTCAGTCCGTAAACGCAACGAGAACGACATCCTGCTTAAAGCTCTCGATGGAATAAAGCTCACAAGCCCCTTCTGGCAGATCTGATGATGTCATGCTTGACCTTTCTTAACTCCCTTACGCACTCCTCGTAGTTCCCCATTTCGTACAGCCTAAGGGCCCTCTCAATGGAGCCGCCGTGTTCCCTTGAAAACGGAATCTCCAGGTTATGTTGCGTTTTGATGAGAAATATAAGAAGCTCGACGTCCGTGTATAATTTCCTCTTATCCCTCTCGTTTAGAGCCAAAAGAAACAATTCCTTTATCTTATCGGCGCTCATCAGAGGTCTGCCAGATATCTAAGCCTGCATCTTTTGTCAATTTGTATCTCCATCAGATGATAGGTTATCCCCTTCACTTCGGTTCTGAATCCGTGCTTCTTAGGCGAGTATGGCTCCCATCCAAGCTCTGCCGAAAGCAGGTATGCTTCAGGGTCAACCTTCACGTTTATTTCGCCGAATGCGATTCTTTCAGCTGATATCTTTATTATAAGGAACTCAAGCCATCTGTACAGCAGGTTCTGCAGATCTGTGCCCTCAAGCTCAACCTTCAGCTTATTCTTAGGATTCACCTTTTTCACGTTATAGATTAGTCTTAAGAGACCAACAGCGGCCCCTTTAAAGCACTCTGATATGTCAGCTCCAATAACTTCAATGTACGCATCGCCCATGTAGTCAAGCTCCCTTATTTTCATCTCAAAATCACCAAGTGGACCGGGGGGGACTCGAACCCCCGACCTCCCGCGTGCAAGGCGGGCGTTCTACCCCTGAACTACCGGCCCATTCGTCTGGCTCATCTCCTATCTTCATCCCTTGCAGGTCAGTCCGCCCGTCGTAAGACGAGCCATTCGACTGGGCTTGTATATCCTATTCATCAACCTTATTTTTACTTTTCGGTCTTTATGACTTAATCCTTATGATCTTGACCTTGTCGAGCACCTTCCAGTATTCGACCTCCTGTCCTGGCTGCAATCTCGACCTGATGTCTTCCTCCATGTACTCCGCATCTATGGTCTGGAAGGTCTGCAGATCCATGAGCTGGACAACGTTTCCGGAAATGTTAACCACCTGTGCTGAGCCCTTCTCAATAATGGGCACCTCCACCTTTGACTCCGAAGGTCCCACGTAGCTCTTCTTAGCGCCTGTGAATATATCTATTCCGACAACCCTTACCTTGGCGCTTCCATGCTTTCCTGGCTTGCTTTTCTCTACCTCAACAACCTTACAGGGCGAGCCATCGATCATCATGTACGAGCCTTCCTTTATGTCTCCGAGCTCCATCGGCTTAGTCATACACAGATCTATACAAACTATATATTAATTAATTTTTTTAATAGAAGCAGAAAACTTCGCCGTGAACGGCGAAGACAAAAACGGTAAAAACTTAAATACGTGTTTGGTATTAAATGTCTTAATAGCTCCCATAAAGGGAGTAACCCTCGAGACCTCGGGAACACTCGCCCTTCAGGGCGGGGATGAGGTCAGCGCGATCAGCCGGCAACAAAACATATATTTAGGGAGAACACTAAACTGAAAGAGATGATGAAACTGAACTGCGTTGATGAGCTTCTCAGATGATATGATGCACCTCGTCTGATCCTGAGCGGTTAAATCCGCTCCCAAATTACGTTTTTAATTATACGCAGCGAAGTACATTATCAGGTGATAGAACTTGGAGGATATGATAGTGGAGGGAAAGGCAAGGATACTTAGGAAAAAGGAAGGCCTTGAGGCCTTTTACAACCCGCTTGGCTATTTTTCGAGGAGCGTGTTCGTCAAGATCTTTACCGCATATGCAAGGATAAGAGGCGGTGAGCTCACTTATGCCGAGCCATTCAGCGGTACTGGAATTAAGGCGATAAGGCTGGCCCTCGAGGGTGAGGGCTTCATCAGGTTCCTTCTCAACGATCTCAGCAGATCGGCAGCCGAGCTCGCGAGGCTTAACTGGACGCAGAACTCCCCAAAAGGCGAAGTTCAGATTTTCAACCTGGACGTCCACGACTTCCTTGAAACGCTTTCCAGGCTCGGAAGAGTTGATGCGATGGACGTGGACCCCTTCGGCTCCTCTGCCCCCTACGTCTTCAACTCAGTCAGAGCGATAAAGGGAGAGGGGCTTGTTGCCTTCACGTTCACTGACACCCAGGTTCTCGGGGGCATACATTCTGAAGCGCTTTACAAGAGGTACCACGTAGTAGCTCGGAAGGTAAGCTTTCTGAAGGAAATGCAGGCAAGGATAGCAGCGGCTAATGTTATAATGGAGGCCTCCGTCCTCAATCTCGCAGCTGTTCCGGTGTTTGCTCACGTGGATAAGCACTACATAAGAACTTATCATATAATTCGGCCCAGCGCAAAGCTTGCCCTTGAGCTGGTTTCCGAGCTGAACAGCCTGTTGATCAGCAGCTGCGGTTACGTTACGAGGGAGGAGCTTTATCGTTGTCCGTACTGTTGTGATAGAATGTTGCCTGTTGGCCCAATCTATACAGGACGGATTTATGATAAAAGGATAATATCAGTTGCAAAGGATCTTTCCGAGGACTGTCCTGAATGTAAAAAGCTCTTCGAGATGGCCCTTGAGGAGCTCGACGAAATACCGTATTATTATGATCTGAGAGCTCTTTCCTCTAACCTGAAGACCCAAACCCCTGCCACCCGTGATCTGGTGGATGTACTAAAAGAGATGGGATTCAGAGCATCTAGGACGGCATTTTACACCTCTGGGGTGAAGACCGAGGCTCCCTTCGGAGTTCTGAGGTCGTTGTTCTATCAGAGGTCAGGTAGATAGCAGTTCTTTCACATATTTAAAACAATCAATAACGAGATAGAAGCTCAACGAACTGGCGTTCACGGTCGATTGGTCTGGCCGTGACGCTTTCCTGCCAACAACACCTTCATCTTTGTGCCAAGTTCTCGACACAGGCCATGGCAAAGAAGCATCTAAAATCCGGCAGACGCCTTACCCCTGAGGCCTTCTTGACGACCTTCGCTTTTATCTGGCTCAAAGAGTTTGCTGCGGATCCGGGGTCAGGGCATTCGAGCTTCCTTAACGTTACATCAAGAGAGGGAGCGCTCATGTGCTCTGCAAGATCGTTGACACTGTTTCAGCATAGGTTCTGTTCAACGATATGTACATAATCGGTTTAACTGTGCCCTCAGGCTCTAATTTCTTTTCAGCCTTTATGCCAAGCCCTTCTCCCAAGAGCTTAGAGAAGAGCTATATAACTTCCTATTAGGGTCGCACAAACGCTTGGGCCGATGAGGTCCATTTGAATTCATCTAAAAGAGCGAAGCTTTATACCTGCGAAAACATCTACATACCGAAGGTTTAATATAAACGTTGCCTAATTGGCAAATCATGGAGTCTATAAAATCGATTTACCCTACGCCACTTGTCAGGTTACCTGAGCTGAGCAAAAGGCTTGACAACGAGATATTCGCCAAGCTGGAGCTATATAATCCCACAGGATCCCATAAGGACAGGGAGTCGATTGCGGTTCTTGATAACCTTAGCAGAAAGGAGGTGGTCATAGCGAGCACCGGCAATGCGGCGATCTCTCTATCAGCACTTGCACTGGGATACGGGGTAAAGGTGCACGTTTTCGTCTCGAAGAGCATAAGCAAGGAGAGGCTTAGCTTCATCAAAACTTTTAGACCCGTTCTTCACCTAGTTGAGGGAAGCTATTCGGACGCAATAAGACAGAGCGAGGAGTTCGCAACAAGAAATGGAATAGAGTCAGCGAATCCAGGAAAGAACTTTAACAAGATACTCGGCGACTCAAGCATAGGTGAGGAAATTGGGAGACAGCTGTCTGGCAACTTGGATTACATAATAGTCCCTACCAACAACGGCACACTCTTAAGCGGCATATGGCTAGGTATCAAAAAAACTGCAAGACCCCGCATGATAGCAGCCGTGGCTCCTAACTCTGTACTCATGGAAAGCATAGCAGGATATCACAGGTTTGATGGAGGGGAGCTGGACAGGGCAATAAGTGAAAGCGGAGGAGAAGTGTGCCTGTTGAAGATCACGAGGCTGCAGCATATGCATTGGACGCAGCTAGACAGGGTTTATTTTGCGAGCTTGCATCGCTGGCCTCCGTTGCGACTATTCAGAAGCTTGGGATTAAAGGCAAAAGAATAGTAGTGATCTTGACTGGAAACGCGCTGAAACATATAAAAACGTACAAAAATATCTTTGGATTAGGTGATATTTAGTACTGGTTATGCCGTTATTATCGTTCCCTTTGTTTCCTTTAATCCAAAGATTGCTATAAACTGTATAATCGCTCCGAGCATCATCCCAATAAATATAGCTGCTCCAAGATTGCCCATAGCATATGGTGTGGTAAGCAGCATTGGAACAAATATCGGAGGCGATGCCGCTCCAATTCCTCTCCCCATCATGTACGTAAAGTTCGAACCGGACGCCCTCATTCGGGAATGGGGAAAAGAAACCTTCTTCAAGCGAGGAGAAAATTAACGTGATACATCTTCAAATGGGAAATGGGAAAAATATTGCGACAGTACAAAAAGCTTCAATGGATGATGTAAAAGCAGCGATAGACGTGACTAGAACAACGCTTGATAAAGGTGTTTAGAGCAATTTTAACGCCTCCTGATCGCTTTAATTTACTATTAAAATTGGCTGAAAGAAGAGAAGGAGTTTGATGAATATTCTAAGGTAGAAATTTTAATAAACGGAAAACAATAAAGCAGTATCAAACTATGATATATCATATACTGTAGATAATGTGTATTGCGAGAAAGGCTATATATTTTTAGGGCATTCGCTTAAAAAAATACTTACTATAAGGATCAAGCACAATTAGAAGAGATCCAATAGGAATAATTGTTTTAATAACATTTTAGAACTAACCATTTGTAGTTGGAATTTGTAGAGCAATTGTAGCTATATGTGGGAAACGTTATCATTATTAAGCCAGCGAGTTTATATACTTTTAGCTACTTTGATGCTAGCCAAAGATTTAGCGGCAGTACGTTTACCAAATGGCGTTTTTAATGTTATTACTAGTTTAAGGTCTCAAGTTGGGGAACGAGTATCGTCAAGCAAAAACTAATATGATCATATTTATTTGGAGCACCGTAGGTAAAAGGCTTATGGGGTTAAGTAGCGCAACCATGAAAAACTCACTAGAGTTCGGAGACAAGGCTTCCTCATCATTTTTGATGATTCTGACATAAAGGCTGTGGGTCAGGAAGCAGTTGTTAGAGGCTTGGTAAAATAATGGCCAAAATTGTGCTAATTCAACAAGATATTATTTTCATTAATGGCTTTCTGCAACTACCAACTAATAAAAAACTGGTGTCGTCGTTCACAAACCTAAATGTATTTATTGTTTTCTAGACTTTTTAAAAGTTTTTTAACATAAGGTGAAACGCTAAAAATTATCTACATTTATTACAATCCATCTGTTAGAAATAGATATGATTAGGAATATAACATGGGCGAGCTGAATTTTTATTTTTATTAATATTTACTTATCTTTTACCATAGTTTCCTTTATATAATAAGTATCGATATCTATACTCATGTACAAAGTATTTTTGTTTCATATCAATGATTGCACTATATTCAAAATTACCTAGTTATTAATATTTTTAGTGATTTATCTTTATTTTCCCAAATTTTTATAGCATCGTAAATATTTTCTAGTTTAAACCTATGAGTGACAAGTTTTAAAAAAGAGTCTTGTTCTTTTTCTATAATTTTATAAGCTAAATCAAATTCATGATAGGTGTAGCCCGAGCTTCCCATGAGAGAAACTTCATTATAATGTATTATGTTTGTATCTAATGTAAATTGACTTTGCCCACTGGGTAAACCCGCAAATACGCTAATCTTACCACCTTTTGAAGCTAGTTTCATGGCTTCTGAAATTGTTTCTTGGTTTACGACTGTAATTACAACGCCAGCAAATCCATTATGAAATATGTCCTTTATGTCATTTATAATATTTGGAGATTCTGCTGCATTAAATATATAACTAGCACCTAGCGCTTTGGCTAGCTCAAGTTTCCATTTAACTAACCCTACTACAGCAATATTGTTAATACCTAAGGCCTTAGCAGCAATTACATGTAAAAGCCCCATAGGGCCATCGCCTATAACTAAAAGATTGTCACTAAACTCAAGGTTAAGAATTCTCAAGCTATGAATTGTACAAGCAAGAGGTTCTGCCATTGACATAGCTTCAAGTGATATTTTTGGGTTTATTTTTTTAATTCCGCCCCTATCAACAAATCTTTTTGGCACCAATACAAACTCTGCATGAGCCCCATTAATATTATATCCAAAAGAAAGAGGATTATAACAAAGGTTTTCTTTTCCTATTTTACACATCTCACATTTTCCACAATATGCATCAGCTGCTACAACCACTTTGTCACCTTCTGAAAATGATTCTACATCATCTCCCAAAGCATAAACAACTCCAGTAAATTCATGTCCAAGAACAACTGGGTATTTTACATTGCTACTCCCATATTTGTAAATTTTTACATCAGAAGGGCATAACCCAGAGGTGTCAACTTTAACTAGTATTTCTCCATTTTTTGGTTTTGGTGTATCTATATCTTCAATCCTTAAGTCAAGAGGTTTATACAACACAGCGGCCTTCAATTATCTTTCACCTGTAACACTCGTTTTGCTTTATTAACCTCTTTTCCTTCTCGAATAATAGCAGATAGAGCTCTAACCATTTTTGAACTCCCGCTGCCATAGGTGGTGTTAAAGAGTATTTTACATACAACATTATTATAATAGCTTTTTTCTTTTGAATAATTTGAATAATAAGAATTGATTATATTTGCATTTTCTTCGCTTGATCCTATTATGCCTTGTCTAGTAAGTTCGCCCTTGTTTACACTTACATCAGGTCGCACATCAATTTCCCCAATTAAAGGTACGCCAAACTCATACGCTTGATCCGAAATTTCTTCAAAAATTGTTATAATGTCATTTTCTTTAGGATAACCAACCACTAAAGTAAACACTATAGCGTCAGCACTTAGTTTTAGTGCTGTATGTGAAGAAGACGATTCTCTTTGATCATATACATCAGAAGGTGTTTCAGTTGCCTCAGATGATCTATACACAATACCCATTTTTTGTATAGCTTCTCGCCATACTGCTTCTGAACTCGCGTCGCAGAAGGCATTAGCACCTCTCTTTATTACTTCTTCGATAATTAATTTTATAAAGTCTTCGAATTCCTGATAATAACTTTCAATCTCATAATCAAAAGGAGTAATGAATGTTTTACTATTTTTAACTAATACTTTATTCAAACGTGTAATTTTTCCGACCATTATTTTATTGTTCGTTCTTCAACTATTTAAACTCTACGACCCTCACGGTTTGTTCATAAATTATTAATAACAACGCACTTTTTGCTTTATAACTTCTCTCTTTTTACTCGATGGCCTGTTTTGTATAAGCGAAGGTTGATGAAAATAGGTAAAAAATCACAGAAAGAGATCAAGCCAAGGGACTGGAAGTACGGCAGGTTCAGGATTTTAGAGCTGGCGCTCATCCTGCCGTTCATTTTAAAAATTTTGATCGTGAATATGCAGGGGAAGGACTGTTGTAAACGCAGCAGGCGACGGCAGGACTTTTCAACCTATATATACGGTAGGCGGCACGCAGCAAAGGCAACGCAGGTGAAACAAAAAGCCGGCATTACTTTATGTCGTGCTTAAATTTCATAATTTATGGACAAACTATTCTATACCAATGAATGGACTGCTGAAGCCTAGGAGGGCATATCCAGGTTCTTGAAAAGCTTGGCTTTATACCCTACTTCCACGATGCACTATAACATGCTACAAAATTCACGGCATGAAGCCCTAAATAGAGCTTCCTGAGTAGTATAAAGGTGAGCCGCTATAGACAGAACTGGCTCAAAGTCTGGGTCAGCCAGAGAGTGCAGGACATGCATCGACGGGAACATAAAGAGAGGTACGTTAAGGCAGTAATAACTGCAGACGTCAGGACTAAAAAGTTTATAGACGTTCATGCATACACAGGTGAAGGATCTGAAGCTAAGTGGCTGTAAAGTGGATTAAAAGTAAGGATATTAAGAAGGATGATGAATAAGGCCAAAAAGTTCTTTAGAGATGGAGCGTATAATATTAATGTGATATTAATTTGTATTTTTATAATAAATTTGTAATAATTATAATAATATATAAATAATTATTAAAAATTAAAGTATTCTATGCAATAGGGGATGCTGAATAGGCTTAAAGGTAAGGAAGTATCTTCCATTAAAATATAAGGCACGGTTTAAAGTGACAAAGTACAGTTTAAGGTAGGCTGTTGAAGAAACGTTCTCTGTAGTTAAGAGGAAGCTTGGGGAAGACATTAAGGCCAGAACTGCGAGAGGTCTCTTAGGGGAGCTATGCTAATACTTTGGTCCATGATGAAATGAGCTCTTTCCGAAAAAGCAGTATTTCTATGAACTGAACGAAGTACGAAAACAAAGAGGTTTAGATCATCATTTAAACAGATAGTAAAAAAGTAAATATGTATTAATAAATTAAGTTATTCTTGCAATCAAATTTATAGAAACCTAATTATATATAGATGGTTTCATACCAATAGTGGATGCTAATTTATAACTTTAACTTTTTTATTATGTAAAAGACAAGCATTTAAGTTAATATCCTGATTTTTAGATTTTACTGATATAATTTAGCTGGGCCTTTAGTTTTAGCTTATGGTTTAAGCAAAAATGCTCAAAAAAGTGTTCATCAGTCACCAATTGGCCACCATTATGACCGGCATCTTGCCTTATCACGGCTTTGAAAAAGGGCGCTAGTGGGTCAAGTAGGTCCAGTATTAAAGGCCGGACCATTAACATCCACCTCATCATTGTATCAATTCCCTTTTTGAGCATTTTAACTACACAAGCCTCCTCAGGTTGTACACGCGTCTTGTTGCAACAATCTCTGCTGCCTTTCTCACGATAAGCTTTTTCATTTAGATAGGGAAGGCATAGTCCTCTTTAGTGTCGATTTTACTGTATTTATTATCGACCTCATATGGTGCTGTCTTAGGTACTACTGTATATCGCATATAAAGCTGTAAATCATCTCACCTACGAGTCGGCCCAAAGTAAGTTATCCCTATTTTTAGGAATATCCAGAATATACCCTTTTACCCTATGGCTTTGCAGTTCTCTCTGGATAAATAGCCTGCATCAGTCGTGTGCAGCTTAACCATCTCATATAAATGCACTATCTGCTCAAGTACAGGCTTAAGATAAATCGTTTCGCCGAATATAGGCGTATGAATTATAGCAAAAAGAAGGTATGATCTTAAAAGTTGTTCCTGCAACTATAAGAACCTTTTCAAAGTGCTTCTTCTTTTCCCTTCCTCCAAGTATCTTTTCCTTTGGTGATTTCTAGTTCGCCTTAATTGTTATTTCAAAGCACATTCCGTCTATGCTGAACTTATGCTCAAACATCAACACCGGTTGCTGGGTTATGAAAAAGCATCGTTCAGTATTTTCATGATGTGATAGTCGCTGTATGTGTTTTCCAGAGTTTATGGTTTACAAGCTAATCTACGCCAAAGCAGTCCATGTCCACACTTATTTACCCTTCTGTAACCCTTATCAGGCCTGCATTCGCACTGATGAGCAAGGATTATTTAGCCAAAATGTCTGCATAATATCATAGCTTCCCGGTAACGTCTTTTTTAAAAGCCTATATAAGTGTAAGGACTCATCAACAACTTTTCCTATCAGTTCAAGCATATCTTAGGTATTCGTGCTCTTGCACTCCATCGTACAGTTTCCATTTAGTTTTTTCACTTTCCTTTTTTGTATGGGTATTCTTTTGACTTAACAACAGATAGAATTATATTAAAATCATCCATCAGCTTTGCCGTCCTTCAACACCAACACATACACTCTCCTATCAAAATATTTTCTAGAGCAACATATCCTGGCGCCATTCTCGAACTTTGTGACCTTTTTCGTAAACAAGCTAAATTTAATAGCTCAGTACAAACTTTTTGCCTTTAATTTCTATCCTTTTTATGCATACCCATGTTCTTATTATGCATGCTATGTTTCTTTACAGCGTTTACAAGAGTCAGGAGTTTTTCTCCCGTTCTGCCAGATATTCAATTTTATAACATATAGCTGGTCGAGCTGATGAATATCTGGATCTGTATCGTTTTCAAGCCCCTTTCCGCATTAGATACAACATATGCTTTATCAAATATTTTTAGTGTACATTCACTGCAATGCTTAAGGTCTTTTATGGCTTTCCTGATCATGTGCGGTGATCGCCTTTATCGAGCTGTTCTCACCGTTGACAAAATTGCCTTCTATGCTCTAGCCTTTATGACCTAACTCTAACACTTTCATTGAGCTCTATCACGCTCCCCACTTCCTGCACAATCCAATGTATCGTGCTTTTCAGAAGCTTCAGCACTTGTTATTCTCTTGAAAGCATCGTTTGTTTTCCTGTAAGAAGTAACGGACGCCGCATCAGCCAACATCATCTTTGAGCTATCTAGAATACTTATGTATTCTTACGTTAAAGGAGTCGAGCAAAGGCGATGTTATCCTGCCATTTTTGCCCGACCCCGTAATTCTTAAAGTACCGATACAAGGTTGGTTACGAGCTCCTTTCATAATATCCAGCTTTCCTGTATCTTTTACCTACCATTTCTTCAACTGTCTGTTCATGAATTTTTTCAATTCTTTCCTTCAACCTCGATGCAGATTCAATCCTCTTAGCTTCAATTATTACGTAGAAGAATATTTTCCTTTATTGTATCTAATACTGGCTTGTTCACTTGTGTCAGTCATTACGATGTGTGAACAAACCATTTCAAGCGTTTTCTTTATCTAACTTGTCATTAAACAGCGTCTAGAATTTTTCTAAAGTTTAGTATCTTACGTAATCTGACAATTAAACGATTCGATTAATTCTTTTAAAACATTTTCTTCATATACAAAATTTTCATTAATAGTTCCATATATTATAAAATATCTTTCACTTTTATTACAATTGATATAATATATAATTATCCTGTTGAACTTGATAGGTTGTTTTACGAAGGGAAAAAATGTGTACGATTGTACCTTTATTACAATGGATATAACTTCAACATTATTAATCTCATATATTTGTTTACTTACTAGTTCTATTTTGTTAAATTTTTTCTTTAATAAATTTAAATGAAACACAAAAAGATCTTCTAACCCTTTAACTGATTTTGGTAATTCTTTTAGTTCCCCCCATGTTATAAATATTTTAAACCCGTTTTGAAATTTTATAGCTAAATCTCCTTTACATCTATCTGATTTTGGATTAAATTCTAACTTAGCATCAATGGGATATTTAAAAGAAAAACCATAAATAACAACTAAATCTTTATCACTATTCATTTTTATTTTAGTATCATTCAACGCTATTAAATTTTTTAATATTTATAAATAATATTAACTTTGCTAACAATTTTGTTATATTCGTAAGCATAAAACTTTTTATAGCGAAATAAAAGGTTATCTATCAGGCGGTTAACAATTAACAGACTTGAGCTATAATGTTTCTGTCAATAAAGCCTTTAGTTTTGTTTCAAATAAATTTTGCCAATCGGCTATGGTTCAAGCAAAAGAACCTCCTCAAACTTCGCTATCCCTTATTCTAGAGGCCCTGGCCCGCTTGGTGTTCCCTTTTATCTAATCCCCCATCGTTTTCCTGAAAACGTAAGGTGCCATCTTTCTGCATTTTATCATCTCAGCTCATATTATGATCCGCAAGTTGTATTGAGAGCTACCAACCATAAAGTAGACTGCCATCAGAGCACGTTTCTGACAGTCGTCCTTGCTTCAAGACCATCCTCGACCATCTACTTGGTTTTTCCATTCCCACATGTACCTGTGTTCTTCAGGCATGACATTACCTACCTCCAGCTGATCGTCGAACTTGATGTACTTCGCAATTGACTATTTCTTTCTATTTCTTTGCAATAGTATGTATACCTTTTATATCATTTCGTACTAAATTACAGCTCACCCTTCCGTTAATGTAATCGTTCACGGTCCTTTCCACATTCTTGTTCAATACAGCGGGAATTACGAACTTTATGCCCGTACTGTTGAGCGTCTGTATGATCTCTACACTATAGAACCCTCTGTTCATGAGGAGCAGAGACTCTGTACGGTCTATGGCACTCTTCATCGCATTCGAGAATACTTCTTGACGACCTTCGCTTTTATCTGGCTCAAAGAGTTTGCTGCGGATCCGGGGTCAGGGCATTCGAGCTTCCTTAACGTTACATCAAGAGAGGGAGCGCTCATGTGCTCTGCAAGATCGTTGACACTGTTTCAGCATAGGTTCTGTTCAACGATATGTACATAATCGGTTTAACTGTGCCCTCAGGCTCTAATTTCTTTTCAGCCTTTATGCCAAGCCCTTCTCCCAAGAGCTTAGCGTTTTATCTGCAAATTACTACACCCTCTCTAACATAAACATAATTAAAGAATAGTTTAATGGCTTACCTATGATCTCTTCTTGAGAAGTCTTTCGCAGAAGCTCGCCACAGGCGTTTCAAGCCTTTCCATGTCAAAAGCTCCATAGGGCCTTAAAAAGGTGGGGGGAGAAATTGCATTTACCATGCTTGCTCTAAATATGAGAAGGTTAATTAACCCGCTTGGCAATCAGGTCTTGCTGACTGCCTTATGTTGAACCTTTTTTGCTAAATTTTGTTAAATTTAGTTTGTGTATCGAACCGAATTTTTACACAGTCTGATATGTCTATTTAATTTATTTATTAGAAAATAAGTTAGAATTAAATTATAATAATAAAATTATAATACCATATCCCCACTAATACACTAATAATAGCTATTTCAGACTATTCGGTAAATACGGTATCGCACGCAAATAATAAATTTATTTAACGCCAGTTAAAACTATTGCTCATTTTTAGGTGAAGTTGTCACAAAATGGTTTAACTAATTAAGCAATAAAAATCAATTTTTCCGCGCCACCAATTAATCTCTAGTTTTTGTTGTTATTTATGTGATTTCATGTGGCACGTAAAGTTTATATTATATGTCTAATTATACTAAAAACATGGCTTCAAAAAGTATCTTCTTACGAGGGGCATCAGGTTTAATTAGGAGCCTTAACAGTTGGCAAGCAGCGCTTATAGCTCTTTCACAACTTAACTTTTTAATGGGTTTAATGGAACTATATGCTTGGGGAGTGGTAACTGTCAGGCAAGCTAATTATGTACTTGCTATTTTGTTTAGTGTACCACTAGTAACAATTTTGGGTTTGGTTTATGTTTTATTTGGTATTATTATGCCTAGATCAGGTGGGGATTACGTATGGACAAGTAGGACTTTATCTCCTATCATAGGCTATATGGTTAGTTTCTTTATGCTCTTTTTGGGTCTTAATTGGACCTCGTTAAACCTTTGGTTAATAGGGGAAGTATTCTTACCCGGTTTTCTTTATTCTTTAGGACTTAATAATTTAGCTAACGTGCTAGCGCAGCCTATTAATGCTTTAATAATTGCTGAACTTATGACTCTTGTTTTTACATTAATGTTTATACCTCGAGTAAGTTTTCAAGGAAAAATTCTAAATTTGCTATTTATACTTACTTTTATTGGCTGGGTTGCAGCGTTAATAGTTGAATTGTTTCCAACATGGCACCTTTCTTCCGTATTGTTACAATACGGTGTATCCCCAACTGCAGTAGTTTCTGAAGCTGAAAGTTTAGGTTTTATTCCAGGGTGGACAATAACTGGTAGTCTTATGGCTTTACCTTGGGCTATGCAAATGTGGGGAGGATGGTGGTGGGCACCTTATGCTGGTGGAGAAATTCAAAATCCAAAACGTTCTATGTGGATTGCGGTGCTTGGGGCAACATATATAAGTGTAGCACTATATTCAATATTACTAGCGTTGGCTCCCCGTGCTTTTGGTTTCAATTTACCTTTAGCATTAAATTACATTTACTCATTATATCCTAGTAAATACCCTTCTTCCTTACCACCACCATATTATAATTATCTCTTAATTATGGTTACTTCAAATCCAATTTTAAAGGCTTTAATTGGATGGGGATTTTTGGCGAGTATGCTTTTTATAATACCCTCAGGATTTTTCTTAGCAACAAGAATCCTATTTGCGTGGTCTTTTGATCGAGTTACTCCAGAATTTCTAGGAAGTGTTAGTGAAAGGTTTCACACACCAGTAAATGCTACGATAACTATAGGGATAATTTTAGGTATAATGGCTTACCTTCAAGGATTTACGCCCTTCTTTGGGTATTTAGCAAATTTATGGGTAATACTATATTTTATTTTCATGCTAGTTTCCATTTCAGCAATAATATTTCCATATAAATTTAGAAATTACTATAATAATTCGCCTATATCAAATTGGAAATTAGCTAATATTCCAGCACTATCAATTGCTGGAATAGCCGCCTTAATAGTTTCAGCATATTTAGAAATTGTAACTTTAGAATCGCCAGCTATAGGTGGACCAATAAGCTGGTTTTCATTATACACTGTATTAGTAACCTTTGTAATGGGTGGTGTAATATATGCCATTTTCTACATTTACAGACGTAGACAAGGTATAGATCTTTCTTTGGTATTTAAAGAAGTGCCACCTGCATAACATAAATAACACTTATTTACATATGTTTTGATATTTTGTCTATTGTAAATTACTAATAATTTCCAAACAAGAAGGAGCCGTGCCCCTATGCTGGCCTTGTCCCAAAGGCTGACAATAGAGAACATGTATTCATGCACAACTGCCTCTAGCACGGAGATGACGTTCTCAAGGCAGAGCTCATTATCGTTGCTAGAGGTGTGGCTAATGCTAAATCAAACAACAGGATAATATATAGAGTTACATAAAGATGCTGAGGAATAAAAAGCCCCTACGGAAAAATTAAGCACTAAAATGTTATGCCTTTTAATGCTTATAAGTTTTTGAGCATAATGTAATCAGAGGTACTTGCCAGGATCGTCTCCTCTTAAGATTATAAGACAACAGTGTAAGCAAATGAAACAATTCAGAGAAGTTGTGGCACAAGCAAACTATCAGCTCAGGGAGCTTTATTTTATGAGAAAAACTTCTCTGCCCATTTCGTTACCCTTCTCCTCTTTGATTTAGCGAAAGCGGTTTTTCTATCGAACTTGCTTTTGTCTGTGAGCATGGGCTATATCACGCGGAGTAGCTTTCTTGCAACCGATACTATCGCTACAATGTTACCTTTTGAATCGAACTTGTTTTTCAAGTTAGCGTAGCAATTCTTAAATAATTTATCTTGACCGTAAAATGCTATAATCTGCGTAGCCTAATAAAGCGCACTCCTCAGGTACGGTGGTTCAGTCTTTTTCCAGCTTCCCATATACCTTGACCGATCCGCGTTGCTTATAAGTTTGGTTTAAGCTTGAAGACCTTATGAGCTTCGCGAATTCTGAAAATTTGCTTATGTTCGATATTTCTGTAGCAATAGCCTGTGCAGTCTCATGTCCAATCCCGCTTATTATAAGCATTAGATCAACGTACCTGATCTTCAACATCGAGTGTATTAGTGAAGCGATCGCATCATCAAGCTTCTTTACCTTTTCCTACATCTTGCTTGTCAACAACGAAGCGAACCGCATGATCCACGAATCGAGCTTCTGGAACGCGTTACTGATAATTCCTAGCAACCTTTTCATCTTTTCTTCGCTCAATCCATCCACCCTTCCGTCATAAGCTATCTTATAAAGGAGCCCCTCTTCGACTTTCCAAAGCGTTTGAAAACAAAGCAGTTCAGGGTTGTAAGTGCTGACGACTGTATTGCTGGTTCTTTATCGCTTTCTTCATAATTATGAGCGATGCTCTTATCTTGGTCAACCTTCTCAGCTTTCTGAGATCCTTGGCTTGGACAGAGCTCGGGCTTAGCTGATTGATAATTAGTAGCGTGGCTAGTGTAGCGCTGTCAAGCCTGTCGGATTTATTCAACAGACGACCCTTTACCTTTGTCAGGTTGACCAGCATCACCTTACGTTGTGCTTGGTGAGGTAATCATAAAACTCCCTACCAGCATGGCCTGTTGACTAAATGGCAACTTTATACCATTTGTTTTCGAGAAAGAACTTTTTGACCTTCTTAACCCGGGTAAATCGTTAGTGAACTCAGCGCGCGACTACCCTTGATTGATTTAGTACGCATAAGTTAAGTTTGCCTTTTGATACCTATATCCCTGATGTTACTTCCTTGATGCCTTTGAACCCATCTCTCGTTAACGCCAAAAAAGATCTTATTGGCGAAAAGCATGAGTAAATTGCTGCCAGATCTGTCCATGATTAAGAAATGCTTTTAGTTCATCCCACCAACTTTTTAATGGCATGATCGAGCGGAAGGTGGCTGGATCGCCTGATCACACATCCTGCTCCTACAGGCAGTCAGTGCCGCAATTAAGGGAGGGACAGGCCAAACATGGGTCAGACTTGGTATCTCATAAGAAAAGCGTAAAATTGACCTTTGTTGCTGTCTTTCCCGTAGTCATACCATCTATTATCTTCTCCCGCGGCCAATTTTTCCTTTCCTTAGGCTTACATGAATAATTTTTGATGGCAAAATTTTACACCTCACTGTGCAAGTCCTATTAACCTTTGTTTTCCATTAGCCATAAACAAATAAATAACTCTTTAATTTATATGGGCGTTCATCAAAATTTAATATTACCCCTCTTAAAATACCTTGTTGATATTCGCTACCCGCATTAAAAGCATAAGTCCTTCCTATTTTTGCTACACCTCTAGATTCATGTATGTGACCATGTAATGATGCAACTGGCTGATATTTTAAAATTGCATCTCTAACCGCAGTACTACCTACATGCGCCATCTGTACTCCTGACATGTCAATCTTTAAACTCATATTCTCCAAGACTGGCGCAAGATCTATTACAGTATCTTTAGGGGGGACATGAATAAGAAATACAGAGTTTCCTGGGTCCTTCAATTTCGAGGTTAAAAATTCAATCTTATCTTTAAGAGCGTCCTCAGTAAGATCACCGGGTAGCTTCCAAGGTGTAATATTCGAATATGGCAATCCAAAACCCTCCATTCCATTGGGCAGTTCAAAGGTTTTTTCATTTGCATCAACTATATTATCATCTGAATATGATTTAATAACATCTTTAATTTCACTTGGATCGTCATTACCCGTAATGAAATAAAATTTTTTATTAGATCCTTTATATTTATTATGGATAATTTGCATCCATGTCTCTGTCCTTTTGATCATTAATTCACGCATTTCTAGTTCTAAGTTTTTATCTTCTATTATTTCATTATTTTTTATTATTTTATAGTAAAACCCTGAAGATGATACTTTATTTAAAAAAGAATCTAGTTCTTCTTTAGATCGTAAAAAGACTTTATCTCCTAAAAATTCTGTTTCATACTTACTGTTACCTAAATCTTTTACTAAAATCATAGCCTTTCCAGTTATATCACCTGCAAAAAACGCAATATCACATTTATATACGTCAAGTGCATTAACAAATTTTCTAAAGACAACATCAGACCCATGAAAATCACTTGCTAAAAATGCTCTTAACATATGATAAAGTGATCAAAACGGTTATATAAATGTTTATTTTTAATTAGTTAACATGAACTTTAACGTTAACAAAAAAAGCAAATTACAACCGAATGAATTACTTGACGAAGCGTTAAAAATAATAAAAATAGCCCAAAATAATGGAATAACAATAAGATTGTTTGGAGGATTAGCTATTTACTACCTTTTGAAAGAAAAAAATAATTCATTTTTCTCAATATATTCATCTGCCAGAAAAGCAGACAGCGAATCGTTTTTCGGTGATATTGATTTTGTAGCATATTCTAAACAATCAAAAATGATCAATGATCTTTTTTTAAATCAACTAAAATTTGAAAAGGATAAAGTGATTAACTCTCTTTTTGGGGATAAACGCCGGATATATTATCATCCATATGAATTATATCATATAGATATATTTTTTGACAAACTGGAATTTAATCATAAAATCGATATACAAAACAGACTCGAGATGTCTTATCCTACGCTAAATTTTGCCGACCTTCTTTTAAGTAAATTACAAGTTCATTATATAACCCAAAAGGATATAATTGATTTACAGGGATTAATAGCAATAGCACACGATATCCAGGAACCTTGGAAAGAGAGGGTTTATCAAATCCTAAGTGATGATTGGGGTTTTTATTATGATGCAGTTAATAATTTAAAGGCGGCATTATCGTATACAGAAACATTAAATGAAGAACTTCAAGTTGCTTTAACTCAGATTATTAATGAAATTATCAATACGCCTAAAACAAAAAATTGGATAAAAAGAAGTAAAACTGGAACAAATAAAAAATGGTGGGACGATGCTGTTGAAGAAGTAAAAAGTTACACACCATTAAGTTAGATTATTATACTTTACAATAAATAAAGAATCGTGAAACTAGAGCCTATAAAAATAAAAAAGTAAATTATGGTAGAGTATAAAGCAAAACCGCTATGGCAGTAAGACAGGGCCTGCCCAACAAGCAGGCGTGTAATGAAGGAAGAGCAGGCTGAATCCTATGTTAATTCTTTACTCCATTATTTTATAGGGATATACCCAGCCCCAATCTGACATCAAGTTTCCTTTCCTTACCTTCTTTGAAACTTCAGATTAAACCTCTCTTCTCTGAAAGATCTGATCATGTAAACATTTGAAGAGTTCCAGCACATACAGCGAAGAATGCTTTCAACACCGTCCCGCTTCTTGTACATCAGGCAAATTTCTTCACGACTTCAGTCCACGTTTGAAATAAGAAGTACCTTACCGCTCTTCCCCACATTCTGTTGATTTTATCTGCATCGATCAGCTCCTTAAGCGCCTTTTATACAGGAAGCATCTCTCTTCAGCTAAGGAATCCGTCCAGATGCACGTAAGTGTAAAAGTTTCGGATGACCTTCTTGCCGACCTAAATCATGCGACACCTGTATCAAAACATTTGTTCGTTTTTGTAACCTCATCGTATAGCTGGCCGGTCTTCCTGGCTGGGATCACAAAGTTCACCTTTTCGTCTGAAAGGAAATCTGGGTTGTCTGATTAAAAGAAGCCCTGTCAAGGACCAGTACTTTTTCCTTAATATTCCTGCCTTTTCAACCGTTGCGTACAGGCTTGTCATGTCCCTCACAGCGCCCGGAATTATGCGGATCATTGTTTGAAGATTTTCATCAATGGAATAAAGCAGAACAACATTTACCTGAAGTGATCTTTATCAATGAAACCGAACTCATTGAAACTCACAGTGCAAAGTTCTAGACAAAGGCCATGGCTAAGGAGCATCTAAAAATCCGGCAGACCCCTTTTCCTGGAGGCGCCGTTACCCTACCGCATTACGCTTCGTCTGGTGGTCTATCGCAATTTTCATCCAATCCCTTATGCGCTTCTTGGCGGCCTTTGCATTTATCTGAATCAAGGAATTTACTACAGATTTAGGTCAGAAATTCGAGCCTCCTTAATACCGCATCAGCTGATGGAACGTAATACTCTCCACCCGAAAGCTTGATCATGAGCCTGCAGAAGCTCTGTTCAGGGAAATGTAGATCAACGGCTTTGTAACCACGCGAGTGCTTCGAGTTTCTAGCTACCTTTTTCTAGGCCTTCTTTCAGGGGTTTAGGAGAGAGCCCACATAAATTTTTTCACCCCTTCTGGACCTCGCTGATTTTTACGGTGAAGTCGCCAAGAAGTTCAGGCCAATGAGTGAACTTATCTAAAAGAGCGAAATGTAATACCTGCAAAAGCGCTGAAATAGGGCTCAAAGTTTAAATCGGAGAACCTAGCAAATAAATATCATGGCGGTTCATCTAGAGTACTACGACGTATCTATACTTGAGCTTCAGCCCCTTCAGCCAAATCTAATAGCCGTTGAGGGTTTTCCTGATGTAGGCCTAGTTGGAACTATAGCAGCTTTTCATCTAATCGAGAAGTTCAACATGAAGCCGGTCGCATTTATAAAGAGCCCCGCCATGCCGCCCATACTTTCCGTCAAGACGGGAATCATTAAGGAGCCTGCGGCCGCCTATTCGGACGGCAAGCTCCTGGTCATAACTTCAGAGCTCCCAATACCGCCTTCACTGGTGAAGAACATGGCTCTTTCCCTGGCTGACTGGCTTTATGAGAAAAGAGTCTCCATGGCGGTTTCTCTAAACGGGTATCCAACCCAGCGCAGAATAGAGATAACGAAGCCCGAAGTGGTTGGCGTTTCCAACTCAGAGAAGGGCAAGGAGGTGTTGCAGGAGAAGGGCATAAAGCCTCTTGATGAGGGCTTCATAGCTGGCATTTTTGCTGAGCTGCTTGCTCTTCTTAGGGACAGAGACATTGATGGCTACGCGTTAATAGCTGAAAGCTTCCCGACGTATCCAGATCCAGGAGCTGCTGCATCAGTTCTGGAAGCTCTCTCCAAGCTTCTCGACATAAAAATAGACGTCTCGGACCTACTTGAGAAGGCTGATGAGATAAGGCTTAACATGAGGGACCTTTCTGCAAGGGCGGCTCAGGGCAGGATGGAGAACCTGCCATCCATGTACAGGTGAGGTGATGGACATGGTTAACATAGAGCCGCTAAGCGAAATGTATGAAACAACGAACAGCTATATCATAACTGTAGACCTGCCGTTCGTAAAGAGCAAGGATCAGATAGAGATATACGTCAAGGAAAACGAAATAGAAATAATTGCTAAGGCAGGGCAGGCCGTAACATGGTCCTCATTTGAGGGGTTTGGAAAAAAGATGGAGTTTGCGACCTTTAGGAAGAAGATAACCCTGCCTTCTAAGATCAACCCTGACCAGGTCAAGGCTACTTTCAGGAATGGAATACTTATAGTGGAGCTGCCAAAGCTGTTAGAAAGAAGGAAGAAAGTAGAAATCGAGTAAAAACGAAAAAAGCAAAAAATTTTTTGTTTTACCAGTTGGATCGATTTTTACTCAATTATTTCCCATCTTGACTGATATTTGTCCAGCTGCTCCTTGGTGTACTCATCGATAGGATGCTCTCTTTCAGGTATCTCCACGTGCTTCTTAACGTCAAAGAGCTCAGTGGTGAAGTACCTCATTGCCGAGTCGTTCATCATGACGACTATGTGCTTGAGCTCAGGGTTTTTCTTAGCAACTTTTATCGCCGCAGCTACGTTGGCACCTGATGAGATTCCTGCCAGGATCTTCTCCTTGAGCATTAGCTGCTTAGCATAGTATATAGCTTCATCTGATGTAACGGTTACCACGCCGTCGAGCATGCTTACGTCGAGGTTCCTTGGAACAAATCCGTCTCCTATTCCTTCGATCTTGTGGCTTCCCCACTTCCTCTTTGATAGCATTGGGGCTTCTGACGGCTCAACAGCGTAGAGCTTGACCTTTGGATTCCTCTCTCTGAGATATCTTCCGACGCCTGTAAGCGTTCCACCGGTTCCCTGAGTCAGGACCAGGGCATCGACCTTTCCTCCGGTCTGTTCCCAAATTTCAGCTCCAGTTGTGTCGTGATGGGCTGCAATGGCGTCCGGGTTTGAGTACTGATCAGGGAACCAGTACTTGTCAGGGTGCTCCTTCCACATCTTCATGGCAACCTGGTACGATATGTCAGCATCGCTTTCAGCTCCTGGCGTCTCAATTATGTTGCCGCCAAGCGCCCTAATCAGCTTCTTCCTTTCCTCCGACATACCGGCCGGCATAACTATGGTTACCTTGTAGCCAAGCAGCGTTCCTATCCACGTGCATGCGATGCCGGCGTTTCCGGTGCTTACCTCTATTATTTCCATCCCTGGCTTCAGATCTCCCCTCTTTATGGCCTCGGTGATCATCCTGTAATAGACCCTATCCTTGAGACTGCCTGAGGGATTCAGATAGTCAAGCTTTGCGTAAATTGTGGCGTTTATTCCTGCGTCCTTCGGTATTTTCTGCAGCTTTACCATAGGTGTTCTTCCTATTGCCTCAAGAAGGCTGTCGAACGCCTTTGAATGCGCATCCCAGTCCACGCTCATTATCGGTCATTAAGGAGTTCAGGAGTTAGTTTTTAACTCTTTCCTTTCAAAAAGGGCTGTACGGCTTAAATTTTTATAAATGCTGATGATCTATAAGCTTCATGATTGAGCTGCCGTTCAGGAGCAGGCCGTTTATCATCGGCATGATTCATCTGAAGCCACTTCTCGGCTCCCCAGGCTCAGCAGGTGCTCTTGACGAGGTGATAAGCAGCGCTCTTAGGGATCTGAGAGCCCTTCAGGAGGGTGGAATAGATGGTGTTCTTGTCGAAAACCTGGGCGACGTTCCTTATTTTAAGGATCCAAGCGGCAGGCCTGAAGTTATAGCCTCATTTTCAAGGGTTGTCTGCGAGCTAAAGAAGGAGCTCAAAGTCCCGATGGGCGTGAACCTTCTCAGAAACGGATGCTCGGGTGCCCTTTCCATTGCGGAGGCTTTTTCGTTAAGCTACATCAGAGTCAACGTTCTGAGCGAGGCGTACGTTACGGATCAGGGTATAATTGAGGGATGCGGTGCCGAACTCCTAAGGCTAAGGGCCCAGCTCGGATCAAGGGTTGCCATTTTGGCTGATGTGCACGTTAAGCACTCTTATCCTATGCTTCAGAGGCAGATCAGCGAAGCCGCCATGGATGCTGTGGAAAGGGGCATGGCGGACGCGGTAATAGTTACTGGCTCCAGAACAGGCAGCCCTCCGTCACCCGAGGAAATCAGATCGGTTAAGGAAGCAGTGAGGGTACCGGTGATCGTCGGCAGCGGTCTCACCGAGGACAACGCCTCAGATCTGCTCAGGTACGCCGATGGGGCCATCGTCGGCACGTATCTGAAACGCGATGGCTCTATCGAGAACGAGGTTGACGTTAACAGGGTCAGGAAGCTCATGAAAATGGTGAGAGGATGAAGATCTGGATAGACGCGCTAACTCCCAAGCACTATTTGTTTACGAAAGCTCTCGAGGACAAGCTTCTTGGGGGATCTCACGATATTATCGTGACGACCAGAGAATACGAGGAGCTTGAAAGGGTTTCGAGAAGGATACGCCTCAGATCGAAGATCAACGTGGTGGGGAGGCACGGAGGTGGGGACATAAGAAGAAAGCTCGAGGAAAGCGTCAGGAGGACCGAGCTTCTAGCAGGGCTTATATCTCGGCTTTCTCCATCTCTGGCAATATCTTTTGGGAGCCCAGAGGCGGCTAGGGTCGCCTTTGGTCTAGGGATACCTCACGTACTAATATGCGACTCGCCCCACAGCGAGTTCGTGTGCAGGCTCACGGTTCCCCTTTCCAAATACCTGTTAGCACCGTGGGTTATAAGGAAGAAAAGGTTCACTGCGTACGGAATCAGCTCCAACAGGATAATAGCCTACAGGAGCCTGGATCCCACCGCATGGCTTTACAGGAAGGAGATCTGGCCGGAAAAAAACGATATAGAGAGGGAATCCGAGGGGGCGATCGTGATAAGGGAAACAGAGCACATGGCATCGTACGTTAAAAAGCATGCCAGCTTTGAAGATATAGCCCGTAGGATATCAGAAAGGGCTAGTGATAGAAAGGTCATCCTTCTCAAGAGATATGAAAGGAAACTCGAGAGAGATGGAAACCTGATAATTTATGGCGGGGATTTCTTTGGGCCCAACGTCCTCGAAAAGGCTTTCGCGTTCATCGGAGGCGGGGGCACCATGAACGTTGAGAGCGTGCTCCTCGGTGTCAAAACCCTGAGCCTCTTTCCATACAGAACCGATATAGAGAGGTTCCTGGAAAGGAAGGGATGCGTAAAAAGGACTGAAAGCTTGTCCGACCTCCTGGCTAAGCTTCGGAGAGGAAAGGGAACCTGCAGACTTGAGCTCCCTGATGCTGCAGATCTTATCTACAGCTCATTAAAGGCCAGAGGAATTGTTGTCTGAGCCATGCGCGTTTGTCTGTTCGCTTCTGAGGGAAAGAGCTCTGTGCTTTCTTACGAATTCGTTGAACTTGTTGTGATCAAGGTTGATCAGCGCCGTAATGAAAGATATGTTCTTGCTAGCGTTTATCCACTTGATCATGGATCTAATAACCCCTCTTCTGTGTTTCCTGAGGGCCGCTGAGCGTGTCCTTCCATAGGAAATATCAACGTCTATGCTTTCGGCCTCCTCCTTCTTTATCCAGGCTATCATATACCCCTCTGGAAGCTCGGCATGCGGAACGTTTATCCTGAGGCCGGCCAGCTCAATGAAAGGATCGGAATGGCCATCGATCTTCTTCACCAGGGTTATTCCGGGAACTATGAAGCTCTCATAGACGTAGGCAGCATAATCCAGAAAGGATCTGGGTAGCTTGAGCGTAAAGTTCTCGAAGACGATATCCCCGCTTTCGTAGATTCTCACAAATTTTCCCCAGGAACACCTGTTAAAGGGTTTGACGTGATCCACTATTTCGCATTTTAATTCTTTCTGATGATGAACGAGAAGATCGAAGACCTGATCCACCTTTCTCAGCTTGGCGAGCCATTTCCTGTCGTCGGAGGATCCAGGCCCGTTGTTCTGAACCCTTTCCTTGCTGAGCCCGAGGCTGTTCTGCACAATAATCTTTTCCGCGTTGAACTTCTTTGCCATCTTCAGAATAGACCCAACGATCTTCCTGCTCTCAGCCTTTATAGAATAATAGCCGCTAAGCCTGACCTTTTCATCAGTTATCAAATAATATGTTAGAAGAACAGAATCCGACGTGTCCCAGGAGATCAAGACGTACGTTCCAGCAGAACTACTCACACTGTTGAATACTTTCGTATATCTTTAAATCGTTATCTTCAATTTTTATGCACATGAAGTCCTTTGCAGCGACGGTGCTCGGAAATATGGCCTTTGCCTCGTTCTCGAGCAAAGAGACGTCCTTGTATCTCTCGCTGAAATGGTAGAGGACAAGAAGCCTTGCGCCCGCCTTCTGTGCGATCAGGGCAGCCTGCTCGGATGTTGAGTGCAGCATCTCGGCAGCCTTCTCCTTCAGATCCCTGGAGAACGTTGACTCGTGTATAAGAACGTCGCATCCCCTGAAGAACTCAGCGAGCGGCTCAAAGTAAGCCGTGTCTCCGCTCACGCACACCGAGATCGGTGGGGGCGGTGGATCGCTGACCATGTCGGGCGTTATCGTCCTGCCCATAAAGTGCACGCTTTCGCCCAGCTGAAGCCTGTTCCAGAGGGGCCCTCGGGGTATTCCGAGCTCCTGTGCCTTCTCCGGATGAAAGCGCCTCTTGAGCTTGTGCTCGAACAGCCTGAACGCAAAGGATTCGGTGCTGTGAAGGGTGGGGAATGCTGAAACTTCTATTTCTCTGTTCCTGTACACCGTCCCCTGCTTCGCCTCAATGAACTCGACATCGTAGGTTAGGTCCATGTAGAACTTCCTGTCAAGAATTTCAAGAAACTCAAACAGCTTCCTAGTTCCAACTATCGTAAGTGGCTCCCTTCTTGTCATAAGAGCCATGGTCATGAGAAGACCTGGCAGCCCAAGCGCGTGGTCGAAGTGTATATGAGAAATGAAGATGGCCTTTATCTTGTTCGGGTTAAGCCCTGCATGCTGCATCTGCCTCTGAACACCCTCCCCTGCGTCAAAGAGGTAGGCACCGTTTGTGGTTGAAACGTACACCGCTACTGTGTTTCTGTCTTTAATGGGGACGGCCGATGAAGTTCCCAGGAACACTATTTTCAATGCACCACACCTTATTTTCTAAAACATATAATAATTTTATTATGAACGCTGAGGATAACCTGAGCTCTACGATCGCAATTAATTCCATGACCTGTAAAATTTCATTCTCCATAATGGACAAAAAGAAAGTTAAATTTATAAATGGTACATCATTAATGATATTGGTTTTGGAGGTGAAATTTGATGGCTAATGCTACTGCAATCCCTGCTGTTACATCAACGGGTCAACCGATACTGATCCTCAAGGAGGGAACTACGGAAAAGAGAGGCAAGGAAGCACAGAGAAACAACTTTGAGGCCGTTAAAATAGTCAGGGATATAGTGAAGACTTCACTTGGACCAAAGGGCATGGACAAGATGCTCGTTGACAGCCTTGGAGACGTCACTGTTACGAACGATGGCGCTACAATCCTGAAAGAAATGGATATCCAGCATCCCGCAGCAAAGATGATGGTCGAGATTGCCAAGGCTACCGACAACGAGGTCGGCGATGGGACGACATCTACCGTAGTGCTGGCTGGGCATCTCGTGGAGAAGGCTGAAGAGCTGATAGACAAGGGCGTGCATCCAACAATAATCATAGACGGCTACATGAGGGCTTCACAGGAGGCTCTCAAGATACTTAGAAACATAGCGGAGAAGGTCAATCCTGACGACAAGACTGTTCTGAAGAAGATCGCAATGACGACCCTCGCAACTAAGATGGTATCAACCGAGGCCGATTACCTATCAAACCTTATAGTTGACGCGGTGCTGCAGGTAGCTGACAAGGTGAATGGGGCGTACAAAGTGGACATAGACAACGTAAAGGTTGAGAAGAAGCCAGGAGGCTCTATAACCAACACCCAGCTGATTAAGGGAGTAGTTATTGACAAGGAGGTAGTCCATGCCAGCATGCCAAAGGTGGTTCGCAATGCCAGGATCGCGCTTCTTAACGCCCCGCTGGAGATCGAGAAGACGGAAATAGATGCAAAGATTAATATAACCGATCCGGAGCAGATGAAGGCATTCCTCGATGAAGAGACCAGAATACTTAAGCAGATGGTTGACAAGATAAAGTCGGTTGGCGCTAACGTTGTGCTGTGCCAGAAGGGAATAGATGACATGGCCCAGCACTACCTGGCCAAGGAGGGCATAATGGCGGTCAGAAGGATAAAGATGAGCGACATGGACAAGCTGGCAAGGGCAACTGGAGGAAGGATAGTAACAAGCATTGACGACCTTTCATCAGAGGATCTCGGATATGCTGAGCTCGTTGAGGAGAGGAAGATCGAGGAGGACAGATGGGTCTTTGTCGAGGGCTGCAAGAACCCCAAGGCGGTCAGCATACTTATAAGGGGAGGAGCACAGAGAGTTGTTGACGAGGCTGAAAGATCAATCCACGACGCTCTTATGACCGTCAAGGATGTTCTTGAGAAGCCATACATAGTAGCTGGCGGAGGCGCCGCGGAGATTGAGGTAGCCACCCAGCTCAGAAAGTGGGCGCAGACGCTAGAGGGAAGGATACAGCTTGCCGCACTTGCCTTTGCAGAGGCTCTGGAAATGCTGGCATTAACTCTTGCTGAGAACGCTGGCCTGGATCCGCTTGACATACTGCCAGAGCTTCAGGCGGCACACCAGAAGGGACAGAAGTGGGCAGGAATAAACGTCTTTAAGGGCAAGGTTGAGGACATGATGGCCAACAACGTAATAGAGCCGTTAGCGGTCAAGGAACAGATAATAAAGGCGGCCACTGAGGCAGCAAGCATGATCATAAAGATAGACGACCTCATAGCCGCGAGCAAGCTCCCAGAGAAGGAAGAGAAGAAGTCATCTGGAAGCGCTGAGTAAGATCAGGAAATAAGCTTTTTTGCTGTTTCCGTCTTTATATTCTCCGTTATTTTGTTTTTGACTATCCTGAGCACCTTCTCATATAGCTTAAGGAGCTCAATAGCGCTCACGGCGTTCAGCGGCGAGAAGCTTGACAGATCATTCCTGATTGCAGCGAGTAGAGCTTTGACGTACAGCGTGTCAAAGTTGTCCGCCTCGACGTGATACTTCTTGGATAACATTGAGATAACCTCAAGCAGATCCCTGCATCTTGGCCTCTGTCTTATCACCAGCTCGTCCGCGATGGGTGCTCTGACAAACGAGCACACGCTGTAGTCGTGAAGCTCTGCAATTGCAAGCGTGCCGTAGCTGTAACCGGCTGACTTCAGGATTTCGCTTATCTCCACCTTTCTGAAGGCCAGATCAAGCAGGCCAACGTCGCCTGTCTGATTCCAGACGTCCAGCGGGAACTTAATCAGAGCATCGTAGGTTGAGGATCCTAGCTTAAGCCTTAATACGTCCCTCGTGGCTTCAGCCCTCTTGATCAGCTCCTCCCCAAGAGGATGCATGTAGTATGTGTAGTATGAGGGCTTCGCCGCGGTAATGGAAAAAAGGATGGCCTGCTTCAGGTTTTCAAGGACCAACGCCTTAACCTCGCCCATTGCCGCCTTCGTCTGCTGTGAAAGCTCATATGCTATTCGGCCCACCAGCTCCTTAAGGTATGATTCCACGCTGTCAGCCTGTATTTCGTATCCTATCCTTCTCGATATCCTTTCGAGCAGCTCCCTTTCGCTCGTGAGCTCAAGAAGGCGCTCTATCTCATCAGGCGAAGGAAGCTTGGATAATAAAGATCTGGACCTTGAGATCGCGTATATTTCACTTCCCTTCAAGCTTTCTGATCATCTCCTGAAGTGCTAGCCTCCTGAGGTTCTTCCAGTTGTCCTTGTAGACCTTCTCGAGACGTGATGCCTGCTCAACGTACCTGTTGTAAACTCTCTCTGCTTCCTTTTCGATTTCAGGCCTAGAAGCGCTTATCATGGCCTCTGCCTGTTGCTTTACCTTTTCGACGTACTGCCTGCGGGCTTCCCTCGCGAGGTTTCTGCTGAGCTCTATAAGATCATCATGGTACTTCTTAGCAAGGGCCTGAAGCCTGTCAAGGCTCTGATTTATTTCGTTTATGAGCTCAAGAAGCTGGTCTGTTTCCACATGTAAAATTATTTGCAAACAGTATAAAAACTTACTCGTCAATGATGTACATCAGCATGAGCGTTGAGATGGAGGCAAAGCTCAGAGTCCCAGACAACGTTAACCTCGAAGAGTTCCTTCTGAAAAAAGGAGGGGTGATTCTTGGAAGGGAGGAACAGGTTGACATCTATCTCGATTTTGAAGACCTGAGGCTTAAGAGGTCAGGCCGAGCGCTGAGGATAAGGTTCACGGCTGCTGGCCATAGGCTCACATATAAGGGACCGCTGATTGACGCACCAGTTAAGGCGAGGGAGGAAATAGAAGTGGAGGTGTCAGATGGGAGCTCGCTGCTCAGAATATTCGAGCATTTGGGTTTTAGAGCTTTCATCAGGGTGAAAAAGGCGAGAAGCAGGGTTCTTCTTAACGGGCTGATTTATGAAATAGATGACGTAGAGGGCCTTGGAAGGTTCGTTGAGGTGGAGGTGAGGACAGCGGAGGAGCTTAATAAGGCCAGAGAGGTCCTGACCCAGGCAGGCTTGGAGTGGAGTCCGATAATGAAGAGCTATGCTGAGCTTCTCGATGAGAGAAATCGAATATAAATTTTTTTAGAAAGCTTTATATATTAGCTATTTACATGTTTAATGAGGCCTTTTATATGTCGTACAAAAGGGTTAACCCATCAGAGCTGGAGAATCTTGACAGGTGTCCAAGATGCGGTTCAAAGGACCTTCTTATGGACGTTAACACAGGGGAGATCATCTGCGCCAGCTGCGGCTTTGTAATAAAGGAGAAGGTTGAGGATCTGAAGCCAGAATGGAGAGCCTTCTCAAAGGAAGAGAAGGAGGACAGGAGCAGGGCTGGAATACCGCTTTCAATAGCCATGCATGACATGGGCCTTTCAACGGTGATGGATCAGGCAGACAGGGATGCCTCTGGTAAGTCACTAACGGGCTTTAACAAGAGCACCTTCGACAGGCTGAGGATGTGGGACAGCAGGAGCCAGATACACGAGCCCGCGGAGAGAAACCTCAGGCAGGCGTTCAATGAGCTTGACAGGCTCGCGGACAAGCTCAGCGTCTCCGAGAACGTCGTTGAGAGGGCCGCTTATATATACAGAAAGGCCCTCGAGAAGGGACTTGTAAGGGGAAGGAGCATAAGCGCCCTGATAGCGGCTTCTCTCTACGCTGCATGCAGGGCCCTTGAGGTCCCCAGAACTCTCAAGGACATAGCCGCGGTTTCCAGCATTAAGAAGAAGGACATAGCCAGGTGTTACAGGCTGATAGTCAGGGAGCTGGATCTTAAGATGCCAATAATAGATCCAGTAAAATCGGTGAGCAGGATAGCCGCCAAGGCCGGACTCAGCGAGAAGACAACAAGGAAGGCCATTGAAATCATAAAGAAGGCCATGGCAGCAGGCATATCAGCGGGCAAGGATCCGATGGGGCTGGCCGCAGCAGCCCTCTACGTGGCATGCGTGCTGGAGGGAGAGAACAAGACGCAGAAGGACATAGCGGAGGCAGCTGGCGTAACAGAGGTTACCATAAGAAACAGATACAAGGGCCTGAAGGCAGCCCTTAATCTTCCAGAAATTTGAATTTTTATAAAGTTTTGAGAAAAGATTTAATTTTTATTTTTATTAAAGCTTAAGCGGTATGCAAAAATCACTAAAAATAGATGAGAAAGACATCAAAATTTTAACCGAGCTTACAAAGGATGCAAGCCAGAGCATACCAAAGCTCAGCAAGAAGCTAAACCTGGATCCAAGCGTCGTGTATTCAAGGATCAGAAGGCTTCAGAAGCTTGGATACATAGTAGGGTTCACCACGGTGGTTAACGAGGAGCTTCTCGGCTGGAAGGTGCTAGCTATTATAGGTATAAACGCTGAGTCGAAGAAAAGGGACTCCGTATATGACACGCTCTACAAGATGCCTGAGGTCAGACAGGTTATTGAGGTTACAGGAAGATACGACTTTCTGGTCTTCCTTAAGGCAAAATCTATTGAGGAGCTACACACGCTTATAACGGATAAGGTGGGAGCCATAGATGGCGTAACATACACAGAAACCTTCATATCACTGAGGTACAGGGCCAAGACATTCGAGCTTTTAGTATAAGCACGTAAATTGAAGGGATACATACTGCTGAGAGCGGAAAACAAGGAGGAGGCAGAATGCATATCATCGCTGATGCCGGGTGCAAGAGCCACGGAGTCATACGTGCTTTTAAGGCCTTCTAGAGTTGAGGATATAGAGAAAGGTGCTGGGATCTGCGGCGTTAAGGAGGTCCATTACGCTTTCAAATACCCCAGCATCGCAAGCGTTTCCAGAAGGATAGCTGCTGAATCGGATGGAAAGAGGATCAGGGTGAGCCTGCTAAACGGGTCAGATGCAGAACTTTACAAGCTGGTTGATTCGATTATCAGCACCGCTAGATCAATAAAAATAGATGAAATAAGCCCCGAACGCTCGTACGTAATCCTGAAGCTTGGCGGACAGTACTTCATGATTAACTACACGGTAAGGGGTGGCTGTGGAAGATGCAGAAAATCGGGAACAGCTGGGGTTTTCCTGAATGGAACAAGGGAAAGCTACGTCCTCCTTGAGAGGCTCCTGACAGGAGGAAGGGACATAGTGGCATATGTGCCCTTCGCAGGGAGGTCATTCCTTGCTAAGGTACTATCCGGCCTTCTATCGATATACAAAAGGTGCACAAACAGGGCTGTTACTGCAGTAGTATGTCCGCTCAGAAACAGTCCGGTCGGCCTTGAGAGGATGGCGGGTATGCTTCAAGCGCCGGTGTATCTGGCAGGCGGCGAACTGAGGACAGGTTTTGCCATGTCTGTTCCTATTGAGCTTCTCCAGGAGGGCCGAATGGATGATAGATTTACAGTAAGGGGCATCGAGCCAGCCGATTTTATACGGTGCGACATCGACGGCTCAAGCAGCTTCATCCTCACGCCCGATATGAGCGTTCATAAAATCCTTGATTCTCTTCACTAAAACCTGTAAAAATTTTAAATGGCAAAACATGTAAGTAGATAAGTCTTGCAATTTATTTCATACGAAACTTAGCCCATCCCATGTAATTATTCTTTAAGTTCCTCACGCGGCAAGAAAAATTTATATACAAAAGCTATTTTAAATCTATTGAATGAAGACAAAATATCTATATTTCCTAGTGCCGCTATTAATACTGGGATTCTCCGTTTCTCCTGCAGTAGCGCAGTCCCCAATGCTTCTTCCGACCCAGGTTCACACCCATGGTCCTCTGATTAACACCCTGATCTTCAACGTCTATTCGAGCGATCAGAACGCGTTCCTAGCACTCACCTCAGGACAGATACAGGCTATGGAGTGGAGCCTAACTCCTAGCATGTACACAACTGCCCTGACTACTCCAGGCGTTTATGCAAACGTAACGCCATCGTATGCTTTTGATGGCATAGCTTTCAACATGCTGATGTATCCTTACAGCAACGTACATTTCAGGAGGGCCATAGCCGATTTGGTTGACTACTCGTATCTTCAGTCTCTGTACGGCGTAGCGGCGGTCGCGGAGCCCTACCTCTACAACCCCACGCTCTTCTCTCCTCCTTACGCATCCACCTATTGGTTTGACAACCAGCTACCGTATCCATACAGCTACAACCTGACGGCCGCGATGCAGGAGCTGGAGATGGTGCCCGGAATAGAGTACAACCCAGTTACCGGACAGTGGACTCTCTATGGCAAGCCATTCTCGCCCGTGCTCTACTACAGGTCGGACGATCCCCTCAGAACGGATCTAGCTATAGCACTGTACAACGCTGCCCAGAAGATAAACCTAACAATAACCCTTAAGCCCGTAACCGGTGTGACAGCATCATCCGTTATCTACTCTCCTGCAGCTGGCGTTGTAATTTCGGAGGGCACCATGCTGAGCAACTTCTCGACAACGCCTCCAGTTTTCAACATGACCCTTGCTAACCAGATAGACACGTGGGGCATGTACACCTTCGGTTGGATAGTGAGCTGGATGCCAAACTATCCGTGGTTCTTCTTCAACGGCCAGCTTGCGGGAATAGTCAACTTTGGAAACTTCTGGAACGAGAGCATGGACTACTGGACTGACATTCTGTACTGGGCCGCAACCAACGTGAGCGTGGCTCAGCACGCAGCATGGATGGTCCAGGAGATCTTCTATCAGCAGCTTCCATATGTGATAGGGCTCTGGTCCAACCAGATCTACGCTGACTACGTCAAGGGATGGACCGGCTTCGCCCAGATACCAACAACAGGACCCAACGAGGAAACCGGACTCTACTACACCGCTCTCAACGTCCATCCATCTAACGCGCCATACGGCGGCACGTTCACTGAGGCTCTGCACTCCGCTCCCACATCTCTGAATCCGCTCTACGTGACGAACTGGGTCTGGCAGGTCGATGTGTGGCAGGAGGTTTATGACAGCCCGTTAGGCACTCCACCATGGGGCGTAACCAACGGATCTCTGATACCATGGATGGGAACGTTCAGCGTGCAGTATGACGTAACTGCCCCGCTTGGGAGCGGCAACGGATGGTGGAACCCGTTCAACGCTTCAAAGATAGTTAACGGCGAGATCATAACCATAAACTTCTGGAAGAACGACACATGGCAGGATGGAGTTCCTCTAACTGCATACGACTTCAACTTCTCGCTCTGGTACTGGAACGTCCAGGGTCTTTCTGGAGCCTCAACGCCCAACGCTTATGCTTCAACCCCGCCATTCGGTCTGCTTGCAACCTACATACCTCCGAACAACCCATATGAGATACAGCTGTACGTCAACTCAACGAACCTCTGGAACATATACACGCTTAACATACCCGTAATTCCGATGCACATATTCAAGTACTTCAACCCATCAGTCGTGGCTGGATCCACGAGCGCAATGGACACCACTGTGCCTCTGGCCAAGATATCAGGTCTATCTTCATATCTCTACTCGCCAAGCGAGACCCTGCCCGAGTGGATGTACTGGCTGCCCAACCTTGAGGTCGGAAGCGGACCCTTCGTATTCCAGTCATGGAACAAGGTAACCAACGTGATAACGCTCACCAAGAACCCGAACTACTACAGAAGCGCATGGTGGGCATGGATGACATCGGTCTCGCAGGGCACCAGCGCGCCGTTCAAGGTCAACATAATGGAGGAGATATACAACCCGACCAGCTCAACCTTTGAGGGCGTAGCTCCAGGATCCACCGGATACATACCTATAACCAACGCAACTGGGGTAGTCGAGGTGATAAACCCGGCTTCAGGATACGTCTACGAATCGGTGCCGTTGACTTCAGTTGGCAACGGCAGCTACACGGCTTCAATACCCACCTCATCGCTGAGCCCAGGAACGTATGAGCTCATGGTCAACGCCACATACACTTCATTCGGCCTAAGCAGGGTGTGGTACAGCTACAGCGGACTCACCGTGACTCCAGTTACAGCGGTTACAATCCCGTTCAAGGTTGTAGCAGCTAACGGAACACCCATAGCTGGCGCAACTGTAACTATCGCTGGAATTTCAGCCACTACAAACTCCTCGGGCATAGCCGTTCTCGCCAACGTGCCGCTAGGAACCCAGACCGTAACGGTCTCCGCAACCGGGTTCAAGCCGTATAACACGACGCTATCGGTGACACCGTCCCTGGCTGGCGTTCTCCAGACTGCCACCCTGTCTCCAGTGCCGCCACCGCCGAAGCCAAGCTATACTGGATACTATATTGCAGCCGCGGTCATAATAATAGTCGTGATCATCGCGGTAGTGGCCTGGGCCCTCAGGAGAAAGAAGTAATCTTTTCGCAAACTCAACTAAAAAATTTAAATATTATTTTTTTGCTTAAGTATGAAGGGCATGGGTATTAAGGCTTACATTATTAAGAAAATCGTAAGCATTTTTATAACCATGTGGGTTATAGCAACGATAAACTTCTTCCTGTTTCAGGTGCTTCCATTTACGCTATTGGGGATAAATCCTGAGCAGTGGTTTGTCCCTGTTATAGGTACTCAGCATAACCTGCAGTACATTGAAAAGATAAGGCAGCAGGTTATTTCTCAGCTGGGCTTTAACAAGCCCCTTGACGTTAGGTATTTTATTTATCTTAAGGCGATGTTCACGTTTCAGTTCGGATATAACGTTGGAAGCGCGCTCAGCGGCCCTGTTATAGATACGATAGCGAGATATGCTCCATACACGGTGCTTCTGCTTGGCGGGTCAACGGTAGTCTCCTTTGTAATAAGCCTTTACCTGGGCGTCTTTTCGGCTCACAAGAGGGGGACTCCAGTTGATCAGATTTCGTTCATGACGCTCCTCTTCTTCTATGCCATGCCTTCCTTCTGGATAGGCAGCCTGCTTCTTCTCGTTTTTGCATACTATCTCAAATGGGCTCCGCCTAACGCTGCGGCATACTTCAGCCAGTTCACGGGTCTCAGTTTTTACTATGCCCTGTTGAAGTCGATGGCGCTGCCATTCACATCCCTGACGCTGATTAGCATAGGGGGATTTTATCTTATTCAGAGATCCACGGCCATCGACATAATAAACGAGGACTTCGTAACAATGTTGAGGGCTAAGGGGCTGAGGAACAGGGCAATACTTTACAAGCACGTGCTCAGGAATGCCATCCTGCCCACGCTTACTATTTTTGCAATATCGATGGGCTTCGTGCTTTCAGGGGCTGTAATCACGGAAACCATATTCGGCTGGCCAGGGCTTGGATACTGGACGTACATGGCTATAATTACTCAGGACTTTCCGCTCGAGCAGGCGATCTTCTTTATAATATCGCTAATGGTCGTTTTAGCTAACTTTATAGCCGATATATCCTATGGCCTTCTGGATCCGAGGATCAGGAGGGGTTAGAGATGTCCTACAGAGGAGGATTAAAGATATTCCTGAAAAGCCGGATGGGCATGGCCGGTGCGTTCATTATAGTTTTCTTTTCTCTTATGGCGCTTTTTGCTCCATATCTGACCTCCAACCCGCCAATGGAGACCTTTGTTGCCGGGCCGTGGGCTGTTCCAAGCTGGGCCACGGTTTTTCCAATTTATCACAATCTTCCGCCAAACCTTGAGGCGGTCAGCAACAAGATAAGCTCTTGGGAGATCAGCGTTTCTCCAGCGGCTAACTACACGATTACCACGGAATCCCTTCCGGCTAAATATGTCAGCGTAACCAGATACACAACTGACGAAGCGCAGGTGATCAACGTTTCAGCAACCGTTCCCCCGGGATTTGGAAGAGTTGTGCTTCTTAACATGACTTACCCATTCGTTTACAGCTACAAGCCGCCATACAAGCTGGCTTTTGGTGCCCTTATCGATCCCCAGGTCGTTCAGGGCATCTCAGACCTGTACGTTAAGTTCACATTAATTGCTCCGAACGGTCACGTTTACGATCTTACATCCTATACTTACATGTCGACCTGGCCTGGCGTGATCGATACGCTTAGGCATGGGCTGTCAATAAACCACTGGAACGCGATATATCTTGCCTCTGATACCACGCCAGTGGTTTTATCCGCCTTTGGCCCTGCAGGCCAGGCCCTCAGCATGCCGGCCATGAACCTGATGAGCCAGCAGGGAACGTACAAGCTGAACGTGCAGGTTATAGCTTATCAGTCCTCGACACCCGGATACGTGAGGTTTTCGCTTGCAGATCCCTATTTCTTCATCTACGGCAGACACTACGGCCTTCTGGGCACGGATAACAACGGTAGGGATCTTTGGTCCCAGTTCGTCTGGGGATCAAGGATATCAATTGAGGTGGGCTTATTGGCGTCGATCTTCTCGGTTGTTTTTGGTCTGATAGTGGGGCTCATCGCTGGCCTGCTTGGAGGCGTCACTGAGGAGGTTTTGATGAGGATAACGGACATATTCCTCGTTATACCATTCCTGCCGCTTGCTATAGTTGTTATATTCCTTCTTACGCAGAACGCATTTACAGCGAAAAGCCTGTATTTCTGGATAGTAATTCTGTTCGCCGTTCTGTCCTGGCCGTCTATAGCCAGGGTTATAAGGTCTCAGGTTCTATCGCTTAAGGAAAGAGGATACATAGAGGCGTCCAAAGCCCTTGGAGCAGGAAACGTGCACATAATGATCACGCACATACTTCCCAACATTATGGGGCTGGTTTATGCTAACCTCGCTCTCAGCGTCCCTGGCTTTATACTCACTGAGGCCGCCCTCGACTTCCTGTTCCCAGGCTCATCAACTACCCCGACGTGGGGAAGGATGCTGTCAAAAGCTTATGATCACGCTGCCTCAGCGGTATATTTCCAGTTTGGATGGTGGTGGTTCATCTTTCCAGGTCTGGCCATAGTCCTGCTTTCGCTTGCCTTCGTGATGGTGGGTTATGCGCTTGATGAGATATTCAACCCGAGGCTAAGAGGACAATGAAAGGCACAACCATGGGCATAGCAGCGGCAGTTATCATCATAGTATTAATTGGGGCATATTACGTTCTGGTCCCCCACACTGAGGTTCACAGATCCGCTCTTCTCGGCTCAACGTTCTACTATGAATACATAGTGAGCGTTCCTGGTAAGGGGAACTACGTAAACTACATTAAGCTTCACGTGATAAGGGTCAATTCGTCCGTCATAACGTTCAACTATACGATTACCCCGCTCAACGACAGCGGAGTTACGTACTCCAACGTTTCATTCGTGCCTGTGTTTGACCCTACGAACAACCTCACGTACTTTGCACCCTACTCATTTGGCATGCCCATGTTCATTAACACCAGCGTCAGGCAGGCATCTGGAAACGTCTACATACAGTTTCAGGGTGGGGAAAGCGTTTCAGTTAAATACGTTGTTTCCAGAACTAACGTGATTTCGGTTAACATGACAATAATACCTTATCTTTACACTTACAACCTTGGCGCCTCCCGCTGGAGTCTCGTTTATAACAAGGATTATGGCTATCTTATTTATGCGAGGGGTAGTTTTATTGGATCGAATTATATCACGTTTGTCTATAAGCTGGTGAATGAAAGTGTCTGAGGTCCTAAGGGTGGAAGGTCTTAAGATGTACTACAAGATGGGAAAGCTCTACGTTAAGGCGGTGGACGACGTTACCTTTACGGTTGAAAAGGGAACATGCCTAGGACTGGCAGGCGAGTCAGGCAGCGGCAAAACGAGCATCGCCAACACGATCATGAGGCTCCTTCCCAGGAACGCGCAGATACTTTCGGGGAAAATATATATTGATGGGCAGAACGTTCTGGATCTATCTGAGGAGGAGTTCAGAAGGATAAGGTGGGTAAAGATAGCGATGGTGCCGCAGGCTTCCATGAATGCGTTTGACCCGGTTTTTACCATAGGGGATCAAATAGCAGAGGCAATAATCACTCACAGACGCGTATCGAAGGAGGAGGCAATGAACAGGGTGAGGGAGCTTTTTGATCTCGTCGGTATAGATCCGAAAAGGGTAAACAGTTACCCTCATGAATTCTCAGGAGGCATGAAGCAGAGGGCCGCGATAGCTATGGCACTGGCTAACAACCCCGACGTTCTTATACTGGACGAGCCTACAACAGCTCTGGATGTGATAGTTCAGGCCCAGGTCCTCAGCCTTCTCAGGGACCTTAAGAAGAAGCTCAACATAGGCATGATGCTTATCACCCACGACTTGTCGATAATCGCCGACCTCTGCGATAAAGTTGCGATATTCTACGCAGGAAAGGTTGTGGAATACGGAAATATATACCGGATTTATGAGAACCCGTTGCACCCGTACACAAAGGGCCTTCTTGGTGCATTTCCCAACATCAGGGCCAAAAGGCAGAGGCTTGTGGGAATACCAGGAGCGCCTCCGAACCTTGCTTCTCCACCATCCGGCTGCAGGTTCCATCCGAGGTGTCCCTACGCGTTCGACAAATGCAAGGTTGAGGAGCCCAAGATGAAGGAGGTCGAGCCAGGACACTTCGTTGCATGTCACCTTTACGATGGTGAGAGGAATGCCTGAGCCGCTGTTACGTGCTATAGGGGTTAGGAAGTACTTCCCGGTCAGGCTGGGCTTTTCCAGCTTCATAAAGGGTGAAACGCAGAAGTGGGTCAGGGCTGTTGACGGTATAAGTCTGGATATATATCCACGGGAGATACTAGGACTTGCGGGAGAATCCGGAAGCGGAAAGACTACATTCGGAAGGACTATAATAAGGCTGATAGATCCTACAGATGGCTCTGTCATCTACAACGGGGTAGACCTGTTCAAGCTGAAACAGTCAGAGCTCAAGCAATACAGAAAGAAGCTTCAGATAATATTCCAGGATCCGTACGATTCGATAAACCCCAGAATGCTGATAAGGGACGTGGTCGCTGAGGGACTTGTAGTCAACAAGCTGGTTCCGAAGGAGAAGATAGACGACGAGGTAGCTAAAGCTCTCGTCGACGTCAAGCTGACGCCGCCTGAGGAGTTCATGTACCGCTATCCGCACGAGCTAAGCGGTGGGCAGAGACAGAGGGTGGCTATTGCTAGGGCGCTTGTGCTGAGGCCGGATTTCATAGTTGCGGACGAGCCGGTATCAATGCTTGACGTTTCAATAAGGGCAGAAGTGCTCAACGTAATGCTTGAGTTAAAGGAGAAGTACGGGATAACTTTCCTGTTCATCACCCATGATCTCGCGCTCGCCAAGCACACCAGCGACAGAATAGCCGTAATGTACCTTGGGAAGCTAGTTGAGCTGGCTGATTCAGAGAGGCTTATTGAGAACCCGCTCCATCCCTACACGCAGGCGCTCATAGCTGCGATACCGGTGCCTGATCCAAGGTCTCCCAAGGCGGAGGTAAAGATAAAGGGCGAGATACCGAGCCCAGTAAATCCACCATCCGGCTGCAGGTTCCATCCGAGGTGTCCCTACGCGTTCGACAAATGCAAGGTTGAGGAGCCCAAGATGAAGGAGGTCGAGCCAGGACACTTCGTTGCATGTCACCTTTACGATAGATCCTGATGAAGATTCACGTAGGGACGTCTGGATACTCTTATCCCTGGAACGAGGGGAAGCCCGATCCGCTTTCCTGGTACATCTCGAAGGGCTTCGATACGGTGGAGCTTAACTCCACGTTTTATTCGTTTCCCAGAAGGCCCATGATAGCAAGGTGGTCGAAAGCTGAAAGGGGCTTCTTTTACTCTGTAAAGGTCTATAAAGGAGTTACGCATTACACAAAGCTCTCCAGCGTTCCGCTGTTTAACAGGTTCTACAACACCTTTGAGCCCATGAGGGGCATGATAAGAGCATGGCTGTTTCAGATGCCACCAAGCTTTGGGTGCTCGGAGAAGAACCTCAGGAAGCTAGATGAATTCATAAGGTCGGTTTCGCTTGAGGGGATCCCCGTGGTTGAGTTCAGGGATCCCTGCTGGTGGGAGCAAAAAAGGGAGGTCTCTGAGTTGGGCTACGTCTTCTGCTCGGTGAGCGCACCAGAGCTTCCCGATGAGCTTGTGGTAAGCAACGGCATCATATATCTGAGGATGCATGGAAGGACCGAATGGTACGCGTATGAGTATAGTGAGGAGGAACTAAGGGAGTATTTTCTCAGGATAAAGGAGAGCGGGGCCAGGGAGGCATACGTCTATTTCAACAACGACCTTGGAATGCTGGAAAATGCTTTATTTTTCAGAGCGCTAGTTGAAAAGTCATGAGGGCCTTCGTAAGCGTGAACGTTGAGGATCTTGGCCTCATAAGGGAGATCATGAAGATAGCTGAGTTCATAAAGGATGGGGAAAAAGGAATAAGCCTCACTAAGGAGCAGAACATGCATTTCACGCTCAAGTTTCTGGGCGAAATCGATGATAGCACAAGGGACGAGCTAATAAATTCCCTGTCATCCATAAAATTTAACAGGTTCACTATTAGGCTCAGGGGCATTGGCGTCTTCCCGAGCCCCGACAGAATCAGGGTCATCTGGATAGGAAGCGACTCGCAGGATCTGGTCAGGCTAGCGCGCGAGGTTGACAGGGCATCGGCTTCGATACCCAGCGATGAGGAGTTCACGCCCCACCTTACAATTGCCAGAGTGAAGTTCGTGGAAAACAAAAGGGCTCTGCTTGAACGGATAGAAGCTCGCAGGAACGTCGATCTTGGAACATACAGCGTGGAAAGCTTTTATCTAATGAAAAGTGATCTTCATCCAAACGGTCCCATATACACGCCAGTTAAGAAGTTTCAGCTGATCTGATAAAAGCCTATAAATGTTGCATACGCTTTTAGGGTTGTGAAAATAAAGGCAATATTGGCGGTTAAGGACTCCCTCTCTGATACGGAAGTTGAGAACATCATTGCAAGGCTCAGCGAGCACTTTGAGCTTTACAGCTTGAGGGAACTTCCATACACGATTAAGATTGATTCCTATAAAGTTATAGAGGATGAGGGCATTTCGACAGCGATAACTATTGGGGGAGACGGAACTCTCCTAGGCCTCTCCAGGTTTCTTCCCGAGCACGTTGAAGTGATAGGTATAAACATGGGCGGAAGGGGAGTTCTGGCGCAGATCGACAAGGACTCCCTGAACGAGTTCATCGAAGGGTACCTCTCGAAGAAGTACATCATTGAGAAGAGGTTGAGGCTGAGGGCGAGGATCTCAGACGTTGAGACCGTGAACGTACTGAACGAGTTTTACATTCAAAGAGCCAATTTTAATCAGACTCCCTACTTCGACGTAAGGGCCGAGGGCATCTTCGAGCTCAGAGAGAGGATGGATGGGCTTATAATCTCAACTCCGTCCGGATCAACCGGATACAACTTCTCTAATGGAGGGCCTATAGTGGATCAGGAGCTGGAGACCATTATAATAAACCCAGTGCTTCCTCTCAGGCCCCTGCCCCCTATAATCGTCAGGCCCAAGGAGATCCACGTCGTCAGCAACCTGCATACGTACGTTATAGCTGATGGTCAGCTGAGGTATGAAGTGATGCCCAACGAGAGGATAGAGATATTCAAGGGGGAGTACCTGAGCCTCGTTAGGCTCAGGTCCTCATCCTCTCAGATCCAGAAGATGCTCAATCTGTAAGCTGAAACCGCTTTGTTGCCAAAATTTATAAGCGATTATATGCAAACAGTTAATCATGGATACTTACAGGTTTGAGTTCAATTCCTTCGAGGACCTCCTGAAGGACTTTCTAGCGGTTTCAAGTTTCCTTGGCAGAACGCCAGCCCTTGCTGTCTACAGATACAAAGACTATCTGTACATGATTCATCCGTTTTATGAGGGCATAGGAATTCACTATTATAAGGATACTGAGGGAAGGTTTCCAGCAGGTGAGTACATTTTTGATACGCTCACAGAGAAAATAAGAACGAGAGGAGATAAGAAGGAGCTCTCCACGAACGAGGTTCTAATAATCATAATAGAGCAGAAGTACAGCTCCCTGCTTGAGGACTTTTAAAGGTATGCGGGGGGTGGGATTTGAACCCACGCACCCCAGCGGGACTGCCGCCTCAGGGCAGCGCCATTGACCAGGCTAGGCGACCCCCGCAGCTATTTCTAAGCTGCATGAAAATATAAGCGTTATTCTATTTTAAGTTCGGCCTATAAAATTGCAAGCCGTGGAACGGCGTCGATCAGGGAATCCTTGTGGTTACTGTAACTTTGTCCCTATCTACATATACAGTGTGCTCGAACTGGGCAACCGGAGCTCCGCCGGCCTCCACCAGCGTATAATATTCCTCCAGGAGGTTTTCCTTAACAAGCCTTTCCAAGGCCGTGACGCTGCTCGGCCCGAACTCCTTTATTATCCACCTTGATGCGAATGGAAGTGTCCTGTAAGTTTTCCAGATGTAATCAACAAGCTGTGATGCGCTCTCGTCCTTGACCTTTCTTGGAGCAACGAGCCTGTAGATGTTGCTGTGTTGGCCATCTATGACGAACCCCATAGCGTCCATCTCTACAAAGAATGGCTCTATCGCGTATGCGTTCTGGCTTCTGAACCTACCCTTAACGGGTGAGCCTATCATGGGCACGGAGTCGCCAGTATGTAGCACGTATCTGTCCAACCTGTGGCCCATCAGGTTTTCAATGGGCTTAAATCCATACCCCTTTGCCAGCTTTTCAACATACGATCCGAACTCATAAAACTCAAGGCCATCCTTTATTATCGATAAAGCCCTCTCCAGAGCTTCATAGTTTGCGCGAACCATGCTGGTGTATATGCCTGAAAAGGAAAGCGTAATTGCCGCATCAGCGATGTAGCCATCAACGTGAACGCCTAGATCAACTTTAACTAGAGAGCCTTTCTTGATCCTTCTGTCATCGTCATATCTGGCGGTGTAATGGGCGGCCTCCTCGTTCTGTGATATATTCACTGGAAAGGCCGGTCTTGCTCCCCTTTTGATTATAAAATCCTCGAGCTCTTCACATATATCCAGAACCATCCTTTCCTCATGAACTATCTCGACCGCCCTCTTAAGAGCCTCTCCTGCTATCCTTCCGGCCTCGGTGTACTTCTCATACATCTCTGGTGACCTCCCTTATTTTACTTATCAGATCCTGTATATCAATCTGAGGGGCTATAGCAAGCATCACGTTTTCAACCCTTGCCATTTCCACCGCCAGTGGCTCCACGCTTGAAGTCCCGTGAACTACAACGAGCCTCGGCTTTAGGGGAGAGATCCTTACGGCGACCATGGGGCTTCTTCCTATCCCTACCTTGGTGAAGATCAGGGCCCTTTCCGAGGACTTCCCAAATATCCGGTAGAACTGCTCGCCCTTGAGCGCTATGATCGCCTTGATGCTGTCAAGTATCGTGTGTCCAAATAGGTGATGCTCAAGCATGTTTTCCCCGGATAGAACCCGAGCTCCTATTCCTTCAACAAACTCCCCGACCTTCAGAGGCTTCCTGTAGTCCTTTATTTCGAGAATTCCGCTCCCCTCTGTGTTGTTATCCCCCTGATAGAATGACAGAACCACGGCGTCAACGCCCTTGAGCTTTATGAGCGCGTCTAGATACTTTTTGATAAAGCGGGCGCCGGCCTTTCTTCGTCTGCCCTTCTCATAATCAGATATTACTGGAGGCGAAACCCCCATGAGCTCTGCAAGCTCCTTCTGCTTAAGGTTCAGGTTGTTTCTCAGAGTTCTGAGAAGGGTTCCTGGGTTATCCGAAAGAACTATTCGGCCAACGAGCTTGTATATCTCATCGTTTTCCAACTTGATTGATGTCATGTTCTAATAGTTATTTTAATTTTGCATATGGACCGGGGGGGACTCGAACCCCCGACCTCCCGCGTGCGAGGCGGGCGTTCTACCCCTGAACTACCGGCCCCTATTCTGCTATGTTGCAGTTATAATTTAAGCGTTATTTTATCTTAAGGACATGTTGCTCCAGACACATAATCCGACGCAGCAGCTTTAGTTCGATGAGCCATCTGCCTCCTATCTCATGTAGCTGCAGTATTTAGCCGTGCTAAGATGTATGGGAAAGTTTTTAAATTAATTGCGTAAATACATGGAAGGCAAATGCCTGAGTTTGGGTATTCGTTCACTCAGTATAATGAGGCATCAGATGTTAGAGGTAGCCTTAGAGAGGTAGACGTGAGCCCAAAGGAGGCGAGAGAGGTAGCAGCCTATATCAAGGGCATGAGCTTCGACAGAGCGAGAGAAGCGTTGGAGGAGGTTGTGCTGTTAAAAAGATATATTCCTTACAGAAGATACCATAAAAAGGTGGCCCATCATAATATACCGGGCTTTTATGCAGGAAGATTTCCTGTTAAGGCCGCAAAGCTCTTTTTGAAGCTTCTCGATAATCTTGAGGCAAACGCCCTTTATAAGGGCTTTGACGTCAGCAGGCTTGTGATCATTCACGCTGCCGCCTATCCAGGGAGGAAGCTCGTGAGATATGTTCCGAGAGCTTTTGGAAGAAGATCACCCAAGACTCGGGTGTACGTTCATATAGAGGCTGTTGCGAGGGTGGTGTAAATGGTTGCCATTAGGAACATCTTAGAGGCCAGAAAGAATGAAATGATGCTTCATGAATATCTGGATAAGAAACTGAAGCAGGCTGGCTTTGTAGGAATGAACCTTGAAAACTCTCCACTGGGAACCAGGCTCAACATCCTGGCTCTAAGGCCAGGTCTCGTTATAGGCTCACACGGCTCAAACATAAGAAGCCTCATGGAGGAGATTTCAAAGGAGATCGGCCTGAAGGACGTATCGATCAATGCATTTGAGGTTCAGAACCCGGCAGTAGATCCCAAGGCCATTGCGCTAAAGCTTGCAAACGCCTATCAAAAGGGAGCTAACTTCAGAAGAGTGGCCACGGTCCTGATGAACGAGGCGATGAAGGCGGGCGCTCTGGGAATCGAGATAAAGCTGCAGGGGAAGATAAGAAGCGAAAGGGCGTCATTTCAGAAGTTCAGGATGGGAATAATTCCAAAGAGCGGATATCCACGTGAGGCATACACGAAAAGCGCAGTGGAGCACGTGCTTCTGAAGATGGGAATGTATGGCATAAAGGTAACGGTAGCATATAAGAATCCTCTTCTTGAGGATTATAAGATGAAAGGTGAGGCTAATGAAGAGAATAAAGGCGAGCAAGCTAAGCAATGAGGAGCTAGAGAAGACCCTAACGGAGCTCAGGAAGGAGCTCCTCCGGTTGAACAATCTGAGACGGATGAGGACGCTGGGAAAGGAATCAGGCAGCATCAAGTCGGTAAGAAGAAACATAGCCAGAGTTCTTACAGAGCTGAACAGGAGGATGACTGGTGCTGCTTCTGGGCAAAAGGGTTAAGGTGATGGGCATGGGGATCCAGGGCACTGTTGTTTACGAGACCAAGAACCTTCTTTACATCAGCACCGAGAAGGGCATCAGGAAGGTTCCAAAGAAAGGGAATACGTTTATTAATGATAAGGGAAAGTATCTGGGAGACAAGCTAGTTGGTAGACCTTGGGAGAGGTATGATCCATGATGTTGCAGGGCATAAACCTTAGGATTGCTCAGCCGACTGCTAAGTGCGATGACCCGCTTTGTCCCTATCACGGGCATCTTAAGATCAGGGGGAAGGTTAGGGTAGGAAAGGTAGTGAGCTACAAGATGAAAAAGGCAGCGGTCGTGAAGATCGAGTACTTCTTTTACGTGAAGAAGTACATGAGATATGAAAGAAGAAGGAGCAAGATCCATGCAAGGGTGCCTCCGTGCGTAAGCATAAAGGAGGGCAGCACGGTAGCAATAGCTGAGACAAGGCCTCTCGGCAAGAACATAGCGCACGTGGTTCTCGGAGAGGTGAAGACAGGTGCCTGAAAAAACTAGAGCTGTCTCTGCAAAGGGCGTAGAGGAGTACAGGCCACACATAACGAGGGCCATACCAGTGCCGGCGGTTATCAACTGTGCAGACAATACGGGGGCTAAGAAGCTGAAGGTTATTCAGGTTGTTGGATACAAGGGCAGGCTCCGGAGAATCCCAGCAGCCGCAGTTGGCGACGAGATAGTCGTGGTCGTCAAGGTGGGAACTCCTGAAGTGAGGAAGCAGATATTTCACGCGGTGGTCGTCAGGCAGAAGTACCCCATCAGGAGGCTTAATGGCGAAAGAATAAGCTTTGAGGATAACGCCGCAGTTCTTATAACTCCAGAGGGAGAGCTTAAGGGAACTGAGGTGAGAGGTCCCGTGGCCATGGAGGCCGCGGAGAAGTGGCCCAGGCTTGCTAACATAGCCTATATGATAGTGTGACCTGTATGAAGCTTAAGGACCTACTTAAAAAGGCGAGCTGGTTTGAAAGGAACAAGGCCCTGAGAGCACGGCTCTCAGATGAGCTCAGGCAGAAGTACGGCATCAAGACCATAAGGGTTAGGAAGGGAGACGTTGTTAAGGTTGTGAGAGGAGACTTCAGGGGAGTCCAGGGAAAGGTTATAGATATATATCCTGGCCTTGGAAGAATAGCGATTGAGGGCCTTGTGAGAAAGAAGGTTAACGGGCAGGAGGTTCCCGTAAAGGTGCATCCTTCAAAGGTTATAGTTGTTGAGCTGAATCTTGAGGATGAGCTCAGAAAAAAGATGCTTGAAGAGCTTGCAAGTAAGGTGGTGAAGCAGGTTGGCTAAGAAAGGCGGTTCTACCGTAAGAAAGAGAGAAGTAATGCCGACGTTTTACGGCGTTCCCAGGAAAAGATACGTTTTTGTGACGAACGTTAATCCAGGGCCTAACCCAAAGAACTTAGCATATGATCCTGTGACGTTAATAAGGGATAAACTTGGATACGCCAGGACAGCATGGGAGGCAAAAAAGGGCATTAAGGCAGGAATGCTGCTGGTCAACGGAAAGGTTGTCAAGGATCATCAGTACCCCATAGGGCTATTTGACGTGATAAACGTACGGGACACTGATATATATTACAGGCTCGTTCCCGTTGAGGGCAGGGAGCTGCATCCGATTAAAATCCAGAAGCAGGAGAAGGACCTGAAAATTGTTAAGATAATTAGGAAGACTAAGCTAAAAGGAGGCAAGATCCAGTACACAGGACACGACTCCTCAGTTTACCTTCTTGACGATGAGTCGCTGAAGATAGGGGATTCGCTGCTTGTGAACCTTTCAGATAAGAAGGTCTTGGCGAGCTTCAGATTAGAGGAAGGAAACCTGGGTCTCGTATACAGGGGGAGAAGAGTTGGCGTCCTTGGCAAAATAGCTGAGATCATACCGAGCACGTTTTCAAGGATTGCCATGGTTAAGCTGGTCGTGGGAAACGAAAGCGTTACCGTCCCGAAGGATTATGTTATAGTTGTGGGCAAGGACAAGCCCGCAATAACGGTGGTGGGTGAAGAATGATGGCGGAGGGTCAACAGACCAAACAGGAAAATCCAATGAAGAGGATCTTCATAGATAAAGTCATACTGCATATAGCCGTGGGCGAATCAGGAGAGAAGCTGGAGAAGGCAAAGAAGGTTCTTGAGGAGCTATCCGGTCAGACCCCGAGCGAGAGAAAGGCCAAGAAGACTATCAGGGACTTCGGCATACACAGGGGTGAAAAGATAGCAGCTATGGTAACCCTTAGAAAAAAGAAAGCAATAGAGGTGTTGCAGAAGGTTCTGGCTGCTAGAGGGAACACTGTTCCTCTGAGCTCGGTGGACAAGTTTGGAAACCTTGCCTTTGGCATTAAAGAGCATATAGATATACCCGGAATGAAGTACAACCCCGAGATAGGAATCTTTGGAATGGACGTGATAGTCAGCCTGGCAAGGCCTGGCTACAGGGTCCAGAGGAGAAAGAGGTTGAGATCCAAGATAGGGAAGGAGCACCGGATTTCTAGGGAAGAAGCAATACAGTTTTATAGGAGCATAGGGGTGAATCTGGTGTAATGGGCAAGTACATATTCGGAAAGATGAGAAGCGGAAAGCCAAGGAGGTTCGGAAAGGGAGCCAGAGCCTGTATCAGGTGCGGTCAGTACGGCCCAGTGATCCAGAAATACGGTCTTATGCTCTGTAGGCAGTGCTTTAGAGAGGTTGCGCCCACTTTGGGCTTTAAGAAGTACAATTAGGTGTTGGCTATGCCTGCGCAGGATCTCCTCGCAAACCTCTTTAACACGATAATGGAGAACGAGAAGAGAAACAAAAGGGAGTGCTACGTTATGCCAGCTTCCAAGTTGCTGATGGAAACGCTGAGGATCATGCAGAAGTACGGTTATATAGGTGAGTTTGAGCTTATAGATGACAGGATACTTCCGAAGCTCAAAATTCAGCTTTTAGGCAGGATAAATAAGGCCGGCGTCATAAAGCCCAGGTTTCCTGTTGGGTGGAAGGAAATAGGCCAGTGGGAAAGAAAGTACTTGCCGGCCGTTGGCGTTGGCATTCTGATACTTTCGACGGATAAGGGCATAATGAGCCACGTTGAGGCTCAGGAGAAGAAGATTGGAGGGAGGCTGTTGGGATATGTCTACTGAGACGATGACGCAGAAGCTCTACTCAGAGGAGATTGAAATACCTGAGGGGGTTATTGTGACCCTTGAGGGCAAGAAGCTTAAAGTAAAGGGATCCAAGGGTGAGTGCGAGAAGGACTTTTCTAAGATGAAGGTTGACATAAAGGTTGATGGAAACAAGATCATTGTGTCAAGCATAAAGAAGAGGAGGGACTACTACGCGGTCGCAAGGGCGGTTGTAAAGCACATAAAGAACCTCATAGAGGGCGTTCAGAAAGGATACACGTATAAGCTGAAGATAGTCTATTCGCACTTTCCAATTCAGATAAAGGTCGAAAAAGGCCAAGTCAGGATTGAAAACTTCATCGGCGAAAGATATCCGAGGTTTGCAAAGATAGTGGGATCCAACACGAAAGTGACGGTGCAGGGAGAAGACGTTATAGTTGAGGGACCATGCAAGGAGGCGGTAGGGCAGACCGCAGGGAACATAGAGAACGCGACGAGAATAAAGTACAAGGATCCGAGGGTTTTCCTAGATGGGGTGTATATCTATGAAAGATCCTGAAAAGAAGATTCCTGAGTTCAGAAGAGGAGAGAGCTGGAGATACAAGAGGATCAAGGAGAACTGGAGGAAACCAAAGGGAATCGACAACAAGATGAGGCTGCAGCTGCGTGGATGGCCTCCAATAGTCAAGATAGGCTACAGAAAGTCCAAAAAGGTAAGAGGGCTACATCCATCTGGGCTACAAGAAGTACTTGTCACGAGCGTTAAGGAGCTCGAAAATCTTGATCCTTCCAAGCACGCTGTAAGGCTATCTGGAAGGCTTGGCCTTAGAAAGAAGCTCGCAATACTTAATGAGGCAAGGAAGAAGGGGCTTAGGGTTCTTAACGCTCCATCTGGGGTGGTAGCTGAGAAATGAACCTAAGGAACAAGAAGGAGCTGATAAGCAGGATGTTGGGAGTTGGAAAGGACAGGATCAAGTTCGATCCGGAGAGGCTTCAGGACATTGAGGACGCTGTTACGAAGGATGACATCAGGTCTCTTATCGATCAGGGAGCTATTAAGATTGAGCAGATAAAGGGACAGAAGACCAAGAAGGAAAAGAGAAAAAGGGGACCAGGAAGCAGAAAGGGAAAGAAAACCGCCAGAACCGGCAAAAAGGAGAGGTGGGTTAAACAGGTGAGGGCCCTGAGAAATTATCTGAAATCGGTTAAATCGCAGATACCCCGTGAGCTTTACTGGGAGGCATACAGAAAGGTTAAGGGCGGCGAGATCAGAACCGTTGCTAGGCTCAAGGAGTTCCTAGGTGGTAGTCAATGATCTTCAGAAGAAGAAGGGAATTTAAAACCAACTATAAGAGAAGGAAGAAAGTTATAATGTCAAAGCTTCCAATAGTCTATGCTTTCAAGTCGAACAAAAATATTTGGGGTCAGATTATTAAGCCGGCGAGGGCAGGAGATATCGTGCTGGTTCAGACGAACTCCAAGGAGCTGGAGAAGCTTGGGTGGAATTTCAGCAGAAAGAACTACCCTGCAGCTTATCTTGTTGGCCTGCTTTTGGGCAAAAGGGCAGTCAAGAAGGGAATAAAAGACGCCATCCTTTATACCGGCGTCAAGGGTTTCGTTGCTAAAAGCAAGATAGCAGCTTTCGCAAAGGGGGTTGTTGACGCCGGGCTGAACCTTAGGATCTCAGAGGACGTCTTTCCAGAAGAGGATGTCATAAGAGGTGAAAGGATAGTGGCCTATGCTAAGAGCCTTGTTCAGTCTGGCTATTCCGGACCTCAGTTTTCTGTTGTAATAAAGGAGATAGAGAGCCTTCCAAAGGTATTTGATGAGATTAAGAACAAGATTCTAGGAGGTGAGATCGAATGAGCGAGCAGGTAGCTCCAGCTGAGGCACCGGAAGAGAAGAAGGAGTGGACGCCCAGAACAACGCTCGGACAGCTGGTCAAGGAAGGAAAGATAACAAGCCTAATGGAGATATTCCAGCTAGGATACAAGATCAAGGAGCCCGAGATAGTTCAGACGCTGCTTCCGAACCTGAAGACCCTGCTGTATGGCGTCAGGGTAGTTCAGAAGCAGACTGACGCAGGAGAAAAGACCAGGTTTAGGGCTGTCGTAGCTATAGGCGATCAGAGCGGTTGGTTTGGCGTGGGTCACGCTAAGTCAATGAATACAAGAACCGCCATTGACAAGGCCATCAGGAATGCAATGCTTAACATCGTTCCAGTGCCGCTGGGATGTGGAAGCTGGGAGTGCAGGTGCGGCCAGCCGCATTCGGTTCCATACGTGCTTTCTGGAAAGACAGGCAGCGTGAGGATAATCATCTATCCTGCACCGAGGGGGCTTGGCATAGTGGCTGCACCTCATATCAAGAACCTGATAAGCCTTGCAGGAGTTAAGGACGCTTGGACCAAGACCTTCGGCATGACATCAACGGACATTTCGATGGCGTTCGCCGTTTATGATGCATTTAAGAATGCATCGAAGATGATCCTGAAATGACGCTGATAGTTGCCATAAGAATCAAGGGGGCTGTTAACGTAAGCGAAAGGGTGGAGAGAACGCTCAGTCTGTTGCATCTCAGAAGAAAGTTCAACGCAACGATACTGAGGGACGATCCTGTTACTAGAGGAATGTTGCAGAAGGCCAAGGACTACATCGTGTGGCAGGAGATAACGATTGAAAAGGCTGCAGAGCTTCTTCAGAAATGGGGCAGGATCACGGGATGGAGACCTCTGACGATTGAATACCTCAAATCGAAGGGCATAAACAGTTACGAGGAGCTACTGAAGCTTTATGAGGACAGGAAGGTTAAGTTCAAGGAGCTCGGCATAAAGCCATACGTCGGCCTGCCACCTCCAAAAAGGGGAATTCCGAGAAGAAAATATACCGCTCTTGAGCTATTAGAGAGGATGATGCAAAATGGCAACTAGAAAGAGAAAGGTAAGGAAGCTGAGAGGATCAAGGACGATGGGATGGGGACAGGTAGGGCAGCACAGGAAGTCAGGAGGGCACGGAGGAGTTGGCAACGCGGGGCTTCACAAGCACAAATGGAGCTGGATACTAGTGCACGATCCCGATCACTTCGGGAAGGATGGCTTTCACAGACCGCGCTCACGTGAGGTTAAAAGTTGGATCAACGTAGGCGACATAGAGCAGCTGCTTGAGAAGGTGGAGATAAAGGAGACAAGGGATGGTCTGCCGGTCCTGAACCTGAAGGAGATGGGCGTAGAGAAGGTTCTTGGCAAGGGAAAGTTAACGAGGGCAGTATACATAATAGCTGAAAGCTGGACCAAGAAGGCTGAAAGCGAGATAAAGGCTGTCGGCGGAAAGATAGCAGCAGAATAAAATGAGCGCAAGAGATGCCTTTTACAAAATCTCCGCGTTCTTACCCGAGGTTCCAAAGCCAAAGCAAAGGCCGAGCCTAACTGAAAGACTTATATGGACTCTCCTCGCAGTGGTTCTCTACCTCTTGATGGCACACGTTCCTCTTTATGGGGTTGTCAGCTCTCCAACCTCTCTGCTTTTCTTCTATCAGATAATTTTTGCGGCTAACATAGGAACTCTCATGACCCTTGGGATAGGGCCAATAGTTACCGCTGGACTTATCTCACAGGTTTTAATCGGATCTGATCTTATACATCTAGATCTCACGAACCCAGAGGATCAGAAGTTCTTTGCCGCTCTTACTAAGGTGCTGACTTTCGTATTCATTATTGCGGAAAGCATATTCTACGTGCTGAGCGGCGTTGTTGGAACTGTCATAAGCCCTTATGCTAAAATAATTATAATATTGCAGCTGATCATAGCCACGTCTATAGTTTTCATGCTGGATCAGATGCTGCAGAAAGGATGGGGCATAGGAAGCGGCATCAGCCTTTTCATCCTTGCGGGGATCTCCCTGCAGATAATGCTTGACCTTTTTAGCCCCATACCAGTAAACGGCCAGTACTTTGGATTCCTCCCGTATGCTATTAATGAAAGCATCCACGGCAGGCTGGGAGCCGTGGTCAACAGGCCTGCCACTTTGCCTAACCTGATAGGGCTGATAAGCACCATCTTCTTTGCCCTTTTGATTCTTTACTTAGAGGGCGTCAGGATCGAGGTTCCAGTGGCATCAGCTAGATTTAAAGGGTTTACTGCAACATATCCTATAAAGTTGCTCTACGTCTCGAACATTCCGGTCATACTCGTTGCAGCTCTTATAGCTGACTTTCAGTTCTTCTTTGCCATGCTGGCAAGGAACCCGGCGCTTTACAATCATATAACATGGCTCGGCACGGTTCAGAATGGTACCTTTACAGGAGGCCTTCTCTACTACATTAGCACGCCTCCTCCGGTGCCAGCAGCGTTCCATCATCCGGTTCAGGTCCTGACGTATTCCGCATTTGTGATAGTTCTGAGCGTTGCTTTTGCAAAGCTATGGGTTGACGTCAGCGGCATGTCCGCTGAGAAGGCAGCTGAAACCATAATTGCCTCAGATCTTCAGGTCCCTGGATTCAGAACAACCAGGACTAGCATAGCCATGCTTCTCAACAGATACATTCCCGTGGTAACACTGTTCAGTGGCCTGCTGATAGGAATAATAGCCGCTGCAAGCACCCTGCTGAACGTTTACGGAACTGGCATCGGCCTTCTGCTAGCTATAGATATTTCAATAAGCTACTATCGGATGCTGGCACAGGAGCAGCTCATTTCAACGGTGCCTGGGCTGGGTGGTCTGTTTGAGTAAGTTAGCCATAGTTGGAGGACTTGCGGGCGTGGGAAAGACCACAGTTCTTGATATAGTTTACAGGAAGCTCACCGATAAAGGGGTCAGCTTTAATCAATTCGTGTACGGATCGGTGATGCTGGCAGAGGCAGAGAAGCTCGGCATCAGAGACAGGGATATGATAAGAAAATTGCCATATGAAAAACAGGTAGAGCTTCAGAGGAACGCCGCTGAAGCGATAAGACGGTCAAAAGCAGATGTTGTAATAGTTGACACTCACTTCCAGATACCTACGCCTTATGGTTATCTTCCGGGGATACCGATTTACATAGCTCAGATCCTGTCGCCAACGCACCTTTTCCTGATAACGGCGCCCGCTGAGATAATCTTGAAAAGGAGAGCATCTGATCCTACTAGGAAAAGGGAGATCGTTAACGTGGAGGAGATCGAGAGGGAGCTGGAATACGCTCGCATGTACATGATAGCGGTCTCCGAGCTCACCGGTGCCGTTGCATCTGAAGTTGTAAACGAGGAGGGAAAACCAGAGAGCGCAGCCGAAGAGCTTATAAAAAGGCTGGGCCTAGAGTAGTCCGAGGATGTTTCTCAGCATCGTGGAATCAGCTCTGCTCATATTTGGGGTTGCTCTCGCCTCATCTCTAGCTTCAAACTTTCTAATAATGAAAAAGGTTGATCTTCAGGCCAGCAATGAGGTTATGAAGGCCTATCAGGAGTTTGTCAAGGAGTACAAGCAGGCCCTTTCGGAGGGTGACAGGGACAGGCTGGAAAAGCTTGAAAAGAAGCAGAAACAGCTGCAGGATCTGGTCATGAAGGTGCAGATGGAGAGGCTTAAGGTATCGCTATACCTGTTGATACCGTTTCTGATCCTTTTTTACGTTTTAGCGATGTTCTTCGGCTCCTCAACAGTGGCGATTTCTCCCTTCAGGTTTCATATATTTTACTTTGTGGCTTATGAGCCAGTAAGGGGCGGATGGGGCATGAACTTTGTTACCTGGTACGTTATAAGCTCGCTCTTTACCAATACAATAATTGGAAAGGCCATGAAGGTCGTTCCTTAAGAGGCTCCTTTATTGTTAAGCGCGTTTACAAGAACGGCTACGACGAAGATTAAGCTTATTACAAAGTTGTATGGTCTGAGGATTAGAAAACCCAGGTAGGGTACCCAGAAGACCACCCTGCCCCTGATCATGTTCTGGGTTACCAGGAGAGGGGTTTCGCTTGAATAATTAAGATCTGGATAGGGGTTTGTAATCGGGTTGACCCCTTTAACTATTACCGCATAGTCATCGATTTTATTTATAACCATGTGTATCACGAGCTCCCTGTAAAAGGGATTATAGTACACGATTATCGTTGAGTTTGGAACCAGCTGGGATATAGTTGCTGGCTCAACGAACGCCATATATCCGTATCTAAGAATTGGCTGCATGCTCACGCCCTCAACTGGGTATGCGTACCCAGTCAGGTTCAGAATCAGAAGGGCTGCGTAAAGTGCAAAAAGAAAGGAGGCGCCAATCAGGAAAATTCTTCTCGCCCTCATGGTCTATAAAGCTTAATTACTATGCTTTATTAAAGATTGTTATGCGAGTTGAAAAGTACGACATAGAGATCTTTCTTGACTTTGATTCGGGTGCCTACAGGGGACACGAAACGATTTACCTGTCGGGGATTGATCCCTGGATAGACGCTGAGGGGCTCAGAATCGATTCATTGAAAGTGGATGGACAGGAAAGTAAATATCATGTATCGCCTCATGGAGTTCAGATTGCCGGAGAGGTCAGGGATAAGGTGGAAATAGAGTTTGAGGGGAAGGCCTCGGAAACGCTCATGGGATTATATGTTGCTAGAAGCAGGACGGGCAAGTTCTACACGACGCAGTTCGAGCCAAACGGCGCAAGGCTCTTCATTCCATGCGTGGACAGGCCGGATTACAAAGCTCGCTTCAGGCTGACCGTTCACGTCAACAGGCACACAAAGGTCATTTCGAACATGTTGCCGGAGAGGGTTGAGAATGACGCAAATGGCGTCACATACCATTTCCCGGAAACGCCCCCAATGTCAACTTATCTACTTTATCTTGGTGTGGGAGACTTTGACGAGATAGAGGACGTCCATGATGGGAAGAAGATCATGCTGGCGGCATATGATGGAAAATCGGCAAGGGGGCGCTATGCTGTGGAGGTAGCCGGCCGTGTTATAGATTTTTACGAGAGCTATTTCGGAATAAAATATCCTTTGCCAAAGCTTCACCTGATAGCTGTTCCAGAGTTCGCTGTAGGAGCGATGGAGAACTGGGGAGCCATAACTTTCAGGGAGATAGCCCTGCTGGCTGATGAGAAGAGCTCTGAGTCTGTCAGAAGAAACGTGGCTACAGTCGTAGCGCATGAAATAGCCCACCAGTGGTTCGGGGATCTCGTAACCATGAAATGGTGGGATGACCTTTGGCTAAATGAAAGCTTTGCCACTTTCATGAGCTATAAAGCGATAGCAACGGTCTTTCCTGAATTGGATCACTGGGAGGACTTTGTTCTGGCGGAAACTGACCCAGCATTGCACATGGACTCGCTTTCGACTACCCATCCAATACACGTTCCGGTGAAGTCCCCTGAGGAGGCAGAGCAGATATTCGATGATATTAGTTACGGAAAGGGAGCCAGCGTTCTGAGAATGCTTGAGGATTACCTTGGAGAGGAGAACTTCAGGAAGGGCATAATGTCATACTTGAAGGCCAATGCCTATGCAAACGCAACGATGAACGATCTCTGGATCAGCCTAAATGAGGCTTCAGGTCATGACGTCCTTTCAATTATGACTGATTGGGTTACCAAACCAGGTCACCCGGTGCTGATTGCCAGAAGGGGCGATGGCTCGGTAAGCATCAAACAGATGAGATTCGGATATCTGCAGAGGAGCGAGGACAGCTGGCCCGTACCTTTGACCTATTACACGCATGATGGCATGAGGCGCTCAAAGCTGATAAAAGGTAGCACAGCCGAAATAGAAGATGCCGAGAAATTAAACGTCGATGGCAAGGGCTTCTACAGGGTACTCTATGAAAATTTCGAAAACGAGGCTAGAAGATGCAGGAGCTCCTTCGACAGATGGAACCTGCTAAGCGATACATATGCAGGGCTTCTATCGTTATCCCTGGACTTTGATTCGTACCTTCGAGTTGCTGAAAGCTTCAGGGAAGAGAAATCGTACCTTCCAGCCATAACTCTTCTTTCACAGCTGACCAGCCTTAACGCTATCTCCAAGGGCAAAATGGAGAGAATCTATCGCGAATACCTCAGCTCGCTTTATAAAGCTTGGAAGGACAGAAACGACTACAAGGCTAAGATCTTCATGGGGGTTCTTCTAAGGAGGCTTGCACAGCAGGATTCTGCTAAGGCAAAGGAGCTTGCAGCACACGACTTCTTTTCGACCGATCCTAACTACAGAGGAGCGGTTGCAACTGCCAAGGCCGTCGTATCAAACGATCCCTTTGGAGAGCTGCTTTCAATATATTCGATGGCCACTAATGATGAGGACAGGGTGAACGTGCTGAGCGGCCTGCTGCTGATAAGGGACAAAAGAGGGTTTGAAAAAGCCTTGGAATTTATGAAGTCTGAGCAGGTGAAAAAACAGGATCTAAGGTACATCACATATGCAACTCTTAACTATTATAACTATGATTCCCTCTGGTCCTGGTTCACAGATAACTTAGATATGCTCAGAAGGCTCTTTTCAAAGTCGGGGGTACTGCCAAGGCTCATCTCCTCAGTAGTACCTCACGTAGGGCTAGAGAGAGAAGATGAGGTGAAGAAGTTCTTTGAAAGGGTAGACATGCCTGAGGCCGTCCTCGGCATCAGAAATGGGCTTGAACTTCTAGAAGTCTATGCCCGTTTGCGAAGATCCATCATTGCGAGCTTGTAATTATAGCCGTCGCAGAGCGCGTTTATGGATGCAAGCAACACGTTGTCCGATACAGAGGCGGTGGTCCAGCTTGATTTTCCGTCAGAGAACTGTATCAGCACCCTCACGTAAGATGCTGTGCCCTTCTTATCCCCCTCGGTTACGGTTACCTTGTACGTCTCAAGGGTCACGCTGGATAGCTCCGGAAAGACCTTCACTAGCGCCTTTCTGAGGGCCTTATCGATAGCGTGAACGGGGCCTACTCCTGTCTCCCTCTCATAATAGACGTCGTTTCCAACCCTTACTATCACCTCGCCTTCAGCCTCTATCCTGCCATTAACTTCTCTTGAATTTGCCATCCAGTAAAGAACCCTGAACTTCTCAACGTACGCTCCTATGTTCTTCAGAAGCATGAGCTTTACAGTGCCGTCAGCTCCCTCTATGCTTCCGTATTTCTCTATCTGCTTCACCATGTTTAAAGTTGTTATCACCGCTGGATTATCCTTGGTCAGGTTGAGCCCAAGCTCGTTGGCATAAATCAGAATGCTGGACCTCCCGGACTGCTCGGATATAACGAAGTTCCTCTCGTTTCCTACCAGCTCTGGGTCGATATGCTCATACGATCTTACGTTCTTAATCATGGCATCAATGTGAACACCGCCCTTGTGCGTGAAAGCGTACCTGCCCACATAGGGCTGATATGGATTGGGCTGCATGTTAAGTAGATTATAGACGTACAGCGACAGCGATCTAAGCTTCTTCAGATCGTCATAGGTTCTCAGCGCCTTCTTTCCCATTTTAAGAACTAAAGCCGGTATGATCTGTATCAGATCAGCGTTTCCCGTTCTCTCTCCAAGGCCGTTTATGGTACCCTGAACATGCACAGCGCCTTCATTTACCGCAACTAGGCTGTTGGCCACCGCAACCCCGGCGTCGTTATGCGCGTGTATTCCTAGCCTAGCATTTATCCTGCCACGGACTTCTCTAAATATTCTCTGAAGCTCAAAGGGCAGCGTTCCGCCGTTTGTGTCGGCAAGGGCTATAGTTTCAGCTCCAGCATCCTGAGCGGTTCTGATGGTGCTGAGCGCATACTCGGGATCTTCCTTATAGCCATCAAAGAAGTGCTCGGCATCGTAAATCACCTTTATTCCATGCGATTTAAGAAAGTCTATGCTCTCGCCTATCAGCGAGAGGTTTTCCTCTGGAGTTACTTTCAGAACCTCCCTGACGTGAAGGAGCCAGCTCTTGCCGAATATAACGGCGTACTCCGTGCCAGCATCCACAAGAGTTTCAAGGTTCTTGTCCTGTGACGATCCCTTCTTCTTGGTGGATCCAAAGGCTGCTATTTTAGAATGCGACAGGCTGACCTTCTTTATCTCGCGGAAGAACTCCATGTCCTTGGGATTGGACGCAGGCCATCCTCCCTCTATTATATCTATCCCTATCTCATCCAGCTTTCTTGCTATTGCAATCTTCTCGCTTAAAGTAAAGCTGACTCCGGCCATCTGAGCTCCATCGCGCAGTGTTGTATCGAGGATTTCTATCCTTTCGCTCATGTAGGTCGCCTCAGAACGCAGCCGACGTCAGCGGATTCTACGAGAGAGGCATAGCGCAGCAGAAAAGGTGACGCGGTCTTTGGTTTTGGCCGTTTCCAGGACTCAGCCCTCCTCTTGAGCTCTTGCTGATCAACGAGAAGGTCAATCCTTCTGTTTCTAACATCTATGACTATAATATCATCTTCCTGAACAAGAGCTATTGGGCCCATGTCCCAGGCCTCTGGCGCTACATGACCCACCGCAGGACCCCTGGTTCCGCCGGAGAACCTTCCGTCGGTAACAAGAGCAACCCTGTCATCGATCTTCATTCCAACAACAGCGCTAGTTATGTCGAGCATTTCCCTCATGCCAGGTCCTCCCTTTGGCCCTTCGTACCTGACAACTATTACGCTTCCCTCAGATATATGTCCGGATATGACGGCTCTGAAGGCTTCCTCCTCAGAGTCAAAGGGTACGGCCCTGCCTTTAAAATAGTAATCATCCCCTAGGGCGGCCGTTTTGATCACGCTGCCCTTTGGGGCCAGCGAGCCCTTCAATATAGCTATTCCGCCCGTTCTGTGGACAGGGTTCTCAGTTGATCTGATTACCTCTCCATTCTTAACATCCGCCATCTCGACCACTTCCCTTATGGTCAAACCAGCTACAGTGGGCCTATCGAGGTAAATGAAGTCCTTTATAGCCTTCATTATGGCGGGAACACCACCGGCCTCGTGCAGATCCTCCACCATGTAAGGTCCTCCTGGATATATGGGAGCTATGTGAGGAACCTTACGTCCGATCTGGTCAAAATCATCAAGGGTCACGTTCACACCCGCCTCGTGCGCAGCCGCAAGAAGGTGAAGGATCGTGTTGGTGGAACCTCCGAGAGCCATGTCCACTGAGATTGCGTTAAGGAACGATTCGCGGGTCATAAAGGTCCTTGCTGTTATGTTCTGTCTTACAAGTTCCACAACCCTCTTTCCAGCCATGTATGCAATCCTTTTTCTTTCTTCACTTTCAGCAGGAGCAGTACCGCCGTACGGCATGGTAAGGCCCATGCCTTCCAATAAAATCGACATGGTGTTTGCGGTGAAGAGACCGCTGCAGGAGCCCGGTCCTGGACATGCATACGATTCTATTTCCATGAGCTCCTCCTCAGAAATTCTACCTGCCTTATACGATCCAACGGCCTCAAAAACGTCTATAAGCCCAATCTTCTTCCCCTTATACAGACCTGCTTTCATAGGTCCTCCAGTGACCATAACTGTAGGGAGGTTTAGCCTTGCAACGGCCATCAGCATTCCAGGCGTTATTTTATCGCAGCTGCTTAAAGTGACCAGACCATCGAACTGATGGCCTATTGCCATTATTTCCACGGAGTCCGCTATGACCTCACGAGATGGCAGAGAGTATTTCATGCCCGGGTGCCCCATAGCTATCCCATCGTCAAGGGCTATCGTGTTGAACTCAAATGGTACGCCTCCAGCATCCCTAACCCCCTTTTTTATGTGTTCCACTAGTTCCCGCAGGTGCACATGCCCGGGAACGATTTCGCTGTAGCTATTAGCTATGCCTATAAACGGCTTTTTGAAGTCCTCACTCTTAACACCAACAGCTCTAAGAAGGCTCCTATGGGGAGCCCTTTCAACGCCCTCCTTAATTACTGAGCTCGGCATTATTCATAAAAGCAAGCTATGGGGATTTTAAACCTTTTCTCAATAATGTAAAAACAAAAATAGGCCTTTGACGATTTTTACAGAAGCCGAAAGCTTTGCCGTCAACGGTGGAGATGAAAACGGTAAAAACTTAAATAAGCGCCCGGCGTTTGATGTCTTAGCAGCTCCCGCTAAAGGGAGTAACCCCGAGACCTCGGGAACCTTTGCCCTTCAGGGCGGGGAGGAGGTCAGATCATGGGAAATGTTATAAACTTCATAGGAGAGAACGTGAGGATCGGCAGGAACGTAAAGATCTGGAACTTTGCATACGTTGGAAATAACACGGTCATAGGAGACAACGTCGTAATTGGCTCACTCGCGCATGTTGATTACAACGTGAAGATCGGCAACAACGTCAGGATAGAGGGATTGGCCTACATAGCGCCGCTAACCGAAATAGGAAACGACGTCTTTATAGGGCCAGCTGCTGTAATAACTAACGACCCCTATCCGCCAAGCAGGAGGCTCATAGGGGTGAAGATCATGGATGGAGCGGTGATAGGTGGAAGAGCTGTCATAAAGGCTGGCGTAAGGATCGGCAGAAGGGCCGTGGTAGGTATGGGAGCCGTGGTCACAAAGGACGTGCCGGATGATACAGTAGTGGTTGGAGTCCCTGCTAGGCCTCTATACAGCAGAGAGGAATATGATAAGAAAAGGTCACTCTGGGAAAGCGGAGTTTAGCTGGTATAAGGCACTTAATATAACTTGACGAACTTCTTCAGCGCTTAAAGTGATGGTTCTTCTGCTTTCAAGCTCATATTTTGTTTCAGCGTTCTCAAGAAGGAACCCTACTACAGCAAAAAGCTCTTGATCGTGAGTCTGAGATGGGGATGGTCCTAGCCATCCAGGCCTGCTGCTCAGGAAGCACACGTCATAGTCCTTGCCCATGGACCTGCTGAGCCTGGCCCTGAATCTGCTGATCTTTTCCTGATACTGCAGGTCGTTGACCGGTGCGCTGTGAAAAGTTAAAATGACGCTTTCTGGCACCCGCTCGAGCTTCCTAGCCCAGACTTCAACAAACTTAGAGGTGTCGCCAAGCTCAAGAACATGCATAATTCCCCTACTTCTTATGTAATTAATGGTCTGTGTGCTTAGAAAGGGCACCAGAGAAACGTACAGAGGACAATCACCGACATCCCATATGTAAGGAGGCAGGAAGAGGTATCCAATCTTTACCTCCCCCTCTGAGCCTATGGAGCTTATGATCTCCCTGTACTTGGAGTCGACGTCGCTGAAGCCAACTCTAGTGTACATTTCGATGGCTTTTTCATAATTTTTTATTCCCAAGTTCTGGGATAACAGCATCACCTCTTCAAAGCTCCTTGGATATCCAAAGTCAAAGAGGCAGACGGGTCTGTTTAACATGACGCGTCAGATCCTCTTCCATCTTCTTACGTACTGAGCAAGCTCTTTCAGGTTTTCGGGAGGCGTCCCAGGGATGACGCCGTGCCCCAGGCTGAATATGTATCGATCCCTCCTTGGAACGCTTTGAATGACCCTTTCAGCCTCCCTGTACATGACATCTCCTCCTATGAGCGCGTAGAATGGATCCATGTTGCCCTGAAGCCCAATTCTTCCTCCTGAAATTCTGTAAAGCTCCTCCATGCTGCAGTTCCAGTCAACGCTCAAATAGCCCTCATAGCCGGAGGTAGCTAAGGATCTCAGGATGGCGTTGCAGCTTCTGCAAAAATAAATTATCCTTTTTATATATTCAGCCTCTTCACTTAAAGCCTCCAAAAGCGCCCGAACATACGCTCCTGCCAGCTCTCCAGAAAGGCTTCCAGCCCAGCTATCAAATATCTGAAACCCATCGGCTCCAGCTTCGAGCTCAAACTTCAACAGGCTCCTAAGCATCCCAAACAAAGATCTGGACACTTTATCATAATTTACAAGAAGGAAATTCTTGGTGGCTGTTTTATCCCTGCTTCTGTCGTTCAGTATGTACGTAAGAACGGTAAAAGGTCCGCCTGCAAATCCAATAACCTTAAAGCCCTTAGATTTAAGAACCCTTATCTGTTCCTTTATTGGCCACCATTTTCTCTCATCGGGCGTCGCAGCACGGCTGATTACTTCCTCTGGATCTCCAAGAAAATAGGGCCCATAACCCTTTTCCGGCCTTACGCTGAATCCCTGCAGCTCAAAGGGCGTGGTTATGTCCATGAAGATTATGGATGCGCTCACCCCTAGCGTTATAACGGGCCTAGCGGCTATTTCCGCTGCTCTTTCAGGGTTCTCAGCGATCCCAGTTATCCACTTTTCTTCGATCTCTCTGGAGAGCTCTGGGTTTGCCCTTCCAGCCTGTCTCATGAACCAGACCGGTACTTCGCCGCTTAGGGATAGCTCCTCCGATAGGTCTTTCATGTTACGAGCGCCTGCAGGGATTTTTCAAATGCCTCTAGCGTTATCCTTAGATCGCTGTCGGTATGGGCCAGAGTGAAGAACATGCTTTCAAATGCTGACGGTGGTATCAGCACGCCGCTATCTAGCATTTTCCAGAAAAAGTTCGCAAACTTCTCAGGTACCTTGATGTCCGAATATCTTTCAACCTTTTCTGTTCCAAAGAAAACCGACATCATAGATCCAACGCGGTTTATTACTCCCTTAATGCCGTAGGATTCCATAATTTTACTCATTCCGTGCTCAAGCCTTGCGCCGTAGCTTTCAAGTTTATCGTATTTATCCCTAGTTAGCTTTCTGATCGCAGCCAGCCCAGCAGCGGCCGCAACGGGATTTCCTGCCAGAGTCCCAGCCTGATAGACTGGACCTTCAGGGGCAAGCTTGCTCATTATGTCCTTCCTTCCTGCCACGGCTGCAAGAGGCATGCCTCCCCCAACGACCTTTCCAAAAAGCGTCAAATCAGGCGTTACTCCGTAGAGCTCCTGCGCCCCCCCATAAGAGACCCTGAAGCCAGTTATCACTTCATCAAACACAAGAACGCAGCCAAGGCTGTCGCAGGTTTCCCGTAACAATCTTAGAAACCCGTCCTTTGGCTTTACAACTCCCATGTTACCGGCTATAGGCTCAACGATGATTCCTGCCAGATCATCCCTGTTCTGCTTAGCGGCCTTTATAAGGCCCTCCGTGTCGTTATAGTCAACAAGTATGGTGTCCATAACGCACCCTCTTGTTGTGCCGGCAGAAGTAGGCAGCGAATACGTAGCAAGACCAGAGCCGGCTTTGACAAGAAACGGGTCAAAGTGGCCGTGATAGTTTCCTACGAACTTTATCACCTTGTTCCTATTGGTGAAACCTCTTAAGAGCCTTAATGCCGTCATGGCGGCTTCTGTGCCGGAGTTTACAAGCCTGACCATTTCGGCGCTTGGCACTCTTTTGCTTATCTCCTCAGCAAGCTCTATCTCATATGTATTGGTAAACCCAAATGTGGTACCCTTATAAGAGGCCTCCATGATGGCGCTAAGTATATCATCGTCGGCGTGTCCATGAATTATGGCCCCCCATGAGGCAACGTAATCAATATATTCGTTGCCGTCAACATCGTATATCTTGGAGCCCTTCGCCCTCTCTATTATAATGGGATTTCCTCCAACGCTCCTGAACGCTCTTACCGGGCTGTTAACTCCTCCAACGAGGAAAGCTCTTGCCCTTTCAAAAAGCTCAGCTGACCTATCCCGTTTCATCCTGATCACTTTATTAGATCTGCCAGATGCATGGCGTAATATGTAATTATGATATCGGCGCCAGCCCTTTTAAGGGCCGTCATATATTCGATCAGGACCTGGTCTTCATCTAGCCAGCCGTTTCTCGAGGCGGCCCTGAGCATGCTGTATTCGCCGCTCACGCTGTAGGCCGCGATAGGGACTAGAAATCTCTCCTTAGCTCTGCTTACTACATCTAGATAGAACAGCGCGGGCTTTACCATCACAATGTCAGCCCCTTCCTTTATGTCAAGCTCTATCTCTCTTAGGGCTGACCTTAAGCTCCTGTAATCCATCTGATACGACCTCCTGTCCCCAAACTGTGGTTTGGAATCAGCCGCCTCCCTGAATGGCCCATAAAGCGACGACGCGAACTTGGATGAGTACGACATTATAATTGTGTCTTTGAGGCCGTTTTGATCGAGAGCCTCCCTTATTGCCTTCACCTGTCCATCCATCATGGCGCTTGGGGCTACGATGTCCGCGCCTGCTTTAGCGTATGTGACCGCGGCCCGAGAGAGATAGGGAAGAGTTGCATCGTTGTCCACCTGCCCGTTTATAACTATACCGCAGTGTCCATGGCTCGTGTACTCGCATAGGCAGACGTCAGTTATAATTACAGCATCAGGATAATCCTTTTTTATAGACCTTACTGCTAGAGGTATTATGCCGTCTTCACTGTAGGCCTCAGTACCGTACTCGTCCTTATGCGATGCAACGCCGAACAGGAGAAAGGCCCTTATGCCCTTTTCCATCCCCCTTCCGACATATTTCACCGCGTGATCAACTGTCATGCGATATATGCCAGGCATGCTCTTTATCTCAAGCTCCTCATCGCTGCCATGCATTACAAAAATTGGCTGAACAAGGTTTGACCTGTTCAGGGAAACCTCAGCTACAAGATCCCTTATGGCCTGGTTTTTTCTGAGCCTCCTTTCCCTTACACGAGGAAATATTTCATATTCCTCCATATTTAAGCGACCTCAGCTCCTTAAATATCTCCTCATACGTATAAACTTTGGGAACGAAAAGTACCCTGTAGCCCAGCCTTTTGCATTCATCAAGCGTCTTAGGACCAATGGGTATAGCGTACAGATCCGCCGGTTTAACCTTCGTAAGATCAGTAAACGTCCTGACGATTTCTGAGCTGCCAAAAATAACTATATCATTACCTGAGACCTCCCTTATCGGTTGCTTTCTCTTGACGCTCTCGTATGCATTTATTCTCCTGACCAGAAATCCCCTCTTTGATAGCGACTCCTCAAGTTCGTTATCCCCGTCCTCAGATCTAACGGTTAAAACCCTTTTTCCACCCTCTGCGGGAAGCTCATCAGCCAGTGCTGATGTTGTGTACTTTTCAGGCATGAAGTCCATCCCGATTCCGAACTTCATCAGTACGCCGTAAGTTTCGGGCCCAACCGCGGCTATCTTTGTATTGAGCAGAAGATGAAAAAGACCCTCAGACAGAATTGCTTCAGCAAAGGATTTTGCGCCATAGCCTGATGTGAAGACGATCCAGTCGAAGCCCTCCTTTAGGGTGTTTCTGAGGTCCAGCTTCTTCTTCCTTTGTCTGAGCAAAATAAGTATTCTGACCTTTAGGCCGTAAGTCTCAGCAAGCCTTTTTACCTTCAGAGCGGAGTTTTGGGAAACCGCAGCGAAGATCTTCAACCAGCGAATACTGTGGTCAGGATCTATAAATTTCTTTTACCTTTTTGGTTACCTGTACTTAATCCTGGGTATGATATATCATCGTATAGGTCAACAAGCCTGACCTTCATGGGCTGGTTGCTCAGCTTTCCTGCTGGTTTTATCCTTTCAAGTCTGTATAGGGCTGAAGTGTACCATATAACTCCCTCGTTTCTGGATACTTTAAAACTGAACGCATTGAGGAACTCCTCATAATTTGCCGTCGGATAGTCCACTTTATACCTTGAGAACTTAAGCCTCATATCTGATATTACGTATCCTAATCGGTGCACGAGCCCCTGGAAGTACCTCCACTTTCTGATGTTTGCCTCAGATCTGCTCAGACCTAGATACGCAACGCCGCCGCTCTTTAAGGATAAAGTGGCCCTGATCACAAATGCCCTGAGCCCGCTTAGCGTCTCAAGGGGTTCTGATGAAACGACGTCAAACCTGTCAATCAGCTCATTCGGAAGGGGGTCCTTAACGTTATAGACAAGAGCATCAACCTTGGTATTCAGCTCGCCCTTTTTCCTTTCGATGAATTCAACGACCCTCTCGTCCACGTCAAGAACCGTAATGCTCCTTGGCAGGCCGGTAAGGCCCAGAGCGATCGAAAGAAGGTCATCGTCGCCAAGGATAAGAACGTCCTTATCATAAAGATCTCCCCACCAGTTCATGTAGGCTGCTCTCTTGACCACGTCATCTGGCAACATGTAGCCTTGGAAGAACCTGGCGTCTGGCTGGGGCCTCTCTTTGACTATCTCGTTATACCTTCTTAACACCTCCAGCCAGCTTTTGGACATTCTAAGGCCCGGATAATGGCAGTCCTCACACTCTGCTAGCTCGAACTCTGAGCTTCTCTGGGAATCCACAGGATAAATTTTACCGTCAAGGACCTTTATTCTGCCTTTTCTATAAAGGTCGTTAAGCGCATCTATGAAAAGGTGTAAGTTAGGATCGAGCTCCTTAAGCAGTTTCCAGACGGTCTTTCCATTAACCGAGTGTTGCTCAATTAGGGCCTCCATCCTCTGAAGGTACTGGTCTGGTGATGACATTCTTTATCACCTTGTTGGGCTTGAAAAGCTCGTAAAGCATATCGTAAGCTTCGAGCACCCTTCGCTGCTCCTTGCCACAGTAATATAGATCTATGGCAACGTATCCGTCCTCAGGCCATGTGTGGAGGCTAACATGGCTTTCTCTGAGTAGGTATACGCACGAAACCCCCTGAGGCTCAAACTGGTGCCAGACGTCCTTTATAGCCTTAAGTCCGGCCCTGTTTATTATTTCATCTATTTTTGGCTTAAGATCCTCCACTCTCCTTAGTATTTCGGGATTTACGCCGTAAAAATCTGCAACTACGTGGAGTGCCATTGCAGACACCCCCGTAGCTTGCAGCCATTTAATTAACCAACGAATATAATAAAAAATTTTCTCTCAAACCAAGCTCAGTTAAGGATTTGCTGAGGTTAATCTGACAAAATTATAAGCTTCCACCTGTAATGCAGTAAGGGGCATGATAGAGGATCAGACGAGAGCCAATCTTGTAATCCAGTCGCTTCGGAAGAAGCTGGGCGAAGAGGTAAAAAAGGAGAAGGAGCTGAAGGATGCGTACCTTTATCTGCTGTCTGATTTTGAAAATTATAAAAGGAGGAGCGAAAACGCCCTTTTACATTGCAAGGACGAGGGAAAGGCAGAGATGCTGATCAGAATTTCACCAGCGTTGGATGAAGTGTTTGCGTTCATGGAGGCGCTCGAGCGCTCCCTGGGGAAGCAAAGCGAGCTCTACAAAGGATTTGAGATGATCGTTCAGAAAATGATGAAGGCTCTGAAGGAGGAGGGCTTCGAAGTAATCGATCCCCTTGAAAAGCCTTTCGATCCGAACACCTGTAGTATTGCATACACCGAGAGCGTGAGCGATGACAAGCTGAAAGGAACCGTTATCAAAGTTTTAAGTAAAGGATATATTCACAGAGGTAAAGTTATAAAACCAGCAACCGTGGTCGTTGGAGTTTGATGGTGATCCTTGATGTCAGAGGGTCAAAAAGAAAAAATAATCGGCATAGATTTAGGCACAACGAATTCAGCGGCAGCCATTGTTGAAGGCGGAAAGCCCATAATAATACCGAGCGCCGAGGGACCGACAGTCGCCGGGAAGATGTTTCCTTCAGTTGTGGCTTTTACAAAGGACGGACAGCTTTTGGTTGGTGAGCCGGCCAAGAGACAGGCAGCGATTAACCCTGAAGGAACAGTTTTTGAGTTCAAGAGGAAGATGGGAACCGATTACAAGTACAAGATATACGGAAAGGAGTACTCACCGGTTCAGCTTTCGGCTTTTCTTCTTCAAAAGATAAAGAGAGATGCCGAGGTTTTCCTTGGCTATCCCGTTAAGAAGGCAGTGATCACGGTTCCAGCTCACTTTAACGATAACCAGAGACAGGCAACCAAGGACGCGGCGGAGATAGCAGGCCTTGAAGTAGTGAGGATCATAAATGAGCCCACTGCAGCATGCTTGGCATACGGCATAGACAAATCCGACAAGGAAATGAGAATACTGGTCTTCAGCTTTGGAGGAGGCACGCATGATGCAACTGTAATGGAGTTTGGGCAGGGAGTATTTCAGGTCCTTGCCACCAGCGGGGACAACGAGACCGGCGGAGCTGATGTTGACAGGGCGATCATGAACCTTCTCATAGAGGAGTTCAGGAAGGAAACCGGTGTAGACCTTTCACAGGACAGAGCCGCGGTTGTAAGGCTTAAGGAAGCCGCGGAGAAGGCCAAAATCGAGCTGACCAACCTGCTTTCGACCGATATAGACATACCGTTTATAGCGTACGTGAACGGCGAGCCAAAGCATCTGCATTATACTCTAACAAGGGCCAAGCTCGAGGAAATAGCTATGCCGGTAATTCGTAGAATCGAGCCGACGATCAGACAGGTGTTGGAGGACGCGAAGTTAACGCCCGAGAAGATAGACAAGGTTATACTCATCGGAGGCATGACAAGGATGCCTCTCGTAAGACGCTTTGTCGAGGAGATCATGGGAAAGCCAGCGGAGCGGGGCGTGGATCCAATGGAAGCTGTAGCAATAGGGGCTGCCATTCAGGGAGCAATCCTGGCTGGTGAAATGAAGAACATCGTTCTGCTTGACGTCATACCAGTTTCCCTTGGCGTGGAAACCTACGGCGGAATATTTACGAAAATAATCGAGAGGAACACAACAATACCAACCAGGCGCTCTCAGATATTCACAACGGCAGAGGACTATCAGACCTCTGTTACGATTCACGTTCTGCAGGGCGAAAGGCCTATGGCTGCTGACAACGTGTCCCTTGGAATGTTCACGCTTGAGGGTATACCGCCGGCCCCGCGTGGCGTTCCCAGAATAGAGGTCACGTTTGACATAGATGCAAATGGGATACTGCATGTGAGCGCGAAGGATCTAGCGACCGGAAAGGAGGCGAAAATAACTATCACCTCAAGGGTAAAGCTCTCGGAAGAGGAGAAACAGAGGCTTATAAAGGAGGCTGAAATGTATGCAGAACAGGACAAGAAGAAGCTTGAAGAAGCGATGACAAGAAACGAAGCCGACAGCACGCTTTACAGCTCGAGAAAGTTCAAGGAGGAGTTCAAGGACAAGCTAACCAACGATGATGTAGAGAAGATAAACAAGGCAGAGGATGAGCTTAAGGAAGCGCTCAAGGGCAAGGACGTAAACCTGATCAGGCAGAAGACGGATGAGCTGAAGAAGGTCCTGGGCAGCATAGGCGCAAAGTTTTACGCCTCGTCTTCATCTGGATCCACGGGTTATAGAGACGTGTCAGGACAGGGAAGTCAAGGAGGATGAGCGCTGAAAGGAAAAAGAAGGATTATTATGAAATTTTAGGCGTACCTCGCAACGCTACTCAGGAGCAGATCAAGGAAGCATATAGGAAGCTTGCGCTTCAGTACCATCCAGATATAAACAAATCAAAGGAAGCAGAGGAGAAGTTCAAGGAAATAACCGAAGCGTACGCAGTTCTTTCCGACCCTGAAAAAAGAAGACAGTACGACATGTACGGAGAGGAGGGAATACACTCACAGTACACACAGGAGGACATATTCAGGGGCGTTAACTTTGATGAAGTTTTCAGGGACTTTGGATTTGACTTTTCCGAGATATTCAGGCAGTTCTTTGAGGGCTTCTCGGAGAGGTACTCCCTTGATATTGAAAAGGATCTCGATGTGACGCTGCTCGATCTTTATAAGGGAGGAAAAAAGAGGATCACGGTAAACAGATACGAGGCGTGCAAGGCATGCAGGGGCACGGGCGTTGAAAGGGGAAGCAGATGGATCACTTGTCCTGAGTGCAGGGGCACGGGCCAGATAAAAGCCTACAGACATACCCCCTTCGGAACTATGCTGACCATAACGACGTGCAGCAGATGTGGAGGCGCTGGGAAGATACCTGAGAAAGTTTGCAGCGTCTGCAACGGTACTGGCAGGGTTTATGCTTCATCTGAAATAGAGGTAAACATACCGGCTGACGTCAGTGATGGCGAGAGACTTAGGTTGAATGGGCAGGGCCATTACCTCAACGGTCAGAGAGGGGATCTTTATTTAGTGGTGCATATAGTTCCTGATGCCAAGTTCAAAAAGAGCGACCACGATCTTGTTGCCGATCTCGAAGTAGACTACATAGATGCCATACTTGGCTCCAACGTCAGCTTTTATAACATAGATGGCGAGCTGATAAACGTAAGCGTGCCAAGCCTCACTCAGAACGGTGACACCATAAGGATAAAAGGAAAGGGCCTGCCTAAGCCATACTTCGGGAGGGGAGACCTGATATTGAGGGTGAAGGTAAGGCTGCCCACGAGCCTCAAAGATGAAGAGAGACAGCTGCTGGAGAAACTCAGAGATCTCAGAAGACGTTCGCAGGAAGATAGATAGCGGCGCAGAACTTTATCCCCATTTTTTGTAATAACATTAAAAAATATGGCGCTCTTTCATCAATTGTAATCAATGACAGTAATAGGTCTAATAGGCACATCTTACAAGTTAACAGACGTCGATTTCAGGGAGAGTTTAATTGAAAACCTTGACAAATACGAGAAGAGGTTTGAGGGGTCAAGGGGCCTTTTCACGCTTGTTACGTGCAACAGGGTGGAGTTCTATTTTGAGGCGAACGATCCTGGACCTTTCTTCAAAGCATTTGAGAAGGAGAGGAACAGGTTCTATTTCTATGTCGATGAGCAGGTCGTGGAGCATCTTCTGCGTGTAACTTTGGGTTTAGATTCCTTCATGCTCGGAGAGGAGAGCATTATGTATCAGGTAAAAAGAAGCTTTCACAAGGCCAACAAGGATGGAAAGCTGGGTCCAATTCTCTATTACATGTTGAACAGGATACTTAGTGCAGCGGGTAAGATAAGGGCTTCAAAGATGCTCAGCGGGAAAAACGAGATAGCCAAGGAGCTTGCGAAGTACGCCCTCAGCAGGATATCGGTTGATAAGCCAGACGTTATTATAATAGGGTCTGGCAGGACTGCAAAGCAGATATACGAAGTTGTCAGGGGCAAAGCGGGCTCGGTTACAGTGGTTAGCTCAAGAAAGCTCTTCAGGGATGAATTCAAAGGCGCCAATATCTTGAAGTACGATGGCCTAAATGAAGCGCTGAAAAAAGCTTCCGTCGTGTTTTCAGCAACAAACACCCAGCCAAAAAACTACTTAATAAGCAGAAATATCTTCAGCGGATTTACGGAGCTGCCGAAGCTTATAGTGGATCTGGGTGTTCCTCGTAACGTGGATCCTAGGGTTTCAGATCTGGGCATAGAGTACTGGGACATGCAGCGGGCTTATGAGATGTTCAAGAACAGGAGCACTGATCTGCAAGGAGATGAGATCGAGAGCATGTTAAAGAGTGAGGCGGAGCGTATCTTTCTTGCATCTTTGTATAAAAAGTCAGATTATGGGCTGAAAAGGTTCATGATTGGTCTCAATCCGATAATTCAGAGAGAGGTCAAGATAGCAATAAAGCACCTAGAAAAGGATCCAGTTAACATGGAGACCATTCTGAGGAAAATGGCTGAAAGGATTGTTAAAAAGGCGGCCGCAGGTCTATTCTCCAACCCGTACGACAGCTGTGATCTTGAGAAAAAGCTCTCGGCAATCAAGCTTTTTATGGATGATGGAAGTTGACTAGGGTTATAAGAATAGCCACAAGGCCAAGTCAGCTGGCCGTTATTCAGGCAGAGCTGGTTGGGAAGAGGATCAGGGAGCTTGGATACGTCACCGAAGTAATTAAAATAACAACGGAGGGCGATGAGGGAATATACGATCTTAGCTTGAAGAGCGCTTTCACGAGAAGGCTAGAATTAGCGCTCCGTGACGGGAAAGCAGACATAGCCGTCCATAGCCTGAAGGATCTCCCATCCAATAGGGATGTCGAGCTTGGAATTGCGTTTCCGCTGGCCGGAGATCCGGCAGACTGCCTGGTTTCTCTTAAACATGTAGATCTTTTTACTCTGGAGTCCGGTAAGAGGGTTGGCACATCGAGCCTAAGAAGGAAGGCGCTGATAAACCTTTACAGGCCCGATCTGGAGGTCGTGGACCTCAGGGGCAACGTGGACACGAGGTTGAAAAAGCTTGGCTCAGGGCAGTTCGATGCTCTTGTTCTGAGCTGCGAGGCTTTGAGAAGGCTTGGAGTATCTGGCTATGCAGTATCAAGGCTTGATCCAAACTACTTTCCGCCAGCTCCCGGCCAGGGAATAATCGCCGTTGAGTATCTGGATGAAGACGAAAGGGCTAAGGAAATTGTCAATACTATTTCAGATCGTATGATAAGTATAAGGGCCTTGATCGAACTGGCGTTCAATGAGATGATGCAGGGCGGATGTCATTTTCCAGCTGGAATTTACACCATAATAAGGAGTCTAGATGAAATATTGATCAAGGGATACTACTCTGACGGTAGGAGGCATGCCTTCTCTACTGTAAAAACCAGCGCTAAAAGTTACAGAGAGGATCTCGAGCTTCTAACAAGACTGCTGAAGAATGAGTGACCCCATTGTTCAGTAGGGCTTTTGTGCATTTTTCTGGGAAAAATTTTTAAAGATAAAGGAAGGAAAAAGTTCTAGGTGGGGACGTCGTCTAAAAGGCAGGACGGCAGGCTCCAGAATGAAATGAAGAGGGTCATCTGAGCCCTGATGAAAATTCTGGAGCGTGGAGAGACCTGCTGGTTGTGGGTTCAAGTCCCACCGTCCCCACCTTGTTAAAATAGGGTATTCAGCATAAAACAGAAGCAGCTGGGATATTAGAATTTAAGCGCTGGTTTCGAATGCTCAGGATTTCGAACGGTAAAGCTATTTTTCTTATAAAACCGAGTTGTAATGCTTTATTTCAAAGCTGTATGCGGGCCGTTACATCCGATAGGCCGTACATCACTTTGAACGATTATGTTCAGCGGTCACCTTTGTATTTGGCTTTTAGAGTTTAGTTTTTAAGAAAGCACGTAATAAAATAATATATGCCACGCGATGAGCCTGAAAAAAGGAAACCTCCACGTGATATATGGGACTACTTCAAAGAGATAGACGAGATGTTCGACAAGCTGTTCGAGTCCATTGAAAAGGGGGAATTTGAAGGACCTTTCTTCTATGGTATTTCATGGACCATCGGAGAGGATGGGAGGCCTGTAATCAGGGAGTTCGGAAACGTGGAACCCAGCGCAAAGGGCGTTAAGAGGAGCGAAGTGGTCAAACCGTACTACGATGTCATCGTTGACCCAAACACCAATAAAGTAAACGTTATAGTTGAGCTTCCAGGTGCCCAGAAGGAGAAGATAGATCTTGAAGCCACAGAGAGATCCGTACATATATATGCCGAGGGGGTCAACAAGAAATTTGAAGTTGATATACCTCTTGATGTTGAAGTTAACCCTGACACGGCCAAGGCCACGTTCGTCAACGGCATCCTTCAGGTAACATTTGAGCCAAAGGCTCCTCTGACGCAGAAAGGTAAGAAGATCTACATAGAATAAATTGGTATATAAGTTCTGACAAAAAGTTTTATATAAATTTTTGTTCTATGTTTTAATTAACGTGAAATGGCGTAATGATGAACGATGGACCTGATCAGGAAGACCTGGGGAAGATCTTCGATAGTTTCTATGTTTTCGCTGAAACAGCAAAGACTGGAGTTCTTGATAGAAGGCTTATTTTGAGCATAACTTCATTGCTTAAAGGGTACTACGATAATGTAACAGAAAACGATTTAATCGAAGCATGGGAAATATGCAGGAGCAGGCTCACTAACGATAGCGCAAACTTTTTTGATAAAAAGAAAAACGCCAAAGCCGAAGAGATAGCAGATCTGGTTATCCTGGCGGACGCATTCAGAAATTTGTTCTGGGGTTAAGGTTTATTTGCAATCTTTCCCAGAATTAAGCACATGGGTCAGCCTCCGGCAGATGAGGTTTTCAAAGCATATGATATAAGGGGCATCTATGGCAGCCAGATCGATGATCAGTTTGCCAGGAGATTGGCTAGGAGCTTTTCCGTTTACTTCGGAGTTGAAAGGATGAGAGTTGCAGTTGCATACGACGTTAGAGATAACAGCAGAAGGCTTTATGAGGTAGTTTCCGACGAGCTGGCATCTGAGGGCCATGAGGTACACAAGCTTGGACTTGTGCCGACGCCTGTCTTTTATAACTACATTATCAGGAAGGGCTTGATAGGAGGAATAATGGTCACTGCGAGTCACAACCCGCCAGAGTGGGTTGGCTTTAAGCTGTGTGGCCCAGAGGCCACGGTGCTGGGCGAGGGATCTGGAATGGAGAGAATAAAGGAGATTTTTGCTCAAAATCCTGAGCCAATTAAAAAAGAAGGAGGTAAAGCGATAGTTGCTGATGCCGAGGGAAGCTATCTTGAATTCTTAGAGGAGCAGATTAAAACGGACCTTAACATGAACGTAATTGTTGATATAGGCAATGGAAGCACTTACAGCCTTGTGCCTAAGTTATGCAGAGCGTACTCTATAAGCTGCGAGCTCCTGTTTCCGGAGCCAGACGGAAGATTTCCAAACAGGCCAAGCGAGCCAACTGATGACTCGCTAACCGTGCTTAAGCGGAAGACACGTGAAAAGGGCGTGATAGGCGCGGCCTTTGACGGCGACGGCGACAGGCTCGTTATGGTAGATGAATACGGAAGAACGGTTAAGGGCGATGTTCTCTTTGCGCTGCTTGCTGAAAACTACAAAGAGAGAGAAAACAAAAAGGCTGTAATAGAGGTAAGCTTTTCGGAAAGGATTGAGGAAAGGCTAAGAGAGCTTGGATACGAAGTGTATGTCAGCAGGATTGGGCATTCTTTTATAACGGATTTGATGAAGAAAACCGGCGCACTTATTGGAGGCGAAGTAAGCGGGCATTACTACTTCAAGGAGGCTAAGGGATCCGATGACTCGATCTTTGCCTTCGTCAGAGTCCTGGAGATCCTGAAACGTCTCGGTATCAGGCTCTCGGACTACATTGATGCCCTGAATCTTCCGCCATCATCTGATATAGTTACTGTGACGGTGCCAGAGAATCGCAAAGATTACGTAATCGAAAAAATGACAGAATATTACGTTAGCAGGGCAAGGAAAGTGATTACAGTGGATGGGATAAAGGCGTACATGGAGGGAGGATGGGTTCTCGTAAGAAAATCCAACACGATGCCCCAGATAAAGATCAAGGCTGAAGGTCCAGAGTATCTCAGGCTTGTTGATGAAGCAAAAAGGCTAGTCAGTGAGCTTTCCAGATCCTAGGGTACATGCCCTGTTTCATTATCACCCTATCTATGTTGACAACTACTCCTCTCTGCATGCTCTCCATATCCGCATAACTTACAGCTGCCTTACCAATGGCAACTATCTCGCCCTTTACAGTATAAAGCGCAACCCAGTCGTTGGCCTCAATAGTAGGATCGGCTCTTGATACGCCAGGCAGCGCTAAGGGCGCGCCATTGCACACCGCTCCTACTGCTGAGTTCTTAATAATTATTGGCTTTAGATGGGTGAGCGCTACCTCTATAGGCTTGACGACCTCCTTCAGCCTGCTGTAATCTCCTTTCTCCTTGTATCTGTTAATGGCATCCCATATGTCCTGTAGGCGCACGAGCCCATTTTCCTCGGTATAGTTGGCAACCCTTGTTCTTCTGAGATCCACCAGGGTAGCCCCTACCTGAAGAAGCTCGCCAACGTCGTAAATTATCTTTCTGATGTAGGTGCCGGATTCAACTAACAGTCTCAGTAGATAGAAGCGGCCGTAGTTCTCTAGTATTTCTATTTCATAAACTCTTCTTATTCTAAGGTTTCTCTTGACGTTTGACCTGACTGGAGGTCTCTGGTAGATCATTCCATTGAACATCATTACCGCCTCTCTTACTTTATCTTCGGGCACTTCTCCGTGAAGCTTCATCGCAGCTATGTACTCCTTAGGGCCGAGCAGAAGAGCTGAAAGGGCCTTCGTCGCTGAGTTTATTCCCACAGGCAGGAGCCCGCTGGCATTGGGATCAAGAGTTCCGCTGTGCCCTGCTTTCGAGGCTCCCAGCATCTTCTTAACCCAGCTTACAACTTCAAAGCTTGTATGATCTGGCGGCTTATCTAGAGGCACAAAACCATACTCCAAGTGAAGTTCCAGGCTTCTGTCCTCAGGCGCAGTTCCATACTGATCGCTTGGGGCTTCATCGTAAAAGGGCTCAGTCCTTTCTATTAGCAGATCCGCAATTCTTTTCATATTCCTCAGATAGATACATCTTATAAGATCTGTAGTAGGCTATAAGCATTTTACTGATTGTAGCCGGATCAACGTGCTCCGTATCTATCACCACGTTAAACACGCTCAGGTCCTTGTCAAGCTCTATTCCGTACAGCTTCTTGTAATGCTGATAATTCTCCTCATCTCTCGTTTTTACGATTTCAAGTGCCTTCTCCAATGATATGGAATCCCTCTTTGAAATTCTTCGGGCCCTAGTTTGCTGGGAAGCCTTGAGCCAGACCTTAACGTGGTTGCCTTCAGAGATCCAGGGAAGGCTCCAGCTGGTTATCACCAGCTCCTTTTGGTTTATCAGCCTGTTCAAATAGGCGTCGAGCTCCTTGTCAAAAAGCTCGTTCTGCGTTCTGAGTTCCAAAAACTTCTTTCCCTCTTCGGTATCCCAAAAATCAATCCTTTCCGTTCCGGTGAAACCGAGGTTTTTTGCGTATTCCTTAAGAAGATCTCCTCCAACTTTGAGCTCCATTCCTAGTTCCTTAGAAATCATCGCTGCCACGGTGCTCTTTCCAACTCCCGCCATTCCAGAGATTATGATGCTAACCATAACATAATTTGAAAGAAGAGTTTAAAAGTTTTAATTGAAAGGGGCAAAAATTGCGACAATGATACAATCGTAGCCCTCTAAGTCCTTTTTTAATGATAAAAATTGAGCGCCGCCGGTCGGACTCGAACCGACGACCTGCCGGTTAACAGCCGGCCGCTCTACCAAACTGAGCTACGGCGGCTCAATAATCCAAATAGAGGATCAATATAAAAACTTTAGGTCAAAAGCCATAATTCATGCCCTTTCATAAAAACGTTTTAATATGTTAGAATTCCAAAAAAATAACAATGATAAATAAAATTGTCGTTGGATATGATGGATCAGCGCACGCAAAGGCGGCCATAGAGTTCCTTAAGAGGCTGAAGGAATTTAACGAGGCTGAAATTCATATAGTCACGGTTATAGATTTGGCTCAGCTTTATTCATATGGGGTGGAAATTCCGCAGTCGGTCTTTGAGAACATAAAGAAGCACAGCGAGGATGAGCTCAAAAAGGTAGTCGAAGAGATAAAATCAGCAGGTGGAAAGGCAGTGGCCGTCCTGATCGAGGGCTCTCCGGCTGACGCGATCCTTGATTACGCGCAAAAGATACAGGCCGATATGATAGTAGTTGGGTCAAGGGGTCTCTCGACATTCAAGGGGCTCCTGCTTGGAAGCGTATCCGCAAAGCTCGTCAGGGAGAGCAAGATTCCAGTACTGGTTGTTAAGAAGTACTAGGTAAAAATGTCATCGTCGCAGAAAAGCGAGAAGGTTGCTCTTAAGGTTGAAAATGTGTCGGTAGGGCATTTTCTAATTGAAAAAGCTGCCTTAGAGTCGACAATAAAGGAGGGATATGCGAAGCTGGATAATATGGCACTTAACTTCAGCAATCCTTACGAGGTTCTATTTCTCATTCAGCAGGGAAAGGTAGCAGGCACTGATGGATCAGCTATTAGCTTTTCTGAAATGTTCAAGCGTCTTGAAGATCGCATCGAGCTTACGAAGTATCTCGTGTACAAGGAGCTAAGGAGTAAAGGCTATGCCGTTAAGCTCAGTCCCGTCGAGGTCTTCGATCTCCTAGCAAATAGGGGCTCCAATGGCTACTATGTAAAGATACTCAGGGAGGGTGAGAACTACAGTGTTGAGGACCTGACACGTTTCGTTAAGCTCTCAATCAAGCATAGGAAGGAGGCGCTTGTAGCGATAGTAGAAAGAAACGGAGACGTTTATTTTTACAGGCTCTTTCAGATAAGTGGGGTTTCAATTGAAGGAATTAATTGAGTTAATTAGGCTGCCCAACTGCATTCTGAGCGGGTTTGGCGTGATTGTCGGCGCTTTTCTGGTTCGCTACTTTAACTATTATAATTTAACGCTTGGCTTTCTGGTTGGTTTCTTTATAACGGCATATTCGATGGTTATAAATGATTATTTTGACATAGAAGTGGATAAGATAAACTCCCCGCAGAGGCCATTTGCCTCCGGAAGAGTTTCAGTTCGTGCAGGTCTCAGTTTAGCTCTTCTGCTCCTTTTGCTTGGGATAGCTACCTCCGCATTTATAAACCTGATAGCCCTGCTTGTAGCTTTCATCTTCGCGCTGATCTCGTTTCTATACAGCTGGAAGTTTAAGAAAATGGGTCTTTTAGGAAACTCGTTGGTTGCCCTATCCATGGCAATACCCTTTATTTATGGCAGCATCATAGCCGAAAGGTATGAGCCGCTGCCGTTCCTTCTTGCTGGAATAGCATTCTTCGCGGGCCTGAGCAGGGAGGTCATAAAGGGCATCAGCGATGTGGAGGGGGATTCAAGAAGGGGAATCAAAACAGTTGCAATAGAAAAGGGCTCTAGAAGGGCTTCTGAGCTGGCCTTTGCGTTCATGACATCGGCCGTAGTTTTATCATTGATATCGGCGAAATTTTTCGAAACATGGTACTTATATCTGCCCATGATATTAGCAGTTGATTATTTTATGCTTGAGAGGACCTGGTCTCTTATCAAGGATCCAACAGCAAAGAAGTCCCTGAAGGTGAAGAATGACGTCCTAAAGTTAATGTTTTTAGCGTTGGCTGTGTTCTTAATATCAGGGGCACTGGCTTATGTGGGCTGAAAAATACAGGCCAAGGTCAATATTTCAGATGCTGGGCAATGAGGAGAACAGGGCGCTTATCGTAAAATGGCTCAAGAACTGGAAAAAGGGCTCAAAGCCACTCCTTATAGTGGGTCCTCCAGGAACCGGCAAGACGACAGCTGTCAGGGCTCTCAGCAACGACTTCAACGTATATGTTATGGAGCTCAATGCAAGCGATGTAAGAACTAGGGAAAAGCTTGAGGCAGCTCTTGGGCACATATCACCGGTAAACCTCTACGGTCAGAGAGTTATAGTTTTCCTCGATGAGGTTGATGGAATGTACAGCAAGGGGGACGCAGGCGGAATAAGTTTCCTCGAGGAATGGATACCAAAGGCGAGCGTTCCCGTTATAATGGCCTCCAACACGATGAAGGATTTCATGAAGAACCTTGAGAAAATGAGTGAGGTAATAGAGTGGAAACGCGTCCCAAGCAGGGAGATGTTCATGTGGCTTAAGAACATAGCACTCAAGGAAAACGTCAACGTAAGCGATGATGTTATTAAAAACATTATTTACGAGTCAGAAGGAGACATCAGATACGCTATTAACCAGCTACAGGCCGCTCAGGAAAACATAGTTTTCAAGGATGTTAAGTATACAGCGGAGGAGGCAGTCAAGGGGGCTATGTACGCCAGAAGCTTTCAGGAGGCTTTCACATATATAGCAAACTGGCAGGACGATCCTGAAACAAAGCTGAAGACGGTTGCTGCCACTCTTTTTTATAATCAGCCGATTGATATTGATCAAAGGGCTAGATGGCTTTCAGAGGCTGACATCATCCTGGGCAGGATAGTAAGGACACAGGAGTGGCGTCTGTTAAGATACTTTAACACGTTCATCACGAACGCGATTTATAACGTCAGGGGTAATTTCAACCAGTATCTTATTCCATTTACAGTAGTTCAGGAAAGCGAAAAGCGAGAGTATTACAAGAAGCTGCTCGAGGAGCTGAAGAAGAGCCTTCATTTCGATAACGGCTTCATTGTAGCATACTTAATACCGCTGTATGAGATGTTAGTTAAGGCTGGGAAAATCAAGGATGCAGCCCTTCAGGCCTTGTTACAGGAAAGGGGAAAGACCAAAACATAAATAACTTGGATTGGTTGGATCTTCCTTCTATGAATTACGAGCTTCTGAGGGATTACGTTATAGCTCTGAAATCGCGCGCCTCGGTTTATTATGAAACAAATAGCGGTTCGCTTATAGTTGACAGGCGTATCGATGGCTGCGGATGCAGACAGGACGTGATTTCCCTGAAGATGAACGGATTTGACGTTCTCATTGACCTTGATGATACAATATTTCATAATGATTTTGCAGACGAGATATTTCCAGAATATCTCTTTGAATCTTCTACAGACCCGTTCGAGGCCAAGACAAGTATACTGAGCGCCCATTATCGATATCTCTCTGAGTTCTCCTGGCTTTCTTTTGATTGGGAAAAGCTTTACCTTGAACACGTAAGACCAAAGTTCTATTTTGAGCTTGATCGCTTGGAGGAAAAATACTACAGATGGCCTTTTGTTTACAGGTTCAGAAACGCCCTTAAGCTGCTCAAGACCTTGAAAAGGCTAGGCTGCAGGATATATGCATATACGAACGGATATTACAAGTATCAGTCAAAGCTCTTAGAAATTATGGGCATGAGGCATTATTTTGATGACATATACTCGCCCGATCGGCTAGGCGTGTCAAAGATGCACATGTTCGAAAAGCTGAACGTTCATAAGGATAAAACTATAGTCATAGGGGACGACTTCTTTTTTGACGTTGAAGTCCCTAGCTATTATGGGTTCAAAACCATTTTAATATACAGGTTCAGAAAGGGTCCTCATGGATCCCCCTCATCATTGCCAACTTACTCCTTCTACGATTTGAGATCGCTAATTAAGCACATAGAGGTTCTTTAAAAACTGAATTCAAAAACCCGTTGGCGTCTGAGTAAAATTAAAATGCGATCGGGAGCATTATTTACAAAATGTCAGCCGGGGATTCTCTTTACGAGTTCATATCAGGGCTTCCTAAGGCCGAGCTTCACCTTCACCTGGAGGGAACCCTTGAGCCCGAGATGATGCTTGA
>JBMFIC010000001.1:0-168558 GCA_049976505.1 Nitrososphaeria archaeon | reverse complement strand
GGGATGCAGGAACCTCCCAGTCATCTGGGTTAAGGGAGGAGAATATAGTGAAGAAGTCCCCAAACGCCTTATCCGCATCTGCCCTGTTCATTTCGTCTATTATTATGAAATGATAGCTCGATCTCCTGGCAGCCATGACGGGTGCCGGCGTCATTGGCGTCTTTGTGATGTCATGGGCTCTCGATGTAATTGGCAGGAGGCCAACGATAGCGCTTTCGTATGGGCTGGGCGGAATACTTTCCATCATCATAGGCCTGATCGTTACTTTTATATCTTTCAGCACGTTCCTCGTTCTTCTGGTGCTCCTCTACTTCTTCGTATATGCCGCTGCCGGAGTTCTCTATCCGCAGATAGGGGAGATGTTCCCGACCAAGGCTAGAGGCTCAGCCATGGGCACCGCAGTTGGCTTCGGAAGGCTTGGCGGAATAATAGCGCCTTTCGCCCTTGCATCATTCGTTGGCAAGGTATCGGGGCTGCTTCCGATATTCGTAATAACCGGAATAGTCATGCTGATAGGCGCCTTCGCTGAAATGGCCCTCGGACCTGAGCTCGCGAGAAAGAGCCTGGAAGAGGCAGCCAAGGTCTCTTAAAAAGGCGCTTACCACAACAACTATTTTTGATTTTTGGGCGCATTATGGCTTTAAGCTTAAAAGCTTCAGAGCTCTATTGGCGAACGTGAAAGATATATCAAAACGGAATATCCTGATAATTTTTGCTGTTAGAGGAATCAGAAGCCTCTTTGCTGGAATGCTGACCATCTCCTTCAGCCTTTATCTTTATGACGTGCTAAGGTTTCCCCTTTATGAAATAGGCGCAATATTTATGGCTGGCGCGTTCTTTACGCCCATTCTTTCACTAATATTTGGATATTATGCTGATGCGATAGGGCGGAAAAAGATACTGCTGATCAACTTTCTTCTGATGAGCCTCTCAATAGTGCTTATAATTGCATCAAGAAACTACTACGCGCTCATGGCAGCTGCGGCGCTGGGCGGCCTAGGAACAGCTGGAGGCCTGATAGGCGGGGCCGTTGGAGCCTCAGCTGGTCCTATAATGACAGCGCTGATAGCTGAGAACGCCAAAAGGGAGAGGCTGACCGCTTACTTTGCCCTAAACAACATGATATCCGCGTTCGCAGGAGGCATTGGAGCCTACATAGCGGGCCTTGAAGGCTACTCAGCCTCCTTTTACGAATCACTAATGCTTTCGCTTCTATCAATAATCCTTGCCCTCTTCATAGTAGAGAGATATGTTCCTACCCCCAGAAAGGCAACCGCAGAGACGAGGGAGAGCCCGCGAGGGAGGAGCGGAGGTCCCAACTACATAAAGTACTTTTCATTAACTGGCCTTCTTAACGGGTTCTCGCAGGGGCTGGTCACTCCTTTCTTTGCGATAATATTTGAGGTTTTATTTGACCTAAGCAAGGCCCAGATCGGCATGCTTTTTTCGATGGGAGGATATCTTACAGGTCTCGCGTACATCTTTTCCCCATCCCTGAACAGGGCCTTGGGCTTCACCAAATCAATAATTATAACCAGAACGCTTTCGGCCACAGCCCTCCTCCTTCTTCCGCTCATGCGCAGCGCTTTCCTTGCAGAGGCGATGTACCTAATCCTGACGCCGCTTAGGGCGATCTCGCTTCCCATACAGAGCTCGCTGATGATGGGCCTCATAGGAGAGGAACAGAGGGCTACCGGAAGCGGGCTGAACCAGTTCTCCAGGCTCATGGCATCGGCCTTTTCAACGGTTCTCGGCGGATTCCTCCTCGAGTTCGCGCCTCCCCTGGTTCCCTTCGCTGTATCGGCCTCAGCAACGTATCTCAATTCATACCTTTATCGCCAGTACTTCTCAGATGTTGAAAAAGGCATCAGATAGACATACTTCAGGGGAGGGGCCTGCGCTTAGGAGTACGGAAAGCGACCGTGAGAGCGGCCCTCTTCTTCAGAAAACAATAATAAGCAACGAATTGATATTCTCTGGGTAAAATGCTAATTGCAAGGAACGGAATCGTTGACGGCGCTGAAGCCGAAGTGTTTGGATGGGTCCTCAGCGTTAGGGAGCAGAAGACCGTCGTCTTTCTTATAGTCTACGAGAACAGAAGACAGGTGCAGCTTGTAATAAAGGAAAGGAAGCTAATGAGCCGGGGCTTAAAGCAAAACGCCTCCATCTGGGCGCGGGGCACAATAAGGACCACCGACAGGGCTCCCAATGGGTTTGAAATACACGTCAGCTCAATAAAGGTGCTCTCGAAGCCAAAGAAGCTGCCGCCCTTCAACATCATGGCAACGGAGCTTCCATCGCTGGACCTCAGGCTTGACTACAGGGCGCTCGATCTGAGAAGGCCGAAGAACATAGCAATCTTCACCCTCAGGTCAAAGGTCCTCCAGTACTTCAGGGAGTACTTCATCTCAAAGGACTTCGTGGAGGTCCAGACCCCGAAGATAATAGCAACCGCTTCGGAAGGAGGGGCTGCTCTGTTCCCTCTGATGTACTATGATAAGCAGGCGTTTCTTGCCCAGTCTCCCCAGCTGTACAAGGAGGAGCTCACGATGGCTTTTGAGAGGGTCTTCGAAATAGGGCCCATATTCAGGGCCGAGCCATCAAGGACGCTCAAGCACCTGAGCGAGGCTATAAGCCTTGACGCCGAGATGGCCTATCTTAACAACGATGAGATAATGGACGTCCTCGAGGACATGGTGAAATACGTGATAAGGAGGGTATACGAGAGGGACAGGGACCTGATAGAGAGGATCAGGGCTCCAGTCATAGATCTTCCGGACAGATTTCCCCGATACACCTACTCCGAGGTCGTTAAGTGGATAAACGAAAACGTTGAGGAGCTTCAGGAGGGAGAGGACCTTCAGGCAAAGCACCTGGAGGCCTTTGGAGGTCACGTTGGAGGTTTTTACTTTATCAAGGAGTGGCCCCTCAAGCTTAAGCCGTTTTACATAAAGCCAAAGGGCGATCTATACAGCTACTCTTTTGACCTCATGTACAGGGATACGGAGCTGAGCAGCGGGGGCGAGAGGATTCACGATCCGGCCATGCTGAGAAAAGGCCTGAAGAGGGTTGGGCTCTCGCCCAAAGGCTTTAAGTACCATCTGCTTCCGTATTACTATGGAATGCCTCCGCACGGCGGCTTTGGGTTCGGGGTGGACAGGTTCATGATGGTGCTCACGGGCGTAGACAACATAAGAGAGGTCGTGCTGTATCCAAGGGACATGAGGAGGCTGGTGCCATGAGGCACTCAATCCAGAAGCTCTCAAGGCTGGCCGCGATCAAAATCAGAAAGGACGAGGAGGAGCTGATAAGCAAAAAGCTTGAAGCGCTCGAGGAGCTGCTCTCAAGGCTGGACAGCGTGGAGGTTCCAAAGGAGGCGTTTGTGCTGGCGCCAGAGGGATATCATGAAAGGGAGGACGAGCCCCTGCAGTTTGAATCCGATGAAGTTCTGAAAACCTTCAACAGCGTTAAAGATAGGTACGTTAAGGGTCCTAGGACGCTATGAACCTCAGGGGTCGCTCGTTTTTAACCATACTCAGGGACGTGGAAAGCGGAAGCATCAGCCCTGATGACGTTAACGAGTACTATTACAGGAACGCCCTTGGGCTAAATCCCACAATAAACGCCTACATAACCCTGATGAAGCCCCAGGAGAGCCCCTCTGATGGGCCTCTGAGGGGGATAGGCATTGCCATCAAGGACAACATCTCAACCAAGGGCATTCGAACGACATGCGCTTCAAGGATGCTGGATAACTACGTTCCCCCATACGATGCCACTGCGGTGGAGAGGCTGAAAAGGAACGGAGGGTCAATCCTGGGCAAAACGAACATGGACGAGTTTGCGATGGGCAGCTCGGGAGAGAACAGCGCCTTCGGTCCAACCAGAAACCCTATAAACACGGATTACGTTCCAGGCGGGTCAAGCAGCGGGAGCGCTGCTGCTGTAGCTGCTGATATGGCCCCAGTTGCCCTTGGATCCGACACCGGAGGCTCAATAAGGGCCCCGGCTAGCTTTACAGGAACTGTAGGTTTCAAGCCGTCCTACGGAGCTGTGTCAAGATATGGGCTTATTGCGTACGCTAACAGCCTTGAGGTCATAGGGGTCATATCTAAAACTGTAGGGGACGCGGAGCTCATCTTCAAGATGATAGCAGGCAGGGATCTCAGGGACTCCACGTCATTCAACGTTGACCTCACGCCGAGGAAGGCTGTCAGGCCAAGGCTCCTCGTTCTCAGGAGCTTTGTAAAGATGGCAGACGAGCGGGTTCAGAAGGTCTTCTACGATTCAATATCTAAGCTGGAGAGGTCTGGGTTCATCTTTGACTATCTGGACGAGTTCAGGGAGACCGACTACGTGCTCAGCTCCTACTATACGATCGCGTGCGCGGAGGCCAGCACAAACCTCTCGAGGTATGATGGAATAAGATACGGTCCCAAGCTGGATGTAGCAGGAAACTGGAGAAGCTACATAGAGGCCGCTAGGAGCTTCTTCGGCTCAGAGGTTAAGGCCAGGATAATGATGGGCACATTTATACTTTCAGCAGGGTACTATGAGACGTACTACCTGAAGGCGCTGCAGATAAGGAAGGAGATAAGGGCCGAGTTCGAGAGGGTAATGAAAGGCTACGACGCCGTGTACATACCTACAATGCCGGTTCTTCCATGGAGGATCGGGGAGGGCATCAGGGACCCGAAAATGGCGTATGCCGCCGACGTCCTGACCGTCCTCCCGAACCTCACGGGATCACCAGCAATATCCATTCCCGTTGGCAAGGCCGGTGAGTTCTTCGTTGGAGGCCAGTTTATAGGGCTCAGGGGAGACGACATGAAGATTATCGGCATAGCGTCTGAGGCGGAGAGGGCTCTTGGAGTGATCAGGCATGAATGAGGTTAAGATAGGCCTAGAAGTTCACGTTCAGCTCGTGAACCTTAGGACCAAGCTCTTCTGCTCATGTTCCTCGGACTACAGGGGCAAGCCTCCTAACCTCAACATATGTCCTGTGTGCACAGGCCTTCCAGGGTCCATGCCCTCGCTTAACAAAAAGGCGGTGGAGGAGGCGCTTAAGATAGCCATCATGTTGAATGCCCAGCCGTATCCGGTCTCATACTTCTTCAGGAAGAGCTACTTTTATCCCGATCTGCCGAAGAACTTCCAGATAACCCAGTACGACAAGGCTGGCGGCTACCCGCTGGCCCATGACGGTTCTTTGAAGCTGACGAACGGAAAGGTGGTCAGGATAGAGAGGATACATCTGGAAGAGGACCCAGGACGAATAGTATACGAGGGATCAAGAGCCACAGCAAGATACTCGCTTATTGACTACAACAGGTCTGGAATAGCCCTGGTGGAGATCGTAACCGCTCCTGACATGTCCTCTGCAGAGGAGGCAAGGGACTTTGTTGAGAGGCTTACTCAGGGCCTGGAGGACATCGGAATGAGCATCAAGGACTTCGAGGGCGCGCTCAGAGTCGACGTGAACGTTTCGTATGCAGGAGGAGAGAGGGTCGAAATCAAGAACATAACGGGTGCCTCCTCGGTTGAAAAGGCTGTAATCTACGAAGTGTTCAGACAAAAGACCCTGTATGAGAAGGGCATCAGGGTTGTGAGGGAGACGAGGGCCTGGGACGAGAAGAGAAGGATAACCATATCCAGCAGGAGCAAGGAGTTCGAGGAGGAGTACAGATACATGCCCGAGCCAGACCTGCCGCCCATAGTCATAAGCGAGAGCCTCATAGAGAGGATTAAGGACGAAATCAAGGGGTCCTATGAGCAGAGGTATGAATCTCTCCTAAAGGACGGAATCAACGAGGAGCTGGCAAGAAAGATAAGCTCAAACAGGGAGCTCTACAGGATCTATGAGCTAGTCAGATCAAAGGACTCGACGCTGAAAGCTGTTGCGGCATCAGTTCTGGCCAACGAGCTGTCGTATCTAATGAAAAGGGACTCGATAGAAAGGCTTCCTGACGACGTTAGCGGACTGGTAAAAATACTGACAAACTACGACAGCCTGCCCGATCATTCGACGGTAGTGGAGTATCTCAGGAAGTGGATCAGCGGCGAGGAGGTTGTGATAAGGACATCTGCACCTGAGGCCGAGGACCTGAGGAGGCAGATAGAGGAGATAGTCAGAGAGAACTACGGCAGAATTAAGGACCTCGAATACAACAAGAAGTTCGAGTACCTGATGGGAATCCTCATCAGAAAGTACGGCAAGGACAAGAAAAAGGCTCTCGTGAGCGCCCTCGCGGAGATCCTGAGTGAGATGAAGTGAAGATCTCGGACATTCTTCCTGGCCCTGACGCTCGCATTTCGTACGATGAGTTCGTGGCAGAGCTCTTCAAGCTACGAAGCAGCCTGTCATCGCCTGTCGAAAGAAGGTCAGCATCAAGATACTACGTGATTGGCGACATCCACGGGGACCTGATTACTTTTCGAAGGATCCTTGAAAGGATAGGCGAGATTGGGGACGATGAGGTCCTTATAACTCTTGGCGACTACGGGGACAGGGGCCCATATCAGGTTGAAACCTGGATAGGAATATCCGCGCTGAAGCAGGTCCTTCGCGACAGGTACGTTCCCCTGAGGGGAAATCACGAGCCAGATGCGGCATCTGTGCCATATCCGCACGACATTACAGACAAGCTAAGGGAGAGGTTTGGCAGCGAGAGAAGCGAAATGGCCTACGCCGAGCTCTTCAACACCTTTCAGGTGCTTCCACTTGTGTTCCTGGGCGATGACTTTATCGCCCTTCACGGAGGATTTCCCATACACCCATTCAGCCTTGACAACGAGAACGAGGTGAGAAGGTCAGCTCATGAGATTCTCTGGAACGATCCTTTTGAGGGCCTGGGCTTCATGCCTTCCCCCCGCGGCATAGGTTTTCTGTTCGGGAAGGACATAACGGTAAAGTGGCTCATGCTCAACTCCAAGCGCTTTCTCATAAGAGGGCATGAGCCCGCTGAGGGCTACAAGCTGAACCACGACGGCCTAGTAATAACGGTGTTCTCCAGGATTGGAGAGCCCTACTTTAACAGAACCGCAGCGATGGCGGTTATCGAGGGCGGCAACGTCTCCTTCGAGCTCTTCTATTAGCTTCATGACGGTTTGCCGCTAGCTGGTAAAAAGAGCGTAATTTATTTATAATGGACCGCTATATCTTCATGTGATTTTAATTGATCAATAATCTTCCTGTTAGTAAAACTGGCACAACTACCGTAGGATTCATAGTTAAGGACGCGGTTATCCTGGCCACTGACGCTCGTGTAACTTCAGGCTACTTTGTTGCTAACACGGTTGGAAGAAAGCTATACAAGATAGACGATCACGTGGCCATGACAATAGCCGGCACAGTTGCAGATGCTCAGAACGTCATCGACATTCTCAAGTATCACGCAAGAATGTACAGGATCGAAAGGGGCAGGCCAATTCCGGTTTCTGCCCTCGCCAGGCTGGCCGCCAACGTGTTCTTTTACAACAGGCTCTATCCTCTTCAGGTTGAGTCGCTGATAGGGGGTTATGACTTGGAGGGCCCGAGCCTGTACATGGTTGACCTCTTCGGATCTCTCTCGAAGGAGGCCGTTGCGGCGACGGGTAGCGGGTCGCCCGTAGCTCTTGGTGTGCTTGAGGACAGCTACAGGGAGAACATGAGCGTTGAGGAGGGGATAAAGCTGGCAGCGCTTGCCATAACCTCCGCCATGAGAAGGGATATAGCTACTGGAAACGACTTCAACATAGGAATCATAGACGCTAAGGGATACAGGGAGCTCAGCAAAGAGGAGAAGGATTCCCTTGTTAAGCTGATAAAGATATAAAATGGGTCAGGAAGAGGAAAAGCTCTCAAACATCATATATCAGATCTTTGAGAGGCTTCCACCGGAGGCTCAGGTATCCCGTATAGAGTTCGAAGGGCCGAAGATAGCTCTATACACGCGCAACCTGAAGTTCTTCATGCAGAACCCGACGCTCGTGCCGAGCATCGTCAGCGTCATAAAGAAGCACGTGGTCGTTAAGGCGGACGAGAGCGAGAGAAAGGAAGAGGAGGAGGCTAGGCAGGAGCTTTACCGTCAGATCCCAAAGGAGGCTGGGCTGTCAGGGATCATATTCGATGGAATACAGGGAGAGATCCTGATAGAGGTCAAGGATCCATCAGTCATGGAGGGCGAGGTAAGGGAGAAGATAAACAGGCTGGCTGAGGACATAGGCTGGAAGGTCAAGATAAGAAGGGTCATATACAGCAACCCTCAGACGTATGAGTTCCTCGTCCACGCCATGAAAAGTGCCGAAGATGAAAGACTCCAGCTGCTCAGGGACATAGGGAACAGGATATTCAGGGAAAAGATATCAGCAAACAAGGACGTTTTAATAACGTTCCTAGGAGGCGCAAACGAGGTGGGAAGGTCCTCAATACTCGTCACGACTCCTGAATCAAAAATACTCCTAGACTGCGGGGTTAATCTTGGCGTTTCATCATCCACAGAGATGTTCCCGAGGTTCGATCTGATCAACGTACCTCTGGACGAGCTAGACGCTGTTGTGCTGACGCACGCTCACCTAGATCACACCGGATTCGTGCCGGTGCTCTTCAAGTACGGATACGATGGACCAGTTTACTGCACGGAGCCGACGCTGACCCTGACGACCCTGCTGCTTACCGATGCCCTTAAGGTTGCGGAGGCGGAGGGCAAGAAGCTTTATTACGAGATGTCCCATGTCAAGGAGTTCATCAAGCACTGCATAACCCTGCCCTATAACTCGGTAACTGACATAGCTCCCGACGTCAAGCTCACCCTCAGCAACGCCGGGCATATTCTTGGTTCAGCCATAGTTCATCTGCACATAGGCCAGGGTCTCTTCAACCTCGTCTATACAGGCGATTACAAGTTCAACAAGTCAAGGCTGTTCCAGCCAGCTAACTACACCTTTCCAAGGGTTGAGGCGCTGATAACCGAGTCCACCTACGGGGCAAGGGAGGACGTAATGCCTGCGCGCGAGGAGGCCGAGGAGAGGCTCGTAAGCTCAATAAATGAAACGATAAACAACGGAGGGAAGGTTCTGATACCAGTGCCCGCTGTTGGAAGGGCCCAGGAGATCCTGCTGGTCCTGAACGAGTACATAGCTCAGAAGAAGCTTGCGGAGGTTCCAATATACATCGAGGGGATGCTCACGGAGGCAACGAGCATACACCTGCTGTATCCTGAGTTCCTGAACAAGGAGATCAGGGACAGGATAATCTTTCAGGGAGAGAACCCGTTCATAACTGAAAGATACACAATTATCTCTCATCCACGGGAGAGGGAGGAAGTTTTCAGAAGCGGCCCATCAATCGTGCTGGCAACGTCAGGCATGCTGGAGGGCGGCCCATCGGTCGCGTACTTCTCAGAGCTTGCCGAGGACGAAAGGAACAAGATAATCTTCGTGTCCTACCAGGTCTCGGGCACCCTGGGCAGGAGGGTGCTCGATGGCTCAAAGGAAATAAACATAGTTGACCAGACCGGAAAGCTGAAGGTGGTAAACGTAAGGAGCAAGGTTGAGAAGATTGATGGCTTCAGCGGTCACTCAGATTACAACCAGCTGCTTAGCTACGTATCAAAGTTCAGGAACAGGGTTCAGAAGGTCATCGTTGTTCATGGTGAGGAGAGCAAGGCGAGATCGCTCTCTGACTCGATAAACAGGATGATATTTAGAAAGCAGATAGCCGATATACCGAAAGTGGGAGAAACGGTTAAATTGAACTGATTTGAATTTCAGTTAAAAGAATGGAAATAATAAGCGGGATAACGCCCCCTTATGTCTTTCTTCCCATTATTGGCAAGCACAACGTCTACGCCGGGCCTAGCCTTGTGAGCCCACAGGTGATAGAGATTTACACCGATCCAAAAAGGTGGCTCGGGCTCGATGCGAGATCCATCCTCAGGATAAGAATGCAGGGAGTTGGAGCGTTCAGGCCGGTCAATCCTGCAAAGGATGTATCCGATCCATCAATAGAAAAGCTCAGGGAGATAGCTCTCTACACCGGAAACGTCACCGTTGAGCTTGAGATGAAGAAGTCAAGGCCAACGATGCTGTATGATGCATTTGCGGAGGCCACTTACGGGGGCGGGAGACTCGAGCGCATACTCTATTATACCGGGGGGAAAGCTAACAGAAGAATAGAAAAGGCCTACTCGGACAGGGATCTCAAGGCGAAGGAAGCGGTTCTCTATCTTGAAAGCAGTGGAATAAACGTGTACAAGGTCCAGCAGCTGCTGAGCGTGGGGGCTCTCGGAAGGGAAAGGAGGCTTGTGCCCACAAGGTGGTCCATTACTGCGGTGGACTCGATAACTTCATCATACTACATAGAGCGAATTAGGGAGCTGAAGGAGCTGGACTCCTGCTTGCTGGGCGAATCATACACTGTTGGCAACAGGATCATAGTGATGTTGATGCCAGGAAAGTTTTATTACGAAATGCTTGAAAGCTGGGGACCTTACTATGGAAACCGCGATCCTGAGGTCGCAATGGACTACGAGGGCTTCCTTGGAAGGACCACGTACGCCGAGGAGGTTGAAGGAGCCTACTATGCTGCGAGGTACAGCGTCTCCAAATACCTTTACAGCATAGGCAGACAGGCCAGGACAATAGTTCTCCTCGAAGTTGACAGAAACTGGATCCCAAGACTGGGAGTCTGGAGGGTAAGGGAGGGGACGGAGCTGGCGCTAAAGAATCTCAGGAGGTTCGAATCAGAGGATGAGATGATCCGCTATGCACTCTCGAGGACGTATACGTCGGCCAGAAGCTGGCTAAGAAGCTCCTTCGCGCTCAGGCAGATGAGCCTTGAGCGCTTTATGTAGTTCTGTTGGGCTGCTGCGCTCAGTCAAGGCAACGCTTTTATTGGGCATAGACAAGCAGGTAATATATGCCAGTGGATCAGCCGGAGGATTTTTCCAGGATTAAGTTCAGGCTTGGCGATGTGGTTTATGAAGGTATTGTTATGCCAAGGACGCTTTATGAAGATAAGGAGCACATAACGGTAAAGCTGAGCAACGGATACAACATAGGTCTCAGGCTTGATGAAATCGAGATCCTTGAGGTTAATCCTCCTCAGAGACAGCAGGAGGCGGTCGCTGAGGAGAGGGAGATCCCATCGCAGGGCCCTAGGGTGCTCATCCTGGGAACTGGAGGGACGATATCTAGCAGGGTTGATTACAGGACAGGCGCCGTCAAGCCTGCATTTACGGCGGCTCAGATAGTGGATATGGTTCCCGAGCTGACGAGGATAGCTTCTATAAGCGTGAGAACTGTTATGAACGAGCTCAGCGAGAACATGCAGCCCTCGAACTGGGCACTGATGGCGGAAGAGGTCTACAGGGCTTTTGAGGAGGGTTTTGAGGGCGTCGTGATAGCTCACGGTACAGACACCATGCACTACTCATCAGCAGCCCTTTCTTTTGCCATAGAAAATCCCAGAGGACCGGTAGTATTCGTGGGCTCGCAGAGGTCATCTGACAGGCCTTCCTCGGACTCCGCAACAAACCTTCTAGGAGCGGTCCTCTTCGCTTCAAGAAGCGGAGCACCTGGGGTTTACGTGGCGATGCATGAAGGGCTAAACGACGATCTGATAGCCGTTCACAGCGGCGTCAGGGTCAGGAAGAACCACACGAGCAGGAGGGATGCATTCAGGTCTGTTAACTCAAGACCAGTCGCGAGCGTTGACATCAGGAACATGAAGATTCATTTCAAGAAACAGACAGCCAAGGGCGCGGGGCCCATGAGGCTGCTCAACAGGTTCTCGGAGAAGTCAGCAATAATGAAGTATCACCCGGGCTTCAGCGAGGTTCTTCTCAGGACCTATTTCAACAGAGACGTCTTCGACGCTATAATAGTCGAGGGAACAGGCCTAGGGCACATTGCCCGTAAAGCGTTCCCCTTCGTTAAAGAGTTCATCGCCGGCGGTGGGTTTGTGGGCATGACATCCCAGTGCATATGGGGTTCTGTCAGGCTCACCGTGTATGAGACTGGCAGAGATCTCCTTTCAATGGGCGTCGTGCCTCTTGGCGACATGCTCTCCGAAGTCGCGCTTGTAAAGTCCATGTGGGCCCTGGGAAACGAACTTGACCTTGGGGAGGTAATGCCAAGAAACCTGAGGGGAGAGATCTCTGAAAGGAGGGAAGTGGAATGAAGGTAGGACTTGAGATCCACATCCAGGTAAAATCAGACAGGAAGCTGTTCTGCAGCTGCAACCCTAAGGACCCCGATGAGAGCGTAACCGAGTTCAGAAGAAGGCTTAGGGTGTCAGCAAGCGAGCTCGGTGAAATAGACCCCGCCGCAGCCTTTGAGATGAAGAAGGGGCTCGACGTTATCTACTTAGCGGGCAACAGGTCCAGCTGCCTTGTGGAAGCTGATGAGGAGCCTCCGCACGATCCGGACGAGAGATCGATCGAGGCAGCGATTAAGGTAGCGAACCTCCTCAGGGCAAACGTTGTGGATGAAATTCATTTCATGAGAAAGATAGTCATTGATGGCTCAAACACGACCGGCTTTCAGAGAACGGCGCTGATTGCGCTCAACGGCAGGTTCATGTTCAGGGAGAGGCAGGTAAGGATTCAGACCATCTGCCTGGAAGAGGATGCGGCGAGGCTTATTGAGAAGGGGAACGGATACGTTAAGTACGATCTCAGAAGGCTTGGCATTCCTCTTATTGAGATCGCGACCGAGCCCCTTGAGCTATCGCCAAAGGAAGCAAGGGATTTTGCTGAAAGCCTTGGCAGGACGCTTAAGCTCACTGGCCTTTTCGAAAGAGGGCTCGGGACCATAAGACAGGACGTTAACGTCTCTATGGAAGGAGGGGGAATAGTTGAGATAAAGGGCGTTCAGAAGCTGGAACAGATCGAGAAGGTGGTTGAGTTCGAGGAGAAGAGACACAGATGGCTCTTCGAGGTTGCATCTGCGCTGAGGTCAAGAGGGATATCAGAGGAGTCATTCAGAGATGTAAGGCCTAAGGACGTATCTGAGCTGTTCAGGAAGTACTCTCAGGTGGAAACCGTTAAGAGGTTCTTCAGCGGCAGCGCGTTCGCGCTCCGGGCTCCTGGGTTCAAAGGGCTCATCGGCTCCGAGCCCGTTGAGGATGCCAGGCTGGGACTGGATCTGGCTGACATATGCAGGCTGTTCGGTTTTAGAGGCATAATTCATTCTGACGAGATTGAGAAGTACAAATTCCCCCACGAGCTCATATCGGAGCTCTCGGAAGCACTGGGGTTGGGTGAGAACGATGGCTTCGTACTGGTGTTCGGTGAAGAGGAAAGGGCAAGGCTCTGTCTTGAGAGCATCAGGGAGCGGCTGATCGAAGCGCTGAAGGGACCTGTGGCTGAGACCAGGTACGCAACTGAGAAGGGAACTACAAGGTATCTGAGACCTAGGCCAGGGGCAGCAAGGATGTACCCGGAAACAGACATACCCACGATCGTGATATCGAAGGACATGAAGGAAAAGTACAAGGTGGAAATCAGGACCTGGGACGAGGCAGTGAGCGAGTTCGCTGCCAAGTACGCTCTAGAGAGAGATCTGGCCGAGCAGATACTGGACTCGGATTATGTGGATCTGTTCACGCTTTATATGGAGAGATATCCCGGGATATCTGCAAGGCTTTTGGCCTCTCTCTTCGTGCAGGTGCTCATTCCATACGCTGATAAAGGGAAGCCGCTGGAGGCTGATGACATAAACGCCCTTGTAGAAAGCTACTACAGCGGCAGGATCTCCAAGGAGGGGCTTATCGACGTCGCAAGGTATATGGCGGAGAAGCGGGTCGGGCTTGAACAGGCAATTAAAGATCTGAGGCTCGGCAGCATCTCGACTGAGGAGCTAAGGAACATAATTAACATGAAGCTGCAGGAGCTGCTGAGGGAGGGCATGGATCCCAACAAGCTTTACGGTGCCCTAATGGGCAGGGTGATGTCGGAGGTCAGGGGAAAGATAGATGGAAAGGTGGTAAACGAGGAAGTTAAGAAGGCGCTGGAGAGGCTCCAGAAAAAGGCCTAACAGAGGCGTTCCTGCTTGACTGAATATTTCCTAAGGCTCGCGTCCTCATCCACCAGCACACTAATATCACCCTCGTAGAGCCTGTAAATGCCGTTTTCATAGGTCGCAAACGAAAACGGGAAATCGTCAATCCTTAGAAGGATCTTTTCTCCGCTTTCATCTTGATGTCTTTCGATAAGATGTCCATAATGACCGCTTATTACTCCCGAGCAGGGGGCAGCACATTCCAGCAGTGTTTTGACCTTTCTCTGCGATTCGTGAGCTCCAATGATCCTTGCGCTTGCGCACGTTGGTCTATAAGGTTTTGCTCCGTAAGGCAAAAGGTAGATCTCCTCGTCGCAGACGATCCTTGCTGGCCTTTCAAAGAACCTGAACCTGCTGAAGCCAAGGTGCTGCAGGATGTCAGCGTAGTTCAGGAATTCATCGTGGTTGCCTGGTATAATGTAATAATTTATGCCAGCGTTCTCAACGACCGAAAGAAACCTTTTAAAATAAAAGAGGTGGATCTTAAAGAGCTCCCTTGATGTGTGGGTATTTCCTCTGATAAAGATAAGATCGTCCATCTTTACCGTTGCTTCCCTGACCAGGGCGCTCCTTTCAACATCAGGTGGAATCTCCTCCTCATCCAGCACGTAAACCTGCCCTGGCCCATCAAAAAGAACGTCCCCAAGCATCACTATGCAATCTGGCCTGAGCGCTTCAAACAGCGTTTTTGCTGTTTTAAAATTTCTGACGTCAGAGATGAACATTATTTTCATGCACTCTAATACGCGCTCGAATTATAAAACCAGTTTCCCCGTAAATGTTTATTTGCTGTTTCGTTAAATAAGATTCATGATAAAGCAGACCTATCTCAGCCTTAATACCAAGGAGAGAAGGGAGCTAATCAACATAACGGATAAGGCATCAGCGTTCGTTAAAGAGATAGGAGGCTCCGGACTGCTTAACATATACATCCCTCACACCACCGCGGGCATCCTGATTAATGAGGACGAGGAAGGCCTCAAGAGGGACCTGTTAGGCCTCTTTGAGAAGCTGGTTCCGGAATCCGGCAAATATTATCATAACATTATAGATAATAACGCTGATGCCCACCAGCTTTCAGTAATTCTCAAGAACAGCGTCTGTCTGCCGTTTTCAGATGGAAGGCTGCTGCTTGGAACATGGCAGAGCATCTTCTTTGTTGAGCTGGATGGCCCACGAAACAGACAGTTGGTCATGACTGCACTTTTCTGAGCTAGGGCCTCCAGCCGCTCCTTATCCTCTCATAAACTTCGTCTGCAACCCTGTTAAATTCATCGCGGGCAACCGTCCTCCCTAAATCAGCGCCCGCCGCATACTCGTGCCCTCCTCCCCCGAATATATTGGCCAGTGGCACAAGGTTTACTCTGCAGGCCTTTGACCTCCTGAAGCTCATCCCGCCCTCATCCTTTATAATCAGGTACAGGTCTGCGCTCACGTTCTCCTCGAGCTTGCTGGCTGCCTGTGTTCCAGATACCAGGGACGTAGCGTAGGCTATTGCAAGCTTATATCCGTGGAGGTCATAGATCCTGACTGTTTCAAGAACTTCCTCAAGGGCTTTCTGCTTTAAATCTCTATAGTGTTTTAGCAACTCGACGTAATCATCCTCCTTGACCACCTCCGAAGGACCCTTTATGGCGATCTGCACGGCAAGCCTTTCAAGCCTGACCCTTGGGATCCGTTTCTCAAGATAGTTGAAGTAATCTATCAGGTCTACTAAAGCTTTCACATAATCATCCTTAATCTTCAGGGTATCTGCCTGAAATCCGGCATCAGCTATCTGTCTGTATATCTCGCCTCTAAGCTCGTACCTTTTTTCCACAAGAACAGACGCTGATCCCGAGTCCTTGTCATGGTATAGCTCAACGCCCGCGGAGATCAGAGTCCTCTTTATCTCCTCGGTGGTTTCATGGTGATCGGTCCACTCGACCCTTCCCTTCGTGAGCTTAATCCTGTTAACAACCGCATCTATGTGCTTCAGGTGGGTCGATACATCGGCAATGTATACGCGGACATCCGGTATTCTGGTTATCTCCGTCGGGTAAACCTCCTCGCCATCGCTATAATCTCTTAGGTATACAAGATATGGCTCCCCGCTTTCCATGAACTTCCTGATGAGAAGAGCGGCAGAGGAGACCCCATCGAGATCCGCTGAATGGGAAATTATAACGTTCATGCCTATCACCTGTAGATATCACTTTATTGGATGTGCACCTAGTAATTAATCTTTATCTTAGCGAGGGTTAAGGGGGCGTAAAGGCTGAGACCTCGGGAGCCTTAGTCCTTCAGGGCAGGTAGGAGGTCAGGATCCAAATCTTCTCTTTCTCTTCTTGTAGGTTCTGAGGATCCTCAGAAAATCGATCTTCCTCATGTCTGGCCAGTAGGCATCTATGAACATCATCTCGCTGTAGGAGGACTGGTACAGTAGGAAGTCGCTTAGCCTCATTTCGCCAGAGGTCCTGATTATAAGGTCCGGCTCAGGATACGGTAAATCGCCCGTGTAAAGCTTTGATTCGAAAACTTTCTCATCTATTTCATCGACGTTCAGCTTCCCCTCCTTGACCTCTTTGGCTATTTCCCTTACAGCGTTCAGTATTTCGTATCTCCCGCTGTAGGCCACGGCTATGTTGAGCACTATTCCGTCGTTGTTCTTGGTGTAGTTCTCAAGCCTCTCAAACTTCTCCCTAAGCCAGTCGGGCAGCATTTCCTTGCTGCCAAGGGTCTTTATCCTTACCTTATGCTTCTGTATCAGCCCGCTTTTCTCCAGCTTCTCCAGCTTCTCATATATGTTGCTCAGTATGGACTCTATTTCCTTTGAGTTTCTTTTTAGAAGGTTATCTTGCGATAGGGCATAAAACGTAAGGGTCTTGATTCCGAACTCAATCGACCAGAGGAAGAACTTCTCTGCAGCATCAGCTCCAAACCTGTATCCCTCCCATGAAGGCAGCTTTCTCTCGTTTGCCCACCTTCTGTTACCATCCATAATCACCGCTATGTGATTTGGCATGGGGCCCTCCTTAACCTCGCTCTCAAGCATCTTTTCGTAAAGAAGCTCGATGCCAAGTACCTTGATCATAAATCGAAGCGCGCTTGTGAGCTTCATGTCACAACACCTTAAGATAATCAGCCAGAATATAGTAAATTATGATTATAAGGGCAGCCAGAACGCTAAGAACTATTACGATCATTGGCAGTCCCGAGATCTGAGGGTTCATAAGAACGAGCCCAATGTTGTAGACCGGCAAGTAGAAGAGGATTAAAGCTATCAAAAGCACTATCTCCCTTATCGCAAGGACCCTTTTTCTCCTGAAGTACAGGAAGAAGTTGACTACCAGCTGAAGGCCCAGGGCTACCCATATGTAGGTCTCCATTATGATCAGAGAAACTCCGAGCACGTATCCGAAATCATAAAGCTGGAAGCCCTTCTGGAGCTGCTGGAACTGAGGAAGCAGGGCCACGGTCTGGGCCACCTTGATGCCTCCGAAGATCACAATCAGAAGACCCGACATGGCGCTCAGGAACTTGATGAGAAAGTTCGGGCTTCTTCTCATCTGTCCAACCGCGTTGTCGAGGTTGAAGCCCCTTACTATGAGAGCCAGTCCAAGTATAAGGCTCAGCAGGTAGCCGGCGTAGGCTCTTATAGGAGATAAGTAGAGGAGGGCGTACGCTAGTAGGAGTATGCCAGGCACCCCGAGGAAGTACTTTGAGTACCTCGAGTCATAAAGGGCCATCCTTAAGTATTTTCCAAGAACTATGTAGCTTTCCTCGATGTTCTTGCTGTGCTTGACAACAACCCTGACCAGTGATCTTACGGTGCTGAAGCCGTATATTATTGGGAGGACCTCCTCATCCTCCACGCCGTCCGACACAAGTATAACTTCCTCAAACTTCAGCTTCTCCTTCAGGGATGCGACCTGGTTCCTGATCCGCGTGTCGGCCTTGACGCCGCTCTCCTCGCTCCCAGCTACGAGAGCTATTTCAACATCCTCCCCTTCGGCCCTAAGCTGATCATATACCTTGATTGCGCCCATCATCGCGTTGCCATCAGCCTCCTCAGGGTCTGCCAGTAGAACCTGGTTCGCTGCTTTCAGAACGCTGTCGCGTCCGACAACAGGGGTTATGATGCCAGCTTTAACCCCTACGTCGTTATCCCTGTCGACAACAAGAACAAGCGTCTTTGGCAAGCTCTTACAATAGCTTGCAGTTCTCGACTTTTAATTTTATTGGTATCATTTAAAGCTTAGGCCATTAAGTAAACGTTAAAAGGAATGGACCGTAAGAGTATGAAGTAGCTTAAAAATGGCTGTGAGCCCTCAGGTATCCGTGATAATTCCTGTTTACCGATACAGCGAGGGTCTTAGAGACCTAGTTAGCACAATTCTCTCCGATCCCTATGATAATAAAGAGGTGATAGTGGTCGTGGACGAGCCCTCCGAGGAGTTCTACAGGATACCTGAGATCAGGAGGTGCCAGGTTATAGTTCACGAGAAAAGAAGGGGCAAGGTCTCCTCGCTAAACGAGGCTGTTGAAAGATCACATGGTGAATGGCTTATATTTCTGGACGCAGATGTAATAATTGGCAAAAATTTTGTAAGCAGAGCGGTCAGTTACGCTGAAAGTGTCAACGCTGAGCTCATCGACTTCATAAAGCTTGGAACTACAGGGAGTCTAATAGAAAGACTTGCTACGTTTGACTACGCCATAGCGAATCTGATATTTGAAGCGAGCTCTAGGTTTCTGAAGAGGACGGCATTCCTCGACGGCGCCGCCTTTATGATAAAGAGGGAAACGCTTAAGAGGCTTGGTGGGTTTGACCAGGTCTTCTCCGAGGACCTCGAGCTGGGAATAAAGAGCTACTCGAGCGGCGTCAGGTACAGCATGAGCCACATAACGGTTTACGTTAGGCAGCCCTCAGACATTAAGAGATGGGCTGAACAGAGGTTCAGGTGGGCGTACGGCATGGCGGAGTGGAGCTTCAGAAACTTCTTCAGGCTTATCCTCTATGTGTTAATCAATCCTATAATTATTATATCCGCTCTTGCTCTGATAGTGCCTCCAGTTACCTCGCTTGGCCTCTTCTACCTTACATCAGCCCCCATAATCAACAACGTGATGATGCTTTACATGATCAACCCTCTGATAAAGTTCTATCCGATCCTTCTCAGGCTTCCCAGGAGAGATCTGCTGTTCTATCTGAGAGCTGCCTCAGTTCTTGGAGGAAGCTTTGCTGTGTCCATTGCAACGTATGCATCAATTCTGAGGCATTACAAAGTAAAATACCGGGCATATGACCTCTTGCTGTACTACTTCGTTTATCAGCCAATGCTTCTGCTGGTCTACCTGCTCGGCTTTGCCGTTTATCTTATGATGATCAACGTTGAGCTAAATTGGAAGGTAGAGAAAGGATAAAGTTCTCCTTCGGAGAGCCGGTAGGCCGAAAATACCTCTTTGACAGGGAGGCCGAGCTCGACGCGCTTGATCACTGTGAATCCTGTTTTTTAACTGGCCCGCTTGGAGCTGGTAAGACGTCCTTAGCCAAATCGCACATCGAGAAAACTGGCTGCTCAGCGGTCTGGATCAGGGGAGAGAAGATATCCGGATCGCGCAGCCTCGTCAGCGCGATCATCAGGGAGGTCCTAAAGGCGAAGGAGAGGTCTGAGCACAAGGACGAGTATAAAGCGGTCGAGATAGAAATAGAGAACTACAGAGATGGCAAGATCGACGTTTACACCTTCATCACGAGACTGTTCGAAAGCGTTGAGCGGATGGAGATCTGCTTCATCTTTGACGAATACCCAGAGCTAAGAAGGATAGGCCCTCTTTTCAACCATCTGAACAGGGTCATCTTTGCATCTACGAAGAGGAGATCCCTGAGGATAATACTGACTTCCTCCGAGCTTGGTTATACGAAATTTCTTCTCGAAAGGAAGGATCTTCCTCTCGGGCTGTACGTGAAGGAGGTCAAGGTCCTGCCTTTCAGGGAGGAGAAATCAATAGAGTTCATAGCCCTTGGCATGGAGAAGTACGGCCACGAGTGTCCGAAGAAAAGCTACTCAAGGATATATCCTGTCACCGAGGGCTTTCCACTCTGGCTATCTCTTGTAGGCCAGAGGATGCTTGAGGGTAAGTGCAATGTGGATGGCATATACGATGATGAGAGGGCCCAGGCGTTCTGGATAAAGAGGCTCATATCACTTTCAGAGAAGGAGAGGCTAATGCTGCGCTACATTGCGCAGGGGAGAAAGTTCACTGAAATTGGCCCTCACAGCAGAAGGGTTCTGACATCGCTGTATATGAAGGGATACGTATCTTCGATGAAGGAGATCAAGATCGTTGACCCGGTGCTCAACGCTCTTCTCCAGCTGAGCAAAATATGAAAAATGATACAGTGAAGGCCACGTCATTTATGGAGTCGATAGAACGGCATTTCTGACCTCCTCCTCGCCCTGAAGGGCGAGGCTTAGCTAATTGTAAATAAACGTTAAATAATAGCACGCCGCATGTTCTATAAAAGGTTGTTTGATGCTTTAAGAAGCAGGAGCTCAAGGAATCTGGTAAGAGATCTTATTTTAGGAAAAAAAATCGAGGTTAGGATATCACCTACCAGCAAAAGCGTTGAGTATTATGTTGGTGATAGAAAGATATCCGACATGGAGCTTAAGGAGCTCTTATCATCTGGAATTCTCCTGGGCGATCAGAAGGAGAGCCTTATAGCATGCCCACTTGATGGCTCCTATAACCTTAACGTTGTTCTTACCTGTCCAGTGCACAGGAGGCCGCTCACGAAGATCGAAATATATGAGGACATGGCCACGGGCAGCATAGTTCATGGCGGAAGCGAAAACACAGCGCTGCAGCGCCCTGCGGCACGGGGTTACTTTCTTAGATGCGAGGCTGGTGAAACGGTGGTAAATCCTGCGTATTCCTTCAGATGCGAAAAAGGACACTTGTTCTCCCTTCAGGACGCGCTGGTCGTAAGCGTCCAGAAATACAGGCTCAACGAAAAAGCAATCAACAAGCTCAACAAATATTTCGAGATCGTAAATGCGGTCTCGGACGTCCTGAGGGAACACAGCTACCAGGTGAGCGAAGACGAGAGAAAGGTCAAAGGACTAAGCGGTACGGAGTACGAGTTCGACGTGAAAGCATCCCAGAGGAGCCAGAACGTGCTCGTATACATAACGGAGGGAGAAAGGCTGGAGGAGGTACTTTCCCTTTTGCCAAAGCTGTACGATATAGCCCAGGCCGGAGATATGCCGCTCCTTTTCATAATTGTCACCAGCAAGCAGTTCAACCAGGACCTTCTGAGAATTTTTGACAGGTACAACGCGAGAGCAATAGTAAGCGATGACCTAAACGAGATCAAGGACTATCTGGACAAAAGCCTTAAATGAAATTAACACAACAATCATATCGAATGCGCTCGTGCAGATTGCTGATTAATAGTAGGGGTGTCTGAATTGGGATCGGTAATTGATTCCATGGCCAGCTTCGCGCTCTCGAGGGTTGGCCCAAAGAGGTGGCTGTTCATGATATTTGGCGATCCTACTGAAGCCCTGAGGAAGAGCTGGCTGGGCGTTACATCTGATGAATACTCAGCCATCATGTTCATAACGTCAATAATTTCATCTGCGCTCGTAGCTGACGCGCTTGCTGTGCTCTTCCTCTTCAGGAGAGCGCTTTGGTACTACGTGCCCCTGGGGTTTGTGCTTACCTTTTTCATTTCCAACGCCATCATAAGGTACTATCCCACGTTTCTTCAGTCCGAGGTTTCTACAAGCCTTAGCATGAGGCTTCCGTACATTGTAATCGAGATGGCGGCCCTTGCGGACACGGGCATGACGGCGGAGAGGATCTTCGAGAGCATAATGTCGCTTGAGCAGGACAAGTATATGAGAAAGGTTCTCAGCTTCATAGTCAGAAACATAAAGGTCTTTGGAATGGACATAGCGCAGTCCATAGACGAAGCCCTCAAGAGGTCTCCGAGCAGGGAGTTCGCTGAATTCATGCTGGCACTCAGAGGGGCTCTACTCTCTGGATCTGAAATCAGGAGCTTTCTTTCGGAGTACTCAAGAAAGGTAATGATCGACAAGAAGATAAACCTGAGATATCTCATAGAAAGGCTTAACGTAATCTCGGAAGCATTCACCACCGTCTTTGTAGTTTTCCCCGCAATAATGATCATAATGATACTGCTGTTCACCATGGTTAGATACAGCGCAACCTACCTCCTTTTCTTCTTGGTCATAATTTACGGCATGATCCCCCTGCTAGGAATCGTTTTTCTGCTTCTGGTTGAGGCGGTGAGGCCTAGGTGAACTACAAAACCTTAACCCAGATAGGTGGAGCTCTGGCAGCGGTCGTAGTGGCTTCATTGATTTTCGTAAGGAAAGTTCCGCCGGTAAGCTACTTCTTCGGCGTATACCTAGGCATAGCGCTTGCAGTTGGAGTAGCTCCATATGGAGCGCTTGTCTATCTTGAGGACAGGGAGAACTCAATACTGGACAAGGATCTCCTGGACTATCTATCTCAGGTTGAAAGTTACGTCAAATCAGGCAAGAACCTTCTGTTCGCGGTAACGCTTCCAATAAACGAAAGGAAGAGGCCACTGAAAAAGAGGCTTCAGAAGCTGGAGCTGATGCTGAAGCTTGGAGTAAATCCTGATGACGCTCTACAGCGAACGGCGCTCTCGATGCCAACCCTTATTTCCAAGGAGGCCTTCTCGGTTATTCACAGGCTGATAGTTTATGGAGGGAATGTTGGCGGAGTCCTTGAATCGGTCAGGGAACATCTTGGGGACCTCTACAGCATAGAGAACGAAAAGAGAAGCATCATGAGAAATTACGGCAGCATAATCTACATCTCGTACTTTATCCTTCTGATCATAAGCATCTTTATTCTCAAGTTCTTCGTGTACAGGATGGTGACCGCGTCCTTTGCATCTCCTTTTAGCAGCTCTCTGGACTCCACGCTCCTCAAGGCCCTGATTCTTCAGTTCCTGGTGGTGGAGGGCCTATTTTCAGGTTTGATTACAGGCAAGCTCATGACCGGAAGGATGTCTAGCGGCCTGCTGCACTCAGCGATAATGATAGTGCTCGGGCTGATCGCCTACTCACTCTTTGCCTGAGCGCTTTTGTAGGATCTCCATGTATAGGCAATCGATCCAGTCAGAGCGTACTCTGAAACGTTGCTGAAGTGCTCGTAAATCTTCATCCTGACATAATCAGGATCGAGATCCATTATGCTTCTCGTCAGCCAGGAGTATCCGCTCTTTCTGTAAAGAGCCCCAAGCGCCTTGATTATCTTGAAGTAGACCTTGAAGAAGGCCAGCGATAAGGTTCCACGAGGCCTCGCGGTGTCCAAAAATACAGCTTCCCCCGAGCTCTTCAGCACGCGCCTGCACTCGGAGAGAACCGAGTCGAGGCCCGCTAGCTTCAGGCTCCTTATCGTGAACGATGAGACTATAAAGTCGAATGAGCCGTCCCTGAAAGGCATCTGAGCCGCGGTTCCTATAACAGGGTCGCTGAAGCTCATGATTGCGTCCCTTCGCTTGAGGATCATGGACCTTGTTATATCCAGACCAACGGTCATGGATCCGGCATCTTCATGAACGTTCTGTGACAAGTAGCCTGTGCCTATTCCAAGGTCAAGGACCCTTGAGCTCTTCCTGATGAAGAGCCTTGAAACAGTTCTTCTCCAGTGTCTCACGAGAAATAAGCTGAAAAGATCGTTAAAAAAGTCGTAAAGTCCAGTAACCTCCTCAAACATCCTACTTATTGAAATCTCGGGCTTTATCTGCTTATCCGAGCTCAATTAGCACGTTATCACCTGGCCTCAGCCCCAGCTCCTCCGCGGCGCTCTTCATGTACTTTGCAAGCTCGTAGAATCCCGAGCTTCCTGGGATCATGCATATATCTGGGCATTCCTCAAAGCTTCTGGAGATGGCGATCATCCTGTTCTTTATTCTCAGCCTGTCCGACCTGATTCTGTAGCTGCTGGGTATGTTGAGCACCACATCGCCGAACCTGTCAACGTGCAGAACGATCGCCTCTATCAAGTTCTCGGCAAAACTTGGCTCCGGAAAAGCGTACTTAACGTTCATCTCGGTTCTTGGGCCAAGCCTGTCGATTTCATACCCTTTCGATAAATATGCGGCTGCAGGAGCGAAGACGTCCCTCCCATCAAAGGTTCCAGTCCTTCCGGGCAGTATAACGTCCTTTGATTCGATCCTGACAGCGCTTTCAATGCCGTCCGAATAAGCCGCAGGATAAAGAACGCCGTTGTCCGGACCCACAAAGAAATATTTGCTGGTTTTTATCGCTATGGGCTGCCTTTGAGTTCCAACCCCCGGGTCTACAACCACGAGAAATACCGTCTCTTCAGGGAAATATTTGTATGACGCCCACAGCTGAAAGGCAGCATCAAGAACCGAAAAGCTTTTCGCCGAGCTCACAAGGTCGACTATCCTTGCCTCTGGGTTAATTCCATAGATGACGCCCTTCATTACTCCATTGTAGTGCTCCTCCACGCCAAAGTCTGTCAGGACGGCTATCAGCCTGTTCTGCATTGTATTTAGCTTTGATCCACAGCGCTATTAAATCTTAATCATCTCTCTGAACGGGTTATCACATTTCCGATCATCAAAATTTCATCTTATCGCGCCCTGACGTGAGCCTCTGGCCGTTAAGTTTTTTAATTCGAGATTGAAAAACTAGATAAATGAAGGATTTCCTTTCGATAACTGATCTGTCAAGGGAGGAAATTTACGAAATATGGGCCATGACGGACAGGCTCAAGAAAAGCCCCTTCAACGACCTCCTAAGGAACAAGAACATACTGCTTCTGTTTGAAAAGCCCTCAACAAGAACAAGGGTCAGCTTCGAGGTTGGAATAAACCAGATGGGGGGCAGGGCCATCTACATGGATGCGTCAACGTCCCAGCTTTCCAGAGGCGAGTCCATTGAGGACACGGGACACACCCTTGAAAGATACGTTGACATGATAATAGCAAGAGTCTATAGGCACGAGGACCTTGTTAAGCTGGCAATGAGCTTCAACAAGCCTGTTATCAACGCGCTCTCGGACCTCGAGCATCCAGCCCAGATCCTCTCGGATTATTACACGATCAAGGAGAAGTTCGGCAAGGTTGAGGGAATAAAGGTCGCGTTCATAGGGGATGGCTCCAACAACGTCGCAACCTCGCTTATTCTGGGAGCAGCCATACTTGGAGCTAAAATAACAGTTGCTTCGCCTTCAAAGTACCAGCCAAGGAAGGCGATAACAGAGCTGGCCGAGGAGATAAAGAAGGGCACGGTCAGGGTCGTTGAGGACCCCGTAGAGGCCGTCTCCGACGCTGACGTGATCTATACTGATGTATTTACAAGCATGGGACAGGAGAAGGAGAAGGAGGAAAGGCTCAGAACCTTCCTTCCGAAGTATCAGGTAAACGATGAGCTTCTGGCAAAGAGCCCTAACCATTCTGTATTCATGCACTGTCTTCCAGCCCACTATGGCGAGGAGACCACCAGAGAGGTGATCTATGGGCCAAAATCGATAGTGTTTGATCAGGCCGAGAACAGGCTGCACGTTCAGAAGGCCCTCATGTTAAAGCTCTTTAATATTCAGCTCCCCCAGACATAGGTTCATCTTTTTCACCAAATCCAGTTTGCTATTGCATTATAGCTCAGCTGGCTTTTCTTTTTGGGTAAAGCTTATAAAAACCGTGGTTTGATACAAAAATGGGCCTGTAGCTCAGCCAGGCAGAGCGGCTGGCTCTTAACCAGTAGGTCGAGGGTTCGAATCCCTCCAGGCCCGTACATTTTTATTTCAATAATTGTTTAAGTAAATTTAAATATGAAAACTTTAATGCCTTAACGATGAAAATTTCAGCTATACTCTTTGACCTCGATGGAACGCTGATCGACAGCGCGCCGGTCCTGATGATATCCTGGTCGATGGCGCTTTCGGAGGTGGGAATAAAGGTGAGGCCTGAGGACCTGAGGAAGTACGTTGGCCTTGCGCCGAAGACGATAGTTAGCCAGTTCATAAAGGATCCATCGGACGAGCTAGTCCGAATGCTGAAGGAGATCCGCAAGAATTACTACATTAAGAACATAGATAAAGTGGTCGTATTTGACGACGCCAGGTTTCTCCTTGAGGAGGCAAAAAGGCTGGGCATAAAGATGGCTCTGGCTACAAGCATGGGAAACGATCTCCTGAATGAAATAGTAGTCCACACGAGTCTGGACAAGTACCTGTGCTGCTGGGTTAGCGCGGAGGAGGTAGCAAGGCCAAAGCCTGAGCCGGATGTCTTTCTGAAAGCGCTTGAAAAGGCGGGAGCGGAAAAATCCTCAGCAATAGGGGTTGGGGACAGGGAGTACGACATAATTGCTCTGAGGAAGGCAGAAATCTACTCAGTTCTGGTGGAGAGAGATGAATATAGCATAACGAAGGAGGTTGAGCCCGACCTAAGGGTCAAAAGTCTTACAGAGCTCGTTCCACTAATACAGTCCAACCGCTGACGCTGCTTCCTCGGCATGCGCCTTTATGTATCCCTTTAGCTTCTCTTCGTCCTGAATGGCGTAATTTTCCTTAAGAATGCCACTTGCGATCATTTCGTTGACGACGGACTGAAGCTCCTTCTCATTCAGCCCATAGGCATGGGTTACATACTTGATGCTTTCCTGGGTGTATCCATCCTTGACAGCGAGCACTGCTGCCGCAACGGAGGCAAGCTCCTTTACGGACTGTTCCTGCTGAAACCTCTTGATGAATTCATCCCTCGTTGAGTCAAGAATAGCCCGCGTAAGGTCTGGAACTATACAGTAAACTTCCTGATCTCTCCCTCCAAGCTCCGTCTTAAGTATGCTTGCTAGATAGCTTGCAGTCAGCTCGTACATTACGTTATAAAGCATTTCTGACATAGCATCGCTGTAGAGCAGCGTATCAGCAAAGAGCGCTAAGGAAGGCGGGAGCTTTGACTCAAGCAGCTTTTCACATGCGCCCCTTCCCTTTATCACGCAAGGTATGTGGTCAACCCTTGTTGGATCACGCCTGAGGAGACAGCAGTTAGGATAACTTGAGTATATGCTTGAATAAGCAACAGCGAAGGCCGTAAGGTATGCTGTAGCAGGGTCATGTCTGTCAAGCCAAATCCCTACTATCGACTGCTTGGCAGTGAAGGTTTCCTCTGCCAGCTTCTGTGCTATGGTCACTCCAACTGGAGTGAGGGCATACACGTAAAAATTGTACTGACCCGATGGCACAACCTCCGTAAGCTGAAGAAGGCCGAGGTCCTGCGCCACCTTTATTAACCTCTCTCTGACGTATGACGACTCCGAGGCTATTGATGTCCTTTTAACCAGCATCCTTCCCACTGCGTAGGCTCTTACGAGCAGGTTCTCGAACTGGTTCTCAAGCGGGCCCAGAACGTTCTCTGTCATGTCTCTCATTGATGCAAGGTCGCCATCGGTTTTCAGAAAGTCCCTGTAGCTCTTCTGATACATGGGCTTGTCCGCTCCAATTCCAAACCTTCCTCTCAAGAATAGCTCAACTCCTGATACGTCAACCTTTACGCGTTCTCCATCGAGGGTAAAAGGCTGTATGTCCCAGACCACCTCAACCCTTTCCCCCTGCTGCTCACCGCATGAACCGGACAGGATCAGCAGAACCTCAGCGTCTTCCTTCCTCAGCTTTAACCCCATGCAATCTTTTTCGTTTAGAGCTGATCTCTGAAGGCCGTAGTAATCTGAGAGCTCTTCAATGTATTGAGCTACCTGTGCCTTCCAGTTCCTACTGCTCATTTGTAAAATAAAAGCCTTCGTGTGTAAAAAATCTTTCCTAAGAATGCTTTGGTATGTTTGAAAAATCATGAAACTGATTTGCTAAGAAAACTTTTAAATCGTCACAGCGATTATAAAACTGCTAACATGGAGTTTATCAAAGTGTTAAAGATTAACAAGGACAGGCTTGGGGTAATAATTGGAAAAAATGGGGAGCAGAAGCGGTTCATCGAATCGACTTTTAACGTCAAGCTTGACATTGACAGCAGGAACAACGAAGTAAAAATAACCGCAAGCGATGTGAACTCGGATCCCCTTACCGCGGCGCTCTACATAGAGGCACTGGGGAGGGGCTTCTCACCGGAAAGGGCATCAGACCTGCTCCGGGAGGGATATACCATGGTAGTGATCAACCTCAGGGATTACGCCAACACCAGAAACTCTCTTCTGAGAATAAGATCCAGGCTGATCGGCACAAACGGGTCAGCAAGAAAGAGGATAGAGCAGCTGACCGATACCAAGATCTCCATATATGGCGACCACGTGGCAATAATAGGCAGGCCGGACGACGTTAGGGTGGCCTCGGAGGCCGTGATCGATCTCATCAAGGGCTCAAAGCACGCAACAATTTTCAATCGCCTCCAGAGGATAAGGACCATACTCAAGAAGGACAGGCTCAGGCTGTGGGAGAACGAGGAATGATAACTTACAAGGAGATATCTCCTAGCGAGTTCTTCTACCAGCACAGGGAGCTGGCTGGTTTTAGCAATCCATCTAGGGCGCTCTACTCGGCGGTAAGGGAGCTTGTGGAGAACGCGCTGGACGCATGTGATTCGTATGGAATATTTCCTGAGGTTCTCGTCAGGCTCAAAGAAGCATACCCATCGCCTTCCGACATAAAGGAGTTCGAGCTCTACGTTAGAGACAACGGTATAGGGATGCCCCCTGATAAGCTGCCCAACGCTCTTGGAAAGGTATTTTATGGCTCAAAGTTCGTGCAGAAGCAGACCAGAGGCACGTTCGGGCTAGGTGGGACGATGAGCATACTCTATGGCCAGATAACCACAAACAAGCCCCTGAGGGTTTGGAGCTCTACAGGATCAGGAGAGGCGCACTATTTTGAAATGATGATCGACGTTCAGAAGAACAGACCCATAATACTCAAGCACAAAAGAATCGAGTCCCAGTGGAGAGGCACGGCCATAAAGATAAACCTGGTGGGGGATTACGCAAGAAGCTCCCAGAAGATAAAGGAGTACTTCAGGAGGCTAGCGCTCTTCACGCCATACGCTGATCTGGTGTTCGAGGATCCAAACGGGGAGGTGCTGGCGTTCAGAAGGACCGTTGAAAGGATGCCAAATCCTCCCCGTGAGGTTCTTCCTCATCCAAAGGGGGTTGATGCCGAGCTCCTCAGAAGGGTAATAAAGAGCTCAAGGAGGTCAAAGACTCTTCTGGGCGTCCTTATGAGAAACTTCCAGAGAATGGGCAGGAAGACCGCTCTTTCTGTTTTGCAGCTGGCCGGCATCGACCCAGACGCCCCTCCTTCTAAGGTTGACCTTGAGCAGATAAGAAGGCTGGCCGATGCGATCAAACTATATGACAAATTCCTTCCGCCAGATTCTAGCTGCTTGTCGCCTCTTGGAGAGGAGCTAATTGAGGAGGGCATCAGAAGTGAGCTTAATCCTCCATTCGTGTACGCCGTGACAAGGAAGCCCACATCATATGAGGGTTATCCATTTATAGTTGAGGCAGCGGCAGTGGCGGACAGAACTCAGGGCATAAAGCTTTACAGATACGCAAACAGGATTCCACTGCTTTACGATGAGAAAAGCGACGTAGTGTGGAAGATACTTACTGAGGACATAGACCTTAAAAGGTACAGGGTCGGAGATGACGAGCCTTTGATAATACTCACTCACGTTTGCTCAACTAAGGTTCCTTATAAAACGATGGGAAAGGAATACATAGCGGATATTCCGGAGGTCGAGAAGGAGCTCAAGCTTGCGCTGCAGCAGGTTCTAAGGAAGTACTCGGAGTACGTGGGAAAAAGGATGAAGATGGAGACACAGAAGAGGAGGAAAAACGTTTACGCAAAGTACCTGCCCCTCATAGCAAAGTTCGCCGCGATGTTAAGCGATCAGAAGGTTCCTGATGTTTCAGCTTTGATAAACTCGGTGGAGGAAGTTGGTCTCGAGTAGAAAGAACGAGGCGTTAAGGAGGCTAACCAGCCTAGGATCGCGGATAGTTGAGGACATTAAGAACAGAAGGTTTCCTGCTCTGGAAATTCCCAGCAGATCCGTGGAGAACATAAAGTACGACAGAAAGCTCAGCCAGTACGTCCTTGGGGATGAAGTTATAATCAGAAACTCTAAGAACATCAAGCATCTGAGACCCTTCGCTCAGCTCGTCTGGATAGCATACTTCAGCAAGGAGCTCCTAAAGACCAACAAGACGTCTACCCTGAGAGACATCTACTACTCGGCCCAGGCATACAATGTAGACTTCAAGGACCAGGATGAGTCAGATGAAATGATCACGGAGCTTGAGAGCATAATAAAGATGCCGCGGGAGGACCTCAACATATATCCAGAGGAAAGAAGCGCCATATTTGGCGATCTCACGATAGAATACACTGTGCCCGGCTACGAGGGCAAAAGACTGGTCCTCACGACTCACCCGGATGGAGTTATGATAGGGCCCGCCCTTACGACGGCAAACTTCGTAAGAACATCTGCGGACAAGGTGATAGTCATAGAGAAGGGAGCTCTGTTCACGAGGTTCATCGAAGAGAAGGTGCATGAAAGATACAGGGCTATACTCATAGCTACTGCCGGACAGGCGCCAAGGAGCACAAGGTATCTTATAAGAAGGCTGAACAGAGAGCTCGGCCTGCCTGTATATATCTTCACCGACGCCGACCCCTGGGGAATGCACATAGCTATGGTAATAATTTCGGGCTCTGCAAATGCCGCTCACATAACTGACCTCGTTACGCCTGAGGCAAAATGGGCTGGGGTGTGGGCCACAGACATAGTGCGCTACAGGCTGCCAAGCGATCCGCTTACTGAAGTTGACATAAAAAGACTATATGATCTGAAAAAGGATCCCAGATACGGCGAGGAGATCTGGAAGAGGGAAATTGACGAATTTCTCAGAATCAGGAAGAAGTCTGAGCAGGAGGCCTTTGCCAGATACGGATTGACTTATATAGTCGATAAATATCTACCTGATAAGTTAAGGGAGATGGGCTGATGAACGCGAAAGAAATAGTTGCAAAGATACTAACGGTTCCGGTGATTCTGCTAGGGATCTACGTTTTCCTGCTCTCATACAGTCAGAACAACGCGATCATAAAGGACATCTACTATCTCATGGCCGGCATACTGTGGTTCTTCTCGGCCCTGGTCCTGCTGGTGAAGGTTGAGGACGGAGCAGGCCGGGCTGATAAGCAGCCACAAAAGGGACAGAGACCAAAAGAGCCTGAGAAAGCACATGCTAATAGTTCTTGAGGGCTGTCCAGCTACTGGCAAGAGCGAGGTTGGCCGGGCTTTGGCCAGCCTGCTATCTATGCCGCATATAGATTACGCTCAGTACCTTCTAGAGAAAGGAGCAGCGGACGTGGAAGGGGACGAAATAGTTATCAATGAAAGAGAGGCCAGAGACCTTCTTAAAGATATAACCTCTGGCATAATGTCCGGCATATATTCCCTTGAATATCTTGATCCTGAAAAGGTGTACATGGCTTACGTGCTGAGATGCAATCCGAGAATCCTTCTTTATCGATATCTTCTTAGAGGCTACAGCCTGTCGAAGATAAGGGACAACCTTGGAGCGGAGTACCTTGATCTCTGCCTGAAAATGGCAATAGAAAGGGTTAGCATCGACAAGGTTAGTCAGCTGGACGTAAGCTACGCAACTCCCCAGTACGCTGCGCTCAGAATTTACGATTCCATAACTAGGGGGCGCAGGATATTCGACAGAGTCGACTGGCTGTCGCAGATAAGGAGTCCATTCGAGCTCATCTTCATTCGCTAGCTGACAGAGCCCTCTTCGCCTCTCTTACCATTTCAACGCCCTTAGCTGCGATCTCTTCAGCATCTCTCCTTATTCTGCTGTGCCCAAACACCCTGATGACTGGCTCAGTGCCAGAAGCTCTTATCAGGAGCCACCTGTGGCTGCCGAAGAAGGCTTTTATCCCATCCTTTTTTATCTTTTTCACGTTAAGCTTGGCATCCACAGACTCAACAACCCTGTACTTTATTTTGTCAGAGCTCCTTACCTCCCTCTTTACCACGTAAAACCTGGGCACCCGGCCTATGTTCCTTTCAAAATCCCCATCCTCCATGACCTTAAGAGTGGAAAAGACGGCGTCGCCGTACAGCAGGATACCCGGCCATATGTATTTTCCTGATTCCTCAAAAGCGAACACCGCCTCCCTATGCTTTCTTAGAGCGTCCACTATTGCAGGAGGCCCAACCCTGGTCCAAATGATCCTGGCCCTGTGTCGTCTTGCTACGATAATGATGGAATCAGATGAGTTGATTGGCGTTACAACGCTGCCTTTCTGCGTGAGCGCTCTTTCAGCAAAGTAGGCTCCTGCCGTGTCTCCGAGGATTATCTGGCCCTCGCCGTTGATGAAAATGGCCCTGTCGCCATCCGAGTCGGTGGCCACGCCAAAGTCAGTCCTCATTTCCCTGACCATCCTTCTGAACCCTTCAAGATGCTGCGGGATAGGGCTTGGGAGCCTTGAAGGAAATGATCCGAGAGGGGACCCGTTTACTATCTCAGCTTGTATGCCAAGGTCCTCGAAGACGCCCTTTGCAAAGGCCGAGATAGCTCCGTTAGCTGCATCAAGCACTATTCTGTAGGGGTGAAGCCTTCCAACATCCCTCTTAATGCTTCCAACGTATATGCTAACCGGATCGCTCAGCACCTCCTTTCTTCCGAGCCTACGCCAGCTTTTTGGCCTTTCCTTTATCCTGTAATAGATCGATTCGACCCTCTGTGAATCCTTGACGCCCAGCTCGCCGGTGTCCTTGAGAAAGTAAAGGACGCCAGCTATATAAGGCGGCGTATGGCTTCCTGTTATTGAGATAGCCCCATTCGCGTGCAGCTCCTTCATTAGCCTCACAGTACCTGGGGTGGGTGACACGCCTGCGTCGTAAACGTCAACCCCCATCGCCAGGAGCGCTGACTCAACAGCATCTTTCAGCACAGTTGACTGAGGCCTGTCATCCTGACCCAATACAACGCTGCTGGGTTTCGCAAAGTAGTAGTATGCAACTGTAAGCTTGTAAACAAGTGAAGGTGTGAGGTTCTTGTCTATGAATCCCCTGGCCCCTGAGGTGCCAAATATCATTTTTTATTAATAGAAATAGAAGGTTAATTACCGTTTTCTTCTTGAGCCGCAGCTCGTTAGCCTCTCATCGAAGACGGTGTAACAGGGAAGAGCGAGGTCGCTCAGCCTTTTCATCAGCTCCCCATCCAGTGTAAACACTGGATAGCCGGTCTTCTTGCAGAGCTCCAGAATGTCGTTGTCAGCTCCATCATCCATATCCTCAACTACCTGCATCCTGAGCGCTGTGAAGTTCCTCACGAACTTCTTGCTCATTGAAATTCCTCTCAGCTCTCTTATTACTGACTTTGGAACCACGATCTCGGGCATTCCAAGCTGATCAACTATCTGGTTGAGGACGTCGGTTGGTTTTTCTAGGACGTACACGATAAAGCTTGTGTCGAATATGACTTTCAATTACCTATATTATCGTTCCTGACCCAGCCAATCTCCATCTGTCAGCAACCATTCTGCTTATTGCAACCCTATCTCCTCTGAGAGCTATGGCTGGCCTCTTCAGCTTAACCCTGATTATGTCCTTTGTTACCTCTTCTATGGTTCCTATGTTCGTCATGGTACCTATGTTCAGCCTGACGTTCTCACTTGGCTTGAGCTTTTCGTACTTAACGAGCTCCTTCAGACCAACTACGTACTCGAAGAGCTCATATTTCATGACTATCTCCTTCACGGGATCCGGAAGGTAACCCTCCTTTGCTATGTAGTTTCCCACCATAACATCGTTCTTGGTGAAAATTGGGTCGAGCTTGGTTCCTATTGCGATAAGGCCTCCAGGATAGACCTCGTTTACGAAGCCTGCAGACGTGGATAGGCTGACAATTTCAGTTACAACCGGCTGATATGTTCCTCTGATGGGTATTCCTGGCTTTATCTCAATCCTGTCGCCGACCCTGAGAATTCCCTGCTTGAGAGAGCCACCAAGAACGCCTCCTTTCAGATCATCGATATCGGTTCCCGGCTTGTTGACGTCGAAGGACCTCAGGACCTGCATAAGGGGAGGAGCGTTCGGATCCCTGCGGGGGGTGGGTATGGTTTCCTCTATGGCCTGCAGCAGCGCATCTATGTTGAGCTTTTTCTGGGCTGAAACGGGTATTATCGGAACATCATTATAGCCGTACGAGGAGAGAAACTCCACTACTTTGTTGTAGTTGTTGATCGCCTGCTCATAGGTCACCAGATCAACCTTGTTCTGTGCCACAACTATGTTTTTTATGCCGATCATCTTAAGGGCCTGAAGATGCTCCCTGGTCTGTGGCTGGGGGACTGGCTCATTGGCGGCTATGACAAGAACCGCACCATCCATGAGGGCGGCTCCGCTCAGCATAACCGACATAAGGCTCTCGTGCCCCGGCGAGTCAATAAAGCTGACGACCCTCCTCAGAATGGGCGAGCCCTGACTGCACTCCCCATCCGTATTGTACTTGTCAGGCTCAGGAAGCCCTTGGCACTCGTAGATGGCAGCGTCAGCGTATCCGATCTTTATCGTTATGCCTCTTTTGAGCTCTTCGCTGTGCGTGCTGGTCCATTTTCCGGTTATGGCTTCAACCAGCGTTGTGTTATGAGAGATTATCCCATCTGAGGAAACAAAGCTATGATAATCTGGAACGCTGAGATCAAATATCAGGCCGCTGTGCTGAACCTCTTTTACCCTGACGATCCTTTCCTCGCTGAGGCTCCCGCCTTCAGCTACGTAAACTCTGTCCTCAGGTCCAAGCTGCCTGGCCTGTCTCCATCCGTCATGAACAAGAAGCCTGTGCTCAGGCGTTACGGTTACGCTCCTTCCTGTCTCGGTTTCAACGCGGTACATTTTGCCGCTGTATCTCTGCAGAAACACGTGCCCAGGAGCCTCTCTTAAGGATCCATCTTCGACGGCTAAGGTTCTTAAACTTCTGTTGAGAAATAGAACCTCGCCTCTTATCTTGTCCAGCTCAACCTGTAGCAGCTCTCTGGCGATTTCCCGTCCGCTCATAAAGAGGCCATTCACGTAGGCCTTATCATCTAAGATAAGGCACTTACCGTGATCAACATGACCTGCTGTTCCTATGTTAACCTCAGGCTGCTTAGGAATCTTCAATCTTCCATCACTTAGATTAGTTCATGTATAAACTTAACTCTTATAATGCCATCTGGCCAGCTTCCTTCTGGTGGAGCTTAATTATCAAGATTTATAATAACTTGCCCAATAGGTAAAGCGTGAACCGATCCAGAATTGTTAGCGGCTCGATCATAGTAAGCAGGGCCGTTTACAGCATGTACTGGGTTTATCTCTCGCCAGCTTACATATATATCCTGAAGGCCTTTTCGATTCAGAAGTATTATCTGGGTTACATTTCCTGGTCGTTCATAGCTGGTGCCGCATCCACTCAGATACCAGCTGCTTATATAGCTGCAAAAATTGGCCCTGAGAAGACATACATATCTGGCCTGATGCTTCTTTCGGCCGCAGGCATAGCCTCGGTCATGAGCCCGACCTTTCAGCTGTTGCTCGTAACAAGGGCTGTAGCTGGCGCCGGAGCTGGTCTCTTCTTTTCAACTGCTGGCTACGTGATTTCCTACTTAAATCAGAGAAGGGTTGGGCTGTGGATGGGCATATATAATGCAGCATTCGCTATAGGCGCAATAGCCGCCTATGGCCTGGGCATGCTCTACACTGAATCGCTATGGAAGCCCCTCGTCGTACTCCTTTCCCTCCTGGGAATAGCTACATCGGGCGTGGACTTCTTGATCATCAGAAAGAGCGGCATAAAAATAGAGATCGATAAGAGGCGTCCTAGCTTTAAGAGGAACATAAAGCCCATACTTGCTGCCGTTGCGCTCTCGGGGTACTGGGGGTCCTTTTACGCTTCAGAAACCTTACTGCCATCCTATTTCGCGTACGCACGGGGATCGCTGTACTTGGGAAATGCCGTAACGATTCTCCTGCTCGTTTTCAGCTTCATAGGAGGCTTCGGAACGTATTTCTATGATCTGGCTAAAAGAAAGAGGCTGTTTGTTTTTCTCGTAGTCCTGCTGGGATCCTCGGGCTACATCTTTTTTGTTTCAAGGAGCCTAGCTCTCATCGTTGCGGGCATATTCTTGATAGGGTTCTTCAACGAGCTTTCTCTGTCATCCCTTTACGCTATAGCTGTACAGCTAAGTGAGGAAAAGTGGAGCGCCATGTCGTTATCCCTTGTAAACTTCGTTAATATGGTTCTTGGCATGTGGGTCTCAATTCTCTTCTCCTACCTTATGGTACTATCCAGCACGATGCTCTGGATTTCAATGTTTCTAGTAACGGTTATCCCGGCCGTTCCGCTTCTTAACGGCTACTTCGAGCCAAAGCTGAGCTAATAATAAATAAATAGGTAATATAACTAAAGTTGTTCATGAGCTATCTGGACCTTTACTTATCGAACTCTCCAAAGATCACTCTTGGGCACGAAGGATCAAAAATATTTATAATGGGGGCGCCTTATGACCTAACAACATCGTACAGGCCTGGCTCAAGGTTTGCCCCAGACCAGATAAGGAGCGCATTCTGGAATATAGAAATAGTTGACAGAAAGCTGGGGGCCAACGCTGAGGAAATAGAAATATTTGATCTGGGGAACCTATCTATAACGACAAGCGTGAGCAGGGCGTTAGATATGATTGAAAAGGCTTCGGGTGAGGTCTTCTCTCAGGGAAAGATTCTGGGAACATTGGGTGGGGAGCATCTGATAACTTATCCGCTGGTTAGAAAAGTAAACGATGCCGCGCTCGTTGTCTTTGACGCTCACCTGGACCTTCGCGATGAGCTCTACGGTCTAACACTTTCGCATGCAACCTTCCTCAGGAGGCTCACCGAGGAGAGAAGCGATCTCAAGGTATACCACTTTGGATCTCACACCTTCGTGGATGAGGAGATAAGCTACGCTAGGCAAAGAGGAATAGCGGTTGTAACGTCCTACGAGCTGAGGGAGAAGGGGATAAAGTCAATTGGGGAGCTGATAAAGGAGGAAAACGTCTACGTATCCGTCGACGTTGACGTCCTTGATCCCTCGTGTGCTCCAGGGGTCGCCAATCCGGAGCCTGAGGGTCTAAACTACTCGGAGCTCTTTGACCTCATCAGATCCCTCTGCGGCAAGAAAATAAAGGGGTTCGACATAGTGGAGGTAAATCCCGCCTACGACCCCTCTGGAATAACATCAATAGCTGCAGCAAAGATACTTTCTCTGCTGATAATTCTGGCAGCTGATGGCGCATGCCAAGCTCATTGAGAAACTACATCGACCCGATCACTCTTAGGATAGGAAGGTCAGTAGGAAAGGTCGTAAGGAACCCAAACGTAATCACCGTTCTGGGCTTCATAATAGGCGCTGCATCAGGTCCGCTGCTGATGAAGGGCATGATCACTGCAGCCGCGGTGGCGCTCCTGATATCAGGCGTCTTTGACATGCTTGACGGCGCAGTTGCAAGAGCTCTCAACAGGGTGTCAAAGGCCGGAGCTTTTCTTGACTCTAACCTTGACAGGCTGGTTGAGGCATCACTTTACTTTGGCATAGGGTTCTTGATGCCTAGCATAGCATATCTGTCGTTTCTAGCCTTTGCTTTCTCGGTCATGGTGAGCTATTCAAGGGCGAGAGTGGAGGGGCTAGCGGGCGGCTCAAGGCCCAAATCGCTCGAAATAGGCGAGCGAGGAATAAGGCTGCTGATAATGATACTCTTTATGATTCTTGGATTGATCGAGCTGGGATTGCTCGCCGTGACGATTCTGGCTGCCGAAACCTTCCTGGAGCGTCTCATAATCTACTACAGATTTTTAAAGAAGATGTAAATTAATGCTCCAAAGGAAAGCCCTGCCCTATAAAAGGCTGGTAATTTTAATAAGCCCACAAACCTCATAGGATTGTGGCTTTGAAGATACTCGTTCTTCATGGCAAGGGCTCCAGCCCAAAAAAGATTGAATGGCTTGCTTCTCCGCTAAGGGCTTTTGGTGAAGTCGATGCACCCGAAGCCGATATAGAGGCCGAGGAGTTCATCCAGAGGTTCATGAGCAAAAACTATGATCTTGTTGCCGGCCACTCACGTGGAGGCACTTTCGCCCTGCTATATGCAGCCTACAGAGGCGTTCCAGTGATCGCGGTTTCAGCCCCCTCAGACAGGATGAAGCAGAGGGATTACCTCTCAAGGTTCAGCGAGGGAACCATACAGAGAAAGCTTTACGAGGACCTGAGCGGTCTGAGCAAGGAATACCTTCAAAGTACGTCCCCTATATTTTTGGCTGAAAAGATCAAGGATGCTTTGCTGATTCATGGCAGCGAGGATAGTATAGTTCCAGTGGAGCAGAGCATAGAGATGTGCAAGCTGATAAACGAAAAGGGAGGCAGATGCTTTCTGTCAATCGTAAAGATGAAGCACACTCCATCAATAGCCAACTATAAGGAAATAAGCAGCATCATTCAAGAATGGGTGAGAAGGCATGTCGTATGAGGAGCTGGTTGACAGGGCTCTGGAGGGGGAGCTTGGAGAAGGAGCACAGATAGCTGCGAAGGTTCTTAAATCAATTGCCAGGGCCATGAGGGCCATCGGATACGTAAAAATAACGAGCGCTCACATATCCGGCGTAAACTATTACAACATAGGCGATGCTGGGCTCGAGCTTCTTCAGGATCTTTCAAGAAGCGCAAGGTTCAGCGTGCCGACTACAATAAACCCGTGCGGGGCCCCTGTTACGTACGTTTCAGAAAAGTTCAAAGGCCCGATCGTAGAGAAACAAAGGATGATTTATGAAGCATTTAAGAGAATGGGTAGCACCGGAAGCTGCACCTGCACTCCCTATGAGGGGCAGAACCTCCCCTCGAGGGGCGATCATGTAAGTTGGGCTGAGAGCTCAGCTGTAGTTTACGGCAATTCAGTCCTTGGACTTTATACAAATAAGGAGGGCGGGATAAGCGCTCTGGCATCCGCAGTCTTAGGAGTTACTCCCAACTATGGAATGCACCTTGATGAAAACAGAAGGCCGAAGAAGAGGATCAGGCTCAACTTTAAAATAAGGGGCGAGGCGAGGTTTGGAGCTCTTGGATACATAATAGGCAGGAGCACCGTCGAAATAGTGAGCATAAAAGGCATAGAAGGTGCAAGCAGGCCTGAGCTGAAGTCGCTTTCAGCAGCAATAGGCACGTATGGTCCTCAGCCCATGTTCGTCATTGAAAGTGGATTAAGCTCTGGCGAAATTGAGGAAATCGAGCTGGAGGAAAGGGACATAAAGACTGCTCTGCAGGCCCTCAGCGATCAGGTCGAACCACAGGCGATAGTCCTTGGCTGTCCATTTATTGCTGAAAAAGAGCTTTCCGAGCTAGCCGAAGCACTCGCCGGAAGAAGGCTGAAGATACCCATGCTTATATTTGTTGATTCAAAAAGCCTTCAGAACATAACTGACGAGCAAAAAACCATCCTCGGCCTTAGCGGCGCCAGGATCTTCACGGAGGTCTGTCCATCCCTTTCATATCTGCCAGAGACCTTCGGTTATACCTCGGTTGCCACCAACAGCGCTAAGCACGTATTTTACACGAAGCACCAGTCAAAGGTTAACGTAAAGGTCATGGATGTAAGCGAAATTGTTGAAAGATATACTGAAAAGGCGTGAAAGAATTTTATTCGCTTGTTAAATATTTCCGTTCTGACAAAATTATATTTAATCAGTACAAAGTTTTGGCATGCAGGGATGGATTAAGGTCTTTACTGGACCCATGTTTAGCAGAAAGACCGAAGAGCTGCTGGTGGAGCTTCACAAGTACGAGCTGGCCAGGAAGAGGGTCGTGCTCTTCAAGCACAGCCTGGATACAAGATACGGCGAGGACGTTGTAAGCCATGATGGAAGAAGGATGAAGGCCATCATAACTCCAGATCCGGAAAAAATATATGAAATTGGAAAGGATTTTGACGTGATCGGCATAGATGAGGCACAGTTCTATAGCAACGAAATCGTTGACGTAATAATGAAGCTTGCTGATGAGGGCAAGAGGGTCGTCCTTGCAGGCCTGGACAAGAACTACCTCGGCAAGCCCTTTGGGTCAATGCCGTATATTCTGGCGGTGGCTGACGAAGTGGTGAAGCTCACCGCCATATGTTCAGTATGCGGCGAGCCTGCCACTTTCTCCTTCAGAAAGTATGGGTCATCTGAGGAGATACTGATAGGCGGCTCTGACATATATGAGCCAAGATGCCGACTGCACAGAAAAGTCTGAAAGGCTCAAGTATATAAAACGGGAACAATTTAATTCAGGTATGGGCGTGCTTCTATTTGGACATAGAGGCGCAAGAGGGCTGGCACCTGAGAACACGCTCCCTTCATTCAGGACGGCTGTTGAGTACGGAGTTGATGGGGTGGAGCTGGACGTTCATCTTTCAAAGGATGGCGAGGTAATCGTAATGCACGATGACCGGGTTGACAGGACAACTAACGGCTCGGGATACATAAAGGATCTCACGTCCGCTGAGATAAAAGCTCTGGATGCAGGCATCAAGTTCTCCGAGAAGTTCAGGGGAACAAAGGTACCACTGCTGGAGGAGGTTTTGAAGGAATTTGGAAGCAGAATACTCTATAAGATAGAGATAAAGCACAGCTCGAAAATTTATCCAGGAATAGAGGAAAAGGTTGTGGACATCATTGAAAGGATGAACCTCGTGGACAGGGCTCAGGTGATTTCGTTTGACTTCGACTCACTCCAGGCTGTTAAGGAGCTTAACCCTCGAATAAACACAGGAATAATAATAGAGGGAAGGCCACACTGGTTCATCGACGTTGCAAAAAGGCTTAATGCTTCATGGGTTCATGCCTTTTCAGGCCTAGTATACGACAGCGACGACGTTAAAAAGCTCCATGAAGAGGGGCTGAAGCTCGGGGTCTGGACCATCAACGACAGGGAGTCAATAATCCGTTTCTGCAACATGGGCGTCGACGACATAACGAGCGACTATCCTAACCTTCTGGTGCAGCTCTGCAAAAAGGCTTAGTCGCATCGTAAGTAAAGTTTATATGTGAATCTAAAAAAGGTATCACGATGCTTTCACCAATAAGGTGTTTTAGCTGCGGAGCCCTGTTAGGAGATAAATATGAAAAATTTAACGCCCTTGTGGCCAAGGGGATAGAGCCATCAAAAGCGCTTGACAAGCTTGGCGTTAAAAGATACTGCTGTAGAAGGATGATCCTTAGCAACTTTGAAGTTCTTAACAAAATGATTCCCTACGCTGAGGCCGCAGCGCTGCTTAGAGAGAAGGAGGAAGAAATTTAAATGGAAATTAGGGATGTCGTTCTTAAACCAAGCTATACAAGCAGAGGAGATGAGACCATAGAGGCAACGGTTCAGGTTGGCAGCGCAAGCGCCACGGTTACAGCTCCAGCTGGCGCTAGCACCGGTGAAACTGAAGTAGTTCACCTTCCGAAGGGCGGTTTCAACACAGTGATGGCAAATTTCGACAAGAGTAAGCTGATAGGCGTAGATGCATCAGATCTCAAGGCCGTTTATGAGGGGCTTGTCAAAATAGGAGGATCCGACAGGTTTGAAAAGATAGGAGGAGCTACTGCGTTCTCGGTTTCTGTTGCATCGCTAGTAGCCGAATCGCTTGCCTCTGGAAGGAAGATCTTTTCGCTTATAGGCCTTGAGCCTACTATTCCCTATCCGCTCGGCAACGTGTTGGGAGGCGGGAAGCATGCAGGTCCTGGATCTCCTGATATTCAGGAGTTCCTGGCGTCCCCGGTGGGAGCAAAGAGCGCCTTTGAAGCCATAACCCTTAACATCCTTGTTCACAGAGAGGTCAGGAAGGAGATTGAGAAGAAGGATCCAACTTTTGCTGGAGGGAAGGGCGACGAGGGCGCGTGGGCGGCGAAGCTAACTGACGAGGAGGCCCTTGAAATTGTAAGAAAAGCGATCGATAAAGTGTCAAGGGAGCACGGTGTAAGGATAATCATGGGGGTTGACATGGCGTCCTCCACTTTTTACGAAAACGGGGTCTATAATTATGCAAGAAAGGGCAAAAAGCTTACGAGGGAGGAACAGCTAAGCTACGTGGAAAAGATCATCAATGATTACGATCTAAAATATGTCGAGGATCCGTTCAACGAGGATGATTTCGAATCTTTCGCTGAGCTCACAAGAAGCGTTAAAGCTCTAATTGTAGGCGATGACCTCTACACCACGAACTACGAAAGACTGAAGAAGGGAGCCCAAATCAAAGCTGGAAACGGCGTGATACTTAAGATAAACCAAGTTGGAACCGTTTACCAGGCAAAGCTGTTTGCCGAAGTAGCGCACAGAAACGGCTACGCAGTTATAACATCGCATCGCAGCGGGGACGTTTGTGAAGGATACCTGGCGGATATAGCCGTTGGGATGGGCTCAGCGCTGATGAAAAGCGGAGTGGTTGGCGGCGAAAGGATCTCAAAACTTATAAGACTGGCAAGAATTAATGAGCAGGAGGCAAATATACCTCTCTGGAGGTCGACCGTTTAATGTCCGAAAAACAGCCTGCAGAGAAGCAGCCAGAGGACAGATCGGAGGCGGAGGCCGAAAGCAGAAAGGTAAACGTGCAGCTCACTGAGGGTGCGCTCATAGCATCGGGCATAAGGATAGGCACAAATGTTGCTACGAAACACATGAAGCCTTTTGTGGCCAGAAGAAGGGAGGATGGGCTTAACATTCTCGATATTAATAAGATCCTATCAAGGATTGAGGTGGCAGGCAAGTTCCTATCAAGGTTTGATCCGAAGAGGGTATTAATCTACACTTCAAGAGAGGCCGCTTACACTCCTATCATGAAGTTTGCGGAGCTCACTGGGGTTAACTACCATTTAGGAAGACTTCTTCCTGGAACGCTCACGAACCCTTACCTTCCTAACTACAAGAACGTTGACGTGGTCATGGTGGTTGATCCAGCCGTCGATAAGCAGGCCATAGAGGAGGCAATAAGGGTTAATATACCAGTTATAGCGATATGCGACACTAACAACGTATGCAATTACGTCGATCTAATAATTCCTGGCAACAACAGGGGAAGAAAAGCCCTTGCCATGATATTCTGGCTACTTGCCAGAAGCTATCTGATAAACTCAGGAGCGCTACAGCCCAACGAGCCCATCAAATATACGCCAGCTGACTTTGAGACCAAGTTCGAAGAAGGAACCTACGTTGAGGGTTAGGAAGCCAGCGGTTGCAGGCTACTTTTATCCTGCAAACAGGGACGAACTACTTGACCTGATAAAGAGGACATTCCTCTCAAAAGATCTGGGCCCTGGAAGGCTCCCACCGGGTGAGCTAAACAAGGACGTTCTGGGTTATGTGGTTCCGCATGCAGGATATGAGTACTCGGGCTACGTTGCAGCTCATGCGTACCTTGAAATATCAGCTCTTCCGGAAGACTCAACCTTCATAATTCTGGGGCCAAATCACTACGGGCTCGGTAGTCCTATTGCGACCACCCTGGCTGATGTCTGGGAGACCCCCCTAGGACAGGTAAGCGTGGATGTATCTCTAAGAAACGAGCTGGTTTCTGAGAAGTCAATACTGGACATCGATGATGCAGCCCACTGGAGGGAACACAGCATTGAGGTTCAGGTGCCGTATCTTCAGTTCGTAAAACAGAGGTTCAGGATTCTGCCCATTTCAATGATGCTGATGGAAAAGGAATACGCCTTGGAGGTCGCAGAGCTGATATATAAAAAGATAAAAGGAAAGAAGAACTACTACATAATAGCATCCTCAGATTTCACGCACTACGAACCCGCGGAGTCGGCAAACAAAAAAGATGAGCTCGCTATAAATGCTATAATGAAGAGGGATCTCGACGCATTTTACTCCACGATTCGCAAGCACGATATAACGATGTGCGGCTACGGTCCAGTCGCTGTGCTGATTCACCTGAGCAACCTGCTGGGCTACAGCGAGGTAAGGCTCCTCAAGCATGCCAACTCTGGAGACACGACAGGAGATTATTCATCAGTAGTAGGATATTCAGCAATTGGTTTTTACAGAAGCTGAAAGCTACGACTAACGGTGAAGATTAAAACGGTAAAAACTTAAATAAGCGCCCGGCGTTTGATGTCTCATCAGCTCCCGCTAAAGGGGAGTAACCCCGAGACCTAGGGAACCCTCGCCTTTCAGGGCGGGGAGGAGGTCAGAATTAGGACACATGGGTGGAAAAAATGTTATCCATGAAGCGAAAGCGCCTGCGAAGGTAATCCTTACTGGAGAGCACTTCGTTGTCCACGGAGCAAGGGCGGTCGCAGCCGCAATAGGCCAGTACTTAACTGTAACGATAAGAGAAAGCGATTCCGACGTCATGATTTCAAATGGAAGAAGGTTTGCTGCGCCCCATGTTCTGGAAAAGATAAAGGCCATTTCAGGGCTTGAACACGTCAAGGTAGAGGTGATAAGCTTCATTTCAAGGTCCGCAGGCCTGGGCTCATCAGCGGCCTTTCATACTGCAGCTGTTATAGCGGCTTATAAGGCGGCCGGCAAACGTCCTGACCTCAGTACAATATTCAGCAACGCTATGGAGCTGGAGGCCCACGCCCACAAGAACCCATCAGGCGTAGACGTTTGGGCCGTTCTGCTTGGAGGGGCGATAATCTTCAAGCGCGGTGAAACCCCAATCAGGCTGGAAAGCGGAATACGCGAAATTCTGCTCATTGATTCTGGGATGAGACGCAGCACAGGGGCTCTGGTGAGCCATGTTGGACTTCTTAAAGAAAGAAACCCAGATATGTTTTCAGGACTGGTGGAAATCGCAGACTCCCTCTCCGAGCTTATGGGAGAGGCGATGCAGAACGGAGACGTGGAGCTTGCTGGAAGAATCTTTAAGATGAACCAGGGCCTCCTGAAGCTCATTAACGTATCCAACGAGAGGATCGATGAAATGATTAAAAGGCTTGAGGACATGGGAGTCTATTCCAAGATAACGGGAGCCGGAGGGGGAGGCTATCTGATTGGGCTTCCTGTCAGAAAAGCTTCAGGAATGAGAATAAAGGTCGCCAGTCTTGCTGTTGCTGGCGCCTACGAGCTCAGCCTTGGCGAGGACAAAAGAATATATTAGCGTTGTTGGTAGCTCATTCCATGGATTTCGTTGTGGTTAAGCTAGGCGGATCATGTATAACCTACAAGGATAAGCCGTTCACCATTAACGAGGACAGCCTGAGAACGATTTCAAGCGCCCTTCATGATGCAGGCATGAATTATTTTATAGTGCATGGCGGTGGTTCATGGGGACACACAGCAGCAATAATGTACGGATTATCAAGCTTCAGCTATTCGAGGCACGCTAAGGGGGTCGCCTACACGAAGCTCAAGATGCAGGTGCTGAGCTCGGCAGTTCAGAAGTTTCTTATCGATAGCGGCGTCCATACCTTCTACTTTCCAGCCCAGGTTCTGGATGAGCGGATAAAGAGGGAGCTCGAGGAGATAAGTGCCACGGGCGTTTATCCACTTACCTATGGCGATGTCATATATGAGGCGGGAAAGGGTTTCAGGGTTATAGGAGGGGATGAAATAATTATGAAGCTAAGCGGCTTCATCAACGTCGTACGGGTAGTTTTCATAATGGCAACCTCAGGGATCATGGACGAGAATGGAAGGGTAATAGAGCGAATATCGCTCAGAGAGTCAACGGGATCGACCTACATTGGGGATGTCCCGATAATAATGGGAAACTACTCGGTGCCTTTCAGTGACGTGCTGAGAAAAATGGACTCAAGCTCTCCAGATGCGACGGGCGGTATAGCCTACAAGCTCTACGTTTCCCTGCAGCTTGCAAGGAGGGGTATACCAGCAATCTTCGTTGGGGCAAGCGATAAAGAAAATATTATTAAAGCATTGAATGGATCTAATTTTACAGGCAGTATAGTGATGCCAGATGTCTATTGATGAAAGAAAAAACGAGCATGTAAATATAGTAAAAAAGGGCAAGGTCGAGTACGAGGAGCTCTCTGGATGGTTCGAGTACGTTTACCTGATCCATCAGGCGCTACCTGAGCTCGATTTGGCAGAGGTTGATACTTCGGTTACCTTTATGAATCATAACTTCTCCGCCCCGCTCATAATAGACAGCATGACAGGGGGAAGCAAGGAGACAGGCGAAATTAACAGGAGCCTTGCCCAGCTGGCGCATGAGCTCAAGATAGGGATGGGCGTGGGCTCCCAGAGGGCAGCAATAGAGGATCCGTCCCTATCTGAGACCTATTCAGTTGTAAGGGACGTAGCTCCTGACATCTTCGTCATCGCAAATATAGGTGCTGCCCAGCTCAGGACCTACGATATTGATAAAATAAAGACCGCAGTCAACATGGTTAAGGCTAACGCTTTAGCGGTTCATCTTAACCCGCTTCAGGAAGCAATACAGCCCGAGGGCGAACCCAAGTTCAGGGGAATAGCAGCAAGGATAGCGGAGCTATCGAAGTCCATAGGCGTGCCACTCATAGTAAAGGAGGTTGGAAGTGGCATCTCCAAGGAAACAGCCGTGCTCCTTAAGCTTGCCGGCGTTAGCGCCATAAATGTGGCCGGGGCTGGCGGAACGAGCTGGGCGAAGATAGAAGGCATAAGAGCAAAGAAGGCCAAGAAGACACAGAGCTATGCGCTTTCTGAGGTATTCGGCGAATGGGGCATTCCGACTGCCGCCTCAATAATTGAGGTCAGGACAGCGACGGATCTTCCTTTAATAGCGTCGGGCGGCATAAGGACAGGGCTGGACATGGCCAAGGCTATTGCTCTGGGAGCTGACATGAGCGCCATAGCTGGAGCTGTTATAAGGGAGCTCCTTAACAATGGATACGATAAGGCGAAGAGCTACCTATCCGAAGTTATCGAGCAGTACAGGCTAGCTCTCTTCCTTACTGGGTCAAGGAACATAAGTGAGCTTAAGAGAAAGAGAAAGATCCTGATAGGGCCTCTTGCTGAATGGGCAAGACAGGTGGGCTACCTATGATGGACACAAATGACGTAATAAAAGAAGTGAACACCTACCTAACGGGCATACTGCAGAAGGACATGGATGTTTACGCCGCGTCGAGGCATCTGGTTCTGGCAGGGGGAAAGAGGCTCAGGCCTCTTATGGTGGTCAGGGTGTATGAAGCGCTCGGGGGCGAAGGCCGCGAGGTTATCCCAGCAGCCTCATCTGTGGAGCTCGTCCATAACTTCACTCTGATACATGACGACATAATGGACAACGACGACTTCAGACGCGGGGTACCAACCGTCCACAGGGCCTATGGCGTGCCGCTTGCTATCCTTGCAGGAGACCTGCTTTTCGCCCTTGGGTACAAGGCGATATCGGATTCAAAGCCATTCAGGGAGGACGAGAAGAAGTTCTTCAGAGCCGTAAACGCTCTCTCTCGCTATGTTATTGAGCTGTGCGAGGGACAGAACATGGACATCAAGCCTCCTGCCGAGTTCGATGAAAGGTACTACTTCGAGCTGATAAAGAAGAAAACGTCATCGCTCTTTATGCTTTCAGCCCTTTACGGCGTATACGGCATGGGTAGATACGATCTTGAGGGATACGCCGAAAAGTTCGGGGAAAACTTCGGTATAGTTTTTCAGCTGACCGATGACTTGCTCGGCCTGATTGGAAATCCCGAGGTCACCAAAAAGCCGGTGGGTTCAGACCTGAGGGAGGGCAAATCAACCCTTCCGATACATCTTGCAATTAAGAAGGCGGATGGTGAGCTGAGAAGCAGAATATTGAGCGTTTATGGAAAAGGTGCCGACAGCAGGATCATGGAGGACATAGTCAACAGAATAAGGGGACTCAACATCGAGGAGGATGTTAAGAAGATAATAGGGGTCTACCTTAATGAGGCCCTGTCAGCCCTGGACCATCTTGGCTCTGGAGATGCTAACAGCGAGCTCAGAAAGATGGTGGAGGGATTAGTTGAGCGCCAGTACTGATGAGTTAAGACAGCTGATTGTCAGGCTGGCGGCTCAGAATGCAATAAAACACGGAGGCAAAGCCGATCAGGTATCTGTCATAGGAAAGCTGGTGGCTGAAAGGCCAGATCTCAGGCCCAAGCTTAAGGATCTTCTTCCACTTATCAGAGAGGTCTGTGACTATGTGTCGGGTCTCTCGCCGGAGGAGCAGAAAGCGCTTGCAGGCGAAAAGAAGGAAAAAAAGGAGGAAGTGAGCGGCCTTCCGCCCCTTGAAGGTGCCGTCCAAGGAAAGGTTGTGACCAGGTTTGCGCCCAACCCGAACAGCGTTCTTCATCTCGGCTCATCGAGGGCTGCTATACTTTCCCACGAATATGCGAGGATGTACGGCGGCAAGTTCATCCTTAGATTCGAGGACACCGATCCGAGACTCAAACGATCTGATCTGAAGTATTACGACTACATAAGAGAGGATCTCAGGTGGCTCGGCATCACCTGGGATGAGGAGTACCTTCAGAGCCAGCGGCTCGAAATATATTACGATTATGTTGAAAGGGCCATAAAGCTGGGAGCTGTTTACATAACTGAGTGTAAGAGGGATCAGTTCAAGGAGTACGTAATGAAATCCAGACCATGTCCAGACAGGGATCTACCGGTTGAGGAGCAGCTGAGAAGGTGGGAGAAGATGCTCGACGGCACGTACAAGGAGGGCGAAGCGGTCGTGAGGGTCAAGACGGATCTAAACCATCCAAACCCTGCCGTCAGGGACTGGCCAGCACTCAGAATTATTGACACCAACAGGTACTCCCATCCAATAGTTGGAAACAAGTACAGAGTATGGCCTCTTTACAACTGGGCCTCCGCTATAGACGATCATCTGATGGGAATTACACACATAATCAGGGGTCAGGAGCACTACGTCAACATGATAAGGCAGAAGTACCTTTATGCGGCCTTTGGCTGGAAGTATCCTTATGCTGTACATTACGGAAGGCTGATGATCCAGGATAAGCCGCTTAGCAAGTCAGAAATAGAGAGGGGCATCAAGATGGGCATATACACCGGATACGATGACGTAAGGCTGGCAACTCTTCAGGCGCTAAGGAGAAGGGGAATACTCCCTGAGGCAATTAAGCAGCTTATAGTTTCCATGGGCATCAATACCAATGATGCGATCGTAAGCATGGAGAACCTGCTGGCCCTTAACAGGAAGCTCATAGATCCGATAGCAAACAGGTACTTTGCTGTACTTGAGCCAATAATCAAGGTGTCTCTTAGAAACGTGGAGGTGCCGCTAACAGTTAAGCTGTACAAGCATCCAAACAGAAAGGACGAGCTAAGGCTCATAAGCCTTACATCGCCATGCGTCCTGATTGAAAGGAGTGACTACGAAACAAATGTTGGGAAGGAAATAAGACTGATGGGCCTAGGGAACTTCCTTATTTCGGGAGAAACGGCGCAGTTTGTTGACAACGACCTTGCAAGAGCAAAAGGTATGCCACATGTACACTGGTTGCCATGTGAAACTAGGTCGAGAATAGAGGTAATAGACGACAGGGGGAACGTCATAAGGGGCTTTGTTGAAGAGGGTATAGAAAATGAAGTGGGCAGGGTCGTGCAGCTGGAGAGAAGGTTCTTCTGCAGGATAGAAAAGGTTGAAGATGGACTGGTAAAGGCAGTTTACACTTCCAGATAACGTAACGGACGTAAAGCTTATCTATATGTAGCTAAGCGCGTCATCAATATCCTTTATGAGGTCCTCAACGTTCTCAATCCCAACTGATAGCCTCAGAAGGTTTTCCGAGATCCCCAACGCTCTTTTGCACTCATCGCTCAGCGATGAGGACGCCGACAGAATTGGATACGTCATGATTGATTCGGTGCCCCCAAGGCTGGGAGAGGGAATAATCAGCTTAAGATGTCTCAGCACATCTATAGCCTCCTTTTTGCCTCCCCTAACTTTAAAGCTGACCACGCTTCCGCACCCCTTGAAGTTCTTCCTAGCGTACTGGTAATATGGGCTGTCTTCAAGACATGGATATAGGACCTCTACAACCTTAGGATGCTCCCTCAGGTGCTTGGCTATCTTAAGGGCGTTATCCTGTGCGACAGCGATCCTTGCGCCAATGGTTTTGAGCCCCCTGAGCGTTAGGTAGGCGTTGAATGGGCTCAGTATTGTTCCCTGCATCCTTCTCGTCTCCCACAGATCCAGGATTTTCTCTGAGCTTCCGGCTATCATGCCTGCTATTACGTCATTGTGACCCGATATGTACTTGGTCAGGCTTTCAACTACGAGCGAAGCGCCTGCTAGAATCGGCTTATAGTTAATGGGGCTGAGAAACGTATTATCTACGATTAGCTGAGTGCTCTCCTTAAGGCCATCCTTTATTTTACCTATGTCCAGGACCTTCAACGTTGGGTTCGACATCGATTCAACGAGGACGAACGAAGTGTCCTTTGTTACGCTCCTTAAAATCTCATCCTCGTTGGGCATAACAACGCGAGGCCTGATGCCGAACTTAGCATAAGTCTGGAGAAGCTTGATCGTGGTGCCGTATGCCTCGCAAGTTACAATTGCCTCTCTGCCTGACGATAAATAGTTCATGTAGATAGCATTTATGGCCGCCATACCGCTCGAAAAGGCAAGGGAATCCTCAGATCCCTCCAGCTTAGCCAGAGCCTTTTCAAGAGCCCTTACCGTGGGGTTCTCCTCCCTAGAGTACTTAAGATCAACGCCCCTGTCGCTTTTGTTTGCCTCACCAATCTGTTCAAATATAGACGTTAAATAAACGGGCGGAATTCTCGACCCTAAGCTATCAGTATAGCCGTGTCCATGAATCGCTGCGGTTTCATCATTCAATTTTTCGAGCTAATTCCGTTTAGTAATATAAAAAGAATACTGCAAATTCCTTACAAGGATCATTTAATTAGCTCATTATAAACCTTCAGAAAGTCCTCCCTACACGATTTGCAGAGAGCGGGAAGCTTTCTGTCAACCTCATTAAGGTTCTGGGCATAGCTCATGATGCACGTTTCGTTTACGCAGTGGCCTAGGCCCCAGAAGTGCCCTATGAGATGCGCGGCCTCCTTCATGATCCTCTCCTTGGCTGCGGCAGGCTCGGATGCAAGCCTTTCCTCGCTTATTATGGCAATTTTTTCCTTTGGATCGGTTAGTCCAAATATTCTGGATCCAGCGTTGTCGGTGAGTGGTATGTTTGAAACGATCAGTACGTAGTGATGGTTCTTAGGAAGAGCTTTCCTTGATTCCTTTATGATTTCGCTCGCAACCGACGTCGTGAGATCCAGCTTAAGAGGATGGTCCACTCTTTCGATAAGCTTCATGTTATAAAGCGAAGCAGCAGCCCTATAGCTTTCAAGATACCTGCTTGAATGGTTATTAAGAAAATAGAGCTCAACGCTTAGCTTCTCGAGCTTCCTGTTACTCAATTACATCACCTGTTTTTGCACATATTGAGTCCAGTCCCATGCTATTTAATTCTAACGCGAATGCCTCACAGCCCTCCCTCTCACCGTGAACAAGGATTATCTTAGGGGAGCCCTTCAGGGACTTGAACATCCTTAGGAGCTGTGTCCTTCCGGAGTGGCTCGACAGATCGAACCTTCCGACCCTTGCCTTGACGCTGTACTTTGAGCCGTTCAGGCTCAGAACGCCTTCATCCACAAGCGCTCTTCCCGGCGTGCCCTCAACCTGATAAGCTACTATGGCTATGCCGTTCCTTTTATCCTTCGATATCTTTTTGCTGTAGAAGATGGCTGCTCCGCCAACAAGCATTCCTGCCGGGGAAATTATCGCAACCGGCTCCTTGACTATCTTTCTTCTGTCCTCCCATCCGCTCACGTACTTAACATAGTCCAGCGTGCTCCTCAGAAAATCAGGATCCCTGACGTATTCAGGATATCTCAACAGTATGTCGTTGACCGTCAGAGCCATGCCATCCATGTAAACGTCGTGCTTGAATTCATGTGAATAATAGATTTCAGCCAGCTCCTGAGCCCTTCCTACTGCGAACGAAGGAACGAGGACGGTTCCCTCCTCCTCGATGATCTCGTTTGAGAACTCTATGAGCCTCTTTTCCTCATCGTTCCTTTCAGGATGATCCTGCATCGCGTACGTACACTCCGAGATAATGTAGTCTACCTCTGGCAGATCGTACCCTGCTGGTTCAAGAAGCCTGGTAGGAATGTGGTTTATGTCGCCAGTATACAGAACCCTCTTTTCGCCCTCCAAATAAACCATGGCGCTCCCAGGAATGTGTCCTGCGTTCAGAAGCTCAGCCTTCAGATCGTTTATCTTAAACGTCTCATTGTACCCGACTGCCCTGCTCATCTTCTTTAGCTTGGCTACCTCTTTGGCTGTGAAGGGCAGCTTATCTCCAGATATATTAAGCAAGTCCATTAGAAGAAGCTCAGAAAGCTCTATGGTAACTGGAGTCGCGTAATTGGGGACGTTTCCGTCAATGTAAAGGTACGGCTCGTACCCTATATGATCGAGGTGTGCGTGGGTCGAGATAAGAGCCTTTATATCTCTTGGTCTAACATGTAACGGATGCGTTATGTTCTTTCCCGGATTCAGACCATAATCTAACAGGACCGCAGTAGAGTCCTCTTTTACCAATATTCCTGAGTTTCCTATGTTTCCACCTGCACCAAGTATTTTTATCTGCAATTTTCCTTCAGATTTATGTAAAAAATTTAAAGCCCAGATGGTTATTTAACTTTATCATAAAATTGATGCTCAGCGGATAAAGCGCGAGGCAACTGTTTCCTCAATAAAGTTAATATTGTATTGTGACGAAGCTCTGTAAGCTAGTGGTATTGTATGTTCAGGATAGCGTCAACGGAATGGGAAAGGCTTGATAAAGAGATAATGAGAATGAAAGAAGGCGATCAAGCTAGAATCGTACTGTCAGCTGAAGTTGTGCCCACCGAAGAGAAGGTGAACCTCGAGAAGGAGCTTAAGCAGGCCTCGGTTAACCTATCTGACATCTGCGAGTTTGAGGCTGATGTGCATGAGGATCATGGAGCGCTTTTATGCGAGAAGACAGTCGACGACGGTATATCTGATCTTGTAAGGGATTCCATCAACAGAATGAACGCTCTTGGAACTCTATACGTTGCGGGATTTCAGGCCGAAGTTTACAGGAACGATGAGCTCATAACTCTGATCTTTGGAGACAGCTATAGAGCTACGGCAATTCTGCCTCATGAGAGCGGCAGGAGCCTGATAGTTCTTCAGCTTGAGTTCACGATTTGACCAGAAGCGCACATCACCTCAATATTTATTAATTCGCAAACTATAAGCTTAGGATAAGGTGAACATTCATGGAGTTCAAAAGAAAGATAATAATGCTTCCAGGACCAGTGGATGTTCCCGATGACGTTCTTCTTGCAATGAGCAAGCCAGTGATAAATCACAGGGGTGAAGAGTTCCACCAGCTGATGGCCAACATAGAAAAGATGAGCAAGGAGATATTTAGGACAAAGTACAACGTTATAGTTCTATCGTCATCAGGTACTGGAGGAGCCGAGTCAGCAGTTATGAACGTCCTGAGGCCTGGCGATAAGGCGATAGTGCCCGTTTTCGGGGAGTTCAGCGGAAGGCTTGCGGCACAGATCGAGGCCGCAAAGGGCAGGGCGGTTAGGGTGAACGCGCCCATGGGCACAGCTCCATCCGTGGAGGAGATAGAAAAGGCCATCAAGGAGAACCCTGATGCCAGGGCCCTTTTCCTTGTGTACAACGATACGTCCCCAGGAACAACCTACAGATATGCCAAGCAGCTTGGTGAGCTGGCCAAAGCGCACGGGCTCTTCTACGTAATAGATGCAATTTCAGTCTTTGGCGGAGATGAGCTCCCAATGGACGAGTGGCACGCTGACGTCGTTATTGCCGGCAGCCAGAAGTGTCTTATGACTCCACCGGGTCTTGCCCTGGTTGGAGTAAGCGATGATGTAGTAAACTACGTTAGAAAGAACCCGCCATACTCAACCTACTTTAACTATGCGCTTTACGTTGATTATCTGGCAAAATACGAAACTCCGTTCACGCCCGCGCTTCCTCTGTTCTATGCGCTCGAGACGGCTCTATCTAGGATCGTGAGCGAAGGGCTCGACAAAAGAATTGAGAAGCACAGGATAGGAGCCAGGGCCTACTACAGGGCATTCGAGTCGATGGGCCTTCAGCCGTTCGTTGAGGAGAGGTTCAGATCAAACGTGGTGATTTCGATAAAATACCCGCAGGGTGTCGACGACGCCAAGTTCAGAAAGTACATAGAGGACCACTACAACATAGTGATAACAGGAGGTTTTGGGGAGCTGAAGGGAAAGATATTCAGGATCGGGAACATGGGCATAATTGAAAAGTCCAGAATTCTGCCCACTATAGCTGCGGTAGGCCACTCAATGATAGCGCAAGGCATAAAAGTCGATGTTGAAAAAGGAATAGAGGTGTCTCTGGAGGAGCTAAAGGGGTTAGATAAGATTTGAACCATAATTCGCTGATACTAATAAACTACACGACAAAGATCAAGGATACCGGTGAGGTTATAGAGACAACGCTTGAGGACGTAGCAAAAGCCAACAACATATACAAGGAGGGCGCCAAGTACGAGCCCAGGCTGGTGGCAATTGGCAAGGGCTGGGTTCTCAAAGCGCTGGAGGAGGAGTTGCTCAAGCACAACGTTGGCGAAAAGTTCACAGTGGAGCTGCCGCCCGAGAAAGCGTTTGGGCTCAGAGACCCATCCAAGATCAAAATAATACCATTGAGGAAGTTTGGAGAGAAGGCCAGCGAAGTAAAGGTGGGAGTGGAAGTTGAGGTCAACGGGCAGGTAGGCACCGTAATAGCCGTTAACAGCGGAAGAGTGTCAGTTGACTTCAACGACAGGCTTGCCGGAAAAACCCTTGTGTATGAGATTGAAATACTTAAAGAAATCACCGATCTTAATGAAAAGATACAGAGATTGATTCAGAGAAGGATAGACATAGATAGCCCTGTCTTCATAGTTGTTCAGGACAAGGTCCGTATTGAAATTCCTGAGCAGTACTTCCTAAGTGAGGGGCTTCAGTACATCAAAAGAGCAATAGCAAACGACATCCTGGACCTGATTCCTGAAATCAAACAGGTTGAGTTCGCGGAAATATATTCGAGAAAGCAATAGGCGATGAGTATTTTATTTAAGGGCAGATATATTTTAAAGGATTATTTAGAGGAGCCCATCGAGAATGAGGGGATTCTGGTAAACGATGGGGTAATCGTGGATGTAGGGGATTTTCAGCGCCTAAAAAAGGAAACGGACGAAGTAGTAGACCTCGGAGATGTGATTGTGGCACCCTCCTTTGCGAACACTCATTCGCACATAGCAATGGTGGTCCTAAGAGGAATAGGAGAAGGAAAAAAGCTCCATGACTGGCTGGAGCAGGTCTGGGGCATTGAAGCTAAGCTCGATTACGAGTTACTATTTTATGCAAACATAGTTGGAATAGGAGAGCTTGTGAGCTCAGGCGTAACGTCATTTCTTGACTTCTACGATGTCCCGCCAATGTTAAGGGCTCTCAGAGAAATAGACGGCCCTCTGAACGCAAGGCTGGGGCTTGCCTTCATGGATAAAGTGCCCTATATGAAGGAGGAAAGCTGGAGAAGGCTGAAGAGCCTTTCGCAGATCAGGGATGACGTCAGGAGTCAGGGATATGATCTTTTTGTTTCACCTCATTCGCTTTACTCAGTGAGCGAGGAGCTCCTCAGGGAGCTCTTCAGGCTGGAGGGCTATAAATACCAGATTCATTTTGCGGAGAACCCTGAAGAGGTTGCAGAGATAAAGAGCATCTACAACAGAGACCCCGTGGATGTCCTGATTCACCTAGGCGCGCTTGACAAATGGATAATACTGGCACACTCCGTGATGGTGCCTCCAGAAAAGCTTAATGAACTTGCGAGGCCAAACGTTTACATTTCCCACTGTCCCGTCTCAAATGCAAGGCTTGGAAGCGGCGTCGCTCCTCTTCTTGAGATGGTGAGAAGAGGTGTAAACGTAACCATAGGGACAGATGGTGCCGGCAGCTCAGAGACCCTTGACATCTTTGAGGAGATCAGGCTGGCCAACTTTATGATGAGAGCCGTTACGGGGGAGATCATGTCGATAAAAGCAATCATGAAAATGGCATCCTATGGGGGGCACGTCGCATTGGGCGTGCAGGCGGGGAAGCTTTTACCAGGAATGAACGCAGACTTCATTACGTACGATCTCAGGAAGCTGTATCCATCATGGGACGTTGTTTCGTCTCTAGCCTATCAGGGGAGGCCTGAGGTTGTGAAGGACGTCGTGGTAAAGGGGAGGTTCATCAAAAAAGATGGATCGCTTGTTTTCAATGAACTTTATAAAAAGGCGTTAGATAGAATTATTGGGTTCATACAGGAGAAAGGGTGAGAGGAATTAAGCCATATAATGGAGCTCCCGGAGGTGGTGATCATAGGTGACAACACGTTCAATCATAACAACATGTCGTTCTTTATAAGGAGCTCCGCCCTGCTCCTGACAGGTCCAAACGTTGGTAGGATTTTTGAGGAAAAAATTGAGTCTGCCCTTGCTGGGATAAGCTACAAGAAGGTTATAGTAAACGAATCGAGCTACAGTGAAGCCGAAAGGATCGCAAACAAGGAAGCCGACGGCGGTTACGATGCTGTTATTGGTTTCGGAGGAGGAAAGGTGCTCGATGTCGCTAAGTTCGTAGGATACACGGCTGGAATCCCAATGGTAAGCGTGCCAACGTCCGCTTCAAACGACGGCATAGCAAGCCCGTTCTCCTCGCTAAAGGGAGGAACCCATCCTTACTCAATAAAGGTAAAACCTCCCCGTGGGGTCATCATCGATCTGAGCATCATAACAAGGGCTCCAAAGAGGTACATCTTAAGCGGGCTTGGCGACCTGCTGGGAAAGTTCACGTCAGTAAGGGACTGGAGGCTTGCATGGATAGAAAAGGGAGAATATTACGGCGAGTACGCATCTAAGCTCGCTTACGAAAGCGCAAGGCATGCTTTTACTAGCACAAAGGGCATAGAGGATCTTAAGCACGGTGCGGTGAGAAACTTGATGGAGGCTCTTATAAGCGCTGGGGTGGCAGGCGGCATAGCTGGGAGCAGCAGACCTCTGAGCGGAAGCGAGCATCTGATCTCTCACGCGCTTGACGTCATAGCCCCAGACAAAGGTACACATGGGGAGAAGGTTTCATTAAGCACTGTATTCATATCTTACCTTTACGGGATGAACTGGAAGCGGATCAAGTCAAAGATAATCGATGTAGGTCTACCTCAGTCGTTTGAAGAAATAGGAGTATCCAAAGATGAAGTAATTAAGGCAATTGAGATGGCTCCTTCTCTAAGGCCAGAAAGATACACAATACTGCACAAGATTAACCTTACCCGTGAGAGGATAGAGAGCATTCTCGATGAAATAAAAATTTAAATCGAGAATAGGCGTCCTTTCTTTTATGTCTATCGAGGGCGCGGTTGACCTGCTTGCTGGGGAGCTTGCCGGACTGAACCATGTTCCAGCAATAGGCCTCGGAAGCGGGAGAACGGCAGCAAAGGTCCTTAGGGAGCTCGGGACCAGGCTTAACAGGATGGGCATAAGGCCATATGGGGTTCCCTCATCATCCCAGATAAAGCTTGAGCTATCGGGATTGTTCTTGATCACTGAGCCAGTTTTTGACAGGCTTGACATGGTCATTGACGGCGCAGATCAGATTTCCTCTGAAAATGGGTACATCATAAAGGGAGGCGGTGGCGCCCTGACAAGAGAGAGGATAATCTGGGAAATGGCGGCAACCAGGCACGTCTTTGTGTCAAAGGATAAGCTTGTCAGGAAGCTCACCTTCCCTCTCCCGGTTGAGATCATTCCATTTGGGTACACGCTAGTAAAACACAGGCTGGCTGATCTAAATCTCAGGCATGAGCTGAGAAGGGATCAGAGGGGTTATCCAGTTATTACAGAGAACGGCAACTACATAGTTGACGTTTACTATCAGGAAGATAGCAATCTTAGAGAGGTTTACGAGATCATCAGAAGGCTGCCAGGCGTGCTCGATGTGGGGCTTTTCATATATGACGTCAATATTCATATTATAGAATAAAATAAAATGATCACGTGGCAAAGCCTGATGTGCAACGAAATTTTACCTTTTCTCAGAAAAAATTGACCTCATTACGTTTAAGGGAAACATACAGAGGACATTATGAAGTGAGCGAAGATATTCTCAGCAGGCTCGTCCAGATGATAATTGATCAGAAGGAAAGCTTAAACCCTGAAGTCCTAGCTGAGTGGTACAGCATAATAAAGGAGGACTTCATGAAGATAGCTCCTGAAGAGCTAAAGGATAAGTTTGAGTACGAGCAGGATCCTATTCTTCCAATGAAGTTCAAGATAAAGATAAGCAAGAGGGCAATAGAGTATTTTATAATGGCCGTGGAAAGGAATCTTCCTAAGATGCCCAAGCCCACTCAGATATATTTCATGAAGGTCGAGGACATGGTTCTTCAAAAGTACAAAGAGGAAGGAAAAAGTTATTAGTTGCAATTATAAAAACACAGCGATCAGGTGATAGTGTTGAGTTATGAGGATTACGTAAGAATATATCCGAAGAACGCTTCACTTAAGGGCAAGGTTATGATCAGCGGGTTTCACGGCATAGGTGCGACCGGCTATTGGACGGTGAAGTATCTGGTGCAGAAGCTGCCGGTGAAAAGATGCTGCATAGTTGACTACGAGGATTCGGCGCCAGTTTCCACGCTCATAAACGGAAAGATCAGCACTCCCTACGAAATATTTACCTACGAAAACCTTGCCATCTTTAAGGTTGACGTTCCAATCCAGAAGGACAAGGAGCTGAAGTTCTACAGAAGCTTTGCTGATAAAATTATTCAGAAGGGTGTAAGCGAGGTCTTTCTGGTAGGAGGGCTTGACTCCACGCTTAAGACCGATGATACAAAATACAGGATTGCGGCGACCAGCGCTTATAGGCTAAGAGGAATAATGGCTGAGGCCAAGCCTCTCGAGGACGAGCACATCATAGTTGGGCCAGTAGCAATACTTCTAAACTACTTCGAGATAAGGAACTTTCCAGCCATAGCCCTACTTGCATATGCATCCCCGGAAAGGGTGGACCCGAGAGCCGCCAGCGTAGCTGTGGAGGCGCTTGCAAAGTACTATGGATTTGAGATCGATGTAACGCCTTTGATAAAGGGAGCGGAAACGCTGGAAGCAGAGCTCGCAAAGGAGTCCAGCCAGCAGGAGTTCAGGCCTCCCACAAACATATATACTTAGACTTGATAAAATGCTTGTATGCTTGCAGGCAAGCTGTTCAGGATAAACACGGATCAGGGGACGGATTTTATAGCGAGAAAACTATCCGAATTTAAGGTCGTCAGAGAGGATGAGGAAACACACCTCCAGCTTACTCTTGAGTTCTCCGTTGACAGATTTGACGAAACCTCTCTGGAGGGCAAGATCTTCTACGATAAGATCGTCAGAATAGGCACAAAGGAGGGACCAAAGCCTGCAGTTTCGACTTCAAGGATACCTTTTTACGTAAAACGGATCGACGATTACTACTTCCTGCTGATCCTGGCCAAGAAGCCCGTTGCAAACTATCTAGCAAACGAGTTCAGCAAGGCGGTCATCATTAGGCCAGGATTTGTGGTTGAAGCTAGAATAGACCCGGAGATATTCCTAGACTATTACAACAAGAATCTGGAGGAAATGAAAGTGGCATACTTTGATCAGGTAGACATACCCAACGTAAACGTTCTGGCCCTTTATGGGAACGCGCTTTCACAGACGGATCTTTTTAAGATGTATCAGGAGCATGGTCTTCTCTGGTACATAGTTGTTAAGGCCAAGAGCATTTCGCAGATAATAGGCCTTACAAGAAACTGTGTGATTACCATGTTCTCCCGGGGCACCGCTGAGCAGCTGGTTCAGTACGCTTTCGATGAAGTAACGCCCCTGGTTGTGAGCAGCCTGAAAAAGCAGGGGAAGTAGCCTTAAATATAGTGAATTGGCATAGGTATTATGCAGATAGGCATCGCCGCCCACAGCGAGGAAGTCCCTGAGGTCCTTTATGAGGATGTTGATGAGCTTCTCAGAATCATAAAGTCAAGGTGTCAGTCTCCAGTGCTGATACTCGGTGGATACTGGGGCCTTATGAAGCACGTTGTTGATAGGGCATTCGAGCTATCAATACCATCCGTGCTTGTGCTTCCAGCAGAGCACGAGAACGTAAATCCACCATCAGGGGTCGTGCTCATAAGGACTGGAATGGAATACCGCGCACGATCAGTTCCCCTCGTCAGATCATCGGACGTCCTTATTGTGCTTGGAGGAAGCGCTGGAACAATGATAGAGGCACTTATGGGGTATGCGATGGGCAAAGAAGTTTTTGTGCTGAAGGGGCATGGGCTGCCATCAGATAAACTGGAGAGCCTAGGAGAGTATGTGGATAACAGGAGAAATGGTATAATAAAGTTCTACGAGGACGTGAGATCCCTTGCGGAGGATCTTTGCAGGGCCGGAAAAAGAATGGGGTATGGAAATTATGGTTAAGGTAGCCTTCCGCTCATAGCAGCTAAAAGTCCAGCTCCATAGATTACCGCCTCATCTCCAAGAGAAGCTCTGACTATGGCCGGAGGCCTGTTAATAACGTACTGAGCAATATATTTCCTCAGCATTTTATCGAAAACTTCAGAGTTGTTCAGATAGACGCTTCCTCCGAGCACAACTATTTCAGGATCATAGGCGTTAATTACGCTTGCGACTCCTGCCGCGTTGATCTTCATACATCTCTCCATGAACTCTATCGCCTTGCGATCTCCGCTGTGGTAGAGCGTAAATATTTCGTGTGAAGAAGAAACCGAACTGCCTGTCAGCATTTTGTAAAAAACTGGCATGTTCCTGCCGCCGCAGTAGGCCTCCCAGTGTCCTGCCCCTCCGCATCCGCACTTTACATCGCCCTCAAAATTCAGGACCAGATGCCCGACCTCATGTGCATTCCCATCCTTTCCCAGGAGAAAGTGACCGTCTACCATGACGCCTGCCCCTATGCCGGTGCTGAAAGTTATGTAAACCGCGTTCTGGCTACCACGTGCAGCTCCCAGCTTGTGCTCTGCCAGCAGCCCGGCGACGCAGTCGTTTGCCAGATAGACGCGCGCAAGCCTGCCGAGTCGCTCTACGTAGTTTACTTCCAGGTTTCCGAAGTTAAGCAGCCTAGCGGAGCCCGTCTTTATATCGAGAGGTCCGGCTGAAGCTATGCCTATCTTGCGTGCTCCCCCCAATTCATTGACATAGCTCTCAATTATTTTTACTGGATCTCCATATTCCGCAATGCTGTATATTTTCTTGTTCTGTATTCTCCGGCCCCTAAAGGATGCTATCCTGACTTTTGTAGCGCCCACGTCAACAGCTACTATGCTCATTTGATAGCATCAACGAACTCAGCTATGGCTCCCGAAATGTCAAGGGTGATGGCGTCGTCCCAGGGAATCGCGTTGGTTGTGATCACGGTGGCTAGGTTCTTCAGCGTGTACGGTGAGCTCGCAAAGAAGGTGGCGAAGATATAGACGTTTGTGCCTTTTTCCTTATAAGTTTCAAGAACCGGTATGTACTTTTCTGCATCGTCCACAAAGTTGTCCACTATAAGCACGTTGTTTTCGCTCCTGCCGGCCATATTCTCTATGATTCTCGTCTGGGTCTGCATTTCTGCGTTAAAAGTTATGGCCTTAACCCTTACATCGTTTTCCTTCAGGTATTTTATCAGAATGGGTATTGCTGAAAGATTGACAGAAGGCCTTGGCGTTACTCCTAGCTTGTTCACTGGCGTCAGGTCAAAGAAGATTATTCTGCCGACGTTATCAAAGATTGTCATCTCGTTCAAAAAGCTGTTCAGGTCTGGATCCTTCTGATAGGGCGCGGGCAGCAGGGTCACCACCTCAACGTAACCCTGTGCGCTCAAATTGTCGAGAACCCTTTTTAATCTACTCCTCTCGCTAGCGTAGCTGTTTCTGTAGCTCCAAAGCACCATATATCTGTCGAATGTCACATCCGCTGTGTATGGAAAGGCAGGAGCTTCACTTAACCTAGAAAGACTGACAGCTAAAGCCTTAAGCCTGTTGTCGTAAATGATTGCGTAATCTTTCATTTCTGTTCCTTGTTCTGATCGCTCTGCTGGCTCTCCGTGCTCTCCTCTACGGGCTTAGGAGCTGGCGTGGTAAGAAGCGTGTACCCGATCCACGCCAGAATAACAAGTATGGCCGCCACCGCCACAAACGCTGTAATTTGAAGCACTATCAATGGGTAGAAGTAAATGAGATATCCGTAAACAAAAATCAGAAGTATGCTCACAATCATCAGCGCTGCTCCTAAAAGCTGATCGCTATTCATACTTAAATTATCAAAACCTCGTATTAAAAAGCGTTTTGATCCGATGCATTTCAATCGCTTTCCTCAAAAACGCCACGAAGCTCCCTCAGCTTGCCCAGGTAATATCCGTCAAGCGTCACGACGTCCATCTGATATAGAGGATAATTGGTGAAAGGGACCACCGCGTTTACGTCTTCAACATAAAATCCGGAAAGGAGATCGTTGAAGGGAGGCATCAGGATGAGCGTCTGTTTCCCTTTCCTGCCTATAAGCCAAACTGGATACTTTGTGCTGTTGTACCTTATGTAGAAGTGCATATGGGCGAGAACCAGCACATCGGCCTCAAGACATTCATCGGATGGCCTTGCGTGCCCGTGCGCGAGCCCGACCTTCGCTCCTTTTTCTGAAATCACTAGGCCCGAGGCTGATGAGAAACTGGCGTACTTCTGCAGTATTTTATCCAGGTACGCGTCGTGGTTCCCCTGGACTATAGTGATCCTGAAGATCTTTGATAGCTCCTCAAATACCTTCAGGAGCTCATTAAGCTCGTCAAAGCTGGGCATGAGTACGCTGTCCTTCACGTCCCCCAGAATTATGAGCTCCTGGGCTTCCGTGATGTCCTTCAGCTCCTTTAGTCTGCTTATGTACCGGTTGACCTGCAGAGGAAGGTGTAAGCCCTTATCTTTGGCGGAAACTTCATAGCCTATGTGAAGGTCCCCTATGACTACATATCTGTCAAAAAGCCACATAGCTGGATAGCCCTCAATAAGTCTTACATACTCTGGCAGCGAAAGGCCCTGCATCGGCTCTGCTTAGTTACGCTTGATGCTTTTTATATATACTCGATGTTTTGAGAATGGGACGGAAAGCTTATATTAGCTCTATCTTCAACCATTTAATATATTACCGTAGCGTGGTGTCATTTTTGAAGGAGAGATGGGAAAGCTACAGACGTGAGTACGAGAGCAACGTCAGAATAGCCCGTTCGCTGCACAAGCTTCTTAGTGATCTGGACGATGGGCAGACGATAGTGGTCGTTGAAGGCAGAAGGGATCGTCAGGCTCTTAAAAGCCTTGGATATAACGGAAGGGTATTCGAAATGTGCGGAAAAGGCAAAGGGACGAAGAACCTGGTTAGCGAGCTTGCGGTCTACAAAAAGGTGATTGTTATGTTTGACTTCGATAAAAGGGGAGAAAGGCTCACTAGAACCATTGTAGAGAAGCTGACCTATGGTGGGCTGACTATCGATCTTACCACAAGAAGAAAGATCAAAGAGATAGCATATGACGTGGAACATATAGAGGATCTTAAGAGGTTTTCAAAGTATCTAATTGAGGAGCTCAGTGTTTAAGATATTCTTCAACTACGGCTAAAAGCGTCCGGTTTACCGTGCAGGGATCCGACTCCCCCTCAACGTAAATCCTGTCTCCAAAGGGGTAGATTTCCTTCATTTTCAGGTAGAGCTCCCTGACTTTTTTCAGGAAGTCGAGGCTTTCATACGCGTCAGGCCGTTCGTTTCTTTTAACAGAGGTTTCTGCAGTGATGTCAATGATGATCGTTACATCCTGCTTTGGAACGTTTCTCTCAAACTCAAGAATCTCTCTGTAATCAATTCCCTTGGCAGCATGATATATTACGTTGCTTTCAGTCCATCTCTTTGCCAGAACGATCCGATTTTCTCTTATCAGCCATTCATTGACCGATGCTACATGCTGAGCTCTGTCAAGGCTCCACAGAACCCAAGCGTCTTTAATGGACGCATTTTTCATTTCGAGGTAAGCCTTCACGAGCTTCCCTATCCTGGTATCATATGATGGCTGAATTATCGTTAGCACTTCATAGCCATGCTCTTTCAGATACTCGTTGAGAGGCTTTACACATCCTCCGCCCCTGAGGACCTGAGTTTCTTTTCCGGACTTGTCTATGCCTGAAACCACTATGAATTTGCCCTTCCTTTTAAGCTCGACCGATCTGAACAAGGCTGAGTATGCGGCTACAATCTCCCTTGCCAGGGCACTATCGCCAAGCATCTGTTCCAGAGCCTCTGCTCTCAGCTGGCGAGCACTTCTGTAGCTTTCACTCACAAGAGAGACAAGATTTGAAAGCGCCGTGCTCTCTGCTTTCTCATGGCTCATAGCTAATTACACCTTTAGCGGTATCCACCGATATCTCTCTGCCATTCTGGGCTTTAAGGGCTTCAAAGACGTTCTCCTCTACCTTAAGAAGCGGGATTTCGGACAGAGCACAGCCGGACGCGAGAAGCGCATCAACCTTTTTAACGACTATTGCAAGAGGCGCCGTCCCTTTCTTCTTCATGCTGTAAATTATGTATGGGGCCACAGTGCTTCCCACCATATATGGAAACGCAAGAATTCCTCCCTTTACATCTATCTCTCTATCACCTATGCTTAGGACTCCTTTCTGAGGGTTCACCATCCCCAGGAACGACACTGGCTCATCGACCACGTTAAGCCTGCCCTTCAAGCGCCCCTTTCCTTCAACAATGACCTCGCAGCGCAGCATCAAAGCCTATCCTCTCCCGGTATACTAGCCGCGCTGTACCTTGCTCTTTCCGCAGTTAATGGTATTGTAGCGTCAATTCCCAGCTTGTCGGTCAGCAAGAGCTCCTGGTTGCTCGATGGATCAAGGCTGGAGCCCTTGGCGTTTCTTATAACTAAAAGACCTCTTGAAGCCTGAAACCTGGTCGCCAAAGCGTACTCTACGGAAACTGGATCAGCAGGATCGATGTCATCATCTACAACTATAACAAGCTTTAGAGACGGATGGGCGGCAAAGGCCGCAATTATGGCGTTAACCGGCTCTCCCTCTAGCCTTTTCTTTATCTGCACCACGGCATGTAGCCATTTGCTTCCGCCTTCTGTTAAGTAAACCCTCTTGACCGATGGAACCGAGCTCTTTACCTCCCTGTTGAGCTTGGCCTCAACTGGAAAGCCCATGAGCCATTTGTGCTCTCTGCCGCCCGGAAGCACGTCCCAGTAGAGCGGTTCAGGCTTTGAATAGACCGCCTCGACGTTGAGAACGGGCTGCTTTCTCAGGTAATCATAGTTGCCTAGCATTTCAACCATTTTATCAAGATCCGTTCTATCCCTGCTGATCCTGCCCTCTATTATGTAATCGCCCTCAGGAACCGGAAGGCCATAAATCGGGCTCCTAAAGAACTCAAGACCTTCAACCATTGAGTTAGCTATCTCCATTTCAAACCTTCCATATGGCGCCTGGTATGCGGCGGCAAGCTCAACTGCAGGGTGAACTCCCACTACTACAGCAACCGGCGTGTCCTTTCCCAGATCTCTCCAGGCGTTCCATATGGCATGAAGGTGCCTTCCCTCCACCATTCTTATAACTCCATTCCCATCGTCAAGCATCCTAATCCTGTGCACGCTGGCGTTGAGGGTTTTTCCGTCAGGTGTGCCCGCTATAACAATGCTTGAGGTCATGTAATATCCAAGATCTTCCTCGAAATGCCACACAGCTGGGATATCCTTAGATGAGATCTCCCTGTAGGAGCTTCTTGGAAACTCAGCTGGCCTAACCTGCTTTGGCGAATCCACGGCTCTTAGAAAGCGCTCATGGATGTCGTCTTTGGTAGTGCTCAGGGCCAGCGACACGAGATCCTCTGATGAAACCAGGTTGGAGACTACGAATCCAATGCCACTAGTGGGCTTCACCATTATTGGGCCAGTGTTCTTCTTCTCCAGGGCTGCGATTTCGAACTTTCTGTCTGCTTTTCCAAGATCTTTAATAAAACCTGACGATTTCAGCCTCTCCACGAACGTCCTGAGGTTTTGAGCGTGCATCGTCAACAGATTGTTTTGCAATTATAAAAATAAAGCGATAGGTGCCGGAGTTTAGCGGAAAAGTTATATTTGTTGAATTATGAATGATGTGGCGAGGCATGCCAAACATCGAGAACCTCGTAAAGAGAAAGGTAACTGGAGGCAAAAGAAAGCCATACAGGGGGAGAAGGAGAAGGGAGCGGAAGGCGCAGCCGAGGGTTGTCGAGCTGGGAGAGCAGATCATAAAAAAGAGAAGGATAAGGGGAGGACACATAATAGCGTACGTGGTGAGAACAAATAAGATAAATGTGGCGACTCCTGAGGGGGTAAAAAACGTCAAAATAATTTCCGTAATATCGAACCCGGCGAACAGGGACTATGAAAGAAGAGGCGTTATAACAAAGGGCGCTATCCTGGAGACGGAGCTTGGAAGGGTCAGGGTTACCTCGAAGCCCTCAAAGAACGGGGCTCTCTCAGGAGTTCTGATCAAATAAGAACAAAGTTTAAAGCTGGCTGTTTTATAACTAAGTAAACGTGGGCCCGTAGCTCAGGATGGCAGAGCGCCCGGCTCATAACCGGGCGGTCGTGGGTTCAAGTCCCACCGGGCCCACCTTTTGAACTTGAGCTTCTCCTTTATGCATGTGTTTATTATTTAGATAGTTGGTTGAACATGCATGGGAAGGATCTTGCTGATACTTATGAACAGGGGGCTAACTCCTGACAGCTCATTAACCATAAAAACATCCCTCAGGGAAATGGGAGTTAAGGTCATCGATGTAAGAATAGGAAAGTATGTTGAAGTTGACTATGAAGACGATTCGAAGCTCTCAGAAAAGATTTCAGATAGGCTCGGCTTAAAGGTTATAGAGGAGAACGAGCTGGAAAGAACGGAGAAAGATTACGTTCATCTAGTAAAGGACGGGAGGTGCTGGGAAGCGCATGAAGCGCTCGAGTTGGCTTGGAAGAGCTCCGATCCTTCTAACAAAAGAGAAATAATGCGCGTTATAAAGATATGCGTTGCCGTAGTACATTATCAGAGGGGAAATTATGAGACTGCTAGGAGGATCATGAACGAGGTTATTTCATCTCCGCCTCCCAGAGAGCTCTTCGAAAGGCTGAACCTGACCTTTCTGTACGAGCTGCTCAAAGCCAAGGGAGAGGAGGCGCTTAAGGACCTCGCGTACGGAATCGGCTGAAGTAAGGTTATAAATCAAAGGGACATTAAAGTAAACGTCCATGAGTTTCAGCCTGAAGTTCGATGAAAGGAAAGTTGATGAGGTTGTTGCCGAAGTTAAAAAGGTCGTGGTCCCCAGCGAGGAGCTAAGGAGCAGGCTAAGAAGCGTCGTAGAGGAGCTATCGGAGAGGCTTAGGAGGAACGGGCTGGAGTTTGTTCTTGGGGGCTCATACGCTAGAGACACGTGGCTGCCCGAGGATCAGGACGTCGATTTTTTCATCCTGTACGATCCGTCCCTGGGTCCAGACGGAATAGCCAAAAAGGGCCTGGAGGACATCAAAAGGGCCATTGATGGCTTACCGTATTGGGAAAGGTATGCTGAGCATCCATACATAGAGGGCTCACTTGATGGTGTTAAGTTCAACCTTGTTCCCTGTGCAAGAACTGAAAAGGGGAAATGGATAACAGCTATGGACAGAAGCAGATATCACAACGAGTATCTGCTTGCAAGGCTCAGCGATGAGCTGAGATCGGAGATAAGGGTATTCAAGAGGTTTCTCAGAAGCAACGGCGTTTATGGCGCTGAAATTAAGGTAGGAGGCTTCAGCGGGTACGTAACGGAAATCCTCATAGTAAAGTATGGATCATTCAAAAGGGCCCTCCTTGAAATCGTAAACTGGAAGAAAGGCGACGTAATAGCGCTGGAGCCCTATTCATACGACCCGCGCAGGATCTTTGATACCGAGGTAATAATTCTGGATCCTGTGGATGAGAAAAGAAACCTCGCATCTGCAATAAGAAGAAGCACGCTTGCGAAGATAAAAATTCTGGCCCTCAGGTTCCTGCTGAATCCCAGCCTGTCATACTTTGAAAGGACCACATCTCCGAGCGCTTTAGACATCGGGGGTCACGTTCTCATGGTTTCGCTTAGAGCGCCCGACGCGGTTGACGATATTAAGTGGGGCATGTACTACAGGGCCCAGCAAAACATGATTAACATTTTACGCCAGTATGGGTTCAGCGTAATTAGATCCACGATTTCAGAGAATGAAGGATGGGTTTCGTTCGCCTTCTTTCTTGAAAGGACAAGGAGAGAATTTGATCTCAGAACGGGACCCCAGGTTTATATGGTGGACAACTCTCTGCAGTTCCTCAGCAAGCACAGAGTGGTATGGGCTGGAGATGACATGAGGCTTTACTCTTTTGAAAGCGCCAAATTTCAGGACGCATCAGAGGTAATCAGCAAAATAAAGGAATCACCAGCCAACAACGGAATCCCGGAGGGCCTAATTAAGAGTTTTGAAATCGGCTCAGTGGTGTATTACTTCAGCGATCTTGACCCAGGATCCCCCTACGCCAGAAGTGCCAAGGAGGCCTATACCTCCCTTTTCGAAAGCTTAAACTCTCCCTAACTTTTAGACCTATAGTATTTACAGAGGTCATTTAACACGCATCTGTCACAGCCCGGGTTTCTTGCCCTGCATGTTTCCCTGCCGTGTTTTATAAGGAGCATGTGCGCTTTCATCGGCTCATCGAAGACCTCCATCAGCCTCTCCTTTATCTCGCTGTAGGTTCCTGCTGCAAGTCCAAGCCTCATTGCCACCCTTCTTACATGGGTGTCCACTGGGAAGGTCTTCGCCCCCATATAAAATCCAATGAACACATCGGCGGTCTTTTCACCAACACCATTAATCCCGGTTAGCTCATTTCTTACCCTTTCAGGGGAAAGCTTACGAAGTTCTGTGAGATCGCCGTTGTGTTTCTCAAGGGCCCATTTTGCTACGTTTATTATCGTATCAGCCTTTCTTCTGTAAATTCCAGAAACTCTTATTAGTTGCTCAACCTTCTTTCTACCAGCCTTAAGTATGCTTTCTGGACTATTCAGGCCTGCCGCAATTAAGTTCATTGTTGCCCTTAGCGCGTTTCTATCTGAGGTGTTCTGACTCAGGATTATCGAGACAAGCATGAGAAAGGGGTCCTTAAAATTCAGCGGCGCAAACTCATCAGGTGCTATCCGGTATCTCTTTTCAAGCCTTGCGAGTATTTCCCTTCCCAATGACTTCAGCGTATGCATTCAGCGCCTCCCTTTCAAGCCCGTCGAAGTATCCCTTGTAAAGCGCAACGGCGTACCCCGTTTTATAAATTGTAAATGTAAATCCTTTATACGTTACTCTCAGATAGTCCTCGATTCTTTGAATTCCGTCTATGTTGATTTTGTCAAGGTTCACACTGCCAAACGGTCTGTTTATGAAAATCGTGCTCATACCGTCCTTACTGCAGCTTATCTCAGTATCAGGCTCCCTTAGGGGCATGGCTCTCAGGCCGCATACTTCACACCTTTCATCCTTTTTGAGGTTTATGCTTTCGAGCGTTCCCATGTTGAGATCCAGTATGCCTAGCCTGCCTTTAAACGGCGGTTCTCCGTCGGTCAGGATGCGCAAAATTTCATTGGCCTCGAGTGATGCAATAGTTGTAACCACGGAAGGATTTACGCCAACAGTAGCGCATGTAGGGAGACCCTCCTCGTTAAATCCGCTGTAAAACTCATTCAGGCAAGGGGTTTCCCCAGGAACTATTGTGCTGATGTTTCCGTAGTTCTCTATAGCTGAGGCAAAGACGTAGGGCTTGTTATGCTTAACCGCCGCAAGGTTGAGGTTATATCTAGCTCTCATATTGTCTAGGCCATCGGCCACAACATCAACCCTTGAGATTATCCTTTCAAGCTCCTCAAAGTCGTTAACGCTGATTGGATAGGTGTAAATGCTGACGGTTGAGTTAATTTCTCTGAGCTTCTCCTTGGCTGCGAATACCTTCGGCTTACCAACGTCATTTTCGTCGTACAGAACCTGTCTGTGAAGGTCGCTTAGCGAAACCACGTCCCTGTCTATTATGTGAAGCTCCCTTACGCCCATTCTGGCCAGCAACGATGCTACCATGGAGCCCAGCCCACCCACGCCCGCAACCGCTACCTTTGATTTTAGCAATTTTTCCTGTCCATCAACTCCTACATTCTTAAGAACTATCTGTCTAGAATACCGTTCGTATAAGTTAGATATCATTATGCGCTTATTTCTTCAAATTTTAAAATAAGCGTTTTGAGCTTTTTATAATCAAGTAGCAGTAAGGGCGCTGATTTCGGATGCCTCGATGTCCTCTGCGCTTATTTCAATTTTCGGCGTTTCGCATGACGCGCACACATATATTACATGATCCTTTCCCCCGCATCTTTCCTGCGCCAAGAAGATCTGATCGGTTCCAGCGAGACGCATTAGGAAGTCCAGCTCTGGTTTCCTTGCAAGAAGCTCTCCATTTTTCATGGCAAAAAGGGTTTGTTCTGCTATAAGCATAAGAGCGCCTAAGCTCTTAATGCAATCGCCCTTTATCTCAACCCTGAAGACGATATCCTCTTCAGGCGAGCTATCGACGAAGATCTTCAATTTTTTCCACCGTGGGCTACTGGCAGGATTTTTATCTCATCTGAATCCTTTGGCCTGTACTTTAGGCCGCCTATCAGAGACAGCTCGACGTCGTTCACGAAGATGAGCACGTTTGGGTTCCCGGGTTTCAGATCCGGCTCGGTCTTGGAGAGGTCATCCAGAATGTTTTCAAGAGTTTTTGATCCATCTACGGAGTAGTCCAGCTCCTTGCCAAGCTTTCTGCTGAGGCTTCCGTAAAGCTTTATCTTCATCGTTGGATTATGGGCGTTGAAGCAATATAACGCTTTTTAGAAAAACTTTTGCGTTCCTCTACAGCCTGCTGAACGGTACGCAGTTTATGGTTACTACTTTGAAGTTCTCTACGTTTTCCTGGCTCTCAAATTTCACTACGGTTATAGACGCGTTGTGTATCTCTATCTTTCTGACATCCTTTCCGCTCAGCTTTAGAGGAATAGTTATAAGGGCTCTGATGGGCTCAAGGTGGCTAACGGCTATGACCTTTGTGTATCCCGCAACCAGAATGTCCTTGACGAATTCCAACATCCTCTTTCTGATAGAGTCGTACTTCTCAATGCCGTAAACAGTCCTCTCATCGAAGTACTCCAAAAACCAATCTGGGTTGCTTTCGAATACAGTTTTCACTGAGACGTTCTTGAGCCTTCCGAGACCCACCTCGCGGAGCCTTTCATCCACCTTAACTCCTAGCCCAAGGCTCTCCCCGATGATCGTGGCTGTTTCGTATGCCCTGTAAACTGGGCTGGAAAAGATAACCTCCGCGCCCGAGGTTTTGAGGAGTTCAGCTGCTCCCTTTGCCTCCTCCACGCCCCTTTCAGTTAGCCTGTATTTGTTTGCGTCGTCATCAGGAAAAACACCGTCCCTGTTGTTTTCAGCGTGGCCATGCCTTACAAGATATAGAATGAGACCCATGCAATTATGAAATAAGCGGGGCGATATAAAGCTGACATTCCTGTCATGAAGGTGGATCACTCCACCACGTTTTGGCAGATCCGGTCTGCCAGAAGATACGCGCTAATTGCTCGCGGAGCGAATATATAATTTTCAACATAAAAGACAGAACTATAGGCCTGTGAAACCAGCTCACAAACATAAAAATTTGAACCCCCTTTAAACAAACGCAAAAAGTTTATGAGGAGTATCATGAAGATTGTTGTATGCCGTACCTGATACTCGTCAGACATGGTGAGTCCCTCTGGAACAAGGAGAACAGATTCACAGGCTGGGTAGATGTGCCTCTGACTGATAAGGGAAGGGAGGAGGCCAAGGTGGCCGGAGAGCTCATCAAGAACACCGGGATAAAGATTGATGTAGCATACACAAGTCAGCTATCACGGGCCATTGAGACTCTTGAGATCATACTTAAAGTACTGGGCCAAAACATACCAGTAATAAAAGATTACCACCTGAACGAGAGGATGTACGGGGATCTTCAGGGGCTAAACAAGGCTGAGACGGCTAGGATATACGGGGAGGAGCAGGTTAAGCTCTGGAGAAGAAGCTATGATGTCAGGCCTCCAAACGGCGAGAGCCTTGAGGACACCCAGAAGAGGACCGTGCCGTTTTTTAAGAACACAATACTCCTCGACATTACGTATTACAGGAAGAACGTGCTTGTGGTGGCCCATGGAAACAGCCTGCGCTCGATAATAATGTACCTGGAAAACATCTCGCCTAATGACGTCATAAATCTCGAAGTTCCCACAGGCGTTCCAATAATCTACGAGATGGACGAAAAGGGCTCTGTCATAAAGAAGCTCGAGCTTAAAAAGCTTTTATTGTAGACATAGGGAGATAAACTTAGCATGCCTCAGATTAGATACGACTACATAACAGGCGTCACTCACATTCAGTGGGATGTTACGTTTCCGATAAAGTGCCCGGTATGCAACGGTAAAGCTAATCCGGTTTTTTCAATATCACGGGAAACTGCCAGCAAAGCAAGCTTTCTTAAGATCAAGAAGGAAAAGGAGGAAATTGAAAACTGGGATGTCCTGGTTGCCGAGCATCCCCAGCCTCTTGTTGACGACAAGTACACCGGCGAGTGGAACGAGTGGCCTTATAAAAGCGAGCCCGCAAAGGGAAAGCACTACGTTGTTTTTATCGGAAAGGATCACGAGCCCTTTCATGAGCTCTCTAAGGATCAGGTTTATGAAGCTCTTTATGCTATTCAGGAGACCTATAAGAAGCTCTCGGATCTTAACAGGGTGATTTACATTTCAATAATAATGCTTTCAGCAGATGGGGCCGATATGGAAGGCCATCCGCATTTTGACGTCATTGGCCTTCCTTTCGTGCCTAAAGTGATAAACGAGGAAATGAACAGGTTCGTAAAGTCCTTGGAGGACAAGGACACATGTCCTATCTGCGAAGTTATAAAAGCGGAGGAGCTCGGCTCCAAGCTGATATACAGGAACGAGAACTGGATAGCCTATTATCCCTGGTCCCCATCTAGGAAGAACGAGATAAGAATAACAAGCCTGACACATTACAAGCCAATCTCAAAGCTGACGCAGAAGGAGCTTCAGGATCTAGCTTTTCTGCTGCTAACTTCAGCAAAAGCACTTCACGAGGTTTCTGGCACCGATTACACAATAGTGTTCCATCTGCTTCCGCCAAAGAGGTCTGTAACGTACTACCACAACTACATACAGCTGTTTAACATCAAGGACATTACAGAGTCCATGCTCAACGGCCTTGGCATTTACATTGGAAACTCGGACACGGAGTTCAAAAAGATCCAGAACGCCTACAAAAACGTCCTCAAAAACATGGTCGGGCTCTAGAAGCCTGACAGTTTTTAAGGCAACTGCGTCATTTTTCAGAACTTAAATGGATAAGTTAATTAACCATATCATTAAAGTAATCATGACAAATTGAGCGCACAGCAGAACCTCGAGGCAAAGATAAACGAGTTGGCGAGTTTGGTCTCGGTGCTTGAGAACTTCTATGAAAGCGTGATATCGAGAATTTACCTCATAACGCAGGCCATCGAGGAGACTAGGGCAGCTAAATCTGCCATAGAGATACTGCCAGAAGCAGGTGAGGCAGAGATTATAGTACCCGTGGGGGGAGACGTGTTGCTTAAAACGAAGGTTGACTCAAGCAGCAAGATCATGGTAAAGATAGGCGGAGGGGTTATAATGACCAAGAAGAAAGCAGAAGCTCTTGAGTTTCTAAATAAGAGGCTGGAGGAGCTCGAGTCAGCGCTATCAAATGCTCAACAGGACAAAAAATCCATCGAAGAAAGGCTGGAGGCCGCAAGGTATGAGCTCAACGAGCTTCTGAAAAGGGCCAGAAATGTTCAGCAGGCTTAAGAGGCTTTTCTCGGATCTAGTTTCCACAGTAACGGGAAAAATTTCAGAGAGCGACGTAGAGCGCTTCTTCAGGGAAAGAGAAATTGAATTCATAGAGGCCGATGTTAGCTTTGAGGTGCTTGATTATCTTAAAAACGAGCTTCTCAGAAGGGTAAAGGAGCATAACGCGAAAGGCTACAAGAATGAGACCATAAAACAGCTTCTTGCCGAGGTTATAAATGGAATATTTATTCAGTCGCAGACCCTTCCAGAGTTATACGCTGCTTCTGGAAAGAGGCCGTTCACGGTTGTTTTTATAGGCATAAACGGAACCGGCAAGACAACGACCGTTGCCAAGGTGGCGTTCAATCTGAAAAAAACCGGCATCAGGCCCCTTATGGTTGCTGCTGATACGTTCAGAACTGGGGCGATTGAGCAGCTTCAGGAGCACGGGAGAAAGATAGGGGTCGATGTGTATTACCGACCATATGGGTTTGATCCAGCAGCTCTTTCTCGCGATGCGGTCGAGTATGCTAGATCCAATGGGCACGAGGTGGTCCTAATAGATACTGCAGGCAGGATGCAAACCAACGAATCCCTTTTGAACGAGCTCGTGAAGCTTGTGAACGTTGTAAGGTCAGACCTGAACATATTCGTGGGTGATTCCCTTGCGGGCTATGACATGATAAATCAGGCGCTCGCGTTTCTTAACAAGCCAGGTTTCTCGCACTCAATTGTTACGAAGGTTGATGCCGAAGTTAAGGGCGGATCTCTGCTGAATCTTGCATACTTCACTAAGAGGCCCATCATGTACGTTGGAACTGGCCAGAGGTACGAGGATCTTGAGCCGTTCAGCTCAGGCTGGATTCTAAGAAAGCTGCTGGGCGAGTGAATTGTCGGAATCCCTCTTTTTTGACGAAATAGCTGCGTGCAACGCCTGTCCACGTCTTGTGAAGTACAGAGAATCGGTTAAGGAGAAGAAAGGAAGCGAGGGCAGATACTGGAAAAGGCCTGTCCCAGGCTTTGGAAACCCAAAATCGGGGATAATGATCATTGGCCTTGCGCCCAGCGCCCACGGCGGTAACAGGACAGGAAGAGTTTTTACGGGCGATAAATCCGGCGATTTTCTTTTCGAAGCTCTGTACAGGGCCGGCTACTCAAACATTCCCGTCTCTCGCTTTCCAGGAGACGGCCTGCAGGTGAACGGCGCGTACATAACTGCCGTCGTCAAGTGCGCTCCGCCAGAAAACAAACCCACAAGGGAGGAGGCCGAAACTTGTATGAGAAGGTTCCTAATTAGAGAGATTGCCGAGATCAAGCCAAGGGTCATCATAGTGCTTGGGGCCTTTGCCTATGAATGGTCCTTGAAAGCGCTTGAGGTGTTGGGAATGAAGGCAGAAAAAAGGAGGTTTTCTCACGGGTGTGAGACAGGTGCCAGCGGAATAAAGATAATATGCTCGTATCATCCTTCGCCACAGAACACCTTTACGAAGAAGCTTAGCATGGAAATGCTGGTTAAGGTTCTTGAAAGAGCCAAACGTGAAGCTCAATCAGAATCAGAAAAACAATTTAAGAACTAAGGCGTAACAATTCGCATGGACACCAGCGTCACGACGCTTAGAGGCCTGTCCTTCGATGTTATATATGAGAAAATCACCGAGTTCCTTAGCGAAATGATCGGCGAAAGATACGCAGTAATAGGCCTCAGCGGAGGGGTGGACTCGTCGCTGACGGCCTATTTTCTCGCAAACTCCATAAGCAAAAACAGGATATTTGCCTTCCTGCTGCCCGATTCTACGTCCACCCCTGAAGATGACATAAATGATGCAAGAGAATTAGCCAACGAGCTAGATATTTCATACAGGATCGTGTACATCGATCAGATCGCAAAAACTTACCTGAGTGTTCTTGAACCCGGTGATAACAGGGCCGTAGGTAATTTAAAGGCTAGAATAAGGATGTCGATACTCTACTACTATGCCAATAAGTTGGGTGGCCTCGTGGTCGGAACGGGCGATAAAAGCGAGCTCTACCTTGGCTATTTTACCAAGTACGGAGACGGAGGCGTGGATATTCTTCCGATAGGTGATCTGTACAAGACTGAGGTTCGAGAGGCCGCGGAGCACTTTCAGCTGCCGGAATCCATAGTAAAGAAGAAAAGCAGCCCGAGGCTCTGGCCTGGCCAGACAGCTGAGGACGAGCTAGGTATTTCATATGAAGTTGCCGACAGAATACTCTACGAGCTCATAGACCTTAAGAGGCCACGTGATGAAGTAATAAACAAATGGAAGGACAAGGCCCAGAGAGTTCTGAGCCTGATGGACAGCAGCCAGCATAAGAGATCGCTGCCCGCGATAGCTAGGTTAACATAAGAGGCGCGTAGCGCTCTGGGGGCTCTTTTAGCAACGTTTTTAAATTCTGCGCTCTTATGGTAAGCTGGGTTGAAAGGAAGAAATTACAGACGCCCCGAGGGCATGCCATACGTAAGGAGGGAGTACATCGACGCCATTCCAGGGCTTAGGATAGCAAAGTTCACCATGGGGAAGCTCACTACAGGTTATGACTATATACTTAGGCTCGTCTCGGAGGGGAAAGTCCAGATAAGGCAGAACGCCCTTGAGGCAGCCAGGGTGGCAGCAAACAAGACCATAGAGGAGATAGGCGAAAACAACTACTTCCTGAGACTCGTTCCATACCCGCATGTTATCCTCAGGGAAAACAAGATGATTGCAACCGCAGGTGCGGATAGGCTTTCTGAGGGCATGAGAAGGGCTTTTGGTAAGCCCATAGGTCTTGCGGCTAGGGTGGAACCGGGAGACGTAATACTTGAAATATATGTAAAGAAGGAGTTCCTCGAAAAGGCCAAAGAGGCACTCAGGGTTGCTAGGTCGAAGCTTCCGGTAAAGACAAGACTTGAAATAATAGAAGCTCAGAAAGAGGTTGCTCCTCAGGCCTCTTGATTTTCATTAACTGGGATCAGATAGATAGCATCGTCAGTAAGGAAAAACCCAGGTCCGTGCTGATAGTAGGCCCTGACGGGCTTATAACGGCGATGCTTGAGATCCAGGAACATCTTGAAAACAAGGGAATCGAGGCGTACATATCTGGCGATCCATCGTACGGCTCCTGTGACCTTCAGACAGAGAAGGCGTTCAACGTTCACGCCGACCTTATCTTCAACGTAGGACATAGAATTGGCCTTGAGCGTATAGGCAACACAAGATTTATTGATATTGAATACGCATTTACCGACGAGACGCTTGAGAGGCTCAGCAAGCTTCTTCTCGATTATATATCTTCTAATAAGATCGAGGGAAAAGCTGGGTTCTACACGCTTTCAAACTACTACAGCGCATACTTAAAAATCATGAAGATGCTCAAAGATAAAATAGAGCTTGCGCCCGTGGGAAAGTACGAAACGCTTCTTCAAGGTCAGGTGCTTGGCTGCAACTTTTATTCGGCGTTTGCTGGAAGCGCAAGCTATAACATACTTCTGGGCGAGAGCCTTTTCCATGCAATAGGCCTCAGGCTCTCAACCGAAAGACGCACCTTAATGATGGATCCGCACGCGATGGAGATTATGGACGTCGAGGATGAAGCAGTAAAAGCGCTGCGGTCCTCCTTTGCCAGGATAGGTCTGGCTATGAAAGCTGAAAGAATAGGCCTGATAATAGGGGAAAAGGAGGGCCAGGTAAACCTCAAGAAGGCCGATTTAATAGACAAAGAGCTGCGCAAGCTAGGGGTCCGAACTGTGCGGATCGTTATGAACGAGATAACTCCTGAAAAGATAAACAAGTTCGAGCGCATAGATGCTTTTGTTGAGGTGGCCTGCCCGAGAATCCCGATGAACGTCGAGGGATTCAGAGTGCCCGTTCTTTCATATCCGGAGGCCTTGGCTCTCATAAAGCTTAAGAAAGGCATGAGCGTTGAAAACCCATACAGAATGGCTGTCTGGTTCTAATTAATCCTAATATAATATTCTTATCTGATCTCCTTCCTCAAGCTCAAAACTAACTCCCACCCTCATCTTGGACCCGTTTCTTACTATGTAAGCCCCTTTGGCATTCTTGATGTTTATTTCTCTCGCTACATCACCCACCGTGCTTCCTACCCTGACCAGCAGGGGAGGCCCTACAATAGCTCCCTCAGAATCCAGGGTGTAGATTCTGATCAGGCCCAGCGCCTTCAAAATATCAGAAACTAGTTCCTTGGGGTCTGGCTTCATATTCACAAATACCTTCTGCATCTTTCCAAAGATATAATCCTCAACGTCATCCATGGTGGCATCTTCGCTTATCTTTATAACGCAGTTTAAAATTCCATAGTCAGTTAGGAAGCTTCTCAGCTTCTCCTCAGAAATGAACCTTGATTTCCCAATAATTCTTATCCCTCCTGTTGGCATTCTTAAGATTTCGACGGCTCTTCTCCTGTTCTGGACAAGTACGATGTCCTCGGACTCTAACAGCGGAACGACCCTTTCATCGGCTATTATCAGGACGTCGGCCTGCTTTATCAGCTTCATAAAGTTCTTCAGGTTTCCAACGCCAATAGGAGCGTAATACGTCTGTATGATTATATCAAGGGCCTTTAAGGGCGCTACGAAGGGCCTGGAAAAAACTTCATACTGGGAAGGGTTTACCCCAGTGAGCCTGTAGAATGAGTCGGTAAAATCATAGTCAACGAGGACGGCCATTACGCCCTGCTTTTTTACAATCCAGATGTCCTTTCTAACCGCCTTCTTCTTTTTGCTTTCTATTATTTCCTCCTTAAGCGCGGCTATCTGTCTTTTTATGGAGACCTCCAGCTTTTCCGTGCCCTTGTGATGGGGCATCTTAGAGTAGAAAAGCTGGAGAAGCCTCAGCTTCTCCTCCGGATCCTTGGCCCTTATGGCCTTGGCCCAGATCGCCTTGGCCTCCTCTGTAAGGTTGGTGACCATTTCTGTTTATTTGAAAATAGGATTTATGGTAATAAATTCTTTAATTAAAAATCAGACCCCTTAACCTGAGGCCTCTCTCTGCACAATCCGACATCCTTTACGTAATAGACTTTAAGCCTTTCTTCCGTTCTTATGGTGAAGACCGATGCCCTGAATCCAACCCCAGCTCTTATGGCTTCAAATAAGAGCCTGGAGAACTCCGGGTCTGTAGCGTAGTTAGGGTAAAAGCACCTAACGTCATCCCTCATTATCAGAAAGTATATCAGCGCATTCTTGCCATCCTTTACGACCTTAATGAGGTCCTCCAGATGCCTTCTACCTCTCTCGGTCGGAGCATCCGGAAAAAGGGCTACCCCGTTCTCAGCCAGAGTGCAGCCCTTTGTTTCTACATATGTGTCAGGCTCAACGAAAAAATCAATTCTGCTGTCCAGGAGTTTTACCTCGGGCTTAACGCTACCCATTTCCCTCAGCATGCAGAGGGCAAGAGGTCTTTGGAGCGCTGAGTCCGTTATAACCCAGGTTTTTCTGCCTCTTGCGGCAATAATGAGACAGCTGGTCTTGCTTCGCTTCTTATCAACGTAGATGACCTCGTTTCCCGGGTATATGAGCTCCCTCAGCCTTCCTGTTTCGTGCAAGTGGCAGGCTTTTATGTCACTGTCAGCCAACACCGATACAACAAACCTGTTGACTCTTCTGACTATTTTGCCGTAGTGGTATTTGTCGCGGATCTCCAGGCATACCTTCATCATGGAATTGATTTTTAGCGCCTAATATAAAGCGTGTGCAAGCGCTTATGCATACCCTTTGAACTATGCTGTCAATACGATAAAAGTCTGATGATTAAGAGCGTGGCATAGGCGAGAGATGAAAGAAAAACGGCTGTATAAGCGTACCCCACGAGCGGCACGCCGTACTCGTACCTTCCATTCTTTTGGTGCTTGATGACGAACTTTTCGTTGTTTTCCTTGCGCTCACCCCCGTTATCTCTGTTTCGATAATAATATGCTGTCAGGTCTATCAGGGCCGTGAGGGGAAAGAAAAGGATCAGAAAAGGCACAGCGTAAAATATGGAAAATATGGACGGCATGCCTAGCACATCGCCGATCGCCACGTACCCTTTTCTGTTTATTATAAGAAGTATTACGAAGAATACGAATGCAAGCAAAAGGCTGAGCTCAAGCGCGAAGAGCCCGCTTATAAGGTAAAGGGCAAAATAAGAAGCGTAAGGCAAAATAAGAAAGTGATCATGCACCTCCCTGTATCTGAAGTCCTCTACTGCGCCGGGTACAAAAAGGGCTCCTGAGACGAGCGAACATGTCAGTACAAGCTCCGCGTGATTCAAATGCAGTAAATGTTACTGTTAAAAGTTAGTTAAGCTTTTTGCTCTGTCTAAGCTGATTCTTCAGTAAACGTTTAAAAAACCCATGACATTAATTTGAAAAGTTGTCGATATACCTTTACAATGTATACAGAAATCCAAACGTAGGACTATTCTTAAAGGCATCCGAGAGCTTGCTTCTTGTTCCGAACGGCTATCCTGAAAGAAAGAGCAGGCTGATGTCTGAGATGCTTGGAGTGAATTTCGGCTACGCGAGCGTAGCTGGAGGAAGGCTCCTTGGCCCACTTCTCGCTATGAACTCATTTGGAGCCATTACATCAAAGTTCATAACGGATGAAGAGCTGGAAAACATAGGAGCCCTCCTTAATGGGGGAATCGAGAGGCTGAACTCCGTCTACACAGCCGTAGGTAACCTGTTTCTCGTGAATGACTATGGTGGGATTGCATCACCCATCCTGAGCGACGATGAGATAAGCCAAGCTTCAAAGGTTTTCAGGGTGAGGCTGTTAAAGATGAGCATCGCAGGCTACAATCAGGTTGGAGCTGTAGGAGTGGCCACAAACAAGGGAGCCCTTCTCCACCCTATGGCGTCCGAGGAAGAGATAAGAAAGGCGAAGGAGGCGCTTGGAGTAGATGTAGACGTGGGCTCGGTTAATGGAGGAGTACCATTTATTGCATCCGGAATCGTAGGGAACAGCAGGGGCCTGATCGTCGGCAGGAGCACGAGTGGCCCTGAGCTCATGATAATAAGCAGAGTATTCAAGTTTGAAGGAGAACCAATAAAACACATGAAACTCCTGGAGGAATGAACAGAGCCTAGTAGGGTATTCCTTCCTGTCTTAAAGCCTTCTTCAGCTGTTCTATGTCGGGATCTATTTCTGGGGGCTCTGTGTATAGGGACTGGGCAAACGCTAGGTCCTTAAAGCCTGAGCCCGTTACAAGCACTACGATTCTGTCGCTTCTGTCTATAACCCTGTTATCCAAAAGCTTCTTAAGGGCTCCAAGCGCCGCGGCTCCGCTTGGCTCCGCAAATATCCCTTCGTACTTTGCTAGATCCTTTACTGCTTGCGCTATTTCCTCATCTGTTGCGACCTCGCCAGTACCTCCCGTCTTCTTTATGCCTTCAAGGGCGGCATCTCCATCCCATGGATAGGGATCTGACAGGCCTGCGGCAATAGTATGCGGATGCTTTTCGGGCTCAATCTTCTCAAACGGTATACCGTTTTTTATGGCCCGAACAAGTGGACTGTTTCCTGCGGGCTGAACAGCAACAAGCCTTGGATAGTAGTTTACGAAGCCGATCTCCATGAGATCCCTTACCCCCTTCCACAGGCCTGCCAGAAGGCAGCTGCTGCCTGTTGGCACTAGCATCCAATCATATGGCTCCCAGTTGAACTGCTCGGCAAGCTCAAAGGAAATTCCCTTTGGACCCTCGACCTGATAGGGGTTGAATGGTCCGAAGGAAGGTGAGGGATACCAGCCCATCTGCTCAACAGTTGTAAGCATCATCTTAACTGTTGGATCCTCCCCTTTCTCTATGCCCCTTACCTTAATGACTGAGGCTCCGTAGAGCTTGAGCTGCGCTATCTTAGAGGTGCTTGCCGTTGAAAGAACGAACGCTACCGTCTTGATCCCTGCCTTTGCGGAATAGGCAGCCAGCGCTGCAGCTGCGTTGCCGCTGCTTGCGGTTGTGTCGACCTTAACCCCAAGCTCAACGGCCTTTGCCACGCTCACTGACATAGATCTGTCCTTGAAGGATCCTGTCGGGTTTCTGGTCTCATCCTTGATGTAGAGCTCCCTTAGGCCATAGGCCTCCGCCAGCCTTGTAGCTCTTATCAACGGTGTGCCTCCTTCACCAAGCCTTACCGCATACTTTTCGTCGACCGGCATGAGCTCCTTCCATCTCCATGTGTCCCTGGGTCTGCTTGCGAGGGCGCTTTTGGTCAGACTTTCCTTAACCCTCTCATAGTCATAGTATATATCCAGCCTTCCAAGGTCCTTCTTCTCGCACATCACGTGACCTTCCCTGGGATCATAAACCTTGCCGCACCTTGAGCAGACCATCTTGGTAACGTATGACATTTCGGATCACCAAGGCATTAGCGGTGTATTTTAAATAATTTTTGAATTTTGTTCCATAACGCTTATTATAGTAGTTCTTTTTATTTTTTATACATGAGTTTCAAAATCTCTGGAATTTCCGGCGGCAAGGAGGAAAAGCACGAAATAGTAATAATCGGAAGCGGTCCTGCAGGTCTGACCGCTGGAATATATGCAGTCAGAGGGGGTGCAGACACAATCCTGATAGGAGGGTACTCCTTTGGCGGACAGCTCATGCTAACGACAGAAGTTGAGAACTTTCCTGGATTTCCAGAGCCCATCCTTGGGCCTGAGCTTATGAAGAGAATGAGGGCCCAGGCCGAAAGGTTAGGCGTTGTTATAATAGACAAGGATGCCACTGAGATAAACCTGACTGAAAGGCCATTCAGGATTACGGTTGAGGAGGATACTTACTACGCCGACGCTGTTATACTTGCTATGGGAGCCTCTCCAAGGGAGCTTGGGATACCCAGCGAAAAGAAGTTCAAGGGCAGGGGAGTCTCCTACTGCGCTGTATGCGATGGAATGTTCTTCAAGGGCATGGACGTTGCTGTAATAGGCGGCGGGGACACAGCAATTGAGGACGCAATATACCTTTCCAAGATCTGCAAGAGCGTTACAGTAATCCACAGAAGAGACAAGCTCAGGGCCCAGGCAGTTCTCCAGAAGAGGGCCTTCTCTATTCCGAACATAAATTTCGTGTGGAACAGCGAGGTTGTTGAAATATACGGCTCACAGAAGGTTGAGGGGGTAAAGATAAAGAACAAGATGACAAATGAAATAACATCCCTGCAAGTTCAGGGAGTATTCGTGGATATAGGTCACATACCAAACACCTCCCTTGTCGAAGGACAAATTGAGCTCACTGAGAACAAGTACATCAAGCTCTTCGGGGAGACCGGAACGAGCATCAAGGGAGTCTTTGCGGCAGGGGATATAGCTGATCCCGTCTACAGACAGGCAATCACCGCTGCAGGCATGGGAGCGAAGGCCGCGCTTGACGCCCTGAGGTATCTTCAGGAGCTCAAGGAAAAGTCATGAAGGAGAATTCCGAAAAGTTCAACAAGTTATTGGAGCAGATTTTAACGATAAGAAGCGATCTGAGCAGGGAGTACATTCTGCAGCTGGTTGAGGAGAAGAAAAGGAAGGTGGGTGCTGGATATTTAACAGACCTTGGAGCGCTTTACCTTGTAATAAACGATCTTGGGATAAAGCTGGAGGAGTACATGAAGCCCAGCGAGATCAAATCGGAAAAGCACGGGGTTAACATCTCCTCCTATCTGCTTTCCCATAAAAAATATCCAAATAGGACCGTGTTTTTTCTAATCGACACGGAGCCAATGAGAGGCGTCTACTGGGGTCAGGAGGACCTGTTCGGAGACGTGAGAGGCGTAGTCAGGGTAAACCTGAAAAACGTTTCAATAAGGAAGTCAAAGAGGGGAAACCTTGAGGTTCACGCCAATGAGAGATCCCAGATCTCGGTGGCGGATGAGAGATACGATCTCAGGGACTTCGTCAACAGGTTTCCCGACTTAAAGAAGCACTTTCTAATAGGCATTGTTGAGGGTCCGTTCAAGACGATAAGCTACAAGAGAAAGGACGGAACTGAGGGACACGGGATAGGATTCTTCGTAAGAGGACAGAGGAGAGTGCGTGTGGTTTTGTGGGACTATGAGGGAGCTGACAAAATAAAGGAGGGGCTCACGCTGGTTGCAGGTCCAGCCGTTTTCAGATCTAGCACATTTGGAGATGAAGCATCCCTTCTTAGTCCGTTCAACATGGAGCTGTACCCCTCCATAATGTCGCTTTATCGGGCTCAACAGGGGGCCATACTGCTGGACGAGTTTGGGCGAGTGCATCCCGCGAAGGTTCCGCAGGATTGTATAGAATCCAAAAGCATAGTGGTGATAGAGGCTAAGTACGAGTTCCCCACTTTTAACGTGATAAAATGCGCCAGCTATGGTGGCGCTACGAGCTACACACCGCTACTTGATAAAATAGCCTCCGCTGAAAAGGGATACGTAAGCCTGGATTTCATCGTGCTCTCTGAAGCTAGCATGAAGACGCCTAACCGGTACGAAGCGATAATCGGTGATGACACGGGAGAGGGCGTCCTTATCGTTCCGTCAGAACTCATCCAAGGCATAAAGAAGCTTTCCGTTGGAGAGAAAGTTAGAGCTCTGGGCCTTCTGGCGCTTGGAGAGCAGAAATTTCTCATGAACGAGTACACAGTCTTCCTTAATCCTGAAACCTCAGAGCAAATAGCCTGAGTTTACCACTGATTGAAGTGGAAGACGTCAGATCTTACAGGCTTTTCCCGTGGCCTGCCTGCAGGTGCTCCGATAACGATCATCCACTGCGGCTCAACGTTATCGGGAACGTTAAATAAGGATCTGAATATATCAGGCCGAGCTAGCGGCACAGCCCTCCAGTGGGCTGCAAGGCCTAAGCAGTGAGCGGCCAGCAGTATGTTCTCGGCCGCTGCTGCAAGACTCTGGATTCCCATTGTTTTTTCAAGCGGGGATATATCCCTGAGCCTTGTGAGATTGAGAAGTCCAATGATGATCAGGGACGCGGACCTTATAACGGAATACGTCTTTTTGGCTTTGTTTTCATCAGCTAGGCCGCTCTTAATATATTCCGATCTAAGAAGCTCTGCTAGAGATTCAATGATCCTCTTATCATCGACTGCTATGAACTCCCATGGCTGAAGATTGTGCGCGCTTGGAGCCGATGCCGCAGCCCTAAGAAGTAGCTCAACGGTTTCCTTGTCTATGCTGATCTCAGCGAGCTTTCTTATGCTTCTGCGTGAAAGAATTGCCTCTATGCATTCCACGTTGTTTTTTAATAAAGTTAAAATAATTAAGTTTTGCATTATTTGGTAAATGAAATTAGGCTTTATAGGGCTAGGCAAAATGGGACAAGCGCTGGCCTTAAGAGCTGTGCAGTCGGGATACGTAGTTTACGGATTCAACAGAACCAAGTCCAAGGTTGAACACCTGAAGGACAGGATAGACTTGATGCCATCGATTAGCGACGTAGTTGAAAAGAGCGACGTAATACTCGTCAGCGTGACTGATGATGAAGCTGACGAGGACGTTATTCTTGGGAATCATGGCATTTCCGATTACATCAAGCCCAACAAGCTGATTATTGACTTCAGCACGATATCTCCGATAATGTCAAGGTACATAAATGAAAAGCTGAAGAGGAAAAACGCGTACAGGCTCGAGGTTCCGCTTATAGGAGGTCCAGACAAGGCAATAAGGGGGGATCTCATAGCTCTAATAGGCGGAGACCGTACAAAGTATGAAGAGTACTCGGATCTCATAAAGACCTTCGCGCGCAGAACAATATACGCTGGAGATATAGGAGATGCGCTTTCGTTAAAGCTGGCATTTAACCTCCTGGTGGCTGGTTATGCTGAGCTGATCGCTGAAGGGCTTACTCTGGTTCAGAAGATGAAGGTCGATCCGAGGCTTTTTATATATCTGATTAACGCCAGTGGCTATAAAACGGAGTTCAGCGAAGTGAAGGGACAGAAGATGCTGGTTAGCAACTACGAGCCGACTTTTTATCTAAAGCACATGAAAAAGGACCTGGGTCTTGTAGCGAAGGTTGCTGATAAGTATAACATACACATGCCCGTTCACGCGGCTCTATGGAGCACCTACACCGCAGCAGCGGAATCCGACCTGGCCGAGGAGGATTACAGCGCCATATTTGAATATCTACTAAAAATTAATAAGTTGAAGGAATAAATCAAGTATGAGCCGGGGTGCCGGAACGGCCACGGGTGCGGCTGCAGACCGCATTTATGTGGGTTCAAGTCCCACCCCCGGCTCTGAAAGCTTATTCCAGATAGATTCAACTGTGCTCTTCACGCAGTTTAAGCCTTTTGTCCTGTTTCCACCTTCTAACTCTTGGGAGCAGAGACAGGACCGCTAAAGCCTATCGCGCCCCGCCTTAAGAAGGCCAGCGCAGTTATTATTCCTAACAACGAGAGCATGAAGACTATTGTTGAAATGTAGAGCTACGCCGAAAGAAGCCCCTAGAAGCACTGACAAGAAGCGGCGCACCTGTTGCGCTCAGCGATTGCACGCGTATAAGAGATATGAACTGTTTGAAGTTCATACAGGAAATAAAAAATAATGCTGATATTTTAATTTTTTTATTAAACTTCCAGCATCAGCTTAAAGCCTGAATTGCCTGGCCTAAGAGTTCTTTTGCCTTAGATACCTTATCCTGAATAGTCTTTAGCTGCTCCTGCAGGCTCTTAACCTGCTGGCTTTCTCCACACTCAGGGATCGCCAGGTTGAAGCCCTCGTTCTTTAGCTTTTCGTAAGTATTCTTAATTATCTGTCCCGCCTTTGTTTCGGCTTTTAAATGCTTTCTAATGGTGGCCTCGGTTACTCCTACCTCCTCTGCTATCTGACTGGCCGTCATTCCGGCCTTGTCCCGCGCAAACGCCGCTGCAGCCACGTAGAGTGAATCAACCCAGGTCAACCTCTCATGCGGGTTTCCGATCGCCTGCAGGGTCTCCTGTGAAAAGAGAGACATCGTGAGAAGAGCGGTTTCAAGTTTTCTGATCTCCTCCTTTCCAACAGGCTTAAGGGGCACGCTTTCGGCGCTCATATTTTTAAAAATATTGCAATTTACTTATAAATGTATTTATGAAAATAAGAAAAGGAGGCTAATATTCCAGAGGAGCCTCATGTTCTCCTTTTTCAGCCTCTTCAACGGCCTTTTTCATCTCTTCCTTTACATCGGCAGGCAGGTCAAAGACCTTAGCTCCTGCAGGTGAGATATCAAGAGACTTGTCCCAGAGGACCTTTATGCCATGATCGTTTATTTCCATTGGATGTCTAACCATCGATATCTTGGAATCCCTCATCTTCCATACTATTATGGATCTGTACAGCCTTCCCTCCACTTCATCAAGATCCATTCTGATGATTCCATCAACTGCATGCTCAACGCCTGGACCTCCGAACCCTCTTTCTCCCACTGAAATTTGACTAACTAAAATAGCGGTGCTTCCCAGACCAGCTATCACCCTCTTGAGGAGCATTACTGTACCTCTGGCCAGGGCTGGCTTCGTTAGGTAAAGGGTGCTGACTGAATCTATTGCAACCCGCTTTGCGCCGGTGTTCTTCATGGCAGCCCTCAAGGTATCTATCAGGTCCTGGACGTTATCGGGATCCTTAACCACGTAGTTTTCCCTCTGTGCAGAGGATCCGATGCCGGCCGTAAAGGCGTCTACTATGGCAAAGGTTCCCTCCCTTTCATACTTATATATGTCCCAAGAGAAGTGCTGAAAGCTTCTCCTCACTGAAACGGGATGCTCCTCGAGAGCCACAAAAACTCCAGGCTCTCCCTTCTGCAAACCGTTGTAGAGAAACTGCTTTGCCAGGATCGATTTTCCGGTTCCAGGCCCACCAGATACTAAAACCACGTTTCTCTCGGGTATGCCGCCGTAAAGTATTTCATCTAAACCGTCCACGTAAGTTCTAACCCTGTAAACGTTCATGTAATATTTTGGTGCGTATTTATAAATAAATATTATGTTTTTACCTGAGCTTCTCGAAAAGATCTCTGTATTTAAAATATATGTATAAAAAAGTTTTTAAATTAAATCCCAAATGTGCATGGGGAAATATGAGAAAGATCCCCCGCACGATGGCGACGCAACATCCTGACAACGCCAACGTTCCAGCATGGGTAAAAACTGGCGAATCAATAGAGGGGGATGACGAGATTTATGAGGCCTATCTCTCATATTCCTATTATGGAACAGAGGAAGTCATGTGGGATGCTGAGGGAAAGGATGTTGACACGCACGTGCTCAGGAAGCTTCTATCAATGTATCCCGAGTTCTTTAAGGATAACGTAATAGGTAAGGATATATTTCTCACCTACAGGCTTCCGAATCCATTTATAGAGGGCGTTGACCGCAAGGTGTTCTCAGAGACCCTCGAGAGCATTCCCATTAACTACGACGTTGGCGAGAGGTTCTACGGGGAAGCAGTAACGGTTCCCGTATTTGAGACCATCCTCCCAATGACCACCAGCTCTGAAGAGCTCATTGCAGTTTATCGTTACTATGAAAAAGCCGTAGTAAATAAGGAAAACATTGAGTTAACAGAAAACCTAAGGGTCCGCGACCTTGTTGGGGAAACAAAGCCCAAGTGGATAGAGCTCATCCCTCTCATAGAGAATAAGGAATCGCTTCTTAACATAAGGGGGATAGTTGAGAAGTTCATAAAGACCATCAAGGTTTCCTACTTGAGGGTCTTTATAGCCAGATCGGATCCTGCAATGAACTACGGGATGGTTCCTGCCGTGCTTCTTGCAAAACACGCGCTGAGCGAGCTCAGGGCCCTTGAGGAGGAGACCTCCGTCCAGATATTTCCAATAATCGGCGTTGGAAGCCTTCCGTTTAGGGGGCATCTAAGTCCTGAGAACGTTCAGAACGTCTTCAGGGAGTACAGGGGGGTCTGGACATACACCATACAGTCCGCTTTCAGGTACGACTACCCCTCTGAGGAATCAAAGAACGCAATTAGGTTTCTCAACATAAGTAAACCATATGAAAAGCCAAGGCTGGATCAATATGAGGATCGCGTCCTGATTGCAATCGTGGAAAAATACATACAGTCCTATCAGAGGGTTATCGAGGCTCTTGCGCCGCTCATTAATGAGCTTGCCACGCATGTGCCAAGGAGAAGGGCGAGAAAGCTTCACATAGGTCTGTTCGGCTATTCAAGAAGCGCAGGGAAGATAACCCTCCCGCGCGCAATAACTTTCGTCTGCGCCCTTTACAGCATAGGGATACCGCCTGAGATCATAGGAGCGTCAGCGCTTTCTGGCCTAAAGGAGGAGGAATGGAACACCCTTATTTCCAACTACGCCAACATTGACATCGATTTTAGGGAGGCCTTCAAGTACTACAATGAGGATAACCTGAAGATCCTGAAGGATAGCTTCAGTTTCGACGAAGGCGCTCTTGATCAGATCAGAAGGGATGCAGAATACGTGGAATCAACGTTCACGGGAAGGAAAAGCCCTGAGGATTATGGCGTGATCAAACACAGGCTTCTATCCACATTGACTCTTGTTGCGCTAAAGGAGGGCAAGGAGTCTGAAGTAAAAAGCAACATAGTTGAGATGGCCAAGCTGAGAAGATCACTTGGTTAAGCCCTGAAGAGAACGGCCCCAACCCACAGCTTTCCGTGAAGCCCAACGCTCGTCTTAACGTGCTTGTAGCCACGCTGCGCTAGTATGTTTTCAAGCTTTCTGTACTCAGTCGTGATAATCAGGCCAGTGCCACCTTCCTTAAGAATGTTGTCCAGGTTCTTGACAAAAAGCTCGTACAGCCTGAGAACCTTCTCCTTTCTGCCGCTCCTGATACCGTAGGGTGGATTTGAAACGAGAAAGTCAAATTTGCTTTCGGGCACGAACTTGACTGAGTCGTCAAGCCTGAGCTCTACAACGTCAGCCACTCCTGCTGCCTGCGCATTCTTCAAAGCGCCTCTTATGTGCTTTGGCGAGATCTCTACTCCAACCAGCTTACTAACAGCGAACTTTGGTCCAACTGACTTTATTGCTCGTTCCTCCTCCTGCTGATCGTAAAGGCTTAGCTTTTTGTACATGAAGTCTCCCGATGGACGGACCGGAGCGCTTCTGGCAAAAAGCGCGGCCTCAATAGGTATGGTGCCACCGCCAGCAAACGCATCAATAAGCGGTCTTCCATCCCACCCAGCCATAATTAACAGGGATGCGGCAAGCGTGGGTTTAAGTGAGGAAGGGTGATTGTACTTTCTGTACTCCCTGAAGTTCAGACCATGTCCAGTCGTGTTTATGCTTATGAAAAGCTCCTCCTCAATTAGGTCAGCGTTTATCTCAACATCTGGATTCTCCAGATCTACCCTAAGGCGTACCCCGTCCTCCTTAATTCTGGAATCGATTACAGCCTGTCCGACTACCCTTTGTATGTCGATTGAGGTAAAACTGTGAACGCCGCTTCTTTCGGATCTGACGGCAAACGACTGCTGCTTTCCAATAAACATGTAGCTCAGGGCGCTGGCGGCCCTGTAGATTTCATCAAGATCCCTGGCCACTCCGCGATATAGCAGAAGCAGCACCTTGTTCAGGCTTCTTGAGAAGTTGTTCAGCAAATATATGCACCAAGGGCCACCTTCCATGATTATTCTCGCCTGACGAAGCTCATTTACCCTGCAGCCAAGAATTTCAGCTTCCTTGGCGCTGTACTCCTCAAAACCCCTGGTGCAGGTGCCGACGATTTTCAATTGAATACTTCAGAGACAGATTCCTTCAATTTATTCGTTCTCTTAAAAGCAGAACAATTAATATATATCATGACATAGATGGTTTGGGTTGGCCCAGCTTAAAATACTTGGAATTACGGGAATGCCCGGAGCGGGCAAGACAACCATAGCTCTTTACGTCTCTAATAGGCTGAGCATTCCTACCTTCTCGATGGGTGACGTAATCAGGGAGAAGAGCGTTGAGCTTGGATTTGGGCTTGACAAGGAGAGCCAGAGAAGGGTGGTTAAGATGCTCCGAGAGCAGGGTGGAAAGGAGATAGTCGCCAGGCTCACCCTGGATAAGATCGCAAGGAGTGGGTCCGAGCTTATAATAATAGATGGCATAAGGTCTATGGATGAAGTTGAGTTCTTCAGAAAAAAGGCTAAGATGATCATACTGGCCTTGCATGCAAGCCCAAGGCGCAGATACTCGCTCCTCAGGAACAGAGGAAGAAACGACGACCCAAAGAACTTAAATGAGTTTCTTGAAAGGGACAGGCTCGAGCTAGAATTGGGCATCGGCTCGGTTATTGCTATAGCGGATTTCATGATAGTCAACGAATTTCTGAGCTTGGATGAGCTTTACAGGGAATTTGACCACCTGCAGGATAAAATCCTCGAATACTTTAATCAGCTCTAAATCCTTTTATTGTGGAAATTCGATTGCTATTACATGAGCTTCAACGAGCTCGTCAGAAAAGATATACTTACTGTGGATGCAGATGCTTCAGTTTCCGAGATCCTGGACCTCTTCGAGAAACAGAGGGACCTCATAGTGGTCTCCCATGGCTCATTCTACGAGGGGATCGTGAACGAAAGCCTAGCGTATAAGCTCAACATAGATCCCACCACGACAAAAGTGAGAACAGTCATGAAGGTCGCTCCCAAGCTTGATGGAAACGAAAGCGTTGGGGAGATAAGCAAGCTTATGGTTGAAAGCGGTTTCAAGACTCTCCCATATGTGCTGCAGGACGGAACTGTGGCAGGAGGCGTATTCGCTGACGACGTAATAGCGCTAAGCGAGAACCTATTCAGAAACGTTTCTGTTAAGGACGTGATGACAGCAAACCCAGTAACCATAGAGAAAAGCGCAACGATAGGTCAGCTCCTCTCGCTGATGAGAAGCAGCGGTCTTTCAAGGATCATCGTCGTTGAGGATCACGAAATAGCTGGAATTGTAACGCTGCACGACATTATACAGAAGGTAATTAAGCCGAGGTTCAGACAGAGACGGGACAGGATCATAAGCGATATGAAAAAGCTCACGGAGTACCCCGTGACGTCCATAATGACCGAGAGCGTCATTACCATAGATGAAGATGTTAACGCGTATGAAGCGTATAAGCTCATGAAGAAATACCGCTTCTCCTCCGTCGTTGTGACAAAGAAGGGCTTCCTCACCGGGATAGTCACGAAGGAGGACCTGCTGCGTCAGATAGCCCTTAGCACGACAGCCCTGCCATCGGTTTTCGTTCAGCTGTCCAAAAAAGGCATAATAGAAAGCCTAGAGTATGATCCTGAAACCATAAGATCCAGAATTGATTCTGTTATAAGAAAGTACAGAAAGGTTCTCGAAAACTCGGTCCTAACAGTTTACATAAATGGAGATAAGATGCAGAAAAGAGGAAAGCCTCACATTCTAATAAGGATACAGGTCAATGGACCTTATGTTAACAATTCAGTTACGGGCGAAGGATGGGGGATAAAGAACGCGCTCGTAGATGCCACTCATAAGCTTGAGAAGGTGCTGGAAAAGGTGAAGTTCACGCTGACCAAGAAGGCAACGGAAAAGGAGGTACAGGAGCTTCTGGAATCTGTATTGCCCTAAAGTTGGCTGAAATATTTTATGGGTTATTATTTGCTTAGAAATATCCAGTTTTGTCCTGGCTTTCTGTTCAGCACAATCCTTTTCTCGAACTTTCTCCTGAGAGAGACCCGTGGATTAGGGCTGTGCTTTTCCCTTCCCTGAATCTTAGGTGTCTGGGATCTTACCTTTCCTGCCTTTGTAATACTGCCGTGAGTTGGCATACTTAAAGGTCTTTCATGCCTTCTAATTAACTTTATGGTAAGTGCGATGGGCCATCTAAAAATATTTGATCTAAAAGGTAATGAAGGATCAGCGCTGCAATAAGCCTTGGTTAAAGCTGTTCCGATCTTCCTTGGGCAGACAGCTTCACGGTTCTATTTCGTTCACCGGACTAGCCGCTGAAGTAATAGAAAATCGTATAAAAGGAGCATCGATATATGATTTAACTGTCATGAACTGTGAAATATGCGGAAAGCCAATCTTCGGAAAGCCGATAACGATTGAAGTGGACGGTGCGTATCTGAAGGTATGCGCCGAGTGTGCCAAGTATGGAAGAGTGGTGAAGCACGTTCCGCAGAACCCCCCTATATCGCAGGCTCCCAGAACTGGAAGCCATAGGCCTCAGGAGGAAGAGGATTACGAGCTTGTTGAGAACTACGGAAGGATAATAAAGGAAATAAGAGAAAAGATGCAGCTAACACAGGAAGACCTCGGCAGAAGGATCGGGATAAAGCCCTCACTGCTTGCAAAAATAGAACAGGAGAAGATTATACCGGACTTTCAGACCCTCAGAAAGCTGGAGCTCAGCCTAAAGGTGAGGCTCAGGAAGTGAGCAAAAAGGCATTAATTGTAACGTTTAAGGATCAGTACGCGCAGCAGGAAATTGTTGAGCTGGCTGAAGCTACGGGCCTGACTGCCGTACACGTTCTGCCAGTTAAGGAGATCGGTATAGGCAAATACGGAATATCAAGCGGAAAGGCCCTTGAGCTGAAGGACGTAGTTCAGAGATACGATCCTGATGTCGTGATAGTTGATGAGCAGCTAACGGCTTCACAGATATACAACCTTTCAAAACTTATTAACAGGAAGGTGATCGATCGCATCAGGCTCATCCTGGACATTTTCGAAAAGAGGGCCATGACAACTGAGGCGAAGCTGCAGGTTAAGCTTGCAGAGCTGCAATATGAGATACCGAGGCTGAAGGAGCTCGTCAGAATGAGGAGAATGGGAGAGCAGACCGGTCCAATGGGATATGGCGCTTACGAAATAGAGAAGTACATGAGGTTCCTCAAGAGACAGATAGTTGTTCTAAGGGAAAAGCTTGAAAAGGAAAGAAGAAGAAGGGAACTTCACAGACAGAAGAGGTACGAAAGCAACAGCTTCATAGTTTCCCTGGCAGGCTACACAGGAGCTGGAAAATCAACTCTTTTCAACAGGCTCAGCGGAGAAAACGCCAGAATCACTGGAAAGCCTTTTACAACGCTGACTACCACTTTCAGAAAAGTGAAGGGTTTGGACGACGTGTATGTCGTTGACACAGTAGGATTTATTGAAAGGCTACCGCACTTTCTCATCGAGTCATTCAGATCGACTCTCGAGGAGCTTAAGTACGCCGATCTTGTTCTCCTTGTGGTGGACAGCAGCCTCCCTGAGAAGGAGTTCTGGCGTAAGTACAACGCAAGCATAAAGGTCCTGCAGGAGCTCGAGATAGATCTGAAGAACGTGATAGCGGTGCTTAACAAGCTCGACGCGAGAAAATACGAGCTTAAGTTTCAGGATGAAAGAATATCAGGCTATGTGGAGATATCTGCGTTGCTGGGGATTAACATCGAAGAGTTGCTTGAAAAAATCAAGGAAAGAAGATTTGAAAAGGGACAGATAATAGGCAGCGCTGGCTCAGTCAGCCCTGATCTTTCCGGTTAAAGTGTCGGACAGCCACTTGATGCCCAGGGTCGTGATCATGTACTTGGTTGTCTTCTGATCTTCGATCCTTGCAACGTATCCAGCCTTTACGAGCTCGCTCAGCCTGCTGCTTATGGATTTGCCAGGCAGGCCAAGAACGTTGATTAGGTCCTGAACGCTCATGGGCTCGCTCTGAATCCTGTTCATGAGATATGCAATTTTGTTGCCCACGAGCTGCAGGGTTATCTTCTGTTTTATGCTAAGGTTGTTATCGGCAACGATTCTGGGTCCTTCATTGGTTATTTTCACATAATCAGAAAACATCTGTATTAGATCCTGAAGGTCGTAGCTGAGCGTTATCCTTTTGGCGAGATCTATTGCGGGCAGATTATCCGAGAGGAACTTTATAATTGCGGTGATAACCTCGTCAGGCTTTCCTGAAAACGACGCTGAAATGTCTCCGTACTTTATATCGACTCTAAGCGTGTTCTCGCTCATGCCTGTTCACCCTGTGGTTCCTTTATTAATTTGCTCGGCACAGCGACATATACGTATTCGCCTCTCTCGTTTTTGAACCTTCTTATCTTGCCCTCTTTGGCCAATCTCAGCAGTGAGACCGCCACCGTCTGTTTGGGATAGACGAGGCCAAAACTGTCAAGCACCTCCTTAACTTCTGAAAGTCTGCGCGGCTTTGTCCCCCACTCGCTTGTAAAAAGCTTTAGAATGTTAACGGGGAGCGACGCGTTAGGATCAAGCTGAACGTTCGGCAGCTGTTCCGGCGTAACCACGCTTGATTCGCTTTCCTGCTGTTCCGAAACTCCAGCTACAGCCTCCGGCGTGTTGCTAAGCTCGTTGTATATCCTTAGAGCAAGGTCTCCGAGAAACTGCATGTCTTCCTTAGTACCGTAAATTTCTATCTCATTTACACCTATTTTCAACCTGATCTTAGAGTAGTTAACCGACATGGGTATCACTTGATATTACATGTTTTTAAATAAAAATAAAAATTTTACTGTGTCCTGCAGGGTTAAATTTGTAATAAGTAGATAACGTGTATGTTAAATTTGGGAAATTCACCCTCTCTTTCCACACGTATTTCCCTTTTTTCAAAATTCGCACATTCCGCGCTCCGTTAAACCCTGCTCCGGAAACGCTTAAAAGTAAAGCATAGGGTTCAGCAGTTAATGTTTGAAATAGCCAAAGTCAGCAGCAGCGCGTTTGCGATTAAAGGGTACGACCTAATTGCGGATTTAATTATTAGGCGGTATGAGAAAGGAGGCATCATCGTATTATCGCCTCCAAAGAAGCTGAAGGATGAGATCGAAAAGGCGCTTTCGCTGGCTTCGCAGGGTAATCAAGGAGCTCTGGATTCTGCGGAAAGAGCGTTCAACGAGCTCACCGAGAATGGAAGGCTCGGCGGCGATCATGCTCGGGATCTTTATGGTGAAATAAAGGAAATAATAGCTCTCACTGCTAAGGTGTCGGAGCTCTATCCCGCGCTGGTAGGACGAATATACTACAGCTTTGAAAAGATATTTCTGGGGGCCATTGCCGACAAAATTAGAGAAAAGGGGTTCAGCAGCTTATATATACACACGGGCTCTGAGTGTGGAATTACTTTCAGGGAGCAGCTCACACCCGAGCTGCTTCTTAATGCCTCCCTTAACAAGTGCAGAAGATTCGTTGAAGCTCTTCAGGGGAACCGCGAAACTATACATCTTGTAGGCTCGTTTACCGCATCTGATTCATACGGCAAAATAATTAGGGCACCGCGGGGAAGTGCCGACCTCATAGCATCCCTTCTGGCCGCCACGACAGACGCAAAAACGCTGACGGTCTGGACAGGCTCTCAGGGCCTTATGTCAGCCGATCCCACGATAGTTCAATCCGCAAAAAGGATTGAGGTTATGTCATATAGGGAAGCCATGGAGCTTTTCTCAATAAATCCCGAGCTCTTCAATCCTATGGCTCTTGAGATACTCAAAATGAAGAACATAGAGCTGAGCTTCAGGACCGCCGACATGCCCGATGAGGAAGGAACGCAAATAAGAAGCCAGAGCCCGGTGTTATCCAACGTCGTTAAGGCGGTAGCCTATAGATCCGATCTTGCAATTGTAACTATAACGGGCACGGAGCTCAGATCCGTTATCCCGCTTCTTATAAACGAAGTTCTTAGGAACTCAATAAAGTATCACACAATAATTCAGAGCTCGTCAGGCTCTGAGATTAACCTTATAGTTGATCAAAAGGACGTGAACAAGCTAAGAAACATCATCGAGATTCAGTTCATGGGCGAAACGATAGAGGACTACAAGATTGTCAGCGGTGTCTGCCTTGTATCAATCATAGGCGAAGGCATGAAGGGCACGCCTGGCGTTGCTGCAAGGCTGTTTGGTGCCGTTGCTAGGAACATGATTAACATAATAATGATAATTCAGGGATCCAGCGAGCTTAACATAGGATTCGTTATAAGGGGCGAGGATTGCGTAAATGCTATAAGGGCGGTGCATTCGGAGTTCATCAGATGAGCGTTTAGAACTCAACAGGGAAGAACCTACGATAAAGAGGCTCCTTCTTTGGCTTTCCCTTGATCGGAAGCCTGTAGCCACAGAACTTGCATCTGTTCTCATCATCTAGGTTATATTCAATTATTTCAAACCCGTACCTTTTTATCACCGGAGCTCCGCAGTTCGGGCAGTACGTGTGTTCATATGGATGCCCAGGGACGTTCCCCAAGTACACGAACTTAAGCCCCTCATCCCTCGCTACTCTGTAATGCGCCTCAAGGGTGCTCACCGGTGTTTCGGGAAGCCACAGCATCTTGTAATCCGGATGAAATCGCAGAAAGTGTATTGGCGTATCATCCCCTAGATTATCTACAATCCACCTTGAGAGCCTTCTGGCATCATCAAGCGAATCCCCTACTTCAGGGACAACAAGGTCGGTAATTTCAACGTGAACACCCTTTCTCCTGAGCTCCTTAAGTGAATTAAATATAGGCTCTGGATCAGGCACGGCAGCGTACTTTCTCAGAAAGTTTCTGTTTCCATTGCCCTTGAAGTCAACTGTTATAGCATCCAGGAACTCAGTAAAGTAGTCAATTTCCTCATCGGTGAAGTAGCCGTTGCTAACGAACACGTTGAAAAGCCCGGCCTTTCTTCCTTCAACCCCCACGTCGTGTGCGAACTCCGCGAAGATGCTGGGCTCGTTATACGTATAGGCAAGTCCGTCCGCCCCGTATCTTTTAGCCAAATTTATTATTTCATCTGGCATCATTTCAATTCCTTCAATCCTTTTTCTCTGAGAAAGATCAAAGTTCTGGCAGTATGCGCAGGCCCAGCTGCATCCAGTAGTGCCCATGCTGAGAACTTTGCTTCCAGGGTAGAAGTGCACAAGAGGTTTCTTCTCTATGGGATCCATGTGAAGGGCTTCAACAATGCCGTAGTTAAGCAGGTAAAGCTTCCCACCTTTAACCCCTCTAACTCCACAGAATCCTATCTGTCCCTCTCCAAGAAGACATCCCCTAGCGCATGCAAGACACTTTATCCTTTCTCCAGCTTTTTTGAACAGATAAGCCTCCTTCAGCACATAGCGTATAGGGCTTAATTTCGTTATATACTTATTAGAAAAATTGATAGGGCAATGCGAATTATGATCCCTTAAATTTTATTAGATGATTAACCTAAAGAATTATCATAAATTGATAGATGAGGTTGACAGAAAAATACTCAGCATCCTCTGCGAGAACGCTAAGACGCCGATAAGGGAGATAGCAAAGCGCGTTGGCTTTTCAGTAGGAACTGTTCATAACAAGATCAAAAGGCTGGAAAAGGAGGGTTACATAAGCTCGTATAGGGCAGTGGTTGATTGGGCGAAGGCAGGATACACCATAACCGCTATCATAGAGGTTGTCATAAGTGGCGGAAAGCTGCTGGAGCTTGAAAAGACGATATCCGAATTTCCCAACGTTCTCTCCGTGTATGATGTAACCGGCGAAAGCGATGTCATTCTTATCGCAAAGTTCAAATCGCACGATGAGCTGAGCTCTTTTACGAAGGCGTTACTTTCTCTCGAACATGTGGAGAGAACTAACACTCATATAGTACTAACTACTGTTAAAGAGGGCAGCTGCATGAGCTCGTTCATCTAGATTTCCTTATCCAGCTAATCTTTATTCCGAGCAACTTTGCAAGCATGGCAGCGGCGCTTGTTAACAGCATCAGTAGCACGTATGGATACCCCAGCAATGAGTACTTTATGTAGGAGCCACTGCCGTGTTTTTCTCTATACTTCAGGTAAGCCATAATCAATAATGCCGTGCCGACAAAGTTAACTATCAACCCTAACGTGTTGAACGCGAGATACATCATCTTTAGCATGCTCGATCCAACTGTGAAGATTAGGCTAGTTGCCCCAAAGATCGGCATAGCAAGATAGAGTTCCATGTGCAACACTTTTCTGTTGGTTGGCATTTTAAAGTGCTCTGAAAGCGCGTCCACATACCCCTTGTACCATCTTAGCCTCTGCACAAAGAACTCTCTGAGCGTTAGTGGTGGCATAACGTGGACCTTGCTTCTGAAGTATCCGATTTTAATTTTGTTAAACACCAATCTTGCCCAGAGATCTATGTCTTCAGTTATGCTGTTCTTAAAAGCCCCAACCCTGTCTAGCAAGCTCTTCTTTATCACAAGGCTGTACCCGTTTATCGGCGGCGGCAGTCCCAGCTTATAGCTTCCTGCTATAATGTAATTCATCACATCGCTTTCAAGTTCATTCATAAACGTAAGCCAGTTATGTTTGACCGCGTTCACTCCGGTTAAGCCCGTGGCCACGTCGTATTTCTTCATTGCGTTCGAAGCCTTTATGAGATAGTCCCTGTCAATCACCGCGTCAGCGTCGACAAACACAAGGTTGTCGAACCTTGAGACCTTGATCCCGAAGTTGAGAGCGCCGGCCTTTCTTTCCTTGTTACTTGTCAGGCTATAAACCTTAACCAGTCCACCGTACCTGCTCTCCAGCTCTTTTGCTACGTTAAGCGTTCTATCCGTTGAGCCGTCCTCTACTATAATTATCTCAAGCTTATTCTTTGGGTAGTCCGCCCTTAGAATTGATTCGACAGCCCTTTCGAGAGTTCTCTCTTCGTTTTTTGCAGGTATTATTATGGAAAGTCCTACTGCATCATCGACAGGATCAGGTCTGCTTTTCCTGCTACGATACAGATCGATAAAGCCCAATCCTATAATTAGGCTCCAATAAACTCCAAATGATATTAACGCAAGCTCAACTGCAAAGTATATTTGCGTAATAATCACAGGATATTCTTAATAATGCCCAATAAAAGCTTTACCAATCAATGCATCCGTTGATAAAATTAACGCGTAAAATTCTTCATTATTAAAGGCATTCATTTAATTGTGCGTAACGAACTTCTCAGAATTAATTTAAAATTATTATAATCGCATCACAGACTTTATTAAATATTTTGAAAAACGTCACCTAACTTTCTTATATCTCATAAATTTAACAACAACATTAAAATAGGACCAAAAGAGAGGTATCCAAAAATGATCAATCTCACGCTGAAACCCAAGAAGGAGAGGGTCGGAAGAAAGCCAATTTACGAAGAGAATGCCGAATATCTAAAAATATTATCAGATCTGTATATGCAGGGCAAAAAACCGTCGGAAATGTCAAAAATTTTAAATGTATCAATACCTACAATATATAGATGGTTAAAACAGATGGGCCTTTTGAAGAGCAAGGAAGAGGCTCTAAAGGTTTATCTAGACGAAATCGAGCTTAACGGTTTTACGAGAGTCCCAGAGGCTTCAATTGCAAGGAGAATAGCCAGGAAGGTTCCAAACGCTAGAATAATAAAGCTCAACACAGGCGTTGGAATGGAGGGAAGGAAGTTCTCCAGCGTTTCATTCTTTGGAATGAGGCCGTTCACTCTTGTGTTCGTGGTAAAGGATGAAAACGCCTTCAAGGAGCATGCATCGAGGCTTCTGGAGGGGATGTTCTACGAGGCCAATCCTAACCCAGATCCTCATCTAAAGAAGGCCTTTACGCACTTTATACATTCATTCGGTCTTTCCAAGGTATTTCAGGATAGCCCCTTCAAAAAGGCAGGTTTTTACTACTAGATCGTAATTGTTTTTAACCTCCAAGCTTGTACATTGGCTTTACAGCTTCAGGCATGGCGTTCTCTTTTACGTATTTTATCACTCCTTCGAATTTGTTAAAGTAAGCCTGCTTTATCGAGCTAATAATTTCCTCATCGCTTTTGCCCTCCCTGATCATGTTCTTGAGGTTAGGTCCGCTGAGCGAGTACATGCAGGGGAGGAATACTCCATCGGCGGTAACCCTCACCCTGTTGCAGTCGGAGCAGAAGGGCTCAGTTACTGAGGATATTACGCCGAACTTGACCCCGATTTCATCAATAAAGTAGTACTTCGTCGTTGAATGGGCTCCTCTGGCTATAGGCGAAAGCCTGTATCGGGAAGAAATCCTCCTTAGCACTTCCCCCGAACTTACTACCCTTTCGGGCCTCCAGCCCCAGTTGCCATCAAACGGCTCATATTCGAGGAACCTTACGGTTACTCCAGTGCTCCTTGAGAACTCTAAGTAGTCAAAGATTTCATCATCGTTAAGTCTTCTTATCAGAGTGACGTTTACCTTTATCTCTTCAAAGCCTGCGTTTTTGGCGGCTTCTATGCCTTCAAGCGCTCTCTTAAGCCCATCTATGCCGGTTATCTGCCTGTACTTATCTGGCTTCAGCGAATGAAGGCTTATGTTAACCCTCTTAAGACCTCTTTTTCTCAGATCAGCCGCCAGCCTCTCAAGGTAATAACCATTGGTCGTCATTGAAACCTCATCAAATAACTCGCTCGCGAAGCTAACTATATGCAGAACATCGTTTCTCAGGAGGGGCTCCCCTCCGGTCAGCTTAACTTCCTTAACTCCAAGCCTTCTGAATATGGTAAGCACTCTCTTGATCTCATCGAGCGTCATGAGCTCGCTCTCGTCTGCGAACTCCGGAGTCGACGGCATGCAGAACACGCACCTGTAGTTGCATTTATCGGTCACTGAAAGCCGGAGCTTCTCTGCAACTCTGAAGAACCTATCAATCAGCATTTAATCAGGTTTTAACTGCTATAAATAAATGTGTTTGTTTAATTTTCTGCAAATGAAAGTGATTTCGATAAATATCATTAGAGGCGCGTTAAGCCATAGGCCTAAAAGACGGTAAAGCTTATTATTACGAGCCTCTAATATGAACTGAGCGGTCGTCGTCTAGCCTGGCAGGACGTCAGCTTCCCAAGCTGAAGATCGCGGGTTCAAATCCCGCCGACCGCATACATAATTTTTTCGTCGGCTGGCTCTGGAACGCTAAACATCAAAATAAAACTTTTAAAGGTCAAGCCGCTGATGCGAGATAATGCATCTTACGATAACCGACAAAATATGGGAAGCGCACGAGATCGCGAGAGAAGAGGGTGTCTCCCTTCTTTACATTGATAGGCATCTGACTCATGAAGTTACATCCCCAGTTGCGTTCAGCGACATGAGGGAGAAAGGGTACAGGATAAGGCGTCCAGATCTGACGCTAGCAGTAATGGATCATAACGTTCCAACGGATTCGAAGGAAAGGCCAACCATCGATGAGCTCTCCAAACAGCAGATGGATGCGCTTTGGAGGAACGCAAGGGATTTCAACGTGCCCCTCCTCGACTTTTACAGCCCGTACCAGGGCATAATACATGTAGTTGGCCCAGAGCTGGGGTTTTCTCTGCCGGGTTTAACAATAGCGGCGGGTGACAGCCATACGAGCACGCATGGCGCGCTAGGAGCTCTTAGCTTTGGCATTGGCACGTCGGAGGTGGAGCACGTCTTCGTGACGCAGACCCTTTGGATAAGGAAACCAAAGCAGTTCAGGATAATCATGGATGGAAAGCCCAGGATGGGAGTTACACCAAAGGATCTAGCGCTCTACATGATAGGGCGGATAGGCACGGGAGGGGCCATAGGTCACATAATAGAGTTCACGGGCTCGGCTATATCTGAGATGGGCGTTGAGGGAAGAATGACGCTATGTAACATGTCAATAGAGGCAGGCGCGAGAACAGCCATCGTGGAGCCTGATGAGAAGACGTTCGAATACTTGAAGAACGCACCGCTTGCTCCGAAGGATGACTGGGATGAAGCGGTAAAGTACTGGAGAACGCTGAAAAGCGATCCCAAAGCCGAATACGACAAAAGCATTAGCTTTGATGTCAGGGATGTTAAGCCTATGGTAACTTGGGGGACAAACCCTGCAATGGTCGCTCCAGTCGATGGAAGGGTGCCAACTCCAGATGAAGTAAAGGAACAGCAGAGAGCTGAATATGAGAGAGCTCTCAAGTACATGGATCTGAGGCCAGGCCAGCCAATAACCGACATAAAGATAGACTACGTGTTCATCGGGTCGTGCACTAACGCCAGGCTGTCGGATCTTATAGAGGCGGCCAGCTTTCTCAAGGGCAGAAAGATCAGCCCTAACGTCAGAGCGTTCCTAGTTCCAGGCTCTGAGTGGGTTAGAAGGAAGGCCGAAAGGCTTGGACTTCACGAGATCTTCATGGATTCTGGCTTTGAATGGAGACACTCAGGTTGTAGCATGTGCATAGCGATGAACGCAGATAGAGTTCCCAGCGGCAAAAGGGCCGCGTCCACCTCTAACAGGAACTTTGAGAACAGGCAGGGGCCTGGGGCGCGAACTCACCTAGTAAGCCCTCTCATGGCTGCAGCTGCAGCCGTTTATGGCCGGTTCGTGGATGTTACTGAGCTCGACCTTGACAGGGAGGTGTTAAGACTTGCCTGAGAGGATTTCAGGAAAGGCGGCTCCATTTCCATACGATAACGTTGATACTGACCAGATAATTCCAGCGCAGTTCCTTAAGCTTTTGCAGAAGAAAGGCCTTGGCAAGTATCTCTTTTACAGGTGGCGCTTTGATGAAAGCGGTAACCCGAGAGCAGATTTCATACTTAATACCCCAAAGTACAGAGATGCATCGATCCTGATCGCTGGAAAGAACTTTGGCATAGGATCATCCAGGGAGAACGCGGTATGGGCGCTGGTAGATTACGGAATAAAGGCAGTTCTTGCTGAATCCTTCGGCGACATCTTTTATGGCAACGCAGTTAAGAATGGGCTCGCCTGTATAGTGCTTCCTGAGAGCACTCTGCATGAGCTCAGGGAGAGCGCGGAAAGGAGGGAGCTGTACCTGACCATAGACTTCGCGAGAAAAGTTATCGAATATGATAACAGGAACATAGAGTTCCAAATAGATGAGTACGCAAGAAGAAGGCTGATCACCGGTGAGAGCGAGATCGAGTACACGATGAAGAACTACCTGAAAAGGATTGAGGAGTACGAGAAACGTATGCCATCGTTCGCAGCAAGAGGGATAGACAGCGTCACCAGAAGGATACTTGAGGGCTAGTAGGCGTAAAGATACTCCACCTTCCGTCTTATCTCGATTATTTCCTTCAAAAGCTCAGCGTCCTCCGGCGGTAGCTCCGATTCCTTCAACGCCTTAGCCTCCTCTGAGGTCGGCAGCGTGTAGAGCACCTCGTCCTCCTTTATGTGCCTTCCTATCGTGACGTTTTTCATGGATACCGCTCCCTCCTCGTTCGGCCCTAGCCTCTGAACGCTTTCGCCCTGAACCTGAATCTGCTCTATGAATCCAAGCTCCTCTCCTTTTGAATTCATTATTCTTGCCTTGGGCTTCAAAATTCCAGCTATGACTCTCACGCCAAATATCGCCGGGTTGCTTCTCCTGAATATGTATCCCTTGAGCACCTGAAACTTGGCAGGGTACGTCATCTTCTCAATCTTCAGCTTCAGATCCTTCTCTTTCTCCTGCTTGACGAAGTTAAGATAATCCTGGAGCAGGTTGTACATCACGTTTCCGAAGAATACGGGGACTGGAGGATTCTCAACGAGCGACTTCTGGTTAAATGCCAGTATGACTCCAAGATACTTGTTCTCCTGCCTCACGAGCTGGGCCTCCACAACGTCCTTCTTGGTTACAAGGCCTATCTCGGCGTATCTAATTGGGATGTTCTCCTTTTTAAGCAGAAAGCTGAAGGCCTCTAGGGAGCCCAGCGTATCAACCTTAACTATCACGCCCAGCTGATCCGTTCGTATGGTCAGGCTTTTGAGCTCCTCCTCTATGAGCCTTGATGCCTCCCTTTCCTCTTCCTCATTAGTTATGACGTAAACTGGAGCGCCTGCCACTATATCCTCAGGATCTGACACTAGAACGCTGATGCCTGCTGAGGCGGCAACGCTCTTTACCGGCTTGAACTTGTCTCTCGGATCTCTCATCTCATCAAGGGGTTTGGGCAGGTAGATTCCCTTAATTCTGGTGACCTTAGACCCCCTGTCTGTGCCAGTAACGATTCTATCGTTCACTGACAGAATTCCATTAATCAGTATAACGTTCAGGACCTTCCCCATTCCCTCCTCCTCTTTTACCTCTATTATTATGCCCTTGCCAGGCCCAGCCTTGAACTGAAGCTTCTCCTTCATGAAGTTCTGAACCAAGCCTAAAAGCACCGTAAGAAGCTCCGGCAACCCCTCCCCCGTTGCGGCGCTAACAGGCACCATGGCAACCTGCCTCTTAAAGTTCGTAATCCTGTAAAAAGCATCGCTCTCGAATCCCAGGGCTGAGAGCTGACCCATTACAGTGTAGATCCTGTCATCAAGAAGCTTAATCGTGGCTTTGTCCTGCTGATTAAGATCTTCAAGCAGGAGAAGCTCGGGGTGTGGCCTCCAGCCAGCGATCAGGTCGATCTTGTTTAGAGCTATAAGAAATGGGACCTTCTTCTCCTTCAGGATGTTTATGCTCTCCACCGTCTGCGGCTCTATGCCCTTAGTTACATCAACAACTACTATTGCGATGTCTGCAGCAGAGCCTCCCCTGTACCTGAGATTTGCAAATGCTTCATGGCCAGGGGTATCAATGAAAAGGATTCCAGGAATTTCAACCTTTATCCTGTACCTCTCGATTAGACCTCTCGAAAGCCTAACGAGCACTTCCGATGGGAATAGGCTGGCCCCTATGTGCTGTGTTATACCCCCTGCCTCCTTCTCCTGAACCGCGGTTCCCCTGAGCTTATCAAGCAGGGACGTCTTGCCCGCGTCAACATGACCTAGCACCACGACTATCGGCTCTCTTAGGGACTTCTTTACCTCAAGCTCCTCCATGCATACAAAAGAAGCATTACCCGTAAATAAAGCATTTTAAAAAAATGACAAATGCTTTAAAGCCAGTTCTTGCAATTTATGCGAAAAATGAGGCCCATAGTCTATTATCATCCTGCGTGCTACACTAGCCATACCCTTCTTAGGGCCGTAAGGGATCTCGAGCTCGATATCGAGCTAGTAAACCTCAGCAACGATCTGTCGCTTGCTATAATCAAAAGAATACTGACGGTTCCCTTAATTGAAATATCTGGAAGGTATGTATATGGAGGGCCAATAAACCTGGACCTGGCCATAAGGCTTCTCAAGGAGGGCAGGGCCGAGCTAAGAGTTGCCGATCCACTTGAGAGCCTCGGCATAGCCCTTGTGGATAGCTCCGCAGCTTCATCGATAGTGGTAACCAGCGGAAGTCTTGAGCAGATCCTAAAGTTTGAGGACTTCATAAAGGCCGCAACGGGCCTGGAGCTGGATCCCGAAGGAAATGAGAAGCTGGAGCAGATGAAGAGCATCCTGCGTGATGGGGAAGCCTCCAGGAATTTTATCGAAAAGTGGCGCCCTAAAATGATAGCAACGCTTGTCTACAATGCGGTTAGGGAGAGACTTTATCTTGGTTATCCTGCAGACATCACTGAGGAGGACGCAGCGCTGTGGCTTATAGCCAAGTCCAGCATAGGCAGAGCTGGGGTGCCGTTCTGGGACAGAGTGCAGCTAATTAAGAGCTCTGCCCGTGAAATGGTACAGTACTACGAGCAAAGAAAAGAAAAAATAACTGAAAAGCTGAGAAGGGAAATGGACGAGATAAAGGCCTTTTATTCAGGCCTTTACAGAAGCTGAAAGCTTCGCCGTTAACGGCGGAGATGAAAACGGTAAAAAACTTAAATACGTGCCTGGCTTATATTAAGCCAATAGCTCCCGCTAAAGGGGAGTAACCCTCGAGACCTCGGAAATCTCCGCCCTTCAGGGCGGGGAGGAGGTCAGGCGTAGCTCTTTGTGCCCCATTTCTCAAGAGCTGCCTTTAGCTCCTTTGATTTTTCCGCGTACTCCTCTAGCGGTATCCCCTTGTTCCACGCATCTATCGCGTCCCTCACAGCCTTTGCACCTGCTCTTGGTCCCATAGGATGTCCGAGCACGCCTCCTCCTACCTGTATTGCGATATCCGGCCCCAGGGCGTCAAGCAGCTGAGGCAGAATTCCTGGATGCAGACCTCCTGAGCTAACCGGCATTATCGGATTAAGACCAACCCAGTCCTGCTCAAAGTATATGTCCTCCTGCGGCACTTTATCCATCGTTATCTCCTCCTTGATCCTTATTACGTCTGATTTTGTTGACTCCATTTTACCAACCCCCGCAGTTCCTATGTGCAGGAAATCCACTCCAGCCAGCCTAGCAACCTTAGCAACAGCGAGCATGGTAGCTCCGTGATCAGGAAGCTTTGTGAACGCCGCGTGGAAGGCCCTGTGCGCGTAGAGGGCCAGACCCAGCTCCTCCGCTACGTTCCTTATCGTCTGAACAGCAGCCCATCCAGCAGTTAAGAAGTCCACCATGATGAACTCGCCGCCGTAGTCCTTAACCAGCTTAGCGCGCCTTTTCATTTCCTCAGTCTCAGCGGTTATATTGATGAGAGCTGATTTCCTCTCCCCAGTTTCCTTTTCAGCCTTGTCCCTGTACTTGAAGACCTCCCTTACTCTGTCCTCGAACTTGATGAACGGCTGGCTTGTTAGGTTTTCGTCGTCCTTTAGGAGATCCTCTCCTCCAAGCCATATCTCGTACCCTATCTTGGCATGTGCTTCCGCGCTCGGGCTCAGCTTGGGCTTGGGAACCGTGGCTATGATTGGCCTTCTTTCCTTTATCTTGAGTATTTCCTTAACCTTCTTCTGGCCAAAAAGCGGACCCTTGAAGCTCTTAACGTACTCAGGAGGGAATCTCAGATCTATGATTCTCAGCCTCGCAACTGCCTTCATTCCGTAAATGTTTCCGAACACGGATGAAAAGAGCTGTGGTATGCTGCCAAGCTCAAAGAGCTCAAGCGGATAGGTAACGTACACAAGATCTCCTGAAATCCTGTATACCTTAGCCATCCTGTTCAAAGTGTCCTGAGTTATCGTTGTGAGCGTTGTCCACGTTCCAACGCTGCTTTCGCTTGCTATCCTGCCTGCTGCCTCCTCCATTGAGTAGCCCTGCGCTGGGGTTACCTTAAAGAGGACCTGCATCTCGTTTTCTGCGGGCTTTCTGTTGTAATCTATGAAGTCAAGGTACCAGTCGACTCTTTCTTCGCTCATTGTAAATATTTTATACAAATGAACGTTCTTATAAGCGTTTTTTATTTAGCTATCGAATTTCAAAGAATCGAATGGATAAAAGCTAGGCCTTTTTATCTTCACCGCCTTTAAAAACTCTCGAGACGTACGCCTTCAGCTTCCATATGTTCTCCTTTGTTTTAGCTGATGCGAAAACCACCTCAGATGCGGGAGCCACCTTCTTCATGAGCCTGTAGGCCTTAAAGAGGTTGAGCTGGAGCACGTCGGCCTGGCTCTGTGAGCGCGCCATCCTCTCAAACTCCCTAATTCGCTTTTCAGCATCCGGGTCGAGATCTATCTTGTTTATAACGTGTATTGATGTAGCGTTCATTCTGAGCGCTAGAATCCTCGATATCATCTCGAGCAACAGAAAATTGTTTATGTCCGAGGCCACGACGACGTCGCTGAGAAAAAATATGAGCTTATCCTGTGCTATTGAGTTGAGGAGTATTGGCCCCGTCGTTCTGAACGCAAATATCTCCAGCTGACCCGGCATGTCCAGAATGGCATAGTCGTAGTCATACGATTCCAGCACAGGCGATATTACGTTCAGGTTTGCAAGCAGCAGATCCATGGATAGTAGAAGAGAGCCGTTGCTTCCAAGGCCGTATCTGTCCAGAACCGTTCTCGAGTCGACAAATTCCTTTATGTCAAAGTCAGGAGTATAAGGCAGGTTCTCGGCCGATGGATCAAAATTAGCCTTAAGAACGCTCCAGCCATCCTCCTCAAGAGATTCAGAAAGTGACTGCGTTAGCAGGGATTTACCGCTTCCCGCTAACCCCGTTATGATTATGTAATTCATATAAGTAGTTTTTGATCTATCAATATAACGGTTATGATGACTGCCGCGAGGATAGCGTAAAAGCATCCAACAATTCTCAGCTCGAGAACTATGAAAAAGAACAGGTTGCTCAGAAGCTCTCCAGCGCCTGTGTATGCGTTGTAGGCTATATATTCGTTATATGTTGATCGGTCGTCGCCTTCAACTCTTAATGATTTGTACAAAATATATGGCGAGCCAACGCCTGCAGCTACCCCTACCAGCGCAAAAGCGATTACGAGCACGTAAATTGATCTCAGGTAGGAGTTGAGGTTCAGCATGAAAAACGCAAGCGCGTAAAGCATAAAAATGAGACCCAGAGAGGTCCTTCCACCTGTTTTGTCTTTAATTGCAATACGAGACATGGATATTATAAGGGTTGTAAGCGTCAGAAGTCCAATGGCGTATTCGGATCCAATCCCCTGCGCGTAGTAGAGAAAGTAAAAAACGTATGAAAAAAAGGAAACCCACGCGAAGGTGTTAAGCGCGGCCATGCGCAGCTCCACTCTTGTTCTCTTCAGCGATGCAAGGAGCTCCCCGATCCTTAGGTATCCTATATCGGTCCTGTTCTTAGCGTTGGGCATCATAAGCGCCGTAATAAGAGAAAATAAAAGCAGTATTATGCCGGAAAGCTCCAGCGGCAGCTTGGCCGCCCTAACTACAAAGTATATTAGAAGGGTTGAAACAAAAAGCCCAAGCGCTAGCCCACTGCTGTATGCCAGAACCCCACTGAACGATCCCTCCTTAAAGCTCAAAAACGTGTATGCTCCGGTTAGCCCAGATACCAGGGCCGAAAGGCCTATAAGAGAGAAGACCGCTGTCCACTCCCTGCCCACCAACAGCACGGCAGAGATCACAGCCGCAAACACAGAAATCAGTGAATATCTTCCCTTTGCGAAATATGGCAAAAGCGTACCGAAGCCCGCAGATATCCAGAAGACAAAAACCAGAAGCCAGTAGGTTAAGCCTTTAACCCCCAGATAATACACTAGGTACGCAGGATACATAGTCTGCAAATAAAAGCTCATCATCCTTACGCTAAAGCCGCCTATGAAGTTACTGTACCGAGTCATAGATCCTCTCCAGAGCCTCAGAAGCGCGCGCTGGGTCATGAACCTCTCTAACCATCCTACAGGCGTTTTCCGACAGCATACTTCTCCTCTCCCCGCTTCTTATAAGATCAAGGATTACTGTTTTCATTTCATCTGGGCTAACGGCATAACCCGAGCCATAACGGCCAAGCATCTCCCTGAAGGCTGGAAGGTTTGAAGCTATAACTGGGATCCCATAGGACTGAGCCTCCAGGATGGCAAGGCCATAGGCCTCGTTTCTTGAGGGATAGAGCATCAGGTCAGCGATGCTGTAAAGACGTTCCAGCCTTTCCCGAGGCAAATTCTCATAGTGATGAAAATTAGGATGCTCTGGCACAAAGCCCTTGCCCACGTAGTAAAAGTGAACGTCCTTTTCGCTCTGCACGATGTCCAGCATCAGCCTGACCGCTATGTCGCCCCCTTTTCTGAAGTAATCCCTTCCCACGAAAAGGACGTTTATGCCCTCATGCGGCAGCCTTTCACACCTAGCATGATAGGGGAGAGGCACAACCTGTACCTTTCCCTTATCAACGCCATCCTCTATGAAGCCGTTCTTAGCGTATTCGCTCCAGGTTATAACAGCCTCGGCCCCGTTTATTATTGAAGCGGCCATCTCCGCGACCTTCCTTCCAAACCCGTTCCTAAGCCCCAGGTAGTTGAAGATAAGCTGCGATGGAGACTGATCGTTTTCGTGAATCCATGGAATCCTGTATCTGTAGAAATTCCAAAAGAACGAATGAACGAGCCTGTAGTTTCCTCCTACGCTGAAAGCCCTCTGAAACAGCGCCTTTGCCAGCATGTAAAGCGTCGTCATTGGGTTGAAGGTTATGTTTCTTATGTAGTTTGATTGGGAAAGGCCGTCCTCTCTCAGCTCGTAAACGTAGCTTCGTGGGAAATATTTCAGCCTTAGCGAAGGTCCAGTCTTAAGCCTTCCAGTTATCGTGTCCCTTTCTGCAACAATCAGGACCTTTCTGGAATGATCCATCCAACGCATACTTGCTCGTTTTTAATATATTTCTCTTTTATCCCATACCGTAAGGCAGAGCTCATCGTTGATATAAGCTAAAGGTTTATTAATAGAAAAGTATAGTGTGTGTGAAGGTGAAGGCTTATAGGCCACAGAAAGCACCATGCTCCGCATAGGGGCTCGTTAGCCTTTTATCCAAGGAAGAGAGCCTCGAGAATCCTTCCAAAGCTGAGATACTATGCTGAGACCGAAGAGCCTTCTTTGGCCGCCGTCGTTGGAATAAAGGTGGGGATGGGTCATGCTATAATAACCGACGACAGACAGGGGACCCCCAACTTCGGCAAGCCGCTCTTTGTGCCCTTCACGGTCGTGGCCCTGCCACCGATGAAGGTCGTCAGGATTGTTGCTTATGGCTATCATGATGGATATCTTGTTAATCTGGGCAATGTCTCAGATTCAATGGACCTCAGCAAGGTCTCTGAAGTTAGGGCAGTTGTTGAAGCTGTTCCACGTGATGCCGGCTTCTCTCAGAAGAAGCCGTACGTGTTAGAGATACCGATAACTGGCAAGGATATAAAAGCGAAACTTGAGTACGCTAAAAAGATCCTGAACCAGACGATCCAGACCAAGGACCTCATTATGAGCTGGGGATACGTGGATGTGATAGGCGTCACAAAGGGCAAGGGCTTTCAGGGACCCGTTAAGAGGTTCGGGATCAAAAGAAAGCAGCACAAGGCAAGAAAGAGCGTCAGGGCCGTTGGAACGCTCGGACCTTGGCATCCTGCGTCGATAATGTACACGGTTCCTCGTGCTGGACAGATGGGCTTCCAGAGGAGGACAATTTATAACCTTAGGGTCATTTCCGCCTCAAAGGAGCCAGGGACGCTTCTGCCCTTTAAGAAGATCACCTCCGATTACGTCCTTATAGCTGGATCTCTTCCCGGCCCCAAGGGCAGGCCTCTCGTTATAAGGAAATCGGTAAGAATCAAGAGGGAGGCGAAGCCTCCTGCCATTTTAAGCGTGTCGCTGGAGGGTCTTAAGATATGAAAGCAAGCGTTTTTGATGTAGAGGGGAAAGCTGTGAAGGAGATAGAGCTGCCGGAGCTCTTCAGCTCAAAGGTCAACAGGAGGCTTATAGAGAGGGCGTTCTGGATATTATTTACTCACAGGCTTCAGCCAAAGGGCAGGGATCCTACAGCGGGCATGAAGGTATCGGCAGAATCATGGGGAACCGGATATGGCATCGCGAGGATAGCTAGGATCAAGGGCTCAGGAACGCCCAGAGCAGGCCAGGCCGGCGGCGTTGCCAGCGTAGTTAAGGGAAGGCTTGCGCATCCTCCCAAGGCTGCGAAGAAAATATACAAGAAAATAAACAAGAAGGAAAGGCTTATGGCAACGCTGTCTGCAATAGCCTCCACAGCAAACATAAGGCTGGTCAAAGAAAGAGGTCATAGATACGATGGTGTGGTGCCGCTAGTAGTAACTGATGACGTTGAAGGCATAAGCAAAACTAAGGACGTCGAGAGGCTTCTCCTCAAGCTCGGAATGGCCGATGAGCTCAGAAGGATAAAGGAGAAAGGCGCGGGACCGCTTTTCGTTGTAAGCAAGGCGTCTCCCTTAATAAGGGCTGCAAAGAACATAAGCGGCGTTGATGCAGTTACAGCCAGAAACCTGAGCGTCCTGGATCTTGCGCCCGGTGGAAAGCCAGGCAGGCTCGTGATATACACAGAGTCTGCTCTTAAGGCTCTTGAGGAGAGGTTCAGGGAGGTGGGCGTCTATGGACATTAATGATGCCTACAGGATTATAAAGGGTATAGTGAAGACAGAAAAGACCGTAAACATGATAACTTCGGAGAACAAGCTGACCTTCTTAGTGGATGAAAAGGCAAACAAGCACCAGATTAAGGAGGCCGTTGAGCTTCTGTATGGCGTTAAGGTTGTAAAGGTGAACACTTTAATAGGAAAGCAGGGCAAGAAGGCATACGTAAAGCTTGATCCGAGCTTCAAGGCAACTGAGCTTGCCTCAAAGCTAGGGGTGATGTAAAATGGGTAAAAGGATACTGCCGCAGAGAAGAGGAAAGGGTGCGCCACAGTTCAGGAGCGCTAAGAAGGGAAAGGTTGCTCCGGCAAAGTACCCTGTAATGGAGCCGAACGAAACTAGAACTTATGAAGTAAAGGACATAATTCATGAAAGAGGCAGACATGCCCCTATAGCGGTTCTGGAGTCGGATAAAGGAGAGACCGTGTACGTCATAGCTGCTAGGGGTCTTGAAGTAGGGCAGAGCGTTGTAATAGGTCCACAGGCTCCAGTTAGAGACGGAAACGTGCTGCCGCTGGGACAACTGCCTGAAGGAACGATGATATTCAACATCGAGAAGGTGTTCAATGACGGCGGCAAGTTCGTCAGGGCAGCTGGAACGTATGCGATCGTCATGGGCCACGAAGGAGAGTTCACAAGCATCAAGATGCCTTCCGGCAAGAAGGTACTTATACCAAGCACCTCACGGGCTACGGTTGGAATAGCGGCTGGAGGCGGCGCATCTGAGAAGCCATTCCTCAAGGCAGGCAGAAAGCTGAGATACATGAGAGCAAGAGGAAGGAAGTGGCCACTCGTAAGGGGTGTTGCCATGGCAGCAGTGTATCACCCGCATGGCGGAGGAAGGCACCAGCACCCTGGCAAGCCGACAACGGTTGCAAGAAATACTCCACCTGGCAGGAAGGTAGGACATATAGCTGCAAGGAAGACAGGAAGGGGGAAGTAAATTGCAAAAAACTTTTATTGCAAATCCAGGTAGGTGATAAACGATGGTAAAGGAGTTCAGGTACAGGGGCTATACGATAGAGCAGCTGCAGAAGATGCCGATGGATGAGCTCCTTGAGCTTCTGCCAGCTAGGGCCCGCAGATCTCTTAAAAGGCTTAGCTCGACATATCGCAGCAAGAGCGTTCTGTTCGAAAAGATGAAGAAAAGCAAGGGACCAATTAAGACCCACGAGAGGGATCTCATTATACTTCCATCAATGGTCGGAAAGAAGTTCCAGGTTTACAACGGAAAGGAGTTCGTTGAGGTTGAGATAAAGCCTGAGATGATAGGACACTATCTTGGAGAGTACGCGCATACGGTTAAGAAGGTAGTTCACGGAACGCCTGGCATTGGAGCGAGCAGATCCTCGCTGTACGTGCCTCTCAAGTAAGCTACATCTCAACTTTTATCTTTTCAACGCCTTTGCTCACTCTGCTTTCTATAACTTTGGCGTTTATTCCCATATCAGCTACAATCTTCTCTATTTCAAAAAGCTTGGTGTTCTCCCCTGGAAGAACGAGAATTGAAGGCCCAGCGCCGCTTATGCATACCCCAAGAGCGCCAGCTTCCAGAATCCTGTTTTTAAGCCTGTAATAAGCGTCATAAAGCCCTGATCTTCCTCTCACGATCTGATGGTAGCTTTCCAGGTTCATCCCCATTCCGAAGGAAACACGGTCATCGTACAGGAGGCCTTTAAGCAGAGAATTATAGGCGAACTTTTCCTGCACGTAGAGCTCAAAGGGTACCGGTTCGCCCAGAGCCATTCTTAGCTTTGCGGTCTTATCAGCTGGAGGCTCCTCATTTGGTATTATGAGCATAAATTTCCAGTCCCGGTAAATAGAAAACGCAGAATACGGCTCTCGTGAATGCACAATTGCAAACCCTCCTAGGATGCTTGCAGAGACGTTATCGGCATGCGGCGATTTCTCCGATCTCGCTGCGATGTCTATGAGCTCTTCCAGCTTTAGGGGCGATCCGAAGGCAAGGTTAAGTCCAAAAGCCACTCCAGCTGCTGAGGCCCCGCTTGAGCCAAGACCCATGCCTGCTGGTATGCCCTTTCTGAGAAAGATTCTGGTCCCGATGACCCTTCCAAGCTTTTTATAAAAGAGCTCGGCCGCTTTTCTTGCGGTGTTGTCGTCCGGCAAAGGAACGTTTGATATAACCTCCAGCGATGATGAACTTATATCGAGCTCGATATCGAGCTCGTCATAATATGCGTCAAGCGCAACCCCCATTACGTCGAAGCCAGCCGAAAGGTTGGCCGAGCTCATAGGGCTCTTTACAGATACCCTTCTGTAAACGGGCTTCATCCTCTTAGCACCCTTTCCGCGACTTCCACGTCCACGACAGCTTCATCTATATCCGGAAACTCAGCCTCACCCCTGATGTACCTCGCAAAAGCCTCCAGCTCGTCCTTAAGCTGATCCCTCGGCTTTTCATCGAAGGTATAGGTCCCAGAAGGAGTCTGACAGATTACCTTCTTATTTATCAGATCAGCCTCAATAAGTTCCTCGTCACCGTAAATCAGAATCTTTCTCATCTTTCCAGGAGTTTTCCAGCTGGCAGCAATATAAGAAGTCACCGTTCCATAGTTAAGCACCGCCTCAGCGCTTGTTTCATGTACTCCCTTGTCCGTCTCGGTTTTCCTGTATGCTATTTCGGGCCTGCCAAAAAGGTAGTTTGAAAGGTTAATATCATGAATCATGAGGTCAAAAACGACGCCAACATCGGAGATGTTGGCTGAAGGGGATATCCTGTAAAACGATGCCCTAACAGGGCGCTTAACGCACTGTCTGACCCTCAGGAAGGCGGGGTTAAACCTTTCGATGTATCCGACTCCGACCTTTACGCCGACTTCCTTAGCGAGCGTTGAAATTTTTAAGACTTCCTCCTTTGAGGTCGCGGCCGGCTTTTCTATCAGAAGGCTCAGGCCCTTCTTTATAAGGGGGATTGCTACCTCATGATGTAGGGTTGCTGGAACTGCCACCACCGCTGCATCGAGCGTCTTCAGCTCCTCATCCTCAAGGCTTTCAAATGCCTTCACATCGAAAGCCCGTGATATCTGCTCCGCTCTTTCCCTGTTAACATCAAAGACGCCGTACAGGAGACCAAGCTCCTTCAGGGCCCTAACGTGGTTCTGTCCCCACCTTCCCACCCCAATTACTCCAAAGCGCATATCAAAGATCCTGTGAACAATGGTTATATATATAGTTAAGAAAGAAAAAGTGTGGACTCTATCAGTGTCCTTTTATTTGAACACTCTGTTATAAGGATTTTATCCAGAAACCCTATCGAGTACTGGTACACGAAGTTCAACGACTTTAACGATTTCGTGATAAACTGCCACGCCAGACATGAAGATGAGATAGTTTTTCCCAAGCTCATAGCCGCATATGAAGACGAAGACTTCAGAAAGACGGTCATGAGGGTCTCGGCAGATCACAGGCTTATCGCTACATTGGGCAGTAACATATCGAACTGGCTGGCCAAGGGCGACCATGAGCTCCTCAGGACGAGAATACCGCTCTATCTTAAAGTACTCCTTGAGCACAACTCAAGCGAGGAACAGCTTCTGTTCAAGAGGTGGAAGACGGGAATGGGTTCATCGTTCAGAAGGATTATTCAGGAGTTCGGAGTTTCAAGATATATGGATATCACCGGGGCTTCTCAGCAAATGATTGAAAGCTACTACGATTAGGCCGATCAAAAAGAAGGTCTTGACGAAAACTATTAAACTATTGATAAGCAAGGTAGTTCAGATTGAAAGAGACTTACATTGAGCTCGATGGAGCAAGAATCAGATTTATTGACGAAGGGTCTGGCCGGCCCGTTCTGATCCTGCACGGAGCTTCTTTTAACGCTGATGTCTGGGTTAAAACCGGGACGCTCAGCGCGATATCCTCGATCGGATGGAGAGCCATAGCGGTAGATATGCCGGGGTTTGGCAAGAGCGAGAAGGGCGAGTTCGGCACGATTTCGGCCTTTATTTCAAAGTTTGCCAATGTTCTGGGGCTAAACGAGTTCGTGATCATGGGCGCATCGTTGGGAGGAAAGGAGGCGCTCGAGTATTCCGTACTCAACCCTAACAGGATAATTGGGCTGATCCTGATAGGCGCCGTAGGTGTATGGATGTACGAGAGCAGACTTAACTTAATATCCGATAAGCCAGCCCTGCTCATCTGGGGAGCGGAGGACAGCATTTCTCCCAAGGAGAACTATATGATTCTCCTGAAGAACCTCAAGAACGCAAAGCTTAAGATAGTGGGAAAGATTCATCCATGCTATCTGGAGGAGCCTGAAAAGTTCAACGCAGCTGTTCAGGAGTTCCTTGCTTCGTTGTGAGATGTGCCAATTCCTGTAAGCTTAATCCTGATGGAGCAGAAGGAACAGATATCCCTGCCTGGCGATGTGGCCCTTCCACAGATCTTGCACCTGCCCAGCTCTGCCGGCCTGCTCTCTGCTGAAAGCCTGGGCCTGATCTCCCTTTCGAACGTTCTGACGAGTCCAGCCGCAAACCCTGGGTACTCCTTTTCAACCCTTTTGATTATCAGTCCAAGCTTTTCCTTGGAGACCCTGTTGAATTCCTCAGAATAGGGGCAAGGATCGTAAATGAACTGGAATCCATTAAGCAGGGCATAGTGCAGAATTTCCTCCTCAGGGGTAAGGAAAAGGGGTTTGACCTTCTTTACCGGAAAGCCGGGCTTTGGAGGTGTAACCGGACCGTTCCTGAGAACATATTCAAGATCTCCGTGAACGTACGCTGAGAGAACATACTGCGCCATGTCGTCCAGGTTGTGTCCGGTTGCAAGAGTGTCAGCTCCATTTCTTTCAGCTACTTCGCTCATCACATACCTTTTCACAAGACCACAGGTGCTGCACACGGGCCTGTTGATCTTCGTCTTTGATTCATCTATGGTGAACCCGTACGATTCCTTAAGGGGGACCACTTCGTAATCCACGTTGAGCTGCCTGAAGTTGGACACCGCGATCTCAACGCTCTTTCTGGAGTACTGAGTTCCTCTATCTATGCCAAGGTCAATCGTGATCCCAAACAGCTTAAAGCCATATCTTTCAGATGCTTTTTTGAGGAGATGAAGCAAGGTTACGCTGTCCTTTCCTCCTGAAACTGCTACTGCTACCTTTCTGCTCCCATCAAGTATTTTGTACTCCTCGAGATGCCTGAAGAACCTTTTCTCAAACCATTGTATGAAGTGCTCTCTGCAAAGAGCTATATTAGCATAAGGTATAAACCTGACAGCCTCCTTACCGCAGATTGAACACTTCAACAGAAGTTCAAATAGAGATGCTGTTATAAAATTTAGCGCTCATTTTTTGTATCCTATTTTTCTCAGAAAGTCGTGTCTTTCCTTCTTGTCCTCCTCCCCCTCAACGCCCTTCGGCTTGACGCCGTCTATGACCCCCAGTATGCCCCTGCCGTTTCCGTTGTCGGCAACAACTACTGTTAAAGGGTTGCCCGTTGAAGCGTATATGCAGTCCACCTCCTCCACGGACTTTATCCTGTTCAGGACGTTTATGGGATACCCCTCCCTCAGGTATATGATGAAGGAATGGCCGGCCCCAATCTTCTTAGCGTTCTCCACCGCCAGATCTATACACGCTTTATCGTTTCCGTCGTACCTGATCAGCGCCTTTCCGCTGGATTCACAGAAAGCTATTCCGAACTTCAGCGCTGGTGATGAGCATGCGAGGGTTTCATAAAGATCCTCCACCGTCTTTATGAAATGGGACTGTCCAAGAATTACGTTGTACCCCTGAGGGACATCAACGCTAACCGCTTCTATCCTTATGCTCATGAGAGCTAAGACTAACTTCGAAGATTTAAACGTTAAATTTGGCTTCAAAAACTGTCATGGCCAATGCAAAATATAGAAAGGTTTAAAACGCTTTTTTAAGCTTATAATGAAAGTATGGCTGAGGACTCTAAGGGTTCTTTTAAGATTATTATTGGCCCTGAAACACTAACTAAATATGAGTACGCGAGAATTATAGGCGCGAGGGCCATGATGCTTTCCATGGGAGCCCCTCCATTTATTCAGGGAAACTTTAAGAACGTGTTCGAAATAGCTGAGGCCGAAGTTAAACAGAAGCTCATCCCCATACTTATTAGGAGAACTATGCCAGATGGCCAGTATCAGGACATCCCATTGAAATATCTAAAGATCCCCTTCAGCTAAGTAGCTTTTTACCCATTCCAGAAAGCCATTTTTAATTTTGTAGACGTCCTCAGGTTCGGGCCTCTCAATCTGTCCCATGTCCGTGATCAGCACGTCCACGTACCTGAGAGGCACGCTCTCAAAGAGAGGCACGCTTATGCCGTTCCACTTTACTTTTAATGGCGGCGGTGGGAACCCATCGTAGGCCTTAAAGGATTCTCCAACTATCACGGTCTTAACACCCTTTTCTCTGGCGGCACAGCTTGCCTCGAAAGTTCCAGCCTTGTTGACGAAATGGCCCGAGGAGTACAGGCCGTCAAAGCCGCTCAGAAAAGCCTCGCTGTACTCAACATAACTGTACGAGGAGCTGAGCGGTATTAGAGTGACCGTTGCAAACTTTGAGAGCGCTTCCAAGGCAGCCTTGGTTTCAAGCGATGGCTCGGTATCTATAAGATATACATGCTTTACCTGAGACCTCTTTATTAGGTTGAGCACGTTTGAGGAGAAACTCACCGTGGCAACGCTTGAAGCTTCCAGCGAGTATTCTGAAAGCCTATCCTCGCTTTCGGCCTTTATTCTTCTCAGCGCTTTGGCTACTTTGGATGTAGGCAGTCCCATTTCTGCTCCAATCCTGAAGGCCTCTATCACGTTCATGACGGAAGCCATTCCGGGTCTCGTCTCTGCGAGCGCCTTAGCGTAGCCTTCATCGTACCTGTTGAGAAGCTCAAAAAGGTCGACCGACCTATCATAATAGTATGACGCGCCATGGACGTAATCGGAGGCCAGCTCTCTTATAATGTCCTCAGGGCCGCTCATGTTAGCTGTCAGGCAGTTCCGCAATATTAGCTTTCATCAGGAGCTCTTTTATGATCCTGTACGTCATACCCCATATTACGTTGTTCTGGTAATATATTGCCCAGCTCTTGTAGAGCGAGCCGTAAGAGTATGGCCTCACCATCAAGGGGGTCATCCTAAGCGGCAGCCAGAAGACGTATTCCACTTCAGCTCTGTTTATCTGAGTTGGTACCTTGCCCTTCACTTCAAAGACGTGCGGGAGCACCCTTATTATGCTTGTGTTTGATGGATGGCTAGGAGTAAGGACGCCAACAAATTCATTAAAACCGAGATCTACGCCTATTTCTTCCTTCGTCTCTCTAACCGCAGTTTCAAAGAGATCTCCATCCCTTTCCTCATACACTCCTCCCGGAGCTGCGACGTTGCCGCTCCATGGGTCGTTTGCGTTCTCGGCCCTTTTGATAAGGAGAAGCTCGTCAGTCTCGGCATCAACAATAAGCGCTACGCTTGCCCATCTGTACTCGTCGGTAGGTTTCATCCTGACGCGCTGAAGACCCTGCAGGTTCAACATCTTTAACAATATTTGTGCACGCGCTATCTAATAATTGTATTTCCGGTGTGCCATTAAATTCGACGAGCTTTTAGACCGTTGACTAAGATGTTCTTAAAAGTCAAGAGTTAAATTTAAATCTGAACCACATAAAAAGTATTCAGATGCGGTCGTCGTCTAGCCTGGTCTAGGACGTCAGCCCTCCAAGCTGAAGATCGCGGGTTCAAATCCCGCCGACCGCATTTCACATTCAAAATATAAGCTCATCAAATACAATACAGTAAATAAATTGAAGCGTTTTCTTTTTTATGAAAATTTTTCTCTTATAAGAATTTTTTGGACTAAATTTATAATTTAGATCATCAATTAACACCTATGCTGACGCTCCTCCAGCTGGTGCTGGCTGTGATTTCGGGCATAATAGTAGGGTTTTCGCTGGGGCTCATAGGAGGTGGCGGCTCCATTCTTGCCGTCCCTCTGTTTCTTTACTTTGTAGGGCTGGACACGCTTCCCAATGCAGCCCACATAGCTATTGGAACGACTGCCCTAGCTGTTGGAATAAACGCTTACCTGAACTCATACATGCACCTTAGAAAGAGAAACGTAGCAGTGAGGGTTGGATCCCTCTTCGCTGGCGTAGGTGTCATAGGATCTCTGCTTGGAGCCTACTTAGGCAGGATAACGCCTGGGAGATCTCTTCTGATGTACTTCGCATTCGCTATGATAGTGCTAGGCGTGTACATGGCAGTTAAAAAGGAACCCTCAAGAGCAGGAACCGCTGAGGAGGGTCCAAGGCTCGATGAAGCAGTTAGAAAGTGTCCCAAGCTAACGGGAAGCGCTGCCGCAAAGGTATCAGTCTTCGGGTTCATCGTTGGCCTTGTGAGCGGATACTTTGGAATCGGAGGAGGTTTTCTGATAGTTCCAAGCCTAATGTTCTCAGCTGGCCTCTGCATAACCAGGGCCGTTGGAACAAGCCTGATATCCGTTGGAACTTTTGGAGTTGCAAGCGGACTTGAATACGCAGTTTACGGCGAAAGCCTTCTTCTTGTTGCTCTCCTTTATGTCATTGGAGGCGTTGGAGGTGGGTATGCAGGAACCTCGCTGGCCGTAAAGGTGCCAAAGAAGACGCTTAGAATAGCGTACGGAATCATCATACTGCTAGTAGGTATATACATGCTCTACAAAATTGGCGTCATATGATGTTTTTAAAACTAAGCTTTTAAGCTATTTGTTTCCTTACCTCTTGTGCAGAATAAATCTGAAAGAACGGGCGGGATCAGGCTAATTATAATAAACAGAAAGTACGTCTACATAATTCTGTTCCTCCTGCTGCTAGTATCAGTAAAGGTCGGCATATCCGGCGCGAACAGCCTGCTGGTAGTGCCGTCGCCTATGAACATTGCAATAACATCCATTCAGCTTTTCGCGATTATGGATCCGTTCGGCGCGCTTCCTCTGTATCTCTACTTTCTTGGTAAGCTTGAAAAGGAGGAAAGAGGAGCCCTCTGGACGACCGTCGTAGTTTCCATGTTCGTGCTGCTCGTGTTCTTCGCCATGGTTGGGGAGAACCTCCTGAGGCTTTTTGGCGTAAGCATCTACAGCTTTATGATAGGAGGCGGCGTCCTGCTCATGATACTCGCTATTGATACGATGGGCGAGGGCTCAAGGTCCTTATCGCTTGATCCACGCGAGGCCGCGGTCTTCCCTCTTGCATCTCCGCTTCTGGTTGGTCCGGGCACGGTTGCCACCCTGATTATCCTTGCCAACACGCTTCCGCTGTCGGCCCTTCTCATATCAATAGCAGTAGTTTCAGCCGTTTCATCGTTTATCCTGAAGTTCTCCGAGGCAATTCTCAGGGTCTTCGGAAAGAACGGGCTTACCGCGTTCTCAAGGCTCTTCAGCATTATAATAGCTGGGTTTGCTGCCCAGCTCATTTACGAGGGCCTTGTGGGCTGGGGCCTTATAAGGTAACCTCATGACTTCAAACATACGTTCAGAATTTTCGTTCAACCCTTCAAACAAACGCCTCAAAGGCTTGAAAAAGATCAACTCTGTAAATTAAATATTTAAGCAACGTGAATAAATGGTTCATGTGGCGTCCTATTTTGTAAGCGAAATTTCGGACGGCGTCTTCCTGCTGAGGCTGAACGATGACAGAACCCAGTACTTTGAGTCGCTCTGGCACATACCGGAGCACATAGCTTACAACGCTTACCTGATCAGAGGGGACGGCGGATGGATACTTATAGACACCTGGAAGAGAAACTTCTCGGCAGAGCTCCTGAGCGCGATAAGGGAGGTTGCTGATCCAAACAAAATAAAGTATGTCGTCCTCAATCACGCTGAGCCCGATCACACAGGAAGCCTCGTCGAGGTACTTGAGGAATCCCCGGAGGCCAAGGTAGTCGCCCACAGCTCAGCTGAAAAGGTCCTACTTGCAAAGCACCCCATAAGGAACGAGCTGGTGAAGGTCGAGGGAAGGAGCAGGCTGAGCCTCCTGGGAGTGGACCTGGAGTTCATGCACGTTCCCTGGGTCCACTGGCCAGAAACCATCTTCACCTACCAGCAGGGCGCTGGAATACTGTACACCTGTGATGTTTTTGGCTCCTACTCAATACCTCCTGGAATCTACGTCAGCCCAGATGATCAGGCCTACCTAAGATACGCTGAGAAGTACCTCCTGACCGTCATGGGGTTCTACAGGAAGTTCGTAATAAGCGCCATAGAGAAGGTGAGAAGCGCAAACCTAAAGGTGAACATTATAGCTCCATCTCATGGAGGCCTCTGGAGGGGCGATGTCGAGGCTCCCCTCAGGCTGTTCGAAAAATGGGCAAAGGCAGAGCCAGTTCCGGGAACCGTCCTCATAGCATACGTGACCATGTACGGGTCAGTTGAATCATCGGTGAGCAGGATCGCCAGGGCGCTGTCGGCCAGGGGAAAGAGGATTCTGTATCACGCAATAAACGACACAGTTCATCCAGACGTGGAGGACTTCATCGTTGACGCCAATGATAGCGAGTACATAGTTCTCGCGACCCCCACCTACGACAATGAGCCCCATCCAGAGATGCTGAGGCTGCTCGAAGTCATGAGACAGAAGTTCAGGGGTGTAAGAAAGAAGGTGGCCATCATGGTCTCATATGGCTGGGGCTCTAACGCGCAGAGGAGGATGGAGAAGGAGCTCAGCGATATGGGAATGGAGATAGTTGCATCTGAGGCGTTCAGGGAAAGGATCTCGGACGAGCAGGTCGACAGGATCCTGGAAGCAATTCGCTAAGTCTGACAAAAGAGTTTATACATGAAATTTTTCAAACATAATAAAGATGGGCCAAATCAGGAGGATCGGCCTTATCGAGCTTGGAAAACCTTACTTTGTGCTGACATCAGCCCTGAGCCCAGCATCTCCTGCTTGGGTCAGCAGGATAGTGGACGTCATCGTGGAAAAGGACTACTGCAGCGAAGACCCACTAGACGACGTGAGAAGGGCCATGACGCTCAGGGAGGATGACCTGGTTTTTATGACGGCCGTTGAGAGCTACCGGTTCGGAAACAGGGGACCGTTCACCTACTTCCTCTCGGCAGGCGTTGAGGGCACAGGGAAGCACGCCGGCAGGACCATAAACATAGGCCTGTTCTACGATGGGCAGCTTTCCGTGAACGCCATGGTGGAGCTTGTGAAGGTTGTAACCGAGGCCAAGTGCGGAACGCTGATGGACATGGGCCTGAACATAACGGGCACCGTGACGGATGCTGTTGCAGTGGGCTCCTCCGGGCTCACGCGCAGAACGATCTACGCCGGAACTGGCACTGATATAGGATCCCTTGCGGCAAGGATAGTGTCTGAGGAGCTCAGGGAGGCGCTGAGGGGACAGAGGGCTCAGTGATTTTACTTTTCCGAAAATTCTCCTTTTCGGAAAAGCTATGAACATGAAATAATGGGGCACTTTCCGTGATGTCATTTCCGTTTTTTCTTAAATTTTGGACCAAAAGGAAAAGCAGGTGACGCGCTCCCAGGGATTTTGCATGTTGGGACCCATTAAGCCCTAGGAGCCCAGGAGGGCCCTCCAGAGCTCATACCTTGGCCCCTTGCTCGGAGACAGGTATCCCCTGTCAAGCAGCCGTCTAACGATATTATAGGAGAAGTATGGAGCCCCGGTTGCCCCCGGAGCGTCGTAGTTCAGGATGTGCAGCGTCTGTCCGACCTCCTCGATCCTAACCTGCTGATCTATGCCCTGCTCGTTCAGAAGATAGTGCATTATCCCCGGAGGCTTTGCCACGAGCTTGCAATCTTCTATCCATGGCATAACCCATCTGAAGAACTTTTTCATGCGCTCGCTGCTGAACATCCTGAGTCCATCCCTCAGCAGAAGGGAAAACATGCCGCTCTTCAGAAGGTTGAGGTACCCCTTCAAGTCCTCATAGGAGGAATGCATGATGAGCCTCGCGATGACCCCCGCGATCCCGGAGTCGTAGTCAAAGCCGTCGTACGAAAGGGAAACCGTTGGTCCCAGGTCAAACGTCCCGTCAACCCTCACAATATAGTGGGGATCAAGGAAGGGGAACTTCTCTTACTTCGGGACGGTGAACACATTTATCCTCGGAAGGCCACAGCTCCCCTCGAGCCTCCAGTACCTGGCCTTGACGTGTATCTCGCTAGGCTCGCTTGTTCCCTTTATCCTCCTGTAGATCGAAAGAGACCCGTTGCCAGCCGCGTTAATCACGAAGTCCGATTCAATTTAGTATCGAGATCCACGAAGCAGTCCTCCAACAGCGACTTTCTCACCTCTTTCGGAAACCGATTCTACCTTGAAGCCTCCTATGAACTTCACGCTGCCCGAAATTTCCCTGAACAGCTCTTCTACTAGCTCGCCGTAGTTCACGTTGGCCTCGCTTCTGCTCATCAGGGCTCCCTCCGCAAGGCTTTCAGGCAGCAGCTTCCTCACCTCATCGCCTTCAAGGTAGGCGATCTCATCATCCTCCATGCCGTTGAGCCTCGCCCACTCCTGGTGCCTTCTTAGAACTGCTATCTCTCTGTAATCTCTTGCGACCTCGAGCTGACCGTTCACCTCGAACTTGAGGCCCTTCTTTATCGCGAGCTCCCTCCACAGATGGTAGGACCCTATCCAGCTTTCGACGGTGGCCTTTGCATCGGGAGGCAGGAAGAAAGGCCTGTGGACGACGCCTGTGTTTCGCGAGGTAGAGTGCTTTGCCGGCTCGCTCTCTCTCAATGATCGTAACCTCAGAGTCCGTCAAGTTCGATAGCCAGAAAGCAATCGAGACGCCGAGAACACCAGCGCCTATTATCGAAACCTGCTTCCCCATCCTCAAATAAATGATCCTGCGATCCTTTAAGATAAACTGTTGGGCAGAAATATAAGATAAAAATCTGGACGCAATAAAAAATAGATTAATATCCAGCGGATAAGCGAAATATATGGATGCAGATCTGTTAACGGAAAGCCTCAGGGAGTCTTATTACTATGAGTATAACAGAAGCAAGGTTACCGGCAGGTACAAGTTTGCAGGAGATTACTACCTGAGCAACATGCTCTACGCCAAGGTTCTGAGGGCAGGAGTGCCCCACGCTCTGATCGAATACATAGATGTTTCAGACGCCTATAAAGTTCCTGGGGTCAGGACCGTTGCAACTTACAGGGACGTTCCTGGCCTGAACGCCTTCGGATACTTCAAGCCGAACCAGCCAGTTTTCTGCAGAGATAAAGTGCGTTATGTAGGCGATGCAGTAGCAGCGGTTGCCGCCGAAACGGAGGAGGCGGCGCTGGAAGCAATCAGATCGATAAGGGTCAGATATGTGAGGCTCGATGGGGTTTTTACGATTGAGGATGCCTTAAAGGAAGAGACAAAGGTTCACGAGGAGGGCAACGTGGCGCACTCGGTTTCATACGAAAGGGGTAGCTATGCAGGTGCCCCCGGTGAGGAGTTCTCCGATAAATACGAGATTGGCTCGGTCAAACAGATGTACATTGAGCCCGAATCCGCCCTCGCGTGGGTCGAAAACGGGATTTTACACATAGTTACAACCACTCAGAGCCCCGATCATGACGTGCAGCAGATCTCTCAGAGCCTGAACGTCCCGCCAGAGAGGATAAAGCTCATCTATCCGGATCCTGGTGGAGCCTTCGGAGGAAAGGAGGAAATACACGGACAGATCATAGCGGGGCTCCTGGCCCTGAAAACCGGCAGACCGGTCAAGCTGACCTTCACGAGGGAGGAGTCAAACATCTCAACCACGAGGAGGATTTCAATGGACATAGAGGTTAGGGCTAAGGTCACAAACGATATGAAGATTCAGGGCCTTTTCATGAAGGTGCTCGCTGAGGCAGGAGCGTACCTGTCGCATGCGCCAATAGTGCTCGAGGTTGCGGGCTCACACGCTCCCGGGCCGTACAGCATACCTAACGTTCGCTTTGAAGGCCTGCTCGTCTACACCAATTATCCGCCTGTAGGAGGAATGAGGGGGTATGGGGCGAGCGAGGTTAACTTTGCATTGGAGAGACATCTTGACAGAATAGCAAGAGAGAAGGGCTGGGATCCTATCGAGTTCAGATACGTAAACGCGCTTAAGGAGGGGGAGCCATACGGAACTGGTGTTGTTCCGCTATCGCACAGCACCTTGAGGGAGACCCTTGAAATGGCCAAGTCCAGCGCCCTGCTGAATCCCGAAAGCAAGAAATCGGATCTGCCGTTCGTAAAGGTGGGGGTTGGGATAGCCAGCGGCATGAAGAGCACCAGCTATGGGCTGTTCGGAGATTCGGCGCAGGTTGAGCTCGTTCTATCTCGGGGGTCGCTTAAGGCGCTTTTCACCACGCCAGACATGGGCACAGGCATAAGGTTCGGAGTGGCCACAGTTCTGAGCAGAGCCCTTAATCTTCCTGATAGGTACATCCAGATCCTTAACGACAGCAGCGCAAACCCACGCTCAGGAACGTCCAATGCTTCAAGGGTTCTCTTCATGATAGGGAACGCTGCGCTGGATGCGGCCAGAAAGCTGATGATTGAGGTTAAAGAGAGATATGGAACGGAGGACCTGAGCTCCATAATAAACAGCATAAACGAAGAGATCAGGGTTGTGGGAAAGTACGAACTGCCCAGCGTGAAGGGCGGCGTATACAGGAAGAGCGACATAATATTCAGCTTCATCACGGCTTTAGCTAGGGTTGAGGTCAACGTGTTGACTGGGTTCATCAGGGTGTCCGACATAGAGATGTACACCGAGGCCGGGAAGATAATCTTCCCGAAGGGGTACTTCGGGCAGCTTGAAGGGGGAGCCATAATGTCGCTTGGTTATGCGCTGTATGAGGACCTCAAGCTCAAGGGAGGTGAGGTTCAGGCAAGGAATTTCACTACATACATACTTCCTGTTGCAAAGGACGTGCCGAAGATCAGGATCTATCCGATAGAGGTTCCAGATCCAAACGGTCCATACGGCGCAAAGGGAATTGGTGAGTTACCTCTTATGGCGGTTGCGCCAGCTATAGTGAACGCCATCGTTGACGCTACAGGAAAAGAAATTAGAGGATTGCCGATCAATAGGGAAACGATTTTGGCCTAAGATTAAATTATGAGATACTTTGAACCTGACTTTCTACATTATCAACCTTGAGTAAAGAAAATAAGCATTCAAAAAGTATTTATGGCTGTGGATGACCTCCTCGGCAACAAGGAGATCGTGAGGATCCTTAAGGATTCCTCCCTTACGCCAACTCAGCTTCAAATTTACATCTATCTTCTATCTCATGGGCCCAAACCGATTTCCGAGCTAACAAGCGAGCTGAAAAAGGACAGGGCAGCTGTTTATAAGCATCTCGAGAAGCTTATGCGGCTGGGGCTTGTTGAGAAGGAGCTGGGCAGAAATTTCTACATGGCAAGGCCGCCTCAAGAGCTCGAAAAAATACTCATCAAAGCGCTTGAGGAGCACTACACATCTGGCGTTGAACGGGTCAAGAATCTTATAGCTTCAATACCCGTAGAAGAGGGCAGAAAGGCCTATCCTCCACCTCAGTACAGGCTTATATTTGGAAGAAGTAGGCTGTACAACGAGCTAAAGAAGCTCTTTGAGGAGACGTTTCATGAATACAGGCTAATAATGTCAGGCAATGGTCTTCTTAGGAGCATAAGGTACGGCCTTCTTGAAGATTATATGCAGATGGCAAAGAGAGGAGTCAAAATGATGATAATTTCCGAGGTGAACCAATTAAACATAAAGGAGGCCGAGTTCCTTTACAGCTACATACCGTTCAAACATATGGAAGGCATACAGATCAGGCTGAACATATTTGATCACGACAAGGTTCTGATAGGCGCCATTCAGCATGATGAAGACATGAGCATCAACAGGTCCGACGACAGCTACATACTGATCAACGATCCAAAACTGGCCTCTGGACTAATAGTTCTCTTTGAGAATCTTTGGAAGAGCGCTGAGGATGCCGCTTCAACTATAAAACGGTTGACCGCTGGGAGTAGGTAATAAGCCCAACAAACGTTTAATTACCACACAGCAAAAGTCAGAAATCAAATGAAGGTGCTCATTGAGAACATAGGAAAAATAGTCAGCGGCGACTGGGACCTAGGCATTCTAAAGGGTGATTCGGTTCTCATCAAGGATGGCAAGTTCGAGAAAATCGGCTACAGGGATGACATAAATGTAAGCAGGACGGAGATCGATATAGTTATTGACGCAAACGGAATGGTGCTGATTCCAGGATACATCGATCCCCACACTCATATATCGATAGGTGAGTTTGCGCCGATGCAGAGAATGGTTGGCGTTCTTGAGGAGGGACTTTTAAACGGAATAACTACAGTAATAGACGAGTTCAACCAGTACGAAGGTCTGCCTCTCTTTTATCCGCCTGACCCAGAAGGAGTGAAAGCAACAGCTATAGCAACCTACAAAGCATGGAAGAACTACAGGCCAGGAGGCCTGATGAAGGTTCATGCGGGGAGCATAACCCTTGTAAGGGGGCTTAAGGAGGAGGACTTCGCTGAGCTCGCAAGGATAGGCATATGGAGGGTTGCCCAGATAGGAGGAAGCTCCGATCTCAAGCCAAAGGAGCTGCTCGAGATGGCAAGAATAGCTAGGAAATATGGGATGTTCATTCCATCGAACTTCGGACCGGGCGTACTTAAGGACTCAGTTTTCCTGGACGTTGAATTCATAAGGGAGCTGCAGCCCGACAAGCTAGCCCACGCAAACGGAGGAAGCACTGCCGCAGACTGGGACACTGTGCGGGGAGTCATTGACGCAGCCCCAAACGCCGCAGTTGAGCTCGTTCCCTATGGCAACCTGAAGATGGCGCTCAGGATTATAGACTACCTGAGGAGCAGGAACCAGCTCAGGAGGCTCATGGTCGGAAGCGATACGCCAACCGGACAGGGCTACTTCCCTATAGCGGTGCAACAGGCGGTAAAGTTCTTCAGCAGCCTCGGAAACATACCCGCACACCAGGCTATTGCGATGGCAACTGGAAACACGCAGGAGGTCTATTCAAAGTGGATACACGCCGGAAAGATAAAGGAAGGATTTGAGGCCGACTGCCTGATAATAGACAGGCCTCCAGGAAGCGTTGGAAGCGACGCGCTTGGCGCAATAGAGAATGGGGACCTTATTGGGACCGCTATGGTAATGGTCGACGGCAAGATAGCTGCAATACACGGCAGAGACGCGAGGCCGACCGAGAGGCACATCAGGCTAAACGGCAAGGAGCTGGCGGTCACGGATCCCAACGAGGCGCTCTTCGATCCTCCAAGGTTCTACTGGAGAAGCACTGGAGAGACTTATCTCCTTTAAAACATCTGCGCAGCCTTTATTAGACGTCTTAATTTTTTCACACTTCATACACAAATAATTAAATAAGCATGAGCTGAATGAACTCACATGTCCTTGAGGGAAGTTGTAGAGCAATATGCCAGCAGACATCCCGATGACGTTTTGGAAATAAATGAAGCAGTTTCAACTGAGTACGAGATCACTGCGATTGCGAACGAGGTTGAGAACAGGGCGCCGCTGCTAATATTCAGCAACGTATTGGGCTATCCTGGGTTCAGAGTCGTGAGCAACGTTTTCAGCTCGAAGAAGAGGATTGCCGCTTACTTTGGGCTTAAGGATGAAGGCGAGTTTTATTCTTTCTGGCGGCGCATAATGAAGGTGGAAAAGGAACCAGAAATAAGAGAACGCGCTAGCTCGGAAGTTGAGACTATGAAAGGAAAGAACGTGGACCTGAACGTGCTTCCTGTGCCGAAGCACTACCCTCAGGATGGTGGAAGATACATAACCTCGGGCCTTATCGTTTCAAGAAAACCCGATGATCCAAGGGTGATAAATCTGAGCTTTGCCAGAATCCAGGTCATATCCAGGAACGAGGTTGCTCTGAGCCTTCATTCAAGAGGGCATCTGTGGAGCTACTTTGAGATGTCTAAAGAAAGAAAGACCGATCTTCCAATATCAGTTATAATTGGAGCCCACCCAATATATTATCTGCTCGCAGCTGCAAGAATCGAAAATGAGTATCTAAGAGTAGGAGGCGTGGTTAACGATCATCTAGTAAAGGGCCTGACCAACGATATCCCGGTGCCTGCAAGCTCGGAAATTGTGCTGGAGGGAAAGATAAAGTGGAACGAATTCTATAAGGAGGGTCCCTTCACCGAGTACACTGGTTATATATCCAACAGATCCACAAACAACTATGCGATCATAGATGCGATGATGATAAAAAAGAATCCTATTTATCTTGAAATAAATCCCTCAAACTCCAAGGAGCACATAATACTTTCAAGCATCGCCAAGGAGCCCCTCATACTTGAAACCGTAAGCAGCTTTTACCAGACATCCTCCAGCTACGCTCTCGAATGGCCTTTAAAGGGCGTGCACTACGTTCTTTTCGGTAAAATTCCCAAACCGCAGAAGGGCGAGGCCATGCAGCTGGCTCTTCTTCTTCTCGGGTTGGATCACTACTTAAAAATCGTAATAATTTCTGAGAATGAGACCTCTCTGAAGTTCTTTGATCTCATATCCGGCATCCTTTGCGACTACAGATATGCTGTACTCGATGAAGTGCTTTGCAACAGGCTTGATCCCTCTGCAAGTCCTGAGGGGACAAGCAGCAAGCTGATCCTTCTTGTAAAGCCTCAGAGAGACCTTAAGATCATCAATTTTAATGATGACGTGTACCTTGAAAGATGCGGAAAAAAGCTCCACATTGGGAGGCAGATAGATGAAAACGCTGAGGCGAACATCGTGGTGGGAAACGATATAGATCCTCGAGATGAGGATCAGGTGCTATGGGCACTTGCTACAAGATTTCAGCCAAGGAATGATCTTAAGGTGGTTAACGGAAAGATCGTTATATATGCCAAAAAAGAGGGATTGAACGCTCCAAAGCTACCTGATGAAGCAATAAAAAAGGCTAAACAAATACTCCTTCTTGCGAAAGTTCCTTCTTGATGTCTGAGTACTCGTTGATGAGCTGATCCAAAAGCTGATGAAGCTGATACCTAAAGCTGATTGCCCTTCTGTATTCCTCGGATCCCTCCTCAAGCTTATTTATGGCCAGATCATACTGTATAAGACAGTTTCTTGTAGATGCTATCATGGTTTTTATAACGAGCTGATATTTCATCCTAGCGTCCGCCTTTTTCATTCTTAGGTCGTTTATTCTCCTCCTCAGAGCCCTCATCCCCATCCTCTTCCTTTTAAGCTCCATTACGAGCTCTTTCATAGCTTCCTCATCCTTGACCTTTTCCAGCTCTGCGGCAACAAACGGCTTGAGCTCTCCACGCGCTATCATTTCTTGAACTTCGCTCGGAAGCTCCAGCAGCCTGATGTAGAATGAAACATATGCTGGGGACTTTCCTATGTTTCTTGCCAGCTCGGTTATACCGCCCCATCCTCTCTTATGTACGTAATTGTAGTACGCTATTGCCTCCTCTATTGGATTCAGGCTTTTCCGTTGCAGATTTTCAGTTATGGCTATCAGGTAGGCATCCTTATCATTTACATCTATGATTATCGCCTTTATGCTCTTCAGGCCGAGCATCCTGCAGGCTCTGTACCTCCTGTGACCAGCAATCAGCTGGTAAGGTTTGTCCCATTTTGGATTTCTTCTTACTATTACTGGCTCAATCAGCCCCAGAGATTTTATCGACTCAGCTAGCTCCTCAAGGCCCTCGAAGCTGCTTCTGAACACAAAGGACTCAGCATCGATGTCCTCAAGAGGTATCTCGACCGGCTCCTTTGTAAGGAGCTTAACTAGGTTTGACATCCTGCAAATATTGACGACTTTTAAAAATATAATTGGATGCTGTAGACGGTCTTTCCACACATGCTTAACTAAAGATGTTAAGCAAAAAATATTAGACCGTTCCAATTTAAAAAACACGTGATTTTATCCATAAACGTTATGAACGGCATCCTTGACGATAGAGATCTTAGACGATTTAAAGACAGAAGGATCATGCTGTATGATACTTCGTTCTTAATCAACAGAGGAGCTGACTTTATAAGGAACCTTAGTGATGCCTCTGTCATAAACGTAGTTCCAGATTTTATCTTTAGCCAGTTCAAAAAGGTTACTGACAAGGAATTTGAGATAAACAAACGTAATGTATCAAAAATCCTCAGAGAGCGCTCCTCACCGAATCTGATAGTTCTTATGACTCCCTTCAGAAATGACTACTTTAGCGCTGAGGATTACGTCATCGATAAAAGATTCAGGATCATCATCTCAAAGGCTTCAACTAGAGCTAACGTAAGGAACGAGGACGGATCGATCAAAAGAAAGGTCGATAACAAGGACGCGATGCTGCTCACTCTGTACTATCTTCTTCTCCTTAATGGGTACAATGTGGATATCCTTACGGAGGATAGAAAGATGCACGAAGCAAAGGAGGAAATACGGATCGAACTTCTTAGTTCCTGAGCTATCCTTCAGGTTATAGGTTTTTTATTCCATCTATTATTGTGGCGTTGAAGCTCGCGTTGACCATCTGTGCGTTGCATCTCCTGGCAAGAGCTTTCAGCATCCTTATACCGATAAGAAGCTTTTTCCTTTTCCTGTCAAAGCTCCCGACGAACTTGTTAAGGTTAGAGTACTCTCCTACTATATTGCTGAAATCCATTCCTAGCAGATAAATTTCAGCTGCGTCAAAGGCGCATGCTATGTAACAGGCCCTGTCACCATCAGTAAACCCCCCATAGTTCTTCACCAGCTGTGTCTCAAACGTCTGGGTTGTGCCCAAAGCCCAGGCCATTTTGGGCACGTAGCCTACAACTTTGTCCACGTTGTCGCCATGAGCATGAACCACCGGGATCGAGCCCTGGTTTACCATCTTTACTTCTTCCTCAGGAAATCCATCGAGATCAGTAACGATGATATGCGGGACTTGTCCTGTAAAGCTCTGGAAAGCCAGCGAAGCGCCATCTGCAGCAAGTATTACGGAGCCGTTCAGAAGTCCATTTTCGTGGGCTCTCTTAAGATCGTGCAGGACGTATGGACCGGCTCCAACGACCACAGCCTTTCTCCCTTTTAATAATGATCTTACGACCTCCTCTGCTCTTTTAACCGGCTTTGCCCTAAGAATTTCATCAAGAATGTACGTCGATATTATATCTTTGCGGGGGTCTATGCCCAGCTCCTTTATGACGTAAAGATAGCTTTCGAACTTGTAATCCTCCAGATTCATGGGAGCAGTACAGCTCTTCCTACTATTTCCCCGCCCTTCAGCTTCTTTAGAACCTCGTTTGCCTCCTCCAGCTTGAACTTTGTAACTTTAAGCTTTATCAGACCCTTTGAGGCCAGGGATAGCACCTCCTGCATGTCCTTTCTCGAGCCGACAACGCTTCCCCTAATTATTAGCTCCTTAGGAAACCTGAAGTCGTTTATGTTGCCGAAGACTCCAATGACGACGGTTGCCTGCTTCTTTGCCAGCTTGATGGCAGCATCTATGGCCTTCTGCGACGGTGAGAACACTATGACCGAGTCGGCCTTTTCATAGTGGTCTTCAAGGTTTGAGTAGTCCCTGTTTGCCATAACAACTTTGTCAGCTCCCATCTCTTCGGCCAGCTTGGCGTGCGATTCGCTTGTTGAGACGGCTATCACCTCGCTTCCAAACAGCTTCGATGTTTGAAGCGCAACGTGGCCTACTCCTCCTATCCCCAGAACGTATGCCTTTTTGCCAGGGCCAAGGTTTGCCAGCTTGGAGGCCCTGTAGGCAGTAACGCCAGGGCAGAAGAGCGGTGAGCTGGTCTCTGGGTCTATGTTATCGGGAACCTTATACATGTAGTCAGCCTTTCCAAGAAAATACTCAGCATATCCTCCGTCAACCGTCTCCCCGGTTATCTGCACGCTGTTGCAGAGGTGTTCGTTGCCAGTTAAACAGTACTCGCACCTGCCACACGCAGAGTACAGAGGCTGTGCGCCAACTATATCGCCCTTTCTGAAGTTCTCTACTCCTTCCCCCAGCTCTACAACCTTGCCAATAATTTCATGGCCGGGGATTATGGGAAGCTTTGCCGGCACTCCGTATTTAACCCAATCGCCTTCTATCATGTGAAGGTTTGAGTGACATACGCCACATGAAATTACTCTGATCAGCGCCTCGCCCCTTTTGGGAGTAGGCGTAGGATAGTCCTCGTATTTAAGAGGATCTGTTTCAGCAGGCGCCGGCCTGTGCAAAACCATTGCCTTCATACCAAGAAACTGGTTTTCAAAGTTATTAAACGTTTGGCACTGGTATACCTGCTGAAAGTTTTATTAGATAAGCTTAATAGCACACCATATTTTTGAGAAATTATGCTTGTGTTTGTAAGCATATTCGTGGAGTCCCCCATGATGGATAACGTGATAAAGAGCCTAAGCGAAATGGATGAAGTGGTGGGCCTTTACGAAGTAACAGGCGAGTTCGACATAATTTCAATAATAAAGTGCAGGGACATCGAGGAGTTCAGGCACATCCTTAAGGACAAGATACTCAAGATACAGGGCGTGAAAAGCACTGTAAGCGCAGTAGTCCTGCACGCCCACAAGGGGAATCTTAATTCTGATTAGATATGGATTTAAAGCCATGTAGCAAGTGCGGCAGGCCATCCTTTTATTACAGGCCGTACTCGGGAGAGTATCTGTGTAAGGGATGTTTTGTAACTTCTATTTACGACACTACTCTTGAAACAGTTAGAAAGTATCAGATGATAAAGTACGGCGAAAGGATCGTCGTAGGGGTTTCGGGGGGAAAGGACAGCATCTCTCTCCTCTATGTTCTTGCGAAGTTCTTTAAGGGAAACGAAATAATCGCTGTTACCCTAGATGAGGGAATAAAGGGCTACAGGGAGGAGGGGATAGAGATAGCGTCCAAAATGGCCTCCAGCCTCAACGTAAAACACGTTGTATACTCTTACAAACAGCTATTCAGCTACAGCATTGACGAAGTGCAGCCCCTCAGGGGAAAGCTTTCATCGTGCACAATCTGCGGCATATTTCGAAGAAGGGGACTCGACATAGCTGCAAAGGAGCTTGGGGCACAGGTTGTGGCAACGGCCCACAACTTGGATGACGTGCTTCAGACCTACTTCATTTTGCTCACAAATGGTGACGTTGAAAGGCTGAGGACGTTCAACCCAGCAGTCGAGGAGTCGCAGGCCTTCGGAATCAGAAAGGTTCATCCGTTCTTCAGAATCTACGAAAAGGAGCTCGCGATATTCGCGATGCTGAAGGGCTTTGATTTCCAGACGGTTACCTGTCCATACATGGAGCAGGGAATAAGGTCTGAAATAAGAACCTTTCTCAACGGGCTTGAAGAGAGGCATCCGGGAATAAAATATCAGCTTCTAAGCACCTTCATGCAGATTTCGTCTGAAAAGCATAAGGCCGAGGGACAGCTCTGCAGGAGATGCGGCTGGCCCTCAAAGGGCGAGCTGTGCCAGGTATGCAGGACGATAGATTATTTAAACGGCGCCAAGTATAAGCTGTCCAGAGAAGAAAATGTCTGAATATGTAATGATGGGCATTGCGGGGCTATCGTTCGCTGTTACCATTCTTTTGAGCGCGCTCCTTGAGAGAGCCCTAAGGAAAAGAGGCCTGATGGTTCCTGACGCTCACAAGCCTAACAGCCCCATGGTTCCAAGACCTGGAGGCCCTGCTATAATGATCGGACTTCTCATGGCTCTGCTCTTTGTTCACAGTTCGGTGGCGATTGCATACGTTATGTCAACGTTCGTGGCCTTTTTAATAGGACTTGCCGATGATCTGAAGAAGTTCGGCGGTCCAGAGAAGCCCCTTCTTGCACTGCTCGCTGCGCTTCCTGTAATCCTTCTCCATGCGTACCTGCCCTCGCCTCATCTACCGTTCGTGGGGAAGGTAACCATCAAAATTCTGTATCCCTTTTTGATTCTTATCGGCTATCCAATTTACACTAATGCCACGAACATGATAGACGTGTTCAACGGCGTAGTTTCTGGAACTACAGCCATAAGCGTCATTCCCATAATTATCTACGATTACCTTAAAGGAAACTATCAGGCGCTGGCGGTGGGGCTGGCCTTTGAGGCCTCGGTGGCTGCGTTTTTTATGTTCCATAACTACCCCTCCAGGATATTTCCAGGGGACAGCGGCTCCATGCTGATGGGCGCAGGAATCGTGGGGCTCATGATAATTTCCCACGCAGAGGTTATTGGCATAGTTGCCACCCTTCCGTTGATATTCAATGGATTCTTCATACTTTCGTCTATCAAAGGCTTCAAGGAGCACTCGGGGCTTGTAAGGCCACTGATCGTTCTTGACGACTTTAGAATGATTGCAAATAAAGATCCTCGCGCCCCAGTGACCATTGCGAGGCTTCTTGCTTCCAGGGAAGCCCTCAACGAGAAGCAGCTGATCTCTGCGTTCCTGGTTCTGGCCGCGATATCGATGGCTCTGAGCCTTATTACGATGCTGGTGTTCTACATATGAAACGATATATTCCTCTGCTCTACATATCTCTCTCAGTTATCGTCACGTGGCTCCTGCTTATAGCAAGCTTTTATTTAATGAAACAGGCACTGCTTCTAACCGATGGCCTTAGGGGCGTGGTCATGGAGATGATAAGGGATCTCATTGGTATAGCGGTATTAACAATATGGGTGATCGTGTTCTATTTAATAAGGGAGTTCGTCTCTAGGAGGCTGCTAAGGTAAATCTACAGCTCCTTCATGACAACGTTTATTATTTCCTGAACCAGCATGGCCTCCTCCCTCAGGCGCTTCATGCGCTCCAATCCCTTCCCTGTGGTCACGAAGCGGTTGCTTTCATCAACCCTGTAAATGAACCCCTCCGATTCCAGCTTTCTGAGAATAGGATAAAGGCTCCCTGGGCTAGGGCTCCATTTATCATTTGTGGCCTTCCTTATTAAATTAATAAGCTCCACCCCATTTGCTGGATACTGGCTGAGAAGCTTGAGCACGAAGAGCTCAAGGTAGCCCTTAGGAATATTGGCGGTGCGCCGCTCTTTCACGCATTAAAAAGCGCTTAAACCGCTTTTAAACTTTCAGAGCTCAGACAAATGCCTTCATATCATAAGATCATTTTAACTCTGAATCATCATCGCCGTTTATTTTTGGCATAATACGCTTTATTTTCTTTTCGGAACGTTAAGGAAGAAGGGCCTTTCCTGGACCTGGGCATTTATCTGACTCAGCCTGCATGTGAGTTCCCTTGCAACTGGTAACACGTCCTCTATTATGTAGGATATCTTCTCCTCGTTTACTCCCTGATCTTCGAGCTCTCTCAGCTGAGGCACAAAGGGAAGCGAGCCGAGATAAGATAGTCCGAGCTCATTCAGTTTTTCCTGAAAGTACTTGCTGCCAAAGAGCTCGACCCTCTCCTTGCTTCCTGGGCAGATAAAATAGCTCATGTTCTCAATGCCTCCTATTACGGGAACGTTCAGCTTCTTCAGCATGTCAACGAGCCTCAGCGCTACGTTCACGGCGGCCGGCTGGGGTGTTGAAACTATCACGGCAGCGTTTATGAGCCTGTCCTGCCCTAGGGTTATCGGCACATCGCCCGTTCCTGGCGGCAGATCTGCCAGCAGGTAGTCAAGCTCCCCCCATTCAACCTTGTCCATAAAATCGTGAATGGCCTTTGTCAGCATGGGGCCCCTCCATATCACGCTGGCGTTTGCCGGCAGAAAGTAGCCAAGCGAGATGATCTTAATGCCTTCATGCTCAGCAGGAAGCAGCTGACCATCTTCAGTAATCCTCTGTTCAAAGCTGGACCCGAGCATGCTCGGTACCGTTGCTCCATAGAAGTCCAGATCTATGATGCCGACCTTCGCTCCTAGCCTTTTGAGAGCGTAAGCGAGAAGAATAGTCACCGTTGACTTGCCGACGCCGCCCTTTCCGCTTCCAACAGCAACTATGTTCTTTACCTTTCTCGTGCCGCTTTTTCTTACGAGCGATCCGCTCAGCACGCTATACGTTAAATCTAAAGCCACCGAATAGCCTTCCAATGCTCTGTAGATATCCGACACGATCTCCTCCTTGTGCGGGCATCCTGGAGACGTGAGAGATAGCTTCAGATGAACCTGCCTGCCGTTAACCTCCACCTCCTTGACAAACCCCAGAGAAACAATATCCTTGTTGAGGACGGGATCCCTGACTCCCTTAAGAAAGCTCAGAACAGTCTGCTTATCCTGCGAATCCTGGCTCATCGCTCTTAAGTTGAATTTATTGAATTTAAGCCTATTTATAGTTCCTCGTGCTACTCAAGGATAACCCTGTAAGGTGGAGTCTTTGTCCTAAAGTCAGGTGCCAGCTTTACCTTAAGCACCCTGCCACACCAGCTGCACCTTGCCGTGTTCTTTCCTCTTCTAGTTAAAGGGCCGCCACAGAAGTTGCAGTAGGATTCTATAACTCCTAGGTTTTCATCCTCGACGGTCAATATAATAACGCCTGCTGAAAGCTTCGCAACTCTTGCTCTGATGATGGAGCCCTCAAGCACTGGCGGATACTCCTCCTCTGGATTGATGTAAATCATGCCCTTTATGTCCGTCGAAATATCTTTATTGAGCGCTGAAATTATGGTAACGAACCCGAAAGGCCTCTGAATGTAGTCCACCCTTCCAATAACTATGTCCCCTTCCTTGATTGTTCCCTTCTTTATTGGCTGTATCCTAACCTTTTTTTCCTTTTTATCGATTATAACGTTTGAGAGAACGGTGGCTACTATATCCCCATCAACTAGCTTGTACTCTCCTTCCGGCTCAAACGCCTCTATAACACCAACTCTATCGCCAGGAACTGCTATCAATCGATTCCTGCAAACAATACCGAATTTTCGCCTTTTAATACTTTTCTAAAAAGCATAGATATGCTAATATCAGAAGATGATCACAAAATTTTCAATGTTTGACGACTTTCCCATAATAGCGTTTTGGGAAACAACACAGGCATGCGAGCTTAAGTGCATCCACTGCAGGGCTTCTTCAATAACTCAGAGAAGCTCCGAGGAGCTGAATACTGAAGAGGCAAAGAAGTTTATAGATCAGATCTCCAGCTTTTCAAAGAAGCCGGTCCTGGTTTTTACTGGCGGAAACCCGTTGATCCGTGAGGATATCTTTGACCTTATAGCATATGCGCATAAAAAGGGCCTGGTGCCTGCGCTTGCTCCCACAGTTTCTGCCAGACTGAACGATAAGGCGCTTGAAATGGCAAAGGCCTCAGGAGTCAGGTACATCTCAATAAGCTTGGATGGGCCCGAGCCCGCGGTTCATAACGCAATCAGGGGCGCTGAAGGACATTTCGATCAGACAGTTGAGACCATTAAAAGGGCTCTCAGCTACGGGTTTGAAGTCCAGGTGAACACGACCGTCATGTCGCTTAACAAGGATAGGATCGGCGAGGTCTTTAAGCTAGTAAAGGATCTGGGCGTGAGGACTTGGGAGGTCTTCTTTGTGGTTCCAGTAGGAAGGGCGTTTGTAAACCTTGATTTGGAGCCCAGAGAATACGAAGCCATCTGCAACTTCCTTTATGATGCGTCATTTTACGACGTTAACATAAGAACGGTCGAGTGCCCATTTATAAGAAGAGTTCTTCTGGAAAGGCAGAAAGGCATTAACAGGAGCGCTGACGATGCGCTTTACCTGAAGCTGAGGAAAGCTCTTGAGGGATATACTCCATCATCCAAGTCCACTTTATCACCATATGGCACGCTCGACGGGGACGGAATAATTTTCGTGGCTTACAACGGGGACATTTACCCCAGCGGTCTGCTTAACCTTCCTCTTGGAAACGTGAGAAGCGAAAGCATTGTAAAGGTCTACAGGGAGACTCAGCTCCTAAAGGAGTTCAGGTCTAGAAATTTCAAGGGCAAGTGTGGGACTTGCGAATACAGATACAACTGTGGAGGAAGCAGGTCTCGCGCGTTTTTCTACTTCAGGGATCCACTGCAGTCAGACCCAGCTTGCATTCTGATCAGCTGATGATTCATTAAAGTACTGTTTGATTTCGTGGGAGAGCTTCATTGCGTTTCCTATGGAGGAGGCTATTCCTGTTGAGAGCATCCACGGACCACCTAAGAACATTCCCTTGCTCATAGCTGCTTTGCCAATTTCGTGAAGCACCGCCCTGGATCCAACAGCGTAGGTTGGCATTGCCTCCGTCCATATCTTGACCACTGAATGTAGCGGTCTGTGTATCCTCAGGACCTTATTCCTGAACATCCTGACGCGCTTAAGCGCAGCCTCCTCATCTAGATGACTGTTAAAGGGAACGAAGTACTTTACGGTGTATAAATCATCGCTCGAGCTGGTAGCCCACTTTGTATCGTAGTAGGTTAGACCGCTAACGCCGTAGACCTGCGGAAAAGTCAGCGCTCCGGAGATCTCACGATAATAGGGAGGCATTTTAGGGTACACCTCAACTATAACGGCTACGTTGGAGCTTTTTATGTAGCTCTTCGCTCGCATCAGCTTGTCGCTGTAGCCCCTAACAAATGGCGCCTGATATGGCGGAACCGTCAGGGCGAGCGTCCTTCCCCTACATATGCTCCCCCCGTTGCTGACGATGTAGGATTCACCTTCAGCTTCTACGGCTCTGGCATAAGCGTAAACTATATCTGCCCTAGCAGAGATCCTTTCTCTTAGCCTGTTTACCAAAAGGTTTATTCCGCCAGAAATCGAGAACAGCTCAAATCCAAGCTCTTTCTTAATCATGTTCCTGAGAACGCTGCCCCCGTTCTTCTTAATTTGAAGAATATATGGGAAGTAGACCTCAGAGCTCATCTCTGATATATCCCCGGCATAGATGCCTCCAGCTACAGCCTCAAAGAAATCTTTAACAAAGCCATCGCCGTAAATGGCTGTAAACAGCTCCTTTACAGAAACGTCCTGGCTTATGGTTATGCCTTTTAAGGGCTCACGGAGGATGCTGATAAGGGTTGAGAGGTCAAAGAGCCCATCCAGGATCGACCGCAGCATCTTAAGGCTGGGCCTGAAGACGCCGCCTGCAACCCCTGGGGGGACAAAGAAGAACCTACCATCTCTTATCACAGAGAACGAGGTCGTTCTTGGCTCAACGATTCTGTCGGCCAGTCCGAGATCCTTTATGAGCTCATCTACCTGTTTTGTCCTGATTATTTCTTCTGGACCTAGCTCCACGTTGCGTCCAAAAATGGTGGCAGTCAGAATTTTTCCTCCAATTTCATTCCCCTCTATAAGACATACGTCAAAATCGTCTTTTAATGCGTAAGCCAAAGTTAGGCCAGAAACGCCCCCTCCTATTATTATAACGTCATAGACCTCACGCATGCAAAACCAATTACTGGATCAAACTTAAACTGATTGTTTTAAAAATAGCTGTTAAAAGTGCCACGAATACGTTCAGCACTACAAACTTAGATTAAATCCAAATTACTTATGTATACAGGAATGCCCTGAGCGGTTTTGGGCGTTCAATTGACTTGCTTCATCTCATCTGGGCAGTTCTAACCACAGCATTAGGCTAAAAATTGTTTCTGTTTAAGATCTTGCCAAACTGCCTGTGCTGCTTTAAAGTATATCATTGCAAAATTAAACCATAACGGGCCCGGCGGGATTCGAACCCGCGACCTCCGGCTCCGCAGGCCGACGCTCTATCCTGGCTGAGCTACGGGCCCTTATAACCTGTTCCTATCACGTATATTTTTGGTTTGCCGTAAAGTATTCCTCTCGCGTCATACACTATGGGATCACTTCCGGAAAGCCTGGAGATCTTTTCATAATCCAGGTCCTTGTAAACCGTGTGATCAGTTACTATAAGGACCCCATCAACCTTTGCCATTGCCTCAGCTAGATCGTCAGTTACCTGCACATCACCTCTGCTGGGTTTCTTCACGTAGGGGTCATGAACCTTCACGTTCACGTTCAGCATCCTCAGCCTGTCGATTATGTCATAAGCAGGCGAAAGCCTGTCATCGTCCACGTCGCCCCTGAACGCGAGCCCAAGGATTGCGACGTTCCTCAGAGGCTTTTTGTTTATTATGAAGAGCTCAACGAAGTTGCTCACCACAACCAGAGGCATTCTTTCGTTTATCTGTCTTGCCACTTCAACAAGCCTGAACTGGTACCCTAGCCTGTTTGCTGTGTACAGAACGTAGTATGGATACACCGGAATGCAGTTGCCGCCTACTCCGGCGCCAGGCTTATGTATGTTCGAGTATGGCTGGGAGTTGGCGGCATGCCTCACCTCCCAGAAGTCAACGTTCAGCCTCTGGGCAAAGAGCGCGAGCTCGTTTGCCAGAGCGATGTTGATGTCCCTATAGAGACCCTCAGCTAGCTTTTCAAGCTCAGCCGCCTCAAGGCTTGACATCCTTATAACCCCTTTCTTAACGAACCTGCCATAGAACTCCGATATAACCTCCAGGCTTTTTGGCCCATAACCGGAGACCACCTTAGGATAATTTTCCTCAATGTCCGCTATGGCTCTTCCCTCGTAAATCCTCTCTGGGCTGTATCCAATGTAATAATCCTGCTCGGGCAACAGCCCCGTCTTTTCAGTTAAGATCTGGGATACTACGTTGCGAGTTGTTCCAGGGGGAACGCTTGATTCAACTATCACAACATCACCACGCTGCATCCCTCCCGCGATGGCCTCGGCTGCCTGTCTGATGTTCGTCAGCTCGGGCGTCTTCAGGACAAGAGGAACCGGGACCGTTAGTATTTTGAATCTTGAAATCGAGCTTCCATATTTTCCATCGCTTGTGGCAGTAAACCTCCCTTCATCTAGGGCCTTCCTGAAAGCGTCATCAACCCCTGGCTCCAGTGGGAAGACCTTCTCCCTGGCCATTATCCTTCTTATTTTATCGGAGTCAACGTCAACGCCCACAACTTCGTAGCCGTTCCTCAGAAGGACAGCCGCAAGCGCAGACCCTACCCTGCCCAGCCCAAAGACGGAGACCGTGCTATCCCTTTGCATAATAAGTATTCATAGTTAATTTATTAAAGCTTTTTAAACAGCATGGAGCTAATTGGCTTCATGAGATACAGGCTTCTTGATGTCCTGGCCTGTCCTGTTTGCAGAAGCTTCCCGCTTGAGCTGCACGTGGTAAAGAAAAACGAAGTGGAGCTCAAGGAGCGCTCAAAGCCAAAATGCGAGATTTACTGCGGTCTCCTCAACAGACAGGTTAAGGATCTTGAAAGCGCCCCATGCGATGACTGCATGCGCATCTCCATAGTTGAAGGCTATCTTGTCTGCAGAGGATGCAGAAGATGGTTCCCCATTCTCGACGGTATTCCGGAGCTGCTCCCAGATGGACTCAGAAACAGGTCGGAAGAGGAGGAGAAGGCCAAAAGGCTGGGAATTTCCGCTGACGGCCTTTTTGTAAAGGGCTAAGCCGTTCTTTCTATCTCGCCGTTATGAGCCCTAACGTATTCCTCGATCTCCTTGTACAGCTTCTCCAGATCGGCATTTCCGCTCTGGGTCCAGATCTCCACCCTCAATACAGATCTACCTGCCTCCATTCCTGGGTGGGACTTTATGTAAACCTCTGGATGTTCCTTTGCTATCTTCGCGATAAGCGGGGAGATCTGCGCCTCATAGATGCCCCGGATTAGGCTCACGATTCCTCTGGCCCCATAGCTTCCCAGAAATGGCTCGATGTATCTCTGAAACATGTCCCTCATTTCGGCAGGGACTCCCGGAAGCACGAAAATTCTCGTTTCTCCATAGCTTACTATAGCACCTGGGGCTGCTCCAACGTAATTAAAAAGGGGCATGGAGCCCTCTGGCAGCATGGCCATCTTTTCGTAGGCCTTTTTGGACTCCTCGCTTGCCGGAGGCCTTAGCCTCTGCATAAAGTCAAGGGCGTCTGGGTTCAGAACCAGCTTTCTCCCCAGCCATCTTGCAACCGCATCCATAGTTATGTCGTCATACGTTGGGCCAAGTCCGCCAGTCGTTATTATGGCATCTGGGCTTCTTGCCGTGGCACAGCCAAGCGCATAATGTATATCATCGTATCTGTCATGTACAGTTATAGAACCAACGACTTCGCCTCCTCTATCATATATTCTCGAGCCCAGCCAGAGAAGGTTTCCATTTAGCGTTCTCCCTATAAGGAGCTCCGTTCCTATGTTTATGATAAAGACTTTTCTGATCGTATACATAAGCCTAAATGAAAACAACAGAAAAATAAAGTTATTGAAGGCGGTAACTTAATAGACGTTTCCAGCGAGGAGAGCCAGCACAGCAGCTCTCACGTACAGGAGGTTCTCTGCCTGGTCGTATATTACGCTGTGTGGGCCATCCATAACGTCGTCGTCGGCTTCTTCGCCCCTGAACACTGGAAGCACGTGCGTTACTATTGCCTTCTTGTCCATAAGGTCAACTAGCGACTTAGTAAGCTTCCAGTCCTTGTACTTGTTGTGAATTTCTATCTCCTTCTCCTTGCCGAACCTGTTAAGGCCCACCATGGTTGCGGCGTGGCTGACCCAGCTTCTTGGGAAGACCACGTGCGCGCCCTCAAGAGCTGACTTGAGGTCGTGCGTAACCTCGAACGAGCCACCCATTTCCTCGGCGTTTGCCTTTGCCTGGTTCATCAGGTTTTCGTCTAGATCAAATCCCTCAGGATAGGCCATGACCACGTCCATTCCGAACTTCGTTGCAATCAGCATCTCGTCCTGCACGCTTCCCCAGCTCCTGTTATGGGTGCTGTAGGCCCACATTATCACATACTTTTTCTTCTCATAGTGACCGTAGAACTTTTCATCTATGGTCATCATGTCAGCAATTGCCTGCGTTGGGTGGAACATGTCGTCTGCCATGTTTATTACGGGGATCTTGGCGTGCTTGGCGTACTCCCTGATCACCTTGTTTCCTGCTCCATAAACGTAGTCGACTGCATCTTCCAGTATCCTAATTCCGAGAGCATGCCCCAGCCTCTCGTACATGTGAGCTATGTCCGCTATTGACTCCCCCTCGGCTCCCCTTGTTGTCTTGAAGTCTATGAACTGGGCATGACCTCCGAGGAGCGTTGCAGCAGCCTCAAATGATGCCCTGGTCCTCGTGCTCGTGTTGTAGAACAGCATAAAGAATGTCCTGTTCTTGAACAGCTCAGGAACGTATCCTGCGTACTTCCACCTCTTGATGTCCTTTGCGAACTCGATCGTGAACTCGAGCTCCTCCCTGCTCCATTCCTGAGTTGAAATCAGGTCCTTTCCGTGTAAATCATATATAGCCATTTTCTCTCGCTAATAGGGTAAACTTTGATATTTAAAACGTTTTTGTCGTCAGCGCCGCTTTCATGGGCCTGATCAGAGTTCCGGCATTTTCACCCCTTAGGGCAGCGCGAAGATTTCCCTCGACCTTTCCATTAATGATGTTTACCGGTATGCCTCTTGAGGCCGCAAAGCAGGCGGCCTCAATCTTCGATCTTATACCACCCCTCCCGTATGCGCTTCTGCCAGAAAGTCTCTTCGTCAGCTTCTCAAGCGTTACGCAGTCTGTCTCTTTTATTAGCCTGTTTTCGACATCCAGTATGCCGTCGACGTCTGTAAGTATTATCAGCCTTGAAGCACGTATGCTTGACGAGATTATTGCGGAAAGGCGATCGTTATCGCCAAATCTAACCATGCTGCTTACGTTAAACACGTTAACGAGCTCCCTCACCGAAACCGCATCGTTTTCATTTATTATTGGCAAGATGCCCTGTGAGAGAAGGGCTTTTGTTGTCCTTATGAAGTTCATGAAGCTGGTTCTAATTGTGAAGTCCTCTTCAGTGACAAGGATCTGAGCCACCTTTATCCCATGCTTCCCGAACGCCTCTATGTACTCCTTCATAAGAAGAGGCTGACCCACTGCGGCCGTCATCTGCTTTTCTCTTAGGGTCAGCTCGCTCGGCTTCTTCCTTATGCCCAGGGCATCGAGACCGGTAAGAATCGCTCCGCTTGTCACAAGGACCGTCCTGATGCCCTGACCCAGCATCGACTCGCTTATTTCCCTAGCTATACGTCTGAGGGCCTCAACGTTGAGACCTCCGTTAAGCTCAAGCACGGAGGTGCCTACTTTTATCACTACAGGCCTAAGCACGGCAAGCTTTGAGCTAAGAACATTATAAAATTTTAGATAAAGAGAAAACTGAACTCACTCTTTTAACGATTCTATAATCTCCACGCTGTGGCTGGCACCAATCCTTGACGCTCCTGCCTTTATCATTGCCAGGGCGGCGTTAGCATCATGCATTCCTCCTGCGGCTTTGACCTTTGCCCTCCCCTTCACTGTTCTGTACATAAGCTCAACGTCATGGACCATTGCTCCGCCTTTTCCGTAGCCTGTCGATGTCTTTACAAAGTCAGCACCTGCCTCCACCGCAACCTCACAGGCCTTTATCTTTTCTTCATCGGTCAGATATCCTGTCTCAAGTATGACCTTCAGGATCTTTCCGTGCTTCTTTACTACATCGTTAACTGCCTTAATGTCATCCTTTACCACATCCCATCTTCCGGATTTGGCGGCTGAAATGTTCATGACCATGTCTATTTCGTCAGCCCCGTCCTTAATCACGAGCTCCGTTTCATAGGCCTTCACTTCCTTGTACGTAGCTCCGAACGGGAAACCCACCACGCTGACTACCTTTATGTCTGTGCCCTTCACCAGCTCCTTAGCGAGCTTTACGTAGTAGGGATTTACCACAACCGAGTAGAATTTGTACCTCTTCGCTTCTTCAACCAGCTTAAAGATATCCGACTCGCTTGCGGCAGGATTCAGCTGCGTGTGATCAATGTATTTGGCGAGCTCTTCTCTGTTCATAGGATCTATCACGTGGTGGATATATTTAATTCTTCTTTTCCACTAGATTATTTAAGTATAAGTTTATTTATTAAAGATAGATAAATTTAATCATACTATGTTTAAATGCTACAGATGTGGCCACAAGCAGAGAGAGCCCGGGACATGTGAAATATGCGGATCTGTAACCGCGTTTGTCCCAGATAACTTTACTGCAATCAGCGACATGAAGCAGCTAGCCTCGGAGAACGACGGAATATGGCGCTACGCCTCCATGCTGCCAGACTTTCCCACTAAAGTGACGCTTGGAGAAGGCAACACCCCTTTAATAAGGGCTAACAGGCTAAGTAGCCTGCTTGGGGTTGATCTTTACATAAAGAATGAGTCTATCAATCCAACTGGATCGTATCTCGACAGGGGCTCAGCCGTAGCTATCAGCTATGCAGCGAGCTACGGCAAAAAGGAGATACACTGCGAGTCCAGGGGGAACGTTGGGGCCTCACTGGCGGCATACGCTGTGAGAGCGGGGCTGGGATGTAGCCTCTATTACAGCGAAATCAAGAGCCTGGGCAAGCTTTATCAGACGCTGGCATACGGAGCTAAGCTGGTAAAGGGACAGCTGCCTGAGGTACTTCCGCCCAGCGCGCATGTCAGCGGGGAGATGGACTCGTACTTTTTGACGGGGCTCAAGACCCTTTCATATGAGATTTTTGAAAAGAAGCCTAACTTCTTCGATTACATATTCATAAGCGTAGGCGAGGGCGGAGGGATCTCAATGCTCTTTGCCGGTTTTCAGGACACTGAAGAGCTCTTCAAGGCAAGGGTTCCCGCGCTCGTAGGGGTCTACCTTTCCGCGCAGAACAGCATAGTTGACGATCTCTCAACATCCGGCATACACGTTACTCTTGCCGATTTCTCCATAAGCGTAACCGACGGCTTCAAGATCAAGGTTGAAGACAGCGAAATTGTTGAGGCTATGAGGGTTCTGGCCAGATCCGAGGGCCTTTTTGCTGAACCCGCTGCAGCGGTGGCGCTCGCCGGTCTGATAAAAGCAGTTGACTGGGGTCTGGTTGGAAAGAACAGCAGGGTCCTTTACATTTTGACGGGCTCGGGCCTGAAGGACCCAGTAGCAATAGGTACTCTTATAGGGGTTAAGGCCCGGCAAGAAGAGGAAGAAGGAGCGCCAGGAATAAATGATACAAAAAAAGCGATCCTCAACATTTTGTACGTTGAGCCTGCCTATGGATACAGAATCTGGAAGAAGCTTAAGGAAATGGGCATTGAAAAGACGCTCCCCGACGTTTATATAGCGCTGAAGGATCTTCTGAACGATGGCCTCATCAAAGCAACAACAACAGCCAGAGGCGGTCGCGTTAGCAAAATCTATGAGCTTACCACCAAGGGCCGGAAATACGTGGAGCTCCTTCTATCATACTGAGTCCGGAACAGCCTTTTTATATTATAGCAGTCTATCGTGATGCATGAAGGAGCCAACCCTTCTGAGCTCACAGGAGGTATATGCCGGAAAAGTCTTCAGGATTTACAGAGAGAAGTTTCTCACCGAAAAAGGGGAGACGGAGGTGGAGGTCGTAAAACACAGAGGGGCTGTCGCCGTGCTTCCCATCTTACCGGATAAGAGGGTGGTGCTCGAGAGGCAGTTCAGGTATACGCTGCGGGAGTTCATCTATGAGGTTCCAGCTGGAACCCTCGAAGAAAACGAAAGGCCAGAGGACTGCGCTAGGAGAGAGCTTCTGGAAGAAACCGGGCTAACAGCAAAGAAGATCATTTATCTTACAAGGATCGTAATGAGCCCGGGATACGTGGATGAAACGATACACCTTTTCGTGGCATACGTCTCTGATGAAAGGCAGGAGGCAAGACTCGAGAGAGATGAAATAATTAGCACTGAAATTTACACTATGGATCAGGCTCTTGAAATGATAAGGAACGGAAAAATCGTCGATGCAAAAACGGTAAGCCTTTTGTTGCTGGCGAGATTTCTGGGTCTAGTTTAGAGCTCTATTTCAAGCTTCTCAGGAGGCCTCAGAGGATACGTTTTCTTGAGGATGTCCTCAGGAACTGGCCTTGTGCCGAACAGGTCCCTCGCTTTTAGCTTTGGCTTTACCACCGACTCCCACATGTCCTTTGTCAGATAGTACACCCTGCTGCCTCCCAGCTCATGCTGATACTGGGGCCATGGCTTGGTTGTGTGCACGTACCTGAATCCCATTCTGAAGCCGAATGGGCTCTCGAAAGTTGCCCACCACTCGTTAACCCCTACAAAATCAAATGCATGCTCTACCTTGGACGCGTAGGCCATGATGCCAAGGTTCGATTTCCTTCTGAAGGTGATTGTGTGCAGGCTTATAGCTACGTTCTCGTCCCAGAACCTGTGGTTTACTATTGCCAGCAGCTCTCCAGTTTCAGAGGTTACCACGATTACGTATTCGTCCTTTATCCTGTTCTGAACCCATGCTAGTATTTCGCTGTAGGTCCTGACTCCTACAAGGTGATAGAAGTCCCTGTCATATTTGTGATCTATGAGCTGCTTCAGCGTCTGGAGCATTACCTCTGCTTCCTCTTTCTTTGCCTCCCTTACCACGACTATCTCTCCTTCCTTTGTCTTCCAGAGCTTAGGAGTGTATGGAACCTGGAACTTTGGATTTGGTGGAGCTGCAAGATAGTCCTCGATATCCTCTACGGAGAACTTCAGGTCAGTTACTGATATGGGAACCTTTGGCTGTCCCATGCATTGATTCACATAAAGTGTATATTTAAGTTTTAAGTTTCGCACGAAAATAGAGCAAAAGACGAAAATTTTGGAATAATTTTAAATAAAAAGGAACCGTCTTTGTGAAAAGGTGACTGAGGAGGCAGTATTTTCAGTAGGCATCGATGATACGGATTCTCCTAAGGGGATGTGCACGACGTACGTCATGTTTACGTTCGTTAATAGAGCTATCAAGCTTCTGGGAGCCCACGTGGTTGGAATGCCTCGATTAGTTAGGCTCAATCCTGCCTGCCCATGGAAAACAAGGGGAAACGCATCGCTTGGGGTCGACCTAGCTTTAAAGGAGAGCCAACTTGAGAGGTTAAGGGAGGTTCTTGTTGACACGATATTTGATCTTTCTGAAATAGACGAGCTGGAAACCAATCCTGCGTTTGTGGTTTTCAGGAGAAGCGACATAGATGAGAGGATAAGGAACTACGCAAGGGAGGCCGTCAAAAGGCTCGTTAATCCTCATGTAGCAGCCGAAATCGCCAAGAAAAAGGCAGTTTTTTCGTTCGGATTCAATGGCTGGAGGGGTATAGTGGGGGCTATCTCGGGCGCAGCCTACGACTTTCCATCGGGATACACGTATGAGCTCATAGCGTACCGCACGAAGGAGTACAGAGGAACCCCTAGAAGGGTGTTGCCTGAGAGCGTATTCCTTGCCGACAGAGCGCTTGAAAGCTGCACCTTCGACAACGTAGATTACGAGAACAACGAGGTAAAAATAACGCCACACACGCCATGTCCGGTACTTCTCGGCATAAGAGGCATCGATGTTGCATGCCTGAGGAAGGCATTAGACCTGCTTGAGATCAAGGAGCCCGTTGAGGGGTTTATCGTTTACAAAACCAATCAGGCAACTGACGATCATATCATAGCAGTTGAGAGGATCAGAGATATTGAGCCCCTGACCAGCGTGAGCTTTAAGGCCGAAATTTCTGATATGCCACGGGCTTCTGCTGGAGGACACGTATTTGTGTACGTAACTGATGGCGAAAACAAAATAAGGGTTGCCGCATACGAGCCTACGAGAGGGCTAAGGCATGTGCTTCTGAGCCTGAGACCTGGAGACATAATAAGGGTTTGGGGCTCGTACAAGCCTCGCGAGGGGGAGCCTCCGACCATTAACCTGGAAAAGATTGAAGTGATAAAGATCGGTCCGTACGGCAGACTTGTGAATCCGATATGCCCGGTCTGCGGCACAAGGATGAAATCGGAAGGTAAGGGAAAGGGCTACGAATGCCCCAGATGCAAGTTCAGAACTAAGGATGCGTCAAAGATCCTTGAGCTTGAAAGAAGAGAACTAATTCCGGGCATCTACGACGTGCCTCCAAAAGCAAGGAGACATTTATCTAGGCCGAGCTTTCTCAATGTGATTAAGGATGAAGGGAAAGATTAGAAAAATGTCGGTATACGTTAACGTTCATGCTACGGAGAACGAGGATCTTATTTTGAGCTCGCTAAGGTCGAAATTTGGAGATGGAGAGCTAAGGACCGAGAAGCTGACAGGTCACTACGGGGATGAAATAAAGAGGCTAACTTTAGTTTTTACTAAAGGAGTGGCCGAGGATGTAACTTTAAGGCTCCTGAATGAGCTTGGTGCCTTTGAGAAAGGCTATGTGCTTAGTGAAATACTTAAGGGGCTTGATCGGAACCAGCTTTTCATAAGGCTCGACAAGCAGAAGCTTGTTACCGGAATGCTCGAGCTTGATGGCGATAAACAGATAAAAATAGAAGTTGATTTCTATTCAAAAAAGGACGCTAAGGAATTTCTAACCAAATAGAGCTGCCAGGCCCTCGAGGGCCTCTCCACCCTTCTTTTCCTCTTCCTCTTTCTTCTCCTCTGCTGGCTGTGCTGCCTGCTGCTGAGCAGCGGGCTGCGCCTGGGCCGGTGCTGCTGAAACAGGAGCTGCGGCCACTGACTTCAGTACCTCATCTATGTTTACCTGCTTCAGGGCTGCCACGAGCGCCTTTATCTTGATCTCATCCACTGGAATACCAACAGACTCTGAAAGCTTCTTAAGGTTCTCCTCGTTTATTTCCTTACCCGCGCTGTGTAAAAACAGAGCTGCATACACGTAATCCATTCTACTTCTACCCAACACATCTTTACTGAATCTCTTTATAACTTTATCGCTTTTTATTGCATATCACACACGCTGAACAGTTTTCCTTAGGAAAGTTAAGAACGCCGTATGCCCTACAACAAAGTTCTGGGGCCTCGTCCTGTTTTTCGCAACCTGAAGCCTTCTGACAAATATTTCAACAGTTTCCTCATGATAAAACAGGCCAGAGATGCTCTCTATTAGCCTTTCAAGCTGATCGTACGTTGGCAGAAGAAAGGCCGCAACACGCGAAGACTTAAGGGCTTTCCACACCATGCCAGTTAGCTTCCAGGGATCCCCTATGTCCACAAACGCCGCATCGTAAATTCCTTCCTGCAGGTCCCCTTTAAACAAATTGAACTTAACAAATCTATCCAGCCCAACGGAGCTCAGATTTCTTTTTGCCGTCTCTATGTACTCTTCATTTATATCATACGTGTGGACCTCACCATCTGGTCTAACAGCATTTGCCAGATAGGCGGTCATGGCCCCGCTTCCGGTGCCAAGCTCCAGAACCTTGGCCCCTGGGAAAAGGTCTAGCTTTAGAACCGAGTACGATGCGTCCTTGGGATATATGATCTGTGTCGGCCTTTCAAACTTCATAATCCTGTCCACAAGGGTTGGACGAAAGAGATAGTAGTTTCCGTCCTTTGTTATGGATCCATACTCCATGCCAATTACCTCCCCAAGATCCAGCGATGAAATGTGTGTTTGCAGCTTCTTGCCCCTTGAAACCTTTACTAGCCATCTTTTGTCCTTGTGAACAAATAGCACTAAATCACCCTCATTGATGATTTCAGGAGCTGACATACTAGCAGAAATCTTTCACTTAAGATATAAGGTTTCTGAAAGATCGGCTATATCCTTAGCCATCTCTATCATTCTGGATAAGCTCGACGATGCTTCTTTGTTAGCCCTTCTGACAAGCTCATATGCTTCATTGGTTAATGTCTCGATTTCGTTTACTTTTACCCTGCTGTCGCCAAGAAAGGCCTTAATGACTGCCTCCTTCAGACTTTTTATGGGCTGAACTTCCTTGGGCGTTATCTTTCCTGCAACTGCTGTTATTTCGTCCCCAAAGCTTTCAATAAAATGTAGGACCAGCCTGAAGTCCAGGAACCTTACAGGATCAAGGCCCAGCCTTTTCGCGACCTCTGAGTTGGTTAAGCCAGTCCTCAGCATTCTCACAAGCAGAAAGTAAATCCTATCGACTTCAGCATCAAGGCGTAGCACGCTCATTTCATCGTCTACAGAATCAAGCATAAGAGACGTTAGCCTGTCCATTCTTTTGAACAGCTCGTAGAAGTTGACCTGGTTTGTGTCAAGCGCAAATGAAAAAACCGCCTCGTTGTCCTTTTCAGAAGTCAATATTAGGCCCATGAACTTCGTTTCAACTATCTCCTTTATGCTCTCTAGGTCCTGCTTTCTGCTGTAAACTATCTTTATCACGCTGTATCCATTTATGTATGCATAGGAGATCAGCTTATCAACATATATCAAGTTCACCTTGCTGAGGTCAATCAAAAACATGCTTTCCCTTGATCCCTGGGCTTTTGGAAGAATGATCAGGTCTCCAGAGGTTGATTCAATAAGCTCAACAGTTTCTCCCTCCCTTATTCCGTATTTTTCGCACCATGCCTTGGGAATCGTTATAAACAGCGACGAAGATCCAATTTTCTGAACCTTTCTTATATATACCATCAGATTTACGTTAAAAATGCTGGGTTATTTCGTTTTTGCTTAAAACCTGGCGAGATCGAGCAGAATCCTTTTAGCCCCGGCAGGCACGTATTTGCGATATATCTTAAGCATGAACCGATCGATCAAGTTCAGCTTGTAGTTAACTCCGCAGGCATTTCTATGTCCTCCTCCGTTATATTTTAAAGCTATGGGAAGCAGATCCACGCTTCCATCACCGTAGAGAACGCCCCCCGTATCAGCGTACAGAATGAATACTATGTTATGTCCAGCCATCTGCAGCTTCTTTGCGAGAAGAGATCCTATTATTCTGTATCTTCTGAGATCTACGAACGCGACGCTAAGGCCTGAGGCTGTTCTAAGAGTTCTGGCCTCTCTGGAAAGCTTGTCTATCGTCTTCTCCTCCTCCATAACGGCTCTTTTCCACTTCTCCACCTCCTCGTTATAGAACTCCCCTCTTGCCAGCATTTCGATAAGCTTCTTTCTGTCGGCGTTGGTTCTTGCACCAACCTTATATGCCAGCGTAAGCTCGAGGCTGTTTGTGTTGCTGTCGCCGTCGTCAGCTATCTCAGCTATTTTCCTGGAAATCTCATCGTTTGGTGCCAGATGCCTGTAAAGGAGCGAGGCCGCGCTTGGCGACTTCTCAATGATGAGCTTTATACCAAGCTGTGAGACTTTTTTAACGTCCGCATCAACCCACTCATGATGATCGACCCATAGAACTTCACAGCCTGACTCCTTGATTCTTTTCAGCTCTTCTACCACAGCGTCGGCGTCGTTATGATTAAGGGCTATGTCAACGATCCCGAGCATCTGACAGCTTCTTATCTTAGAAAGCGATTCAGCAAGCGTCCTGGGACCTGAGAAGTAGATCCTGATATTTTCTCCCAAGACCCTCTTTGCTATTGCGCCCGAGCACGCTCCATCTAGATCCGTGTGAACAAGAAAAACTATTTTTCTATCTGAGCCCGCCATGCACCTAAAAAGTTAAATTGTTGGCCTTTTAAACCGATTCTAAACTTTTAACTTCTGCTGCTCTTTATGACGTTGAGCACCTTTTCAGGAGTTATCGGAAGCGAATTAACGCCATTCCCTACGGCGTTAAGTATGGCATTCCTTACAGCAGGAGCGGGCAGCACTATAGGCGGCTCCGCAACTATCTTGGCGCCATATGGTCCTATTGATCCAGCCTTCTCTATTATGAACGTCTGAATGTTTTCTGGGATGTCCAGACTCGTTGGTATGTAGTAGTCCTTGAGGCTCGGATTCACTATGTATCCGTTCTTGTGAACCAGCTCCTCCATCATAGCATATCCTAGCCCCTGAACCGTTCCGCCAAGTATCTGTCCCCTCACCCTCTGCGGGTTTATAGCCTTGCCAACATCGAACGCTACATAGTAGTTAAGAACCCTGTACTGCCCAGTCTCCGTATCAACCTCCACCTCCGCGATGGCGGCTCCAAAAGTGTACTGGTTATATGGCGATCCGAGCCCAGTTTCGGGATCCCACTTGCACTCAGGGGCTATGTAGTACCCCAGCGTTGAGAGCTCTATGTTCGCATCGTAAGCCTCCTTTACTATTTCCTCCCACGCAACCTTCTTGGCCTCCTTGCCCCTGCAGAAAGCGTAGCCCTCAACCAGCACTACATCATCTACGTTGCATTCGAGCATCTTAGAAGCCACAGGAAGGATCTTCTGCCTGAGCTTAAGTGCTGCGTCCCTTGCAGCGTTGCCGCCTATCGCTGTTACCCTTGAAGCTACCGTGGGACCTGTTTCGTGATGCACCAGCGTGTTTGGCCTGTCGATAACAAAGTAGTCAAGCGGTACCCCGAGAACGCTCGCAGCTATCTGTGCCAGGCCAGAAATAGCCCCAGTTCCGTACTCGGTTAAGCCTGTGCCAAGGTGTATTTTTCCGCTTCTTTCAACTGAAAGATGAACGTATGCGTAGTCGTTTCCCTCCGGGCCCAACGCGTTGCCATGGTGCAGCAGAGCTATTCCTATTCCCCTTCTTAGCGTGCCAGTCTGGCTTTCGTACTTCTTCCTTTTGTTCCTGTAATTGCTTGCGTTTACTACTGCTTCAACGCACTCAGGAAGACCGCAGCTTTCGTCCATAAGCTGACCAGTGCTGGTCCTTGAGCCCGGCCTAAGCATGTTGATCAGCCTCAGATCTAGCGGATCCATGTTAAGTTTCCTTGCTATCTCATCCATCTGGGCCTCAGCAGCGAATATCGCCTGTGGTGCTCCAAAGCCCCTGAAGCTCCCGGTGTACGTGTTATTGGTGTAAACCTTGTATCCATCGTTCCAGACGTTGGGAATGTCGTATGGACCGTTTGCGTGGAACGTTGCCCTTACTATGACCAGGACTCCTAAGGAGGCGTAGGCACCGCCATCAAGCACGATCTGCACCTTTGAGGCCGTTAATTTTCCATTGGATTTTACGCCCGTTTTGTGCGTTATTATTGCCGGATGCCTCTTGGTATGTGCCTTCATCGATTCCTCTCGAGTCATGGACATGAGGACGGGCCTGCCGGTTTTGAGCGCTCCAAGCGCGGCTATCGATGCCACATCGTAAGGCGTCTCGTCAGACTTTGGACCGAATGCGCCTCCTGTAACGGCCTGTATTACTTCTACCCTATCGATTGGCCATCCAAGAACTTTGGCTACAGCAGCCTGCACGTGATGAGGCGTCTGCATTGAGCCAATTATAAGGACTTTGCCATCCTTGGGCACTGCAAAGGCTGTCTCCGTCTCTAGCGCAACGGCATCCTGATGCTGTGTCCTGAAGGTGTTTTCAATTATATAATCCGCTTCCTGAAAGCCTCTTTCGATGTCTCCCTTCCGAACCTTTACGTGTTTGATTATGTTGCCACCTTCGTGTATCTTTGGAGCGTCGGGTTTCATTGCCTCCAGCGGGTCAAAGACAGCGGGAAGTTGCTCGTAATCCACTTCCACGAGCTCGGTGGCCTCCTTGGCTCTAGTTGGTTTCTCTGCTATTACAGCAGCGACGATATCGCCCGTTGACCTCACCTTGTTGTAAGCGAAGAGCGGCCTGTCTGGAATGATCGCGGATGATTCGTTCAATCCCGGCACATCCTTGTAGGTTAGGACGTATCTGACGCCTAGGTAGTTTAGGGCCTTGCTTACTGATATTCCCTTTATAAGAGCGTGCGGATATTTTGAGAGCACGAGCCTTGCATATAGCGCGTTTCTTGGCAACAGATCGTTGGTGTAAACCGGTGACCCTAGGACCTTTTCAAGATCGTCTAGCCTTTTAAGGTCCTGGCCTATGTAAAGAAGCTCTCCTTTTTCTGCCTTCCTCTGAAGCTCGCTTATAAACTCCTCAACAGTTTCTGCCTTCATTGCTGAGACACCTCGTATATAGCATCAACGATATCATAATAACCGGTGCATCTGCACAGAATGCCGCTTATAGCTTCTTTGACCTTGCTCTTGTCAACCTTCTTTTCAGTGTTGAGCAGATGCCAGCCAACTACCTCCATGGCGGGAGTACAGAACCCGCACTGTGCTGCCTGGTACTTTCTGAAGCTCTGCTGGATCTTCTGCATCGTGGGATCGCTGTTGAGGCCTTCAAGAGTCACGATCTTGTGGTTGTTCGCCTGAAAAGCGGGTATTATGCACGACAGAACCGGTTTTCCATCCATTAATACCGTGCAGATGCCGCAGTCCCCGGTTCCACAGCCCTCCTTTACTGATTTGAGGTTCAGCTCGTCTCTTAGCACGTCCAGCAGCCTGTCGTCCGGATCAACCAGGACCTCTCTGTCAACACCATTGACGTTCATCTTTATCAGCATGCTCTTCATAAATCACACCCCCAACGCATTCAAACCCCTTTTCAGAAGAACCTGTAGAACCTGTTTCCTGTACTCAGCTGAGGCTCTGAAGTCATCGCTCAGGCTGAGCTCTTCGCCAAAGACGCGCTGGACTTCAGCTACTGTTTCTTCATTGAGCGTCCTGCCCTTGAGGAACTCCTCGGTTTTGCGTGCCCTTTCAGGTATCTTACCCTTAACCCTGTTGGCAGCGATTCTTATATCTGCTATCTTTTTAGCATGAACTTTACCAACGATGGCCAAATTGACAATGTTTATTATTAGCGTATTTCTTCTTCCTATTTTGTAAAAGATGGAGCCGTATTCGTCGTCAAGCTCTTCAAATAGGACCTCCGTCATAATTTCGTTTGGTCTTCTGCTCAGCTTTCTTTTCCCAACTACAAATTTATCAAGCGATATTATCCTTTCACCGTCCACGCTTGCAAGCTTGACCTTTGCATCGTAGGCCAAGAGCACAGGTATCAAATCCTCGCTGCTCGAGGCAGCGCAGACGTTTCCTCCCACGGTGGCCCTGTTTCTAATCTGTGGGCTGCCGAAGAGCTTTACTGCATCGCTAAAAGCCCTGTATTTCTTTTCTGTGACAAACGACTGCTCAGATAGCTCGGAAATAGTTGTTAAGGCTCCTATTCTGATAACTCCCTTCTCCCTTTTAACATAGCTTAGCTCGCTTCTTAATCCCGAAATATCGACCAGCTTTTTAGGTTTTACCTCGCCGCTCATAATTCGAGGCCAGAGATCGGTCGCATTTGCGATTATTTCTGCGTCACGATTATCGTTCAGAACCTTTAGCGCTTCCTTCAGGGAAGCAGGCTGAAAAACTTCCATTTCGCTGAGATTAAAAACTGCCTGCTCCATCAAAGACCTTATGGAGAGGGTTTTTATATATTTTTCCAGCTGCTATAACGCTATTAGCTGCCTCCGCCGACAGGCGGAAGAATCATGACGAGATCGCCATCGTTCAGCTTTGTACTGCCATATTCCTCCTTTTTGATGTGCCTGTTATTAACGTATACAAGAAGATGCTCATGTATCTCGTTGTTTGGGCCTAGGATGGCTCTTCTTGCCATTTCTCCGTACCTTTTAACGATCTGGTCTAAAAGATCGTTTATTGTTTCAGCTTCGGCTTCAACTTCATGGGCTCCAAGCATATCAATCAGCTCATAGAAAACCCTTAGCTTGACCCTGGCCATTTGCTGCTAAATAAGCGTGCAAGTTTATTAATGTTTTAAAAATATTTTAAGAATGCTCAAAAAGCTCCTTTATACCTCCTGATTCTGAAATCCTCACCTTTATCTTGCTATCGCTTAAATAAAGAAGAACCGGCGCTTTTACTATAACGCCAAACTTCTTGAAGATCAGCTTCCTACCGCCATAGAACTCCTTGCTCATTGAAACAGCTGCATCGACCACGTTGACTCCAATTTTCGGCAGCGCAGTTAGAATCGACTCGAACGTGCCCCCCGTAGAGATGGCGTCGTCTATAAGCAGAACAGAATCTCCTTCGTTTACCCCATATATGTAGTATGTCCCCTTTTCATATCCGGAATAGTATTCCGCTGTGGCAGCCGGAGGCGCACCTAGGTCCCTCTTCCTGATTATCGCTAAAGGTCTGCCTTTTCTTTCAGCAATAAGCGCTGCAATCGGAATGCCAAACGTTTCAGGTACAAGCACTTTATCGATGTCATCCGTCGTTATTGAATCAATAACGTTGGCCAGATAACTCATAACGCGAGATGAAGGAGGCGGAACGTTCTCAGTTATTGGATTGAGAACGTATTCGTATGTGGATTGTGACTGGTCCCTGACCCATGACTTTCTGATAAGTATGGCGCTTTCAAAGTACTTTATAATTTCACTTCTTATTTCCTCATAATTTTCAAAGCCCTCCAGAGACCTGTAAAAGCACGAGTAGTTTCCTGTGTGACATGCTGGACCAGCTGGCTCCACGATATATATTATGCTATCGCCATCGCAATCTACAAGTATCCTTCTTACACGCTGATAGTTCCCTGATGTCTCTCCCTTTAGCCACAGCTTTCCCCTAGATCTTGAATAAAAGTGTGCCAGCCCCGTCCGAAGAGTCAGCTCGATCGCCTCCCTGTTTGCGTACGCCTGCATAAGTATTTTGCCGGTGTTCCAGTCCTGAACTACTACAGGCACCAGCCCTCTTTCATCGAACTTGACTTCATTCAGGCTCAACGACTTCATATCCTTACCACAACCCCCCGCTGTTTAAGGTAACTCTTGAGCTCCGGTATGCTTAGCTGATTAAAGTGAAAAACCGAAGCCGCAAGCGCGGCATCTGCCTTTCCAGTCGTCAGCACCTGATAAAAGTGCTCCATTTTCCCTCCTCCGCCGCTAGCTATAACGGGCACTGCCACTGCCTCAGATACGGCTCTGGTGAGATCAAGATCGAAGCCCATCTCTGTTCCGTCCCTATCAATCGATGTGAGCAGTATTTCTCCAGCGCCCAGCTCCTCGGCTTTCTTCGCCCACATTACCGCTTCAAGGCCTGTTGCTTCTCTTCCCCCCTTTATGTAAACTCTGTAGCCGTTTCCCTCCCTCCTAGCATCTATTGAGACAACAACGCTCTGAGAACCATAGACGTCAGCTATCTGAGTTATAAGCTCCGGGTTCAACACCGCATATGTGTTCAATGAGATCTTATCAGCTCCACTCCACAGGATCTCGCGAGCCTCCTGCAGACTTCGTATTCCTCCGCCCACGGTAAAAGGTATGTCAAGGACTTTCGCAACCTCCTTAACCTTTTCGATCATGATCTTTCTGCCCTCATAGGATGCTGATATGTCAAGAAACACCACCTCGTCGGCTCCTTCGTCCCTGTATTTTAGGGCGAGCTCCTTTGGGTCTCCTGCTTCCCTTAAATTCTCGAACCTCACACCCTTAACGACTCTTCCATCTTTGACGTCCAGACAGGGAATAATTCTCTTGGCCAGCATCATAGGGTCAGCCTCTCGTAGATATCCCTGCCCACTACACAGCCGTAATAGCCCAGATTAGAGATCTCCTGAAGCTCGCTCAAGAGCACGCCTCCAGAGAGTATTGTTCTTCTTCTCATGCTTTCAGGAATCCTGAGCGCTAGCTCCCTGTCAAACCCCATCAGGCTTCCATCCCTTTTAATAGAGGTCACAAGAAACTCCTCATAGCCTAGCCGGCTTAACCTGCGCATCATTTCCAGAGGATCCGCATCGATGAGCTCTCTCCATCCCCTAATTGCTACTTTGTTATCTGCTACGTCCACGGCCGCTGTGACGTATCTTCTGAGATCTGCAAGCTCCTCTGGATTTGTCAGAGCTAGAGTCCCAACGACCACCTTATCGGCCCCGGCCTCAATGTACCTCTGAACTAAGTTGCGCGACCTTATGCCTCCAGCAACCTGCTTGTAAATGTCGCTTCTTTTCAGAAGCTTCATGATAACCCCTTCGTTATCTCCCCTGCCGAGGGCCCTGTCGATGTCCACTATATGTATTGAATCATATCCAGCCCGAACAAGCCTGTTCAAGAACTCGTCTGGATCGCTCGAGTAAACCTTTATCAGCTTGCTTCCTTCTTTCAGTCTAACTACCTTGCCTTCTGAAATGTCCAAGGCCGCAAATACTTTCATCTCCTTAGCACCTCCCTTAGCTTTTTTAAAAACTCAAGCCCAACTTTGCCGGACTTCTCAGGGTGAAACTGAACGCCAATAAACTGGCCCTTTAAAATAATGGATGGGATCTTTTCGTAGTTGTTATCGGAGATGGCATAGGTTACGTCCTTAACATATGGCACGGCGTACGAGTGCGCATAGTATAGCCATGCAGAATCTCCAAGAGGCTCTAGAAGCAGCGCGTCTTTCACCTTTTGAGTAAGAGACCAGCCCATGTGAGGAACTTTGCCCCTCCTTAATCTTTTTACCTTCCCTTTAATGATCCCGAGCCCCTTGCCCTTTCCCTCTTCGCTTTCCTCGAACATGAGATGCAGTCCCAGGCATATGCCCAGAACTGTCATGCCCCTAAGCGCGCCTTCAAGTATTTGGAGCTTATATTTCTCTATTGCACTTGATGCCTGAGCAAAGTTGCCCACCCCCGGAAGAACCATGAGGTCAGCTTCGACTTCGCTCGAAATAGCGCTCGAGACCTCAACCTCGAACCCGGCCCTTTCCAGCGAAGAAGCTACACTGTAGAGATTGCTTGCTCCGTAATTGAACACGATCGCCTTCATAGAGATCCCTTCAAGGACAACAACCTATCTGCGGGCGCCGTTGCGTTTTTGAGTGAAAGCGCTAGAGACTTGAATGCAGCCTCGATCAGGTGATGAGGGTCGCTTCCGGATATTCTGTATACGTGAAGCGTCATTGGCGTGCTGTAGGAAAGCGATCTCAAAAAGTGCAGGTAGAGCTTGAAATCAAACTCGCGAGCGTCCGTTTCGTTCATGTTTGTTTCAAAGTACGCCCTCCTTGCTAAATCTACAGCGGTTATGATCAGGGCGTCGTCCATTGGCACGATTGAATACCCAAACCTTTTCACCTTCTCCCTTTCCAGCGCCATATTCAGGCTCTCCCCCAGGGCTATCCCAACGTCCTCCACAAGGTGATGCGGCAGGTCTCCAGTGGCTTTTACTAGGAGGTCAAACCCGCTGAAAATCGAGAAGGTACTAAGCATGTGCTTCAGGAACGGGTCCTCAACGTCTATGTCATGCTCACCCCTTCCATCTAGGTTTATGTAGATCTCTACTCTAGTTTCCTTTGTTTCTCTTCTCAGCTCAGCTTTGCGCAAGCTCACCCTCCTCCAGCATCAACGTTGAAAACGGCCTGTGAACAACCAAGCCCTGGGAGTATTTTCTGAGCTTTGGGAGCAGCTTAAGGAACTCTTCCTCGCCGATTACCGTGTTCACCGCGTACCATCCCTCTTTGGCCAGAGGGGCTACAGTTGGAGATTTGAGAGATGGAAGCTCCTTCAACAGCTCACTGAGGTTTTCCCTACTTACATTTATGAATATGTGCAGCTTCTTCTTCGCTTTGACAGCGCCGAGGAGCATCGCAAGCACGTCCAGAATTTTCTCCCTTTTCTCCCTGTCGTTCAACGATCCCCTGTTGGCGATGAAAACCGCGCTGGACCTCATTATTTCGGCTATCTCCACGAGACCATTCTCATTCAGCGTGGTGCCTGTTTCGGTTACGTCCACAATCAGATCAGCCTCATCAGGAGGCTTTGCCTCAGTGGCCCCAAATGATAGGTATATCTCGACCATGGGATTTTCGCCCAGAGTATACCAGGGAGTTATGATTCTCGGCCTAAGAAGGCCGTATAGCTCTCTGTACATCCTCAACGAAAGCAAATAGTTCGATGTTATGTTTGGATACTCCGTTGCAATCCTTAGTTTTCTCCCTCTTTCGCCGAACTCCTTTATAATTTCGTCTGGATCCCTTCCGAGCTCTCTTGTGCCAGCCAGGACTATTCTTACCCTGCCATACTCCAGGTCTGCTAAAATCCTAACGTCCGCTCCGGTCTCCTTTACCCAGTCAGCCCCGGTTATGCCGATATCATAGAGGCCCTGCTCCACGTACTTGGGTATTTCCTGAGGCCTCAGTATCTTGACCGAAATCTCTTCATCGTTTATGTAAGGCCTGTAGCTTCTCTCTGATCTGGCTATCTTCAGAACAGTTGAGTTTATCAGGGAGAAGGTGTCGTCTTCGAGCGAGCCCTTAGGTATAGCCCATTTTACCTTTTTATATGTTGGGATGAACTGACATCAGGCAGCCTTACGCTGCTGGCTTTATAAGCTTTTTCTCACAAAAGCGGCCAACAGCTCTGTGCCGTCTTTATTCGAAACCTCCGGATGAAACATAACCGCAAAGGAGTCCTTGTGCTCGTAAGCCTCAACGCCGTTGCTGCTCCACGCTACAGGCCTGCTCCTCGGATTAAGTGAGCCTATGTTAAAGTGCCTTGAAACATGGAAGGTCTTTACCCCATCAGACACGTATCTGGATCCCTCGAACCTGACCTGAAAAGCGCCATACAGGAACCCGTTTGCCCTTCTCAGCGTCCCGCCCAGATAAAGGTTTAACGCTTCAGCTCCAAAACATATATAGAGCGCAGGGCGCCCTTCGAGCTCTTTAAGCAGATTTATGAAATTTTTCATGGTTACTAGGGATCTTGAAGACCTGCCGCTTACGAAGTACACGTCAGCCTCCTCAAGCTCGCTGCCAGGATCTGCTATTTTTATCTCGTTAAAGACGCCAAGCTCTCTGATTTTTGTTACCAGCTCGTGAAGATAATTGGAGCCGTTGTTGATCACTAACGCCTTTCTCACTTATTGTGGAAAAGCTTGAGGACCTTTATCCTTTGTGCTCAAAATTACTGATAAGATATAAATCATGATCAATTTAAGAGTGAATCGTATGTTTGATGCTCAGCTTGAAAGACACGAGCTATTCTTCGGCATGATTGTAATCGTCCTCGGCGTTCTAATGAGCGCGATTGATTCAACGATAGTTATTCTGGCGATACCGGTGATAATGTATGATCTGCACGCCGATCTGGTAACGATGGTCTGGGTCATCCTCATCTATCTCCTGCTGATCACCGTGCTGTCAACTCAGCTGGGCAGACTCGGAGATAAATATGGTAGAGTCAAGTTTTACAACCTCGGCTTTCTCATATTTACGATAGGTTCCGCTTTATGTGCAGTTGCACCAAACGCAGAAACTCTCCTGATGTTCAGGGCGGTTCAGGCTGTTGGGGGCGGACTGATCAGCAGCAACAGCGGAGCCGTCATTGCGGACCTGTTGCCACCTAACAGGAGAGGACAGGCGTACGGCTTTACGGCCTTTGGATGGAACGTGGGAGCGATACTTGGAATCATACTTGGCGGCTTAATAGTTACATTCACCACCTGGAGGCTCATATTTCTGATTAACGTGCCCATAGGCCTCTTTTCAGTTTACGTAGGCTTTAAGTACCTCAGAGAGAGGTCGCCGCGTGCCGTAAAGAAAATTGATATTCTAGGGTCAGCCTATCTTGGCATCGGGCTTACGCTTATTCTTATCGGTCTCACCTCCGCGGCCGGCAGCGGCTTCAACTTGACCGACAACATGCTTACTGCAATGGGCGTCATAGCCCTGATCCTCTTTGTCAGGAGGGAGCTGGAATTTGACGATCCGATCATAAATCTTACGCTTTTGAAGAACCGGGTGCTGACTGGCTCAATTATAGCCGCCTTTCTTCAGGCGCTGGCAAACTACTCCGTTCTGTTCTTAGTAATAATGTATCTGCAGGGGGTCAGAGGCCTATCTCCCTTGAATGCCAGCCTGGTTGTTATACCAGGATATGTCCTGGGGGCCCTTCTTGCTCCTCTTGCAGGCAGGCTATCAGACAAAATAGGGGCAAGGGTTCCTGCCTCCCTAGGCCTTTTCCTGCAGTCAATTGGAATTTTTACTTATTCGATATTGGCGGTCAATTCGCCCCTATGGCTCATAACCCTTGCAGCTTCAGTTAATGGAATAGGATCTGGCATGTTCTTTCCCTCAAACAACAGCGCGGTGATGGCAAACGCTCCAAGGGAGCATTACGGAGCGGCCTCTGGAACTCTGAGGATGTTTGCAAACATAGGGATGGTCGTGAGCTTTGCTCTATCCCTGTACATAGCTTCCACCACAATGCCTACGTATCTTGCAGAGGAAATATTCCTTGGAACCAGCTATCTTTCATCAAACCTTAGCGTTGCCTTCGTAAGGGGGATAACGACTTCCTTCAAATATTCAGTTGCTATAATTTATTTAGCTATCTTATTCTCCGTCCTCAGAGGAAAGGAGGTTAGAGAAAAATAAAAAGGATGTTATCAAGTGACTTTTTTACTTGATCTTGTAGTAGACCTTTCTTAGCGATGGCTCGACCTTTGCCAGGGCTGTTCTGAGCTCCTCAGGATCAAGCTTTGAGCCATTGCCATTGACCTTGGCCACAAGGTACTCAAGGGTTGACACCAGGTAGTTTATCTTCCGCTTCTGCTCCTTGCTAAGCGCCTTGGGCGCTTCAGCCTCAACTATGAGTCTTAGCGTGAAAGGGGTGTTGCCTACCTTGTGAACGACGTTTATGTTGGTTAGTCCAGTTTTCTTGAGGTACCTCTTTATTATGTGCCTAACAAGAGAAGGAACTATGGACTGAACTTCAATCTCAGCTATTGTTATCTTACCTATCTCAGCGCCCTTTTCATTAACTCTATTTTCACTTATCATAGCCATAACACCGTTATAGGTATAAAATTTGAGATTTATAAACATTTCGTTCAGCAATTTTTATAAAAATTAAAACTATAAATTATATTTAAATTTTTCAACCAACTCCCGCCTTATTAATTTTATTTATGTCAGCTATAACGTCAAATTTTTTAATAGATTAAGAGCTGTGCGTCAAATATCTGCAGATTTTATGCTCAAAAGCTTTGCCCTCCTATATGCGTTAAAAATATTATAAAGGGCCTACAAAGCTTCTCAGTTGAGCAGAAAGTCTTTAAAGGATCTTGTAACCGATTTCAAAGTCCTTAACACATACGCAAACATTTACTTTGCTATTTATGAATTTGCGCTGGGCCTCTATGTTATCTATCTGGGTGGAACCGCGCTTGACGTTGGATTCGCATATGCCATATATAACGCATCCTGGGCGGCGTTTATTCCTCTTTCCTCTAAGTTCGTTACTAATTGGAGGGTAAGAGCGAGCATTTACGTGGGTTTCGTTCTTTTGGCAACAAGCCTTATAACCTTCTCCTTTTTTGACATACCTTACATTTACATCTCGGTGTTTCTGCTTGGTTTCTCGTCAAGCATAATAAGCACGTCTATGCTTTACTTGGTCAGCGCGAAGGGTGGTTTTATGGATGCCGGAATTTTTGGCGATCTAATGTTCTATGGGATAATCGGGAGCGGCTTAGGGGCCTTTGTTGGCTTTCTTATGTTCCTCTACGGCCAGATAACAGGCCGATATCTAGAGTCCCTCAGGCTGACCTTTCTCTCCTTCGGCATCATCAGCATCCTTGCGATTATTAACGCAAGAGTCGCTGAGCTTCCTGTTGCGCATGAGGGCACTTTTCATCGGGCTGAGAGGCAGCACTTTAGGATGCCATACTATCTTATACTGTTTTCAACTTCGCTTCTGGGCATAGGACAAGGAATAGTGTACCCAATGATAGTGCCCTTTGTTGTGTCTAGATACAGGGCAACGCCACTGGAAGTGATGCTCGTCTACGTGCCGGCTGGGCTTGCATGGTTCTTCACAAGCAGGATAGCGGGCAGGGTCATTAACTCACTGTACGGAAGAAAAAGGATGGCCTTTATAACGCTCACGAGCGCTCTGATAGCTTTCATTCTGCCATTTACTCCAAACATTATAGTGCTGAGCCTTCTCTGGGGAGTTGAGGGAGCTGGTCTTGCGCTGTGGACTGTATACATGCAGCACATGATCTCGAAGGAACTCCCAAGCAGCGGCTGGGGGTTTGGGTTTGGCAGCCTCAATGGCGTTTACTATACTTCGTACGCAGCAGGATCCATTATGGGCAGCTCGGTCTACTTCTTCAAGAACCCAGCTTTAAGCTTCTGGTCGGGTGCTCTGATATTTTTACTTATCCCCTTGCCTGTGCTGGCCTTAACGCATTTCAGAGAGCGCCTCTAAGCGCAGGCCGAGGACGCGCTCATCCTACTTCAGAAAGGAATAGCTCCTCCACCTTGCCGATCTGCCATATCCACAATGAGCACAGTAATGCTTAACGAGATTGTATGATTTCTTACCGCACCTTCTGCAGAAACCATGAAGAATTCGGTATTTCCTTTTACCCATGCTGGGGGTGCCCTTCATAGCTACCACCCAGCGGGCTCGATTAATCCATCACTGGCGAGATGAATATTACGTTATCCCCTCTAATAATAAGAGACCCTAGTTGCTTGAAGGATCCGTCGTCCTGAAGCTCCTCGCCATTTGAGAGCAAAAGGTTCATGTGCTGGTCAAATCCCTCGAGGTTGCCTCTTATTCTCTTACCTCCCTTGAGCCTTATCAGAACCCTTTTGTGCAGGCTGTCCGAAAGCACCTTTACGGTGATGTCCCTGTTGTACTCAGACATTTCAAAATTGTTAAAATTGACCTATATTTATACTTAACTCAACAAAACTGACCTCCTCCCCGCCCTGAAGGGCGAGGGTTCCCTCAGGGCGGATCACGGGTTCGTGGTTTACCGCCTTCATCTTCATCGCTTCATAGCTGGTGGGAATTACCCACCCCGCTGCGCTCGTCCAGCGGTAGACCACGGGCTGGGTCTTCAGCCCATTACCCCTATCCCTCACCGGGAGCTGCCCTCCGCTCCCAGGTCCTGGGGACTCGGGGATATGCAGGATATTCGCCGCACCATTCAAATCCGCATTTATAATCTTCCCCATGCGGGGACACTTAAACAAACCACGTTTAACGCGCCCACCCTCGTGGGCTTCCCCGCACAGGGAGCAGGTCTTAGAAGTGTGGGATTCGTTCACCCTAACAACTTTAATCCCTGATTCCTCTCCTATCTC